>JAQXGH010000019.1 GCA_029006195.1 Bacillota bacterium
ATTTTCTCTCGATTCCGAGCAAATAAAAAAGCTTGAAACCGTTGAAATTTCAAGCTTATTGGCACCCCCACTCGGAATCGAACCAAGAACTAATCTTTAGGAGAGATTTGTTATATCCATTTAACTATGAGGGCACATCCTCGGTTATGATAACACACCCGAGGTCAATAGTCAAAGCGGCCTATTCAAGTCCAGGGAATCCCAGCTGTCTCAGCGCTTCAAACAGAATGATGTTTACCGAATTTGACAGATTCAGCGAACGCAGTCTAGTGTCTGCGCTCATTGGGATTCTAATTGCATTTTCTGCGTGTGCATCTATAAAGTCACGCGGCAGTCCAGCAGTCTCTCTACCAAACAAGATCATGTCTTCATCTTCAAATTTGACGTCAGTATAGTACTTTCCGCCCTTTGTTGTTGCCAGGAACATGCGCGGTACCTTATCCGCATACTTCTCCATAAACTCATCCAGACTTTCGTGCACTTCTACGTTTACGTATTGCCAATAATCCAGGCCCGCACGCTTAAGACTTTTGTCATCTATCGAAAAACCCAGAGGCTTAACTAAATGCAGAACGCTATCAGTCGCCGCACAAGTTCTCGCCACGTTACCGGTATTTGGCGGTATTTCTGGATTTACCATCACTAAATGTATTGCCATTATTTCCTCCTATATATGCAAAACCCTTAAAGCTGACTTATCCAGCTTCCTGCGGTTTCGATTACTTCGTCGCCCTTGCTTTCCTGTCCACCATTGTGGATTTCATGATAGAGGCCTTCCCATTCTATGAATTTAACGTTGTCGCCGTTTTCTTCCATTTTGGCGATCATGGCACGAGTACCGTCAATTGAACAGATTTTGTCTTCTGTGCCGTGCATTACCAAAGTAGGAATATCTTTGGCTTTTCCATTGTTTTCGTGTGTTCCGTTTTCCATTGCCAGGCCAATAGTGAAGCCGTCGTATGCGGTCTGCAATGAAATTCTGTCATGCACCATAGGATTCTTATTATATGGTTTGACGCTGTCAGGGTGACCAAGCACATCTTCATTAACAGCTGCACTCATTATCATGGATGGCACGATCTTAGATGCAGCCTTTACAACTACATAGAGTATTCCCGGAACTGCTCTTACCAGCCTGATCCAAGGTGCTGAGATAACGTAGCCAACAGGCACGTCATTGAGCTCTCCTCTAAATCTATAGTCCATTGTGATATTGCCGCCCATGCTATGGCCATAAAGCACGATAGGCACGTTCGGATATACACTCTGTGCATGTCTAATTAATACTGTTATATCGTTAAGCACATCAGCTCTAGGTGCACAATGTCCCCATTTATTCATTGAAATTCCGTGCCCTCTAAGGTCCATACTGAGCACAGCAATATTCTTCTCATGGAAAGCTTTGGCCATTCTATCATATCTGCCTGCATATTCGCCTATTCCGTGAATGAGGCAAACCACTTTATCGGGATTCTCAAGTGGCCAAGTGTATCCGCCGATGTTGCCATTTTCTGTTTGTCTTAATATGAAGTTATCATACATGTTGTCACCTATTAGTCTTTAATTTTTTAATAAGAATATCATTTTGTACCGCATCTTGCAACACAGCTTTAAGCTGAAATCTTAATGTAAATCTTATGCCATGCATTGTTTAGGCTCTTTCTGTATGATAGTCTATTAACATGACTAATCTATTGCGCTAAATACTATGAGGAGAACAAATATGAAGCAGCCTATATCAATAATGTGCTACGGCGATTCAAACACATATGGCTATAATCCCGAAAACGGAATGCGTTATCCGTCAAAAGTCAGATGGACAGGAATTCTTCAGAAGAAACTTGGATCAAAATACCAAATCATCGAAGAAGGCTGCAATGGCAGGACTGCCTTTGCCGTTCCTGAGGACGAACCATGGAAATTTGGCGGCCATGGCCTTGAAGTTTGTCTGAACACACATAAGCCTATTGATATTTTCGTTATTATGCTGGGAAGCAATGACCTGAAAACTCATTTTGACGCAAGCCCTGATGATATTGCCGGCGGCGTCAAAAGCATAATCGAAAGAGCCAAAGAATTCCTGACTATCAAACAGGGATATGCGCCAAAGACGGTTGTATTTTCACCAGCAGTGCTTGGCGATGGTTTTGGCCCGGATGATGAATTTGACCAAGTGTCAAAGGAGAAGTCTGAGGGCTTTGCAGTTGCGTTTGCCAAAATCGCAGTAGAAACTGGAAGTTTCTTTATGAATGCAGCGCAGTATATAGAATCATCAAAGATCGATTCACTTCATCTTGATCCCAAAGCACACGCTAAGCTGGCAGAAGCTTCAGAAAACTTCATAAAAAGCGTTTAATGTATAATGTGTCCCAAATTAAACATTTGCTTTGTTCAAAATGTGTTATAATTCCTTTTGCGACATACAATAAACAGGAAGAGAGGTTTTAAGTTTATGTATAAGGAAGCATTACGAGCAGCTTGGGCGGAAATCAATATTTCCAACTTAGATTACAATATTAAGCAGATCAAGGCTAAAGTTGGCAAAGACATCAAAATCACAGGCATCATCAAGGCTGACGGCTATGGTCACGGCGCAGTTAAGGTAGCGTCAGTTCTCAGAGCTAATGGCGTTCAGTCATTTGGCGTTGCAACACTGACGGAAGCAATCAAGCTTAGACAGGCCGGTTATAAAATGGAAGAAATCATGGTTCTTGGTCTCACACCAGATCCATATGTAGATACAATCGTTAACTACGACTTAACACCTGTTGTTTGCAGTTACTCAAATGCAGCTGCAATTTCAAAGGCTGCAAAGGCTGCAGGCAAAACAATCGAAGGCTACATCGCAGTTGACACCGGTATGGGCCGTATCGGTTATATCCCAGAAGATCCATCAGCAGTTGCTGACGTTAAGTCAATCAGCACTCTGTCAAACTTCAAGATCAAGGGTCTGTTCTCACACTTCGCTACTGCTGACGCAGCAGACAAGAACTATGCACAGATGCAGGAACAGAGATATATAGCTTTTGCGAAGAAGCTCATGAAAGAAGACATCGAACTTCCAATGAAGGCTTTAGCAAACAGTGCAGCTATCATGGAAATTCCAGATGCACACTTCAATCAGGTTCGCCCTGGTATCATCCTTTACGGACTTTACCCATCAGACGAAGTTGACAGAAACGAGCTGGATCTTAAGCCAGCAATGTCAGTTAAGGCAAACATTGTTCACCTTAAGAAGGTTCCCGCAGGCACATCAGTAAGTTATGGCCGCAAGTGGACAGCAACTGAAGACAGCCTGATTGCTACAATTCCTTTAGGCTACGCAGACGGTTACCCTCGCCCATTCTCAGGCAAGGCTCAGGTTATCGTTAATGGTGTCAAGGCTCCAGTCGTTGGCAACATCTGCATGGACCAATGCATGGTTGACGTTACACACGTACCATATGTACGCATCGGCGACGAAGTAACTGTAATGGGCAAGGACGGCATCTACGAAATTTCAGCAGATGACATCGCAGATGCAACAGGCACAATCAACTACGAAATCGCATGCGCATTCGGACAAAGACTGCCGAAGGTTTATGTATATTAATTAGTAACAAAGAAGCAGTTCCTTTCTTAGGGCCTGCTTTTTTATTTATTCGAATCCTGCCAATCCCGACAAGTTTACTTGTACATACGCCCATTTACCGCCAATACCGACAAGTCCAAGCTATAACACGGCCGTCACCTCACCATTCTCATCAAGATCCGGCTAACCACTATGTGCTCAATGTCGCTGATCGACAAAATGTCACTTTCATAAGTCACAATAAAATTGTCAAAGTGCACCGCACCGCTTCCTCTAAGTGCAGAAATCTTCTCCGCGTTATGGTTGCGGTAACTATTCAAATCAACTCTCCCTAAATGTTCCCAGATAATAAGTTGCCCATTAGGAAGCATAATCGAAAAATCCGGATAGTACGTCTTATACTTTGGCGCAATCATTTCGCCTCCGATTTCCATCCACTGCACTTCCACTCGCAGCCCCTGCTCGTAGCGGTAAGGAATACCGAAAGCCTCCAAAACATTTCCGATTGCTTGCTCTGACTTGGACCTCACAGCAACACCCGCACTGGTCCTATACTTTAGCTGCTCAGGGTATAGTTCATTTTTCTTATACTCCGCCTTGCTCCACTCGTACTGCTTCGCCGAACATGTAATCCTCATTATATCGAGGCCCGCATCTTGAAAAACATCCAAAAGCTCCGCCGTACTGCTATATAAGCGCCTAGTCTTTTCAAGCTCGACATTCTGCCCTGCTTTCAAATACGCCTTGGCCTTTCGCGCGAAATTTAGATCATCTTTCAATTCTTTTAGCAGGCACTCTAAGTACCGGCGCCGTGCCAACTTATACACGAGCTCCTTATTTCTGGTAATTCCCTTATTTACTCTACCCATGTGATTCGAAAAATAGTAATGATTCCCATCCTTCGCTATCGCCAGCTTCCCGGCCGGAAGCCCAGCCAGCTCATATTCCAACGTTTCACTCAGTGCAAGCTCCTGTTCGACAGCCTCACAAAGCACCTCCCTAAAATATCCAAATCCCGCCGTCCCTTTCATAGGCCCCTCCTTTTTCCCACATATTACCATTCGCTTGCAAAGCCTACAACCTACTTGTCGTTTTTCAGTCAGAGACTTGTCCAGTATCTTTATACACTTTGTTTTTTACAAGTTTTAGCCGCTAAACTTGTCCGAATCCGCCGCCACTGCCTGCTTGGTCAAGTGCCCCTTGCCTGTGGCTGCCATCTAGTCCAATCTCGACAAGTTTACTTGTACAAACGCCCAGTTCCTGCCAATCCCGACAAGTTGCGCCTATCTATATATAAAATAAGAGCCCGCACACGCGGGCTCTCCCATATCATAAGTTTACTTGAAGTACTTAACAGCAGCTTCGAACATCTTCATGTCGTATTCGCCGAGTACATTCTTGTAGAGGCCTTCGCCGATTCTTTCAGCGTGACCCATCTTACCGAATACTCTACCGTCTGGTGAGCACATACCTTCAACAGCGTAGATTGAACCGTTAGGGTTGAATCTGATGTCGTTAGTTGGGTTGCCGTCTAAATCAACGTACTGAGTTGTGATCTGGCCGTTTGCTGCCAGCTCCTTGATCAGCTCTTCATCTGCCAGGATTCTACCTTCACCGTGTGAGATAGCAACTGTGTAGATGTCGCCAACTTCTGTTTCAGCAAGCCATGGTGACTTGTTTGAAGCAACTCTTACTCTTACCAGCTTTGACTGGTGTCTGCCGATTTCGTTGTATGTCAGAGTTGGGCAGCTAGCATCAGTGTCAATGATCTTGCCGTAAGGTACGAGACCCAGCTTGATAAGAGCCTGGAAACCGTTACAGATACCGCCCATCAGGCCGCCTCTGTTTTCGAGGAGATCTGTTACAGCATCCTTGATTGCAGGGTTTCTGAAGAATGAAGTGATGAACTTAGCTGAACCGTCTGGTTCGTCACCACCTGAGAAGCCGCCTGGGATGAAGATCATCTGAGCTTCGCGAGTCTTAGCTGCAAACTTTTCGATAGATTCTGTGATAGCTTCTGCTGTCATATTTCTGATTACGATGATTTCAGCTTCTGCACCGGCAGCTTCCATAGCCTTTGCAGTATCGTATTCACAGTTAGTTCCTGGGAATGCTGGGATCAGAACCTTAGGTCTTGCAACTGGTGCACCCTGATACTTGCATCTTTCTGGTGTTTCGCTTGAAATTGTAGGGATTTCTACGTCAGCAGTTTCGATGTTACATGGATATACTGATTCGAGCTTATCTTCGTATACGCCGAGGAGTCCTTCCAGACATACGCAGTCAGCGCCCATCTTCAGTGCTCTTTCTTCGATTGTTCTACCAAGAACAGTACCAGCTTCTACATCGTCTGCAACTTCCAGGATGAATGAACCGTAGTTGTATCCGAAGAGACCCTTAAGGTCAAGTCCTTCTGCATATTCGAAACCGATCATGTTACCGAATGCCATCTTCATGATTGCTTCTGCAACGCCGCCGATTCCTGGAACGTATGCTGAGTAGATCTTGCCAGCATCGCCAATTTCAGTGATCTGCTTGAAAATCTTCTTCAGTGATTCTGTGCATGGAAGTCCGTCTTCATTGAGTTCAGGGCTGATCATGATAACCTTGTGGCCAGCTGCCTTGAATTCGTTTGTGATGATCTGATCAACATCTGCAGTTGTTACTGCGAACGAAACCAGTGTAGGTGGAACATCGATATCTTCGAATGTACCACTCATTGAGTCCTTACCGCCGATAGCTGCTACTTCGAGTCCCATCTGAGCTTCGAAAGCACCCAGTACTGCAGCGAAAGGCTTGCCCCATCTGCTAGGTTCCTTACCAAGTCTTTCGAAGTATTCCTGGAAGCTGAGGTATGAAGCTTCTCTGCCGCCGCCTGCAGCAACCAGCTTACACATTGATTCAACTACAGCCAGATATGCGCCATGGTATGGGCTAGCTGATGCGATAAATGGATTGTATCCCCATGACATGATTGAACATGTTCTTGAATTGCTCTTTTCTACTGAAACCTTCTGAACCATTGACTGGATCGGAGTCATCTGGTACTTGCCGCCGAATGGCATTGTAACTGTTCCAGCACCGATTGTTGAGTCGAACTTTTCTGAGAGACCCTTCTGTGAACATACGTTGAGGTCATCTGCCAGTGCCTTATAAGCATCTGTGAAGCCCTTAGCTTCAACATCTGCGATCAGGCTTCCTGAAACTGCTTCTGCTGTAGCCTTTGCAGCCTTTACTTCGATGTGCTTAGCAGCACCGTTTGTATCCAGGAATGATCTAGCGATATCAACGATTGTCTTGCCTTCCCAGTGCATTACCAGTCTAGGCTCTTCAGTTACTGTAGCAACTACTGTTGCTTCGAGGTTTTCTGCTGCTGCTAGTTCACAGAATCTTTCTACGTCAGCAGGGTCTACTACTACTGCCATTCTTTCCTGTGATTCTGAGATTGCCAGCTCTGTACCATCAAGACCTTCGTACTTCTTAGGAACTACGTCGAGATTGATGTCCAGGCCGTCAGCCAGTTCGCCGATTGCTACTGATACGCCGCCAGCACCGAAGTCGTTACATCTCTTGATGAGTCTTGAAGCTTCGCCGTTTCTGAACAGTCTCTGGAGCTTTCTTTCTTCAGGAGCGTTACCCTTCTGAACTTCTGCTCCGCAGCTTTCCAGTGAGCTTACATCGTGTGACTTTGATGAACCAGTTGCACCGCCGCAGCCGTCTCTACCAGTCTTACCGCCAAGCAGGATTACGATGTCGCCAGCTTCAGGTCTTTCTCTTCTAACGTTTTCTGCAGGAGCTGCACCAACTACAGCACCCAGTTCCATTCTCTTTGCAACATAGCCGTCATGGTAGATTTCCTGAACGAGGCCAGTTGTGAGACCGATCTGGTTACCATATGATGAATATCCATCAGCAGCTGTCTGTACGATCTTTCTATGAGGGAGCTTACCTCTGAGAGTTTCGTTCAGCGGCTTGAGTGGATCTCCAGCACCTGTGATTCTCATTGCTGAGTATACATATGCTCTACCTGAGAGTGGATCTCTGATTGCACCGCCGATACAAGTAGCCGCACCACCGAATGGTTCGATTTCTGTTGGGTGGTTATGTGTTTCGTTCTTGAACAGCAGTAACCAGTCCTCATCCTTACCATCGATGTTTGCCTTGATCTTTACTGTGCAAGCGTTGATTTCTTCTGATTCGTCGAGGCCTTCCATCTTGCCTTCAGCCTTGAGAGCCTTAGCAGCCAGAGTACCGATATCCATAAGAGTGATTGGCTTAGTTCTACCAAGCTTTTCTCTTGTTGCGATATAGTCGTTATATGCCTTCTGTACGATTTCGTCTTCGAATTCAACGTTATCGATTACTGTATTGAATGTTGTATGTCTGCAGTGATCTGACCAGTAAGTGTCGATCATCTTAATTTCTGTGATAGTTGGAACTCTGCCTTCTGACTTGAAGTAATCCTGGCAAACCTTGATATCATCGTAGTCCATAGCCAGGCCCATTGAATCAACCAGAGCCTTAAGACCAGCTTCGTCCAGATCGTTGAATCCATCAAGTGAAGCTACCATTTCAGGAACATCATATTCCATCTTCAGAGTTTCAGGCATATCCATTGAAGCTTCTCTCATTTCAACAGGGTTGATTACGAATCCCTTGATTGCTTCTACCTGAGCTTCTGTTACGTTGCCCTTAAGGATGTAGATCTTAGCAGTCTTAACCAGAGGTCTTTCCTGCTGTGAGATGATCTGGATACACTGAGCAGCTGAGTCAGCTCTCTGATCGTACTGACCAGGAAGTGCTTCTACTGCGAAAACTGTTTCGCCAGCAACTATTCCGATTTCTTCTTCAGTCTTGTAGATCATATCGATCTGCGGTTCTGAAAATACGCTGCCGATGCACTGTTCGAATAAAGCATCATCGATACCTTCAACATCGTATCTGTTGAGAACTCTAACGCCTTCAAGTGCTTCTATTCCAAGGAAAGTTCTTACCTGAGAAAGCAGGCCCTTAGCTTCACTAGCAACTGCAGCCTTCTTCTCAACGAACACTCTATTTACCATTTAAGTCTCCTTTCTTCTCTATAAGCCTTCTTACCGATATCGCATCTGAAGTAAGCCTTCTCGAAGCTGATTTTTTCTACATTGTAGTAAGCAGTTTCGATTGCTTCTTTAAGAGTGCTTCCTACTGAAGTTACACCCAGTACTCTGCCGCCTGATGTTACGAGGTTGCCGTCTTCATCAAGCTTAGCACCTGCAATGAATACTTCTGTATAATCGTCAATGTTGCCCATTGTGATAAGCTTGCCCTTTTCATAGCTCTGTGGATATCCGCCTGAAGCCATTACTACGCAGCAAGCATGCTTATTTGAGAACTTAACTTCTGTTTCAGCCAGAGTCTGATTAGTTACTGCCTGCATGATTGTGAGGAGATCGCTTTCCAGAAGTGGAAGAACTACCTGAGTTTCAGGATCGCCAAATCTGCAGTTGTATTCGATAACCTTAGGGCCATCTGCTGTAATCATAAGGCCGAAGTAGAGGCAGCCCTTGAATGTTCTACCTTCAGCGTTCATTGCTTCGATAGTTGGAACGAAAATTTCCTTCATGCATCTTTCAGCAACTTCGTCTGTGTAGCAAGGGTTAGGAGCGATAGTTCCCATACCGCCAGTGTTGAGACCCTTATCATTATCCAGTGCTCTCTTGTGGTCCATTGATGAAACCATAGGAACAACTGTCTTACCGTCTGTAAATGAAAGAACTGATACTTCAGGACCAGTCAGGAATTCTTCGATTACAATAGTGCTGCCGCTTTCGCCGAACTTCTTGTCTTCCATCATTTCCTTGACTGCAGCCTTTGCATCTTCGCGAGTTTCAGCGATGATAACGCCCTTACCTAAAGCCAGGCCGTCAGCCTTGATAACTGTAGGAATTGGAGCATCTTCCAGATATGAAAGAGCTTCTTCCATATTTTCAAATACTTCGTACTTAGCAGTTGGGATGCCGTACTTCTTCATCAGGTTCTTTGAGAAAACCTTACTAGCTTCGATGATTGCCGCATTCTTGTTAGGGCCGAAGCAAGGGATTCCCAGAGCTTCCAGTTCATCAACGCAACCCAGTGCGAGAGGATCGTCAGGTGTTACTATTGCGTAATCTACAGGATTTTCTTTCGCAAAAGCTACAATCCCTTCAATGTCAGTAGCACCGATAGCAACGCATTCAGCGTCTGCTGCGATACCGCCGTTTCCTGGCAGAGCATAAATCTTCTCTACGTCAGGATTCTGAGCGATTTTCTTGATTACTGCATGTTCGCGGCCACCGCCGCCGATTACCATAATTTTCATCTATAAACCCCCGGTATTAGTGGTGGAATAATCTCACCTTATTGAATATCATTACCATGTTGTACTTGTTAGCAGTTGCGATTACTTCATCGTCTCTTACTGAACCGCCAGCTTCAACAACGTAGTCAACACCGCTCATTCTAGCTCTTTCGATTGAATCGCCGAATGGGAAGAATGCATCTGATGCGAGGACGCCGCCCTTAAGACCCTGCAGGTAAGCCTTCTTTTCTTCTGCAGTGAAAGGTTCAGGCTGCTCTGTGAAGTACTTCTGCCAGTTGCCGTCTGCACAAACGTCTTCTTCGTATTCGTTAACGTATGCGTCGATAGCGTTATCTCTAACTGCTCTAGCGATCTTTTCTTTCCAAGGCAGGTTCAGAGTCTTTTCGTGAAGTCTCAGGTGCCATGTGTCAGCCTTTGATGCAGCAAGTCTAGTACAGTGGATTCTTGACTGCTGGCCAGCTCCGATACCGATGCACTGACCGTCTTCTACGAAGCAAACTGAGTTTGACTGAGTGTACTTCAGCGCGATCATTCCGATGAGCAGGTCCTGCTTAACTGATTCAGGCAGTTCCTTGTTTTCTGTTACGATATTTTCGAGAAGGCTGGCATCAATCTTCAGATCGTTGTGAGTCTGTACGAATGTGATACCGAATACTTCTCTTGATTCCAGTTCAGCTGCTTCGTAGTTAGGGTCGATTTCGATTACATTGTATCCACCCTTCTTCTTAGCGCTGAGGATTTCCAGTGCTTCAGGAGTGTAACCAGGAGCGATAACGCCGTCGGATACTTCTCTCTTGATGATTCTAGCTGTTGTTTCATCACAAACATCTGACAGTGCCAGGAAGTCACCGAATGAGCAAAGTCTATCAGTTCCTCTAGCTCTAGCATATGCACATGCGATCGGTGATTCGTCAAGGCCTTCGATATCGTCAACGAAGTATGCCTTCTTCATATCTTCAGTAAGAGGTCTGCCGATTGCTGCTGATGTTGGTGAAACGTGCTTGAATGAAGTTGCTGCTGGCATTCCAGTAGCTTCCTTCAGTTCCTTAACCAGCTGCCATGCATTGAACGCATCCAGGAAGTTGATGTATCCAGGTCTGCCGTTCAGAATCTTGATAGGAAGGTCACTTCCGTCCTTCATGTAAATCTTAGCTTCTGGCTGATTAGGGTTACAGCCGTACTTTAATTTTAATTCGTTCATTATAGCCACCTGCTTTCTTATGCGTTCTTATTGATGAGTCTTTCATCATATTCGCCAGTTACTGCGTCTGTGTATCTAACGTAAAGTGAAATCTTGTTGTCAGCATCCAGTGCTTCCCAGATTTCATTTGTTAATGCGTCGATGTCTTCAGGAATAGCAACTCTTTCAGGTTCACCCTGGAATGTTGGAAGTGGGTTGCCATCGCCAACGTAAGTGTGGATGAAGTGGCCAACTCCTGGAAGTGAAGGATATGAGAATGTGTATCTGCTGCATGCAGTTCCTTCAGCATCTGCACTCTTAAGAATGCTCATTTCATAAGAGAAATCGTTATCTGCGAAGTTTACGATTCCGCTGATTCTTGGTGTGAGATTTGGTGCATCTGGTTCGAATTCTCTAGCTGTAAGTGCCTGTGAGAAGCTCTTGCCTGCTGCCAGACCATCGTAGATTGTATCAGTCTGATCACCGTTTGTTACGATGAGGCTGTTTTCATACTTTCTGATTGCTGCATAGATGATGAGGCTAGGGTCTTCAACCTTTGATGCATCAAATGGTTCTGTGTAAACAGCGCCGTCCTTAAGAGTGAACACTCTGTTTCTGCTGTTAGCACTTCTACCCATGATGAAGTAAGCAATTGCTGACTTGCCGGCAGGAGTCTTACCAACTACGATACCGCGGCCAACATATGAGTTGCCCTTAACCTGTGTAGTCATTGTATTGATCTTATATACGTCCATTTCTGTTTTATCCTTTCGTTAATGCTTAGCCGCGTGATGCCACGATTTCAGCACAAATCTTCTCTGTTGATGCAGGCAGAATGATCCATTCAGCCTGTTCCATTACTCTCTTCTGCAGAACTTCAGGAGTATCTCCTTCCTGAACTTCAACAGCCTTCTGCATGATGATTTCTCCACCGTCAGGAACTTCGTTCACGAAGTGAACTGTAGCGCCTGTAACCTTAACGCCCTTTTCCAGAGCAGCTTCATGAACATGAAGTCCGTAGAAGCCTTTACCGCAGAATGAAGGGATAAGTGACGGATGAATGTTTATGATTCTCCTTTCGAAGTGCTTAATGAAGTTTTCGCTTAAAATGCTCATGAATCCTGCTAAAACGATGAGGTCGATTCCTCTGTTATCCAGTTCTTCGATGAGTCTTTTCTCGAAACCTTCTGCACCGCCGCAGCTCTTTCTTGTAATGCAAAGTGCTTCGACGCCTGCATTCTCAGCACGTGTGAGAGCATATGCGTTCTTGAAGTTTGAAATTACAAGTTCGATGCTGCCGCTATTTATGATTCCGCTCTTCTGAGCATCCAGGAGGGCCTGAAGATTAGTTCCCCCACCGGATACTAAGACAGCGATTTTAGCCTTTGCATTTGACATATTCATCACCTAGCAAAGTTCAACCTTGCTGTCACCTTCGATGATTTCGCCGATGATGTATGCGTCTTCGCCGTTTGCCTTAAGGATTTCCAGAGCCTTGTCTGCGTCTTCCTTCTTAACAACGATGCTCATGCCAACGCCCATGTTGAATGTGTTGAACATGTCTCTTTCTGTGATGCCGCCAACTTCAGCGATGAGCTTGAAGATAGGCAGAACCTTTACAGCATCCTTCTGGATCTTAGCACAGAGTCCATCAGGAATGCTTCTTGGAATATTTTCGTAGAAGCCGCCGCCAGTGATATGTGAGATGCCCTTAACCTTTACTTCTTCGAGAAGTGCGAGTACAGGCTTAACGTAGATCTTTGTTGGAGTCAGCAGTGTTTCGCCGATTGACTTGCCGCCGAGTGCTTCAACAGGTGACTTGATGTCAGCGTTTTCTACATCAAATACTTTTCTTACCAGTGAGAAGCCGTTTGAGTGAACGCCTGATGATGGGAGTGCGATTACGATGTCGCCAGCTTCCATTGTGTTGTTGTCGATGATTGCATCCTTGTCAACAACGCCTGTTACATAACCTGCCAGGTCGTATTCGTCTTCTGGATAGAATCCAGGCATTTCTGCTGTTTCACCGCCAACCAGTGCAGCGCCTGACTGGATACATCCGTCGCAAACGCCCTTAACGATAGCTTCCATTCTTTCTGGAACGTTCTTGCCGCATGCGATGTAGTCCAGGAAGTAGAGTGGCTTAGCGCCGCCGCAGATGATGTCGTTAACACACATTGCTACACAGTCGATACCAACTGTGTCATGCTTGTCCATGAGGAAAGCCATCTTAAGCTTAGTGCCTACACCGTCAGTACCACTTACCAGAATAGGTCTAGTGATTCCTGTGAGGTCCAGTTCAAACATTCCTCCGAAACCGCCGATATCTGAGCATACACCCGGAGTCTTAGTTCTAGCGATGTGTGACTTCATAAGCTCTACGGCTCTGTAACCTGCTGTAATATCTACGCCAGCAGCTGCGTATGCATCTGATTTTGAATTGTTGTTCATGCCTAATTATTCCTTTCCGCTCCAGCAATATGTGCATAACTTGCCTGGTTCAATTCCGATAGCTTCTATTACTCCATCCAGTGACTGGAATTCGAGTGTTGTAAGGTTTAATTCCTTACAAATGATTTCTCTGAGTTTCTTACCTCTTTCGCTCTTAGGATCGAGGTATTCATCGATATGCTTAACGCCTTCTTCACCTTCAAGTTCAACGACTGTTCTCTTAGCGATGAGTTCCATGTCAGTTCTTGCTCTTGAGAAGTTCAGGTACTTACATCCGAACATGATTGGAGGACAAGCTGATCTCATGTGAACTTCCTTAGCTCCGTTTTCATACAGGAAGTCAACAGTTTCTCTCATCTGTGTTCCTCTAACGATTGAGTCGTCTACGAGGAGGAGGCTCTTATCCTTGATGAGTTCTGTTACAGGAATCTGCTTCATCTTAGCAACCTTGTTACGTTCGTTCTGAACTGTAGGCATGAAGCTTCTTGACCAAGTTGGTGTGTACTTGATGAACGGGCGAGCGAATGGGATCTTACTTTCGTTCGCATATCCGATTGCGTGAGGTGTACCTGAATCAGGAACGCCGCCTACATAGTCAACGCCAACATTTGTTCCAGTTTCGTTATCGAAGTCTGCCATGATAGCACCGTTACGATAACGCATTACTTCTACGTTTACTCCTTCGTATGATGAAGTTGGGTATCCGTAGTATGACCAGAGGAATGCGCAGATTTTCATTTCTTCGCCAGGCTTCTGCAGCTGCTTAACTCCGTCAGCTGTTACTTCTACGATTTCTCCAGGTCCGAGTTCTTTGAAGTTTTCGTAACCCAGCTTCTGGTTAGCATAGCTTTCGAAAGTTACACTGTAGCCGTCTTCTCTCTTACCGATCACGATTGGCAGTCTGCCCAGCTTATCTCTAGCTGCGATGATGCCGCCGTCATTCTTAAGAATCAGGATAGAAGCAGTACCTTCGATTTCTTCCTGTGCGAATTTGATACCTTCTACGAAAGTGCTCTTCTGGTTAATCAGAGCTGCTAGAAGTTCTGTCTGGTTGATCTTACCGCCTGTCATAGCGTCGAAGTGTCCGCCGCTGTATGACAGATAATTCTCGATAAGCTTATCTTCGTTCTTAATTACGCCGATTGTGCAGATAGCGTAAGTTCCAAGGTTTGATCTGAGAAGTAAGGGCTGTGGATCATAGTCTGAAATGATGCCGATTGCTGAATTACCCTTCATCTCTCTGTGGATACCAGCGAACTTTGTTCTGAATGGTGAATTCTCGATATTGTGAATCTGTCTCTGAATACCTATTTCTTCATCATATGCTGCCAGACCGCCTCTTCTAGTGCCTAAATGCGAATGGTAGTCAACACCATAATATACGTCAGCAATAGCATCGCCTTTACTTGCTACTCCAAAAAAACCTCCCATTTGTTAATCCTCCAATCCTTTATCACCTATTTGTTAAACTGTTCTTCGATTTTAGCGTTCTTTTCTAAAACCTTAGCTGAATCAGCCGCTCTCTTATCGATGAGCTTCTGTGCTATTTCAGCATCACTTACTGCCAATATCTCTGCTGCCAGCAGTGCTGCGTTATCTGCTCTATTGATTCCAACTGTTGCCACAGGAATTCCTGGTGGCATCTGAACTGTTGAAAGCAGTGCGTCCATTCCGTCAAGATTACTTGACTTACATGGAATTCCGATTACCGGCAGAGTTGTGTTAGCCGCGATGGCTCCTGCCAGGTGTGCTGCCATACCAGCCGCTGCAATGATTGCTCCGAATCCGTTCTGGATCGCATTAGCAGCGAAGTCATGTGCTTCTGTCGGAGTTCTGTGTGCTGAGTACACATGTACTTCGTATGGAATTCCCAGAGTGTCAAGCATGTCGATGCCCTTCTGAACTACTGGGAGGTCACTGTCACTACCCATAATGATTCCGATTTTTTTCATATAAGCCTCCATAAATTAAAAATGAGCGTAATACACCAAGGAGATGTATTCTGCCCAGACGAACGACAATTATCACCTCTGTCACTCCCCTGCGGTGCCCCGCTATCGTCAGTCGTGACAGGTTATACATTACTTAAATTTATTAAATATTGTCTTGTGTTTAATACGTGCAAAACCAAAAAATAGCAATAAGCACGCACATTAGTATAATACACCCAAACGCTTGAAATATCAAAAGTTTTTACCACTTCTATAGGCCAATAAAACTAAAAAAAGAGATCTGGTTTTCCAGACCTCTTTGATTTTTTATACACAAATTTTATTATCCTTAAGCGGCTGTGCGAAATTCTGCTCCAGCATCTTAACATGTGATAAAAACGCCTCATCTTCAAAATACTTAGCACCCTTCATGCAGCCTCTGATACAAGCCTGGCACTTGATACAAACGCCAGTAACCTCGCTTACATTTTCAGGGTTAATTGAACCCATTGGGCACTTGCGAGCACATGCGCCGCATTCCCCACACTTAGTCATATCTGTCAGCGGCTTTGCCTTTAAGAATTTAGCCGGCTGTCCATCTACGCCCTTAGGGATATAGTATGGTGCATCCGCATCACCTGGAACTTCGATTTCTGCCAGATCTGCTGGTGCGCCAGCTGCTGCGATTTTGCCTGCAGCCTTTTCGCCAAGTTCAGCCGCCTGAATCAAATCGTCTGCATTCGGACGACCGTCAGCCAAAAGATCCGTAAACGCATGTCTGCATGCAAAAGCTCCAGCTCCCGCGATGCCAAATCCATTTCCAGCCATAACGCTTACCAGTTCAGCAAGTGAATTATCGAAACTTCTATTGCCAAAAGTAACTACAGGAACCGCTACTGCACCCGCTCCGTCAAAACCTTCCTGCAGATATGGCAGGAGTTTGTTTGGAGTTTTGCCAGCATAAGTCGGAACCCCGATAACAGCAACCTGACCCTCGCCAAACACCTGCTTTGATTCTCTAGCAGCAGGATTAGCGATGTTTACTTCCGCAAGTTCTGCGCCAAGTACTTCTGCCATTTTAGCGGCAACCGCTGTTACAATTTTCTTAGTATTTCCAGTTGCACTAAAATATACTGCTGTCACTTTATTAATATTCATAGCCATGTCTCCTTATTATTTCGTTAACGCCATTAGTATACCGAAACAAGTTTGTTTCGTAAACCTAGCATGGCTTTGACCGCCTGGAGTTCTTCTTCTTTTGTTATTGGTTTTACCTTATAGAGGCGACCATAAATCCTTTGCTTCTTGAACTTTCTCACAAGCGGGTTGTCTTCTTCAAACTCATCGAGAATCTCTATCAGCCTTTTTACAGATTCATCACTCGCATCAATTGCAGCGTAGCCCATCTGCTCGAGATAGTCGTTGATATCTTCAGTTGTCATACCTAAAGCAACACACAGATCTATATGAGTTCTCTTAGCACTAGGAATCATTTTGACGCCACTTGTTTTCTTACGGGTTTTCCTGTCTATGACGTTGATTTCATTAGGATCCCCTGTAAGATAGTTTATCATTGAGTCGTTAAGATACTCACCTCTTAGTGAGTTTAGACACCACTCAACCTCACTGTTTTCGTTAAGAACGCGCAGTATTTCATCCACATATTTAGATAAAATTCTTCTCGGTCTAGCGTACGCAGTGTTGATTGCGCCTAGATTTTCTCTAATAAATTTAACCAGACCACTAAATTCATGGTCATATTCGATATCCGATATCTTCGCGTCAAGATTTACAGTTTCAACATATATGGCAATGTTCTCCTGCCAGATCGCATCGTAAACTTCGTCGATAAGGTCTCTGCATATTTCGTATTTCTGATAGTAATTTGTATCAGACTCCGTATCATTGACATTGGCATTTATTAGATAAACCCATGCTAAGTCTCTAATAACATCCTTAACATACAGTTTCTTTTTATCGCCGTACTTAGCAATCCATCTATTAATATCTTCTAGCGGCAGCTTAAGAGCCATACCAATTCCAATAAAGGTTTCACGCTTGTGCGGCATCTTTGACCAAAATGCCGGCTTATCCTTTACTGGTTCCCCTAAGTATTCACAAAGTTCTCTAGGTCCAACCCCCTTTTCCCGTGCCAGTCCCCTCATTTCATCACGCCATGAGTAAACCTTAAACTTTGAAACAATTCCCATAATTACTGCTCTCCAACTACGTTCTTTGACCTACAAATGATTAATCTATAACTTACCAAATGCTCTTTTTTTGGGGTATCGTTATACCCCCCCCCTAAATTTTAGCAACAATGCTACTCTTTCAAGTTCTTCTCGCATTTCTTCGGCAGACCCAAACCTATCATCTGGATTAAAAGCGCATGCTTTCATAACCGCCTTTTTTAATCTGCGAGTGCCATTTAGAGGGGGCATCATTATTTCGTTGTTCATTCGCTTTGCTACTGCGACCTCTCGGTCCACTAAAGCGAAATTCGCTGGATATTCTGGCAGAAACGGTGTCCGGTAATTGTTAAGCATCATGTAAAGAACGATGCCCAGCGAGTAAATGTCCACTCGTTTATCCCATGTTTCACAATTGAACACTTCGGGAGCCATATATTCATATGTACCTCTACGGTTTATGTCCGTTACAGACTTGTCGTTCATCCAGGCAATGCCGAAATCGCCCAATTTGTAATTTCCGAATCCCGTTCTGAATATATTCTCCGGTTTAATGTCTCTATGCACTATATTAAATTTTGAACAAAGCTCAAGGGCTTTGCAAATATCGATTCCCATTCTGACAATCTCGGTCAAATCGTTAGCAAAATTAGGATTTACTTTAATGATTTTACTTATTGGTCTGAGATATTCCATTTTTAAGATGATGATCCAGCCTGGCAAGTTAGGTCGCTTAGCAACTATATGATCTTCATAGTTTACAATATGACCTGTTCCCTTAAGCCTCATCAAAGTTGAAATTTCTACAAGCATTTCGTCTTTGACAGCTTCAAGATAGGCCTCTATTTCCTCATCCGTGAAATTTCTCTCCCTAAGAATTCTTATTTCATCCAAATCCTTAGGTATGGATATAACTTTGGCAATAGAACGAGCGCATATGCTCATATCATTTCTTTCAATGGCATATACGCAACCAGTTGAGCCCTCGCTCAATTTGTCTTTTATATACCAAGAGCCGAAAATTGGTTCCCATCTTTTTATTGCCGCTATATCTAAGTTTTTCATGTCACATTTCTCCAAATTGTCAATCCTATTTTACCATAATCTGCCTGCTTACACGTATTTTTGATGTTATAATCGAATAAAAATGCACAAAAAACGTTCAAAAAGGCACAAAAGCCTCCCAAATAGACCTATGAAAACTACTATTACTAAAGCAATATCTCTGTTGCTTGGCCTTATTTTATTAATAACAATCCTTTGCGGATGCACACTATCCGAGGATGTATCAGGTAAAATTCAATCCGAAGAATTCTTTCTCGAAAACTCTGACGGCACATTCACACACGGAGAAATTGTTGTGCCTTCAGAAAAAAGCACAATTGCTGATACTAAAATCCCACTTGTCGTTATGTCACACGGCATATATGGAAGCATGAATAGCGGTGGGGCTAGACAATTATCAGAAAAGCTGGCGGAGAGCGGCATAGCAGCTATCCGTGTTGACTTCAACAGATGCATAACAAAGGATCCCGCTATCGCTTTGGCAAAAGACAAGTCAGGTCGCACAAACTCATATACGATTTCTGAAATGCTGGAATCAAATGATTTGGCCATCCACTATGCAATAGATAAATACAATGCCGACCCGTATAGAATCGGTCTCTACGGCAGAAGTTTCGGCGGTCGTTTGACTATGGCCATGGGCAACGAAAGTATCGGTGGCTTTGACTATAAATCCATGTTTCTTATTGCTCCAGCAGGAAACGAATATGCGCTTATACACTATTTTGGCGGTCAAAAGAATTGGGACAAAATGCGTGCCAAGGCGCAGTCTGAAGGTTTTGTACAAAAGAACGGTTTGACGTTTACGCCAAAGTGGTTCGAAGACTACTATCGCTATAACCCTGCTTTGACGGGAGACGGTTTTGATGATAAGCCGGTAATTCTTTATTACAACACAAAAGACACAGTCGTTGAGCCTAAGACTAGTCTCGACTGTGCCTCCGCATACTCGAATATTAAAATTTATAAGGTGACCACAGATGATGGTCACGGTTACGAGATGTCATATAAACACTCGAAGTTAAAAGATGAAATCATGGGTCGTGTCACAGAATTTTTTTCTGAAACGCTGTAACCAATACAGGGCTACTTCATCTCCATGACTATGACTGTAGTATTATCCTGACCCAAAGTAACTGCCTTTGACGCGCAGTCTATTTCTTTTTCTGCGATTTCCTGAGGCTTAAGCTTAGAAACCAAAATTTTCTTTATTTCTTCATCGCTCAAGAGATTTATAAGGCCGTCACTGCAAAGCAGTATTTTATCTCCCCGCTTAAGTTCTATGGGGGTGTTGGTCTTATCAACATATCTAATTTCAGGTGCACCAATAAAACTTACTAACGCATCCCCACGCTGATATGGATCATACACGAACGAGCTGTCATCTTTTAACTGCTCTGCCATAAAGAGATAATTGTGTTCTCTAGTCAAACGTATCATTTGGTCAGTAGCCGCTTCATAAAAATACAGGCGGCTATCTCCTACAGAAATCAAATCAAACTTACCTTTATCAATAATTGCCAAAACCAGCGTTGTGCCTGAGCGCATTGACATTCCATCCGAATCTTTAAGCTCATGCACCATCTCATTCGCTTCAGCAAGGATATGGTCTATATGCTCAATATACCTTCCCTCAGATTCGTCCTTCAAAAGCTGTGACATTACAAAGTCTGCAACCTTGTTGCTGGCAATATCTCCACCATCAAGTCCTCCCATACCATCGCATATAAGGCCGATAGCTCTAGTTCCATCATCCGACAAATCAAGTCTATAGGCATCCTCCTGATAACTTCTGGTACCTAAAACAGAACAATGCCCTATGTCTATCCGAAGCGAATCGGACTTATCACAAGGCACATCACTGCTGTAATTCCCACTCATTCTATTTTTTATCTTTGACAATAACTTCATTACATAACTCCTAAAGGTTATTTATATAATGGCTCATCGTAAATAAATTGTTCATATGGATAGAAACAGTTCTTCCAATCTTCAGCAGAGAGAGCATTTATCTTTCTGATTGATACGAAATACATGTATGCAACGAATGCCAGAAGAATAATCGTTGACAAACTATTACCCATAAACGCACATGTATCGTATATTCCGTGGATCAGCATAGGAACGCCAAGTGCACAAATCAGATAACAAAATGTCTTTACAACTTGTCCTCTTATGCTGGCCTGCTTCATCGCGCCATAAAATACGCCCATGAATACGCCACAGAACGAGTGGAGCGGAACAGCCAATATTCCTCTCATGATAGCCACCGATATGCCGCCATCAGCAACATATAAAATATTTTCGAGAAGTGCAAAACCTACAGCAACTGAAACGCCATATACTATAGCGTCAAATCTGTAGTCAAAAGCTCTATTTCTCCAGGACCCGAGGAATAACAGAAGAAATTTGAATGTTTCTTCGCAAAGCGCAGCAACTAAGAAGGCCTCCGCCGCCGCATATGGTAACCCAGACAATCCTGCACTAAAACTCTGCATGAAAGTTTCAGCTATTGCTGCTGGCACACACGAAATCGCTCCAAACAATATTAATTTGAATATGAGTCCCTTTGGCTCACTTTCCACCTTATCCTTGCGATATACGAAAAAGATTATCAGTATACCCGGAAAGAGCGTCAGAAACATTAAAGTGCTAGACATAAATCTTTCTCCTCTTCTCAAATTTCCCTTATCATATCACAAACTAACCATTTATTGCTAAAAAGTGGCAACCAATTCGGCTGCCACTTTGTTTTTTATCTGTTGTATTTAAGAACTGATTCGCAGTAGATGCATCTGTAAGTGCCCTTTTCTCTATCAGTCAGTTTGAACTTATGTGGAATTTCCTGTTCAACTGTTGTGATGCAGCGTGGGTTCTTACACTTTACGAAGCCTTCTATTTCTTCAGGCATTTCGATGTGAGTCTTGCTTACAAGTTCGCCATCCTTGATAGTGATAACTGTGATGTTTGGATCGAGGAATCCGATTGCATCCAGGTTAACATCGATGAGATCACCGATCTTAAGGATGTCTTTCTTTCCCATCTTTCTTGACTCAGCATTCTTGATGAGCGCTACCTGGCAGTCAACATTCTTAAGCTTAAGAATGTTATAAAGTTCCATTCCCATACCTGCCTTGATATGGTCTAAAACATATCCGTTTCTAATTGCACCTATTTCCATTACTTAGCCCACCTTTCTGCTGTGCTTCCAGGAATTGAGAAAGCGTCAGCTTCTTCCAGAAGTTTAATGATCAGAGCCATTCTGATGTACTTGCCGTTAAGAGCCTGAGTGAAGTACTTAGCTCTAGGGTCATCATCGATTGCTGTTGAAATTTCATTTACTCTTGGCAGTGGATGCAGGATGCTCAGGTCTTCCTTAGCATTCTGGAGCTTGTCAGGAGTCAGGATGTAGCTGTCCTTCAGTCTTAAGTAATCTTCTTCGTTGAAGAAACGTTCCTTCTGAACTCTTGTCATGTAGAGAACATCCAGTTCTGGCATTGCGCCTTCAAGGTCAGTTGTTTCAACATATTCGATTCCGTTTCTATCGAGAACATCTTCCTTAACATAGTCAGGAATTCTCAGTTCTTCAGGTGCGATAAGCACAAATTTGATACCTTCGTATCTTGACATCGCATTGATAAGTGAGTGAACTGTACGTCCGAACTTCAGGTCGCCAACAAGACCGATTGTCATGTTAGTGAGTCTGCCCTTTTCACGGCTGATAGTCAGAAGGTCTGTCAGTGTCTGAGTTGGGTGGTTATGGCCACCATCACCAGCGTTGATGATAGGCACCTTAGTTCTTGTAGCTGCTACTGTAGGAGCACCTTCCTTAGGGTGTCTCATTGCGATGATGTCAGCGTAGTTACTAACTGTTCTAATCGTATCAGCAACGCTTTCACCCTTAGCTGCTGATGAGCTCTGTGCTTCTGAGAATCCCAGAACGTTTCCGCCCAGTTCATACATGGCCGCTTCAAAGCTAAGTCTTGTTCTTGTTGAAGGTTCGAAGAACAGTGTTGCCAGCTTCTTGCCGTGGCACTTGTCACTGTACTTAACAGGGTTGTCAATGATATCTTTGGCAACCTCTATCAATTCATCGATTTCTGCTTCTGTGAAATCTTTGATATCGATTAAATGTCTCAATTTCATGTTTTAGCCTTTCTCCAAATTGGTTTTATTTAATCAACAAATTCTGCAACGCATCTTTCGTAAGCAGCAACTGGATCTTCTGCTGCTGTGATGCTTCTACCTACTACGATATAATCTGAACCCAGTTCTTTAGCCTTTGCAGGAGTAGTAACTCGCTGCTGATCGCCTACTGCGTCACCTGCCAGACGTACGCCTGGTGTTACTGTAACGAAGTCTGCTCCGCAGTTAGCGTGAACAACTGGTGATTCAAGCGGTGAACATACAACGCCGTTGAGGCCGCTCTTCTTAGCGTTTGCTGCATAGTGAGCAACTGTTTCTTCCATTGATGATCCTACGAGCAGATCTTCGTGGAGCTGTTCCTCTGAAGTTGAAGTCAGCTGAGTTACTGCGATAAGAACAGCGTCGCTGCCATTTGACCTCAAACCTTCAACTGCTGCTTCCATCATCTTGCAAGCACCGCTAGCGTGAACGTTTGTCATATCAACGTCCAGCTTAGCCAGAACTGACATTGCCTTTTTAACTGTATTAGGAATATCGTGGAGCTTGAGGTCAAGGAAAATCTTGTGTCCACGAGCCTTCAGTGTTTTGACCATTTCAGGACCGCCTGCATAGAACAGTTCCATACCGATCTTTACAAATGGCTTCTTTCCTTCGAACTTATCAAGAAAGTTCAGAGTGTCTTCTGCGCTGCTGAAATCGCAAGCGATAATTACATCCTTACCCATTAGTGTGCTCCTCCTATAATTTCTTCTAAACTATTGATACCGTACTTTTCCATTGCTGCCGGCAGATCATTAATGATGTCGCGGCATGCATATGGATTCACAAGATTAGCTGCACCAACCTGAACTGCAGTTGCTCCAGCCATGATCATTTCAATAACATCTTCTGCCGTGCTTACTCCGCCGCATCCAACGATCGGAATGTTAACAGCTTCATATACCTGATAAACCATTCTCAGCGCGATAGGGAAAATCGCAGGACCTGAGAAACCGCCCATCTTGTTAGCGATTACCGGCTTGCCAGTCTTAAGATTGATTCTCATGCCAAGCATTGTATTGATAAGAGTGATACCGTCTGCGCCAGCTTCTTCACAGGCCTTGGCGATAGCAACTATATCTCTTACGTTTGGTGAAAGCTTAACGATAACAGGCTTTGTCACTTCCTTCTTAACTGCTGCAACTACTGCTGCCGCTGCCTTGGGATCTGTACCGAAAGCCATGCCGCCGTTATGAACGTTAGGACATGATACGTTTACTTCCAGCCAGCCAACCTGGTCGCACTTATCAAGCTGCTTGCATACTTCTACATATTCATCGATAGCGAATCCGCTGATGTTTGCCATAACAGGCTTATTAAAGCACTTAGCCAGTTTTGGCAGTTCCTGTCCAATTACATCTGTAACGCCAGGGTTCTGCAGACCAACTGAGTTGATCAGACCGTTTGTGCATTCTGCGATTCTAGGAGTTGGGTTACCAAATCTTGGCTCCAGTGTTGTTCCCTTAAATGAGAATGAACCCAGAACGTTAATATCATAAAGCTCTGCAAATTCATAGCCAAAACCAAAAGTACCACTAGCTGGCATTACCGGATTATCGATTTCGATTCCGCACAGGTTCATCTTAGTGTTTACCATATGATTTCACTCCTTTCCAGAACTGGTCCTTCCTTACAAATTCTCTTGTTCCCATACTTTGTCTTACATGAGCATCCCATGCATGCACCAAATCCACAGCCCATTCTTTCTTCGAATGAGAAGTGACCAACCGCTTCAGCAGGAACTGTCTTATCGATCGCCTTGAGCATTGGTTCAGGCCCGCATGCGAAATATTCAGTTCCGCCAAGTTCGCCAAGAACGTCAGTTACGAAACCTTTAGCTCCAACGCTGCCGTCAGCAGTAACAACTACTGTTTCTGCACCAAGGGCCTTGAATTCTTGTTCATAGAACACTTCGCTCTCTGTATTAAAACCGATTACAGCAACAGGCTTCTTGCCTGCAGCTATGAGGCTTTTGCAAAGGCCATACATTGGCGGCACGCCTGCGCCGCCACCGATGCAAACTGGTCTTTCAGTAACATCTGTTACGTCGTAACCGTTGCCCAGTGTCAGGAGAACGTCAAGGCTATCGCCTGCCAGCATCTGGCTCATTTTTTCTGTACCCTTACCAACAACCTTGTAGATGATTGTGATTGTGTTTTCGCTCCAGTCACAGATCGAGATAGGTCTTCTCAGGAAGAAGCCTTCGATTTTGATATTTACAAACTGTCCTGGCTTAATTTCTATTCCCTGGCTCTGGAAAAGTTCTGATGATTCCAGCACCATTTCATATGTTTTGTCAGCAATTTTCTTATTGCTGGCGATCTGCATATTGCTATCTATCATATGAATATACCTCCTTGCCTTCTACAAATGTCTTAAGGCATCTGCCGTTAACTTTCCAGCCGTCAAATGGAGTTGCACGGCCCATTGTCTTGAATGTGCTTGGGTCAAGAACGTACTCTTCGTCAAGATCCCAAACTGTATAATCTCCTTCACTTACAGGCAGTCCAAATCTCTTTGCAGGCGCGATCGCCATAAGTTCGATCAGCTTTTCCAAAGTGATAATGCCTTCCTTGACCAACCTAGAGTATAAAACAGGGAATGCTGTTTCCAGACCGATAATACCGAAAGCGCACTTGTCAAATTCCTGGCCCTTTTCTTCTGCGCTGTGTGGCGCATGGTCAGTTGCCAACATATCGATAGTGCCGTCCTTTAATGCCTCGATCAGTGCCTGTCTATCCTCTTCGAACTTGATAGGCGGATTCATCTTAAATCTTCCAGCCGGTCTGCCGCCCTCTGCCATTTCGCCGATCGCATCGTAAACATCGTCGCGAGTCAGCAGCAGATAATGTGCAGCTGTTTCACAAGTTACGTCCAGGCCTTCAGCCTTAGCCTGTCTGATCAGTTCAACTGATTCCTTAGTGGAAACGTGGCACATGTGATAGCTGCATCCTGTCTTTCTAACCAGTTCCAGGTCTCTAGCCAGCTGCTTGTATTCAGCTTCTGAGCTTTCTCTCGGATAGTTGTTATCCTCGCAGTGAGCAACAACCAGCTTGCCGTACTTCTTGGCCTTGATCATAGCCTCTTCCATATAGTCGTCGTTCATTACGCCAACGCCGTCATCTGTAAAAGCTACAACCTTATCTGCCAGTCCATCGATATCAGCCATTACTTCGCCCTTTTCACCAACAGTGATAGCACCGTAAGGAATAGTTTTGACGATGGCATCTTTATCGATAGCATCCTGCTGAACCTTAAGGTTCTCGATGCTATCCGGACAAGGATTCAGGTTAGGCATCGAGAGAATGCAGGTGAAGCCGCCGGCAGCCGCTGAAGCAGTACCAGTTGCCACAGTTTCTTTATAACAAAAACCCGGTTCTCTTAAATGTACATGTACATCTACAAAACCGGGAAATGCAAAAACGTCTTTATTATCAATCGTCATAGTTTTTATTCTGTTTGGGTTTACTCTGTCTGTCATTTCATTCCTCCAAAACTAAAACTGAATTCGCGCTTAATCTTATTATTTATATCATACTCAGGGGGTTAACGTCAACGTAATTAAAGGACGCTAAGTAGCGTCCTTAATTTTATCTATTCATAGAACTCAGGAATTCCTTGAGTCTATCAGTTTTAGGATTATTGAAAATTTCTTGTGATGTTCCCTGCTCTGCGATTACGCCCTTATCCATGAAGATAACTTTGTCGGCAACGTCGCGAGCGAAGGCCATTTCGTGAGTAACAACTACCATTGTGTTGTCTTTTGACTTGAGTCCCTTGATTACGCGAAGTACTTCGCCTGTAAGTTCAGGGTCAAGTGCTGAAGTCGGTTCGTCAAAGCAGAGGATATCCGGATCCATTGCCAGTGCTCTGGCGATAGCAACTCTCTGCTGCTGGCCGCCCGAAAGCTCCCATGGATAGTTATTTGTCTTTTCTGTAAGACCAACTTTAGCGATAAGCTCGTCAGCGTGCTTATCAAGTTCTTCAGCTGTGCCTTTGCCCAGAAGCTTTGGCGCCAGCGTAATGTTTTCTTTTACTGTGTACTGCGGGAACAGATTGAACTGCTGGAATACCATGCCGAAATGCAGACGGTTCTTTCTGATTTCCGCTTCAGTGATTCCCTTTTCTCCGTCAAATACAACTTCGTCGTTAACCTTGATGAGTCCCTTTTCGGCAATTTCAAGATAATTGATGCACTTAAGCAGTGTAGTCTTGCCGCCGCCGGATGAACCGATGATAGCTAAGACTTCACCCTTCTCAAGTGAAATGTCTACGCCCTTCAGAACCTCAAGCTTACCAAAGGACTTATGCAGGTTTTGAACTTCTAATATGCCCATCTTTGATCCTCCTTATTTGAAATAGCTGAGTTTCTTCTCGAGCTGATTGAAACCGATAGTGATGAGACCACTGAACAGCAGGTAGTAAGCACCTGTCATAAAGAGTGGCCAAATGAGACCGTCAGACTTGATGAACAGCTGACCAGCCCAAATGATTTCGTATACCGCGATGATTCTTGCCAGTGAAGTATCCTTAACCAGGTTGATAACTTCGTTTGAAATTGGCGGCAGGATTCTCTTTATTACCTGGAGCAGGATTATCTTAAAGAATACCTGTCTCTTAGTAAGACCCAGAACCGCGCCGGCATCATACTGGCCCTGCGAAATCGATTCGATGCCGCCTCTGAAAATTTCTGAGAAGTAAGCACCGTAGTTAATTATAAAAGCAACAATAACAGCCACAAATCTGCCGCTGTTTCCCATTCCCCAAAGATTCTGTCCAAGTATAAGTCCCGGACCGTAGTAGATGATAATCAGCTGCAGCATGAGAGGCGTACCTCTGATGATCCAGACAACTGTTTTAGCCACGGCCTTCAGTGGGAAAAATTTACTCATTGAGCCAAACGATATGATAAGACCAAGTGGAAGCGCTCCTAAAAGTGTAAGGAAGAAGATTTCCAAAGTCTTCACACTACCATTTGTCAGCTCAAGCATAACCTGCTGAAACATATGTTATTCTCCGTTCTAGTGATATAGTTTATAGCTTTTGCAAAATAAAACGAAAAATTTAGCTTACCTCAAAAGAGGCAAGCTAAACTATATTTGACCGAAATTTTAATTACTTCTGTTCGATGATTGATTCCTGAGTACCGTAAGTCTTAGCGATTTCTTCGATTGTACCATCGGCATAAGCAGCTACCAGGTATTCGTTCAGTGAAGCAGCCATGTCTGAGCCCTTTCTGAAACCAACGCCGTACAGTTCTTCGTTAAGACCAACTGTTGCAACGAGTTCAGGATATGAAGTGCCTTCGCCTACCATAGCGCCAGCCATGAGTGAGTCGATAATGCAAGCATCTGCAGTACCAGCAGCAACTTCCATTACAGCATCAGCCTGAGTTTCAACGCCTGTTGCATCAAAACCGTTTGCTGTAGCCTGTTCTTCACCAGCTGAACCAGCTTCTACTGCGAATGCCAGATCTGCACAATCTTCTGCGCTCTTGATGCCAGCAGCCTTATCCTTGTTTACTACTACAACCTGTGCGTTGTTGCAGTAAGCATTTGAAGTTTCCATAGCTTCCATAACACCGTCTGTTAAAGTCATGCCGTTCCATACGCAGTCGATGTTCTTATTTTCAAGTTCCATTTCCTTGCTGTCCCAGTTGATTTCGATGAATTCAACGTCAACGCCGATTGATTCGCCGTATGCCTTAGCCAGGTCAGCGTCAAAACCGATCCATTCGCCGTTGTCATCCTTGTAATCCATTGGAGCAAAGTCTGTAATACCAACTACCATTGTGCCCTTGTCCTGAACGTATGCCAGATCTGATGCGTTTTCATCAGTAGCTTCATTTGAGCCACCGCAACCAGTCATTGCTACCATACCCAGTGCCAGAACTGCAACTGATAATAATGCAAGTAATTTCTTTCTCATTTTCAATTCTCCTCTAATACTTAACACAAATTATATTATATGCCATTTCGTACCTTGTTTTACATTATCACTTTATCACGCTAAATCGATAATGTAATGAACATTTATACAATACTATAGAGCTCGAGGATTGTCAAGTAATTATCACTCGTAATGTGTCCACATTCTAATGATTCTCACCGTTTTGATATCTTAAAACACTTCGCAGTCTTCCAAAGGCTCCAACCTTGCTTTCTCAACACTTTCGCTAAAGCCTGGTATTGAATTAAGATATAGAGTCTCTTGAATTGCAGACCAATCTTCTTCAGAAATAATTACCACATTATTTCCTGTAGAAGCATTATAGACATGCATTTCTTCGTGACATTCGCACACCTCGTTAGCGATCTTATATATATCTTTCCTAGCATTTGTAATGCTGATAGTCTTAGCCATTATTTGCCCCTTTCTTTTAGCGTACGCATATACGTACGCTATCACTATTTGTTCTCAGTATATTAATCACCCTGGCTCAAAACAATCAAATTTTCATTAAATGTAATATAACAGTAAAAAAGACTATTCAAATCCAAAACAAAGCGTCTTATCCGAATGGCTATCACTTGACCAAATAAACTTGCCGCCTTTACCCGCGATGTATTCGCGAATAGGTTTTGACGGATACGGATCAGTTTTATAGCCTCTGGAAATTGCTCCGGTATTGATTTCAAACGGTACGCCGGATTCAAGCAGTTTATCCGCTGCTGACTTCCATGCTGCCACATATCTGGGATCGTTTTCGTCAAAGACAGCATACTTATCGTTGAACTTACAAACCAGATCAAAATGTCCAATGATATTTGGCTTTATGTCCTCGGCTACTTTTGACATTGTATTGAAATACTCAGCCGTCAAAGCGTAGATGTCACCGTCAAAATATCTTTCGGCTGCTGCCTCTAGAATTTCCGCCCCATCGTCAACCGGAATATACGCCCAGCCATCAACTTCATAGTATCCAAGTTCCTGGCCGAGAAGATCTGCCCTTGGCGCATCCGGCCCTTTGGCAGGGACGCGTATATAATGAACGGAACCAATCACATAATCCCACTTATCCATGGGATAATCCGAGAAATAGTCCTGCTCAATTCCGCAGTACACATCAATCTTGTCCTTGTACTTCTCCGCCAAAGCTCTTATCTCATCGTGGTATTTGACGATGTTTTCTAAGGACATGCAATATCTTTCATCAAAACTTGTGTAAACGTGCCCAGAAATTCCTACAGCCTTAAGTCCGCCGTCGATCGCTGCCAAAACCATTTCTTCTGCGCTATTCTTACCATCGCAGTAAGTAGTGTGCATATGAAAATCCTTTGGCCCTTTGATTTCCATTAAGTTCATTTATTCTTCCTCCAGTACAGGGAATTCGAAACATGAATAATTGCCAAGGTGGCAAGCTGGTCCGTCTGGATGAACCATAACAACAAGCGCGTCCTTATCGCAGTCAGCTGTAATTGATACAATGTGCTGATAGTTACCGCTAGTGTCGCCCTTCAGCCAAAGTTCCTGTCTTGATCTTGACCAGAAGCAGGTCAGTCTCTTATCCAGGGAAATCTGCAGACTCTCTTTATTCATATATGCCAATGTGAGGACCGCCTTAGTATCTGCATCTTGTACGATTGCAGGAATCAGTCCCTTTTCGTCAAATTTTAACTCTTCAATCTTTACCATTCCGTTTCTCCTTATCTTGAACTTGTCTGTTTACGCATATTTTCCGTATTATTACAAGTCACACCCAGCCCAACTTGTCGGTTCTGTCCATTAGTGCCCATTTTTTCAAGTTTTAGCCCTCTGCAAAACCTACAAACTTGTACAGCCCACTCTTTTTCAGTCAGCTCGACAAGTTAACTTGCCATATACCTCGAAAGAGCCGAAACCCGACAAGTCCACCGCTCCGCCACTTGTAAAACACCTGCGAAACGCCAAATCCCGACAAGTCAAGCACCAGTCCAACTAAAACAGCGAACGCGAGTCCGCGTTCGCCGCCATTCACATAGTTTATCTCCTAGTCAGAATGCCGTGTGCCGCCATTTCCTTCTTAAGGTCGCTGATCGAAACTTCGCCGAAGTGGAAAATAGAAGCTGCCAGTCCTGCATCGATATCTGGAATCTCATCGAACAGTTCAATAAAATCGTTGATGCATCCAGCACCGCCTGAAGCGATAACTGGAACATTAACAGCTTCGCACACCTTCTTCAGGAGCGGAATATCGAAGCCATTCTTCACGCCATCTGTATCGATGGAGTTTACAACAACTTCGCCAGCACCATTGCCAACGCAGCGCTTGATCCATTCGATAGCTTCAAGACCAGTATTTTCACGACCGCCCTTAGCGAATACGCGGTATACTCCGTCTACCAGTGAAATATCACATGAAATAACTACGCACTGGTCGCCATAAAGCTTAGCAGCTTCTTCGATAATGCCAGGATTTCTGATAGCACCTGAGTTTACGCTTACCTTATCAGCGCCGCACTTCAGAACTCTATCGAAATCGGCAATGCTATTGATGCCGCCGCCAACAGTAAGCGGGATAAATACCTTACTTGCTGTTTCGCAAAGAATATCTGTGAAAATCTTTCTGCCGTCGCTTGATGCTGTGATGTCATAAAAGACCAGCTCGTCAGCGCCGTTCTTTGTATAGAATTCAGCCAGCTCGATCGGTGAATTAACATCGTTTAAGCCCTGAAATTTTACACCCTTTACAACACGTCCGTCCTTAACGTCCAGACATGGGATAATTCTCTTAGTAATCATTACTCTGCCACCTCTACTGCTTTCTTAAGGTCAATGGCCTTTGTATAATAAGCCTTGCCGATGATCGCGCCATAAAGGCCCGCACCTGCCAGACGCTCAACATCGTCCATTGACGATACACCGCCTGAAGCAGTGATGTTCATATCGAAACGCTTCATCAGTTCAGCATAAAGTTCATGGTTAGTGCCCTTCATTGCGCCGTCCTTAGAAATATCTGTACAGATAATAGTCTTAACACCCAGGGCCTGCATCTTAGTGCAGAAATCATAAACGTTTTCTTCAGTCTTTTCTGTCCAGCCCTTTACTGCTACAAAGCCGTCTTTGATATCGACGCCTATTGCGATCTTCGGACCGTACTTTTCGACTGCAGCCTTCGCGAATTCAGGGTCCTTTACTGCGGCAGTACCCAGTATAACTCTATCAAGACCCGCTTCAATATATTTATCGACCACTTCCATACTTCTGATGCCGCCGCCGATCTCACAGAAAAGCCCACTGCTTTCCTTGATTCTGCAAACTACATCCAGATTAGGAGTGTTGCCATCGCGAGCGCCTTCAAGGTCCACGATATGAATCGCCTTAGCGCCGCAAGCTGCAAAGTCCAGGCCGATTTCTTCCGGATACTCGCTGTAAACTGTCATCTCATCGTAACGGCCCTTATATAATCTAACTGCTTTACCTTCATAGAGGTCTATTGCCGGAAACAAAATCATCCGTTAACCCTCCATTTCGCAGAATGCTCTCAGAATCTTCATGCCAACTTCGCCGCTCTTTTCCGGATGGAACTGGCAGCCGAATACGTTGCCGTCAGCAAGGGCTGCAGTCAGCTGAGCGCCATACTCAGTTGAAGCAATTGTCGATTCAGCACAGTCAGTTGCATAATATGAATGTACGAAATAAACATAATCGCCCTCTTCAATGTACTTAAAGAGCGGGCTCTTGCCGTTTTCGAACTTCAGCGCATTCCAGCCGATGTGCGGAATCTTGTAATTTGCAGGTGCCACGTCTGCGATTGGAACAACACTACCCTTGATCAGACCCAGGCCTTCGTGTTCACCATATTCGTAGCTCTTTTCGAGCAAAAGCTGCATACCCAGACAAATACCCATCAGCGGTTTACCAGCCTTTGCAACTTCCATTACGATATCAGCCATTCCTGATTCTCTAAGCTTATTTGCCGCATCTTCGTAAGCGCCAACACCTGGCAGAATTATTCTGTCGGCATTTCTAATTTTCTCAATATCTGATGTTACCTCTGCCTCTTCACCGATATACTTTAGTGAACTCTGCAGAGAAAACAAATTTCCTACACCATAGTCAATTATTGCTATCACTACAGTACTCCTTTCGTGGATGGAATCTCATCTGCGAATTCAGCATCGATAGCAACAGCCATCTTCATGCTTCTGGCTACAGATTTGAAAGCACCCTCTATTATATGATGTGAATTTGTTCCAGCCAGCTGCTTGATGTGGAGATTGCATTCTGCCTTTCTCACAAAGCCCTGCCAGAACTCTTCAATCAGTTCTGTGTCTAAATCGCCAACTTTCTCAGTTGGAATCTGGAGGTCATAGCCCAGACAGCTTCTTCCTGAGAAATCAACTGCTGAAAGAATCAGTGATTCGTCCATCGGCAGAATCATGTGGCCATATCTTACTATGCCCTTCTTGTCACCAAGCGCCTGGTAAAATGCTTCCCCCAGTACAATGCCGATATCCTCAACTGTGTGATGATAATCAACATTAATGTCGCCAACGCACTTGACTTCCAGATTAAATCTGCCGTGCTTAGCTAAAAGCACCAGCATGTGGTCAAGAAAACCACAACCTGTATCTATATTGCTTTCGCCCTTGCCGTCGATATTTAATTTAAGGCTGATATCTGTTTCTGCAGTCTTTCTAGAAATTTCAGCATATCTGTTAGGCTTTAATAAATTCATTATGCTTCCTCCAGTATTTCTCCTAAAACCTTAATGAATTTTTCCATTTGTTTTCTGCTTCCGATTGTAACTCTGTTGTACTGAGCAATTCTTTCCTTAGTGAAATGTCTGATAAGAACTCCTCTTTCCTTCATAGTCTTGTAAATGTATTCTCCATCTACTCTCGGATGCTTCATGAATATAAAGTTTGCAATTGAGTCTGTCAGCTCGAATCCCATTTCCTTAAGAGCGTTCACAGTATAAGCTCTGTTCTCGATTATCGTCTGACAATTTGCTTCTGTATAAGCTTCATCATCCATAACACCGATAGCTGCTGCCATTGACATTGCATTGATGTTATATGGATTAGTTGAATTCCTAATTGTATTTAAGTCCTGAATCAGTTCTTCATTACCGATCGCAAATCCAAGCCTTGCTCCTGCCATTGATCTTGATTTTGACAGTGTCTGGATAACCAGAACGTTATCGTATTTCTCAGCGAGCGGCAGGCAAGTTTCTGCTCCAAAGTCTACATACGCTTCATCAATAACAACTACGTGATCAGGATTTGACTTAACGATTTCCTCGATCGCGTTTACCGGTAAAGTGATACCTGTATGTGCATTTGGATTAGCGATGAAAATAGTTCCATCTACATTCATATAATCTGCGATATCGATAGTGAAATCATCCTTAAGAGGAATTTCCTTATAAGGAATTCTATTGATATCTGAGAATACAGGATAGAATCCATAAGTAATGTCTGGGAAAATTGCCGGACAATCCTCATCGCAATATGCCATGAATGCGAAGTTGAGAACTTCGTCTGAGCCGTTTGAGAGAACTACGTTCTTTCTTGAAACTCCGAAGTGTAGTGCGATCTTCTCGATCAGAACCTTACAGTCTGGATCCGGATAAAGCTGCAGCTTCTTCAGAGCTTCGTTCGCCTTAACGATTGCCTTAGCTGAAGGCGGGAACGGTGACTCGTTTGTATTTAACTTTACATACTGCTGATCCTGTGGCTGTTCACCTGGTTCATACGGGATCAGACTTGCATATTTCTTACTTATAAATTTACTCATACTCACTACTCCTCATCAAATCTGATAGTAACACTTCTAGCGTGAGCGTGCAGTTCTTCCTGGTCTGCGAAGTATGCAACCTTGTCTGCAACCTTGCCGAGGGCTTCTCTAGTGAAATATGTGAACTGTGTCTTCTTAACGAAGTCATCTACTGAAAGCGGACTTGAGAATTTAGCTGTTCCGCTTGTTGGCAGTGTATGATTAGGGCCAGCGAAATAGTCACCCATTGCTTCAGGACAATTCTTGCCCATGAAGATTGAACCTGCGTGTCTGATGCTATCAAGATAATCAAAAGGATTATCCATACAAAGCTCCAGATGTTCTGGTGCGATTTCGTTAGCGATGTCGATTGCTATTGTAAGGTCTGGCGCCACGATGATCTTACCGTTGTTTTCGATCGATGTTCTAGCGATTTCTTCTCTAGGCAGGAGCTTAAGCTGTCTTTCCAGTTCGTCGCTTACAGCCTTGGCGAGATCCATTGAATCTGTTACCAGAACAGCACTCGCCATCTTGTCGTGTTCTGCCTGTGAGAGCATGTCTGCTGCTACGTATCTGGCATCACATGTTGAATCAGCAACTACCAGGATTTCGCTCGGACCTGCGATCATGTCGATTGCTACCTGTCCGAATACCTGCTTCTTAGCTTCTGCTACGAATGCATTACCAGGGCCAACGATCTTATCAACTCTAGGAATTGATTCTGTTCCGTAAGCCAGTGCAGCTACTGCCTGTGCTCCGCCAACCTTGAAAATTTTATCTACGCCGGCAATTTCTGCTGCTGCGAGAATGATCGGATTTATAGAACCGTCTGCGTTCGGTGGTGTTACGATTACGATTTCACCACAGCCAGCGATCTTAGCAGGAATTGAATCCATAAGTACTGTTGAAGGATATACTGCTGTGCCGCCTGGAACGTAAAGGCCAACCTTATCCATTGGGATTACCTTCTGTCCGATCACCTTGCCTGGTTCGTCGTTAATAACGAAGCTGTTTCTAACCTGACGCTGATGGAATTTTCTGATGTTGCCTGTCGCTTCTTCTAAGATAGCGCAAAATTCTTCGCCAACTTCTTCCATTGCTCCTGCGATTTCTTCTTTTGATACCTGCAGCCTTCCAAGGTCGGCCTTGTCAAATTTCTTACAGTATGCGAAAAGCGCTGCGTCGCCATTAGCTCTAACATCTTCAATTATATCTGTAACGATTCCTGCTACATCCATTTCAGGAACTGTACGTGCAAATATATCTTCTCTTGTTACTTCTTCATAGTTAAGAATCTTAATCATTTTTTCTCCAAATCCTTTTTTATTTTCCTACCTTTTCGGCCATAGCCTTTACAACTTTCTCTATTTGTTGGTTCTTGAATTTGAAGCTGGATTTGTTTGAAATAAATCTCGCACTTATAGGTACGATTTCCTCGATTACCTCCAGATTGTTTTCTCTAAGTGTTGTTCCTGTTTCAACAAGGTCAACAATTACATCTGAAAGATCAAGGATTGGTGCCAGCTCAATAGAACCATTCAGATGTATTATATCAATATCTCTACCTATTGAGGTATAGAAATTCTTCGCAACGTTAGTAAATTTTGTTGCAACACGAAGAGTTCTTGAATTATCGTCAACATATCCCTTAGGAGCAGCTACTGACATAATGCATTTACCCATGTTCAAATCTAAAAGTTCATAAATGTCAGGATTTGATTCAAGCAAAATATCCTTACCTACTACGCCAATATCAGCCGCACCTCTCTCAACATAGATGGCAACATCTGAAGGCTTAACCCAGAAATATCTAACGCCCGTTTCTTCGTTTTCGAAAATGAGCTTTCTGTTCTTCTCTTTTATCGATGGACATTCAAAACCTGCCCTCTCGAAAATATCATAAACTTTTTCACCTAGTCTTCCCTTAGGAAGAGCTACGTTAAGCATATCTTTCTTAGCCACGGATAACTACCTCCTCTCCATCAAGCTTTGACAGTTTGCCCAGTGTATCCATATATACACCAAAGCCAATAGCATTTGACTTTCTGTTCATGTTTCTCATGAGCTTGTCGTACTGTCCGCCTGAGAGAACTCCATCAGGAACATCTTCTACAAAACCCTTAAAGATGATTCCATTATAGTATTTGATATCACTTACAACTGAGAAGTCGATATTCAGCATATCTTCAAGTCCTGTACCCTCGAAAGCTTTAACGATTTTTTTAATAAGGTTGAGCGCTTTTTCAAATACTGCTCTGTCCGCATGATCTACAGCTTCTGAAAGCAGAGCTTCCTCCAGCTGAGGCATTGCCAGCTCTGGTTTACCATAAATTGTTACTAACTTCTGCAGGAGTGTAGCCTTTGCATCAATGATATTGTTCTCAGCGCAAATCTTCGAAAGGCTGTGTGAGTTCTTCTCACTTATGCACTTGATAATTTCCTCTTCAACTTCCTTGCTCACATTCGCTTCAGTAATAATGTGTGAAACGATGTCCAGATTTGAAATATCGAGAATAGCATTTTCCGAAAGCACATCCAGGCTTTCAGCCGCCATAACTAAAACTTCTGTAATGCAATCGTCATTTATATTACCCAGGCATTCCAGTCCTACCTGCATGATTTCCTTAAAGTAATGAGTCTTAGGTGAAACTCTATATACATTCTCAGTGTAATAAAGTTTTCTTATATCATTTCCTATATGTCTGTTATTCTTAACGATGGATAAAGTAACGTCCGGCTTAAGTGCCATGAGCTTACCATCAGTATCTGTAAAAGTAATAATCGAAGCAGAGTCCATGAAGTCTCTATTCTTCGCATAAAGATCAAATTCTTCGAACTTAGTCATTCTAAACTGTGAAAAACCGTGTCCGCTGTACAGAGCACGTAATGCAAACATGGCTTTCTCTTTATTATTAAGTTCAGCGCCGCTAATAATCATACTTGTTCACCTTTCTTCTGTTCCAAATGTACTCTCACACTCTACCACTTCACCGCAATAAAGTCAAGGCTGTAAATACAAAGGGTGCTGCACCATCACCAGCGCAGCACCTTATCTATACAAATATCATCCAATTAATTACTTATGCAGTAAGCAGACCCTTCAGAATTTCCAGGCCCTTTTCCAGCTCCGCATCGCTAATTGACAATGGAGGAAGAAGTCTTACCTTATCCTTAGCTGTCAGAAGCAAGAGACCTGCTTCGATTCCGGCATTAACCACATCGCCTGCTTTCTTATTCTTCAGCTTGATGCCAACCATCATGCCCTTGCCGCTGATTGCTTCAACTTCGTCAAGGCCGGCAAGTGCTGCGCGGATCTTTTCGCCCTTTGCTGTTACAGCTGCCAGGAAAGCATCGTCCATTCTTGATACAACGCTAACAGCTCCTGCACATGCTACTGGGTTTCCGCCAAATGTAGTTCCGTGATCGCCAGGAACTAAGATGTCGCATGTCTTTTCGTTGCAGATAACGCCGCCGATAGGAAGGCCGCCGCCAACGCCCTTAGCGAATGTAACTACGTCAGGTTCGAGGCCATAATGCTGGTATGCGAACATCTTACCAGTTCTTCCTGCACCTGTCTGAACCTCGTCAACAATCAGAAGACAATCGTTTTCTTTGCATAGATTGCTTATTGCCGATACGAATTCTCCATCTAAATCTAAAACACCGCCTTCGCCCTGAATCATTTCGATCATGATGGCACAAACGTCTGCACCCATAAGCTTCTTCAGGCCTTCAATGTCTCCTGGCTGGCAGTAGCTGAATCCATCAACGAATGGTGTGAAGAATTCATGATAATGATCCTGGCCAGTCGCAGTAATTGTTGCCATTGTTCTGCCGTGGAATGAATCAATGAGAGTTATGATTCTGTTGCTACGCACACCCTTAACGGTACTTCCGTACTTTCTAGCGATCTTTATTGCAGTTTCATTTGCTTCAGCTCCTGAGTTGCAGAAGAAAGCCTTTGCCATTCCTGTCTTTTCTGTAAGAAGGTCTGCCAGCTTCACACATGGTTCAGTGTAATAAAGGTTTGAGATGTGCTGCATCTTTCCTGCCTGTTCGCACACTGCCTTTACCCATTCGTCATCGCAAAAGCCAAATGAGTTTACACCGATACCTGATGTGAAGTCGATATATTCTTTACCATTTACATCCTTTAATGTAGCGCCCTTTCCTGATTCAGCAACTACGTCATAACGTCCGTAAGTGTGGACGATTTTTTCACTTTCTATTTTCTTAATTTCTTCCCCGTTCATTGTTAGTCCCCTTTAGTCTTCTTTAAGAATTAATGTTCCAACGCCCTTCTTAGTAAATATTTCCAGAAGCAAGCTGTGCGGCACTCTGCCGTCCATGATATGAACTCTGTTTACGCCCCTTTTGATTGCGTCTGTACAGTTTCTTAATTTAGGAATCATTCCGCCGCTGATGATGCCTTCTTCGATCAGCTTCTCAGTTTCGTCTGTATAAATCTGACCGATAATTGAATCTGGATCGTCCGCATCGTATCTTACCCCTTCAACGTCTGAAAGGTATGCCAGCTTTTCTGCGCCAAGAGCGATTGCAATAGCACTTGCTGCTTCATCAGCATTGATGTTATATGTCTGGTAATCATCATCAAGTCCGATAGGTGAAATAATAGGAAGATAATCGTTCTTAAGCATATCGTTAATCACCTTGGCATCAACATGCTTGATGTCACCTACAAAGCCCAGGTCGCCATCTTCGATTTCCTTCTTGTTAACCTTGATCATTCCGCCATCCTTGCCGCTAACGCCTATAGCCTTTACGCCAAGAGACTGAACTTTTGTAACCAGTTCTTTGTTAACCTTGCCAAGAACCATTTCGGCAATTTCCATTGTTTCCTTATCGGTAACTCTAAGGCCGTTCTTAAATTCAGGTTCCTTGCCCTTCAGGCTCAGCCACTTATTAATGTCTTTGCCGCCCCCGTGAACGATTACTGGTTTGAAACCTACAAGCTTCAGCAGTACAACGTCTTCGATAACATTCTGCTTGAGTTCCTCGTCGATCATAGCGCTTCCGCCGTACTTGATTACAATAACTTTCCTATTAAACTGCTGAATGTATGGCAGAGCTTCTACCAGAATTTCAGCTTTTTCTAAATACATACTGTTTATTTCAGGGCTTCTTATTTCGCCACGTAATTCCATTTTCTTTTCTCCTTAGCTTCTATAGTCTCCGTTGATCTGAACATAATCGTAGGTCAGGTCACATCCCCATGCAGTACCTGTGCCACTTCCCTGATTCATATCGATGTTTATAATAATTTCATCTTCTGAGAGAATAACGCTGGCTTCATCTTCGCTGTACTCGTGGTGAGTGGAGCCTTTGCATACTGTAACGCTTCCCTTTGATGACTTCATTTCAACGTCGATGTTGTCAGCGCTGAAATCGCCTTCGCAGTAGCCGATAGCGCAAAGCACTCTGCCCCAGTTAGCGTCAGCACCGAAGATAGCGCACTTAAGAAGGTTTGACGAAATTACTGTCTTCGCGATTTTGTTAGCAGTCGCCTCATCAGGAGCGCCTACTACGTTACATTCGATCAGTTTTGTCGCACCTTCTCCGTCTTTCGCCATCTTTTTAGCCAGATACTGTGTTACTTCTGCCAAGCCTTTTGCAAAGGCTTCAAAGTCTTCCCCATTTTCCTTTATTTCATCATTACCTGCCATACCATTTGCCATGATAGCAACAGTGTCGTTTGTTGATGTATCACCATCAACACAGATCTGGTTAAAGCTCTTTTTAATATCTGCACTTAGTGCCTTCTGCAGCATCTGAGGAGTGATAGCAGCATCTGTTGTTATAAACGAAAGCATTGTTGCCATATTAGGATTGATCATTCCGCTTCCCTTTGAGATGCCGCCGATAGTTACTTTCTTACCACCGATTTCAACTTCTACTGCTCTGTATTTAGGAATAGTATCAGTTGTCATGATTGCTTCAGCTGCATCAGCTGATCCGTTTTCGTTAAGGCCGGCTACTAATTCCGGCATTCCCTTTTCAAAAGGCTCCATTGACATTGCCTGACCGATTACACCTGTCGATGCTACGATGATGTCCTCTGCCTTAAGTCCCAATGCCTTAGCTGTAAGTTCACAGGTATCTTCTGCCAGCTTAACGCCTCCTGGTGCACAAGTATTAGCATTACCGCTGTTACAGATAACTGCCTGAGCATAGCCGTCAGCGATATTATTTCTTGTTACTGTAATAGGTGCTCCGAAAACTTTATTCTGTGTATATACTGCAGCTGCTGAACACATCTTTTCACTTACGATAAGTGCTAAGTCTTTCTTACTGATACTGCTTCTGATTCCGCAGTGTATTCCGTTTGCTTTAAATCCGATTGGGCTGCATACGCTGCCTTCTGGAATTACTTTAATATTTACGTCTGTCATTTTATAATAAACCCTTACTTTCTTCGATTCCCATCATGATGTTCATGTTCTGAACTGCGGCACCTGAAGCTCCCTTACCGAGATTATCGAAGAGTGCTGTGATGAGAATGTTATCATCTGTTCCATCAATTGCTATTTTTAATTTATTGCTCTTTGCCATTGCGTTTGAGTAGATAAGTCCGCCTTCAGCGATTGAATCTACTACTTCGATCATTGTGCTTCCGCTGTAGAAATCCTTAAACATTTCTGTTACTGCAGCCTTAGCTCCACCTGCCATCTGGTCTGCTCCCTTAATGTAGCTTCCCAGGATCGGAACTGATACTTCCATGCCACTAAAGTAGTCAGCTACGATTGGCATGAATGTTGGCTGGTATTTAACTCCTGTCATCTTCATGATTTCTGGAATGTGCTTATGCACCTGAGCGATACCATACTGTGCAGGACTATCCAGCAGAACGCTTCTTTCTGGATTTTCGTAATCAGCGATCATCTTCTTGCCGCCGCCACTATAACCAGTCAGTGAAGTAATTGCGAATGGATAATCATCTCCTGCAAGTCCTGATTCGATCAATGGTCTAATAATCGAAATGGCACCTGTTGCATGACAACCTGGGTTAGCTACTCTGTTAGAATTCTTAATTAATTCTTTCTGTCCCTTACATAATTCAGGGAAACCATATACCCATGCGTCATCTGTTCTATGTGCTGTTGATGTATCGATGATTCTACTGCCTGCTGAGACATGCTGTGCGATTTCTTTTGATGCTGCATCTGGTAAGCATAAAAAAGAAACATCAGCCTGTTCAATCAGCTCGGCTCTCCTTTCAATACTCTTTCTGTTTTCTTCTTCTATATTTAAGATGTTTATATCATCTCTTTTACTAAAATATTCGTGAATCTTTAATCCGGTCGTTCCTGCGGCTCCATCAATGAATACGTTAATCATTTGTTACTATTCCCTCTTTTCATATATATAAACAATTCCATTGTAACATATTTTGTCCTTCTTATGCATATTTATTCGCATTTATGAATTAAAATAAACGGCATTGCTATAGACTATACCACTTTAGTCCTATAAAATCAATACCGTTTAGTTCTTTTGTTTCTATTAATTTGTTAACCTTTAGTCTAATTACTAATGTGGATCGACTATTTCCAGCTTTCCTCCACACTTACACTTGTAATTATCTATGTTCTTGGCCACTGCTCCCATGCGTATTCTAGGGAATTCTTTGCCGCATGATTTGCATTTAATAATGTATTTTGTTCTTCCTAAAGGACTCTTTTCTGGCAGACCCATTTCTTCAAATTTCGAGGTAGTCTTTATATTGTAGCCATACTTTTTATTCATTATTTCTGCATATTCCTTCCAAGTATCACTGTGCTTGAAAGATTTCTTAGCAGTGTGGAGAACTTCGTGAGCTACTACGCTTCTTATTGCCATATCATCAGCATCCAGAAGGAACTCACTTATTTCGATGACGAATACGCCACCAACAGTTTTACAGCATCCGAATCTTCTTCTTGGTCTAGGATTAACATATACATGTTCTTCTATCTTATTTGAAATCGGGATTCCTGCTGCTTTCGCCTCGCGAATAACACTCGCAAGTACTTTATCAATATCTCTCTTATCCATTGAAATCACTCACTTTCACGCATTTGTTTCATGTGAAACATTATATATTTTGTCCTGTGAAATAATTGATTTATCCGAGAGTTTTCAGCAGTTCTATGAGTCTTTCTAGCTCTTCTCTGCTGTAATATTCAATCTCAATCTTCCCCTTCTTGCCAGACTTTTTAAGATTTACCTTAGTACCCAGAGCATTCTTAAGATCTTCTTCAAGTCTCTTCTCATCAGCACTCTTCTGAGCTTTCTTTCTACTTGCTTTCTTAGGATCCTTCTTAGCTTCCCCTGCCAGCTTTTCGATTTGTCTAACAGAAAGGCCCTCTTCTGCTGTTCTGTTTGCTAAGATGATCTGTGTGTTTTCATCCTTTATAGCAGCTAAAGCTCTAGCATGTCCTGTCGTAATTTTACCTGCTTCGGTAAGATTTCTTACTACTTCAGGGAGTTTAAGGAGTCTTAGGCTATTTGTGATATAAGGTCTGCTCTTACCCACGCTGATTGATACCTGTTCCTGTGTAAGGCCATAAGTCTCAATCATCTGCTTAATTCCTTCTGCTTCTTCGATAGGATTAAGGTCTTCTCTCTGCATGTTTTCGATTATAGCGAGAAGCATGTTTTCTTCATCGCTAAGTTCTCTTATAATGCAAGGAATTTTCTTAAGTGCTATGAGTCTGGCAGCTCTCCATCTTCTTTCACCTGCTACGATTTCATAACCCTTATCCATCTTTCTTAAGACGATAGGCTGAATGAGTCCGTGCTGTTTAATTGATTCTGCCAGTTCCTGAAGTTTCTCTTCGTCAAAATGCTTTCTAGGCTGTGTAGCATTTGGCTTTATATCATTAATATCTATATAAAGCACTCCTGATTCATCTGCTTCTTCATTTTTTACCTGAGATTTATTCTCGGACTTATTAGTATCAGCTGCAGGCTTATCTTCTGTAACTGATTCATTTTCTTTCTTATTTTCTTTAGCAGGAGTAGGATTAATTTCTACATCTCCGAATAAAGCGTCTAAACCTCTACCTAACCCTCTACTCTTCTTAGATGCTGCCATTATAATGCTCCTTCAAGTTCCAGAAATTCGTCAGCGAAATCCATATATGCAATTGCACCTGTTGACTTAGGATCATACTGAATTACAGGTAATCCATAACTTGGTGCTTCTGCTAATCTAACATTTCTAGGAATTACTGTAGTATATACTTTCTCTTTGAAGTATTTCTTTACTTCTTCTACAACCTGAATTGAAAGATTTGTTCTACCATCGAACATGCTTAAAATTACACCTTCGATTTCCAGATCAGGATTCATGTTTCTTTTTACGATATCAATTGTACTCATCAGCTGACTTACACCTTCAAGTGCATAGAATTCACACTGAATTGGAATCAGTACTGAATCTACTGCTGTAAGTGAATTAATTGTAAGGATACCTAATGATGGTGGACAATCTACGAAAATATAATCATATTTTGGTTTCAGAATGTCTATTGCCATCTTAAGCCTTTTTTCTCTACCTGGTCTGCTGATAAGCTCAACTTCTGCACCTGCAAGCTGTACGCTAGCTGGCATAATGTCGAGATTTTCAACGGTTGTAGGGAGTATTGCTTCTTCTGGATGATGGTTATCATCAATCAGGATTTCATGTGTTGTTACATCAAGATCTTTCTTTGAGATACCAACTCCACTTGTTGTATTTCCCTGAGGATCTATATCTAGTATAAGGACTTTCTTACCTTTAATAGCAAGACTTGCAGCCAGATTTATGTTTGTTGTAGTTTTACCAACTCCACCTTTCTGGTTGAATATAGCTATTGCTTTTCCCACGTTATTACCTCCTATACATAATTTCCTTACACATTATATTACAACTTATTTTATAAAGCTATCATTTTCACAAAAAAAACACAGTCAATGTTACACACATAGACTGTGAATGTTTCACGTGAAACAATTGCTTATTTTATAGGATTCTTGGACGGTGTACCCGCCTTTCTAGGGTATGATTTTGGAGTTTTCTTAATTTTTTTTAAGAAAACTAAAGTGTGTTCGAAACCAGTATTTTCCATTTTTGGATATTCAATTCTTACTTCTCCGCCGCCTAATCTTTCAATAGCAGTACTAGCTTCAGCTATTTCGTCATCACAATCAGGACCCTTATAAGCTATAAATGCTCCGCCCTCTTTAACAAATGGAATGCAGTATTCCGAAAGAGTACTCATATTAGCTACAGCTCTGGAAACGCAGATATCAAAACTTTCTCTTAAATCCTTTTGACGAGCCAGTTCCTCTGCCCTGCCGTGTATAGCCTTTACATTTCCAATACCAATTTCATCACACAAATTCCGAATAACTTTAATTCTCTTATTCAGTGAATCCATGAGAACAAATTCTTTATCTGGGAAAGCAATGGCGAGAGGAATTCCAGGGAAGCCACCACCAGTTCCTACATCTATAATAGTAGTAGCACTAAGAAATTCTTCATAGTCCGCACAGAGAAGCGAATCAATATAATGCTTCTGTACAAATTCATCTCTATCAGTAATTGCAGTAAGATTGATGCTTTCGTTAAGCTCAAGGATTCTATTCATGTATGCTTCATACTGGTTGATCTGCTCATCTGTAAATTCGATATTAAGTTTTGTCAGTGCTTTCTTAAGATTGTCCATTTCTCATCCTTCTATTTTTCTCAAGCCAAATCATAAGTACATTAATATCAGATGGTGATACACCTGATATTCTTGATGCCTGTCCTATTGATAAAGGCTTCATATCATTGAGTTTCTGTCTAGCCTCAATTCTTAATCCTTCGATTTGTGAATAATCGATATCTGGACTAAGTTTTCTACCTTCTAGTCTCCTGAACTTTTCTATCTGTTGCTGCTGCTTCATGATATAACCTTCATACTTTATCTGAACTTCCATCATTGTTTTCTGATGATGTGAAAGTGAAGGTCTTTCAGTATCTATGAAAGCAGTATCATCATAAGTAATTTCTGGTCTCTTTAATATTTCTATAAGTGGAGTGCCACCTGTAATAGGTGTACTTCCATTATTTTCCAACAATTCATTTATCTGTTCGGGCTTAACTATGAGCTTCTTAAGTCTTTCAGTTTCAGCCTCAACAATCTCTTTTTTAGCTTTATATCTAGCAAAACGCTCTTCTGTAACCAGTCCAGCCTCATATCCCTTCTCTGTCAAACGCAAATCTGCGTTGTCTTGGCGGAGAACCAGCCTATATTCCGCTCTGCTGGTCATAATTCTATAAGGTTCATTAGTACCTTTAGTAATCAAATCGTCTATTAGAACGCCAATATAAGCCTCGCTTCTGTCGAGAACGAACGGATTTTTTCCATTTAATTTAAAAACAGCATTAATTCCGGCTATAAGACCCTGTGCTGCAGCCTCTTCATAACCTGAACTTCCATTAAATTGTCCTGCGCAGAAAAGATTTTCGATAGTTTTATTTTCTAAGCTTATCTTTAAATTCAGCGGATCTATGCAGTCATATTCGATAGCATATGCAGGTCTAACAATTTTTAAATTTTCAAGACCCTCAATCGATTTATAAAATTGCTCCTGTACATCTTCTGGTAAACTTGATGACATACCCTGGATATACATTTCGTCAGTATATAAACCCTCAGGTTCAATAAATAACTGATGTCTTTTTTTATCAGCAAATCTATTTACCTTATCTTCAATTGAAGGGCAATATCTAGGACCAACACCTTCTATCTGTCCACCAAATAATGCAGATCTATGGAAGTTTTCTCTGATGATCCTATGAGTTTCTTCATTAGTATATGTAAGCCAACACTTAATTTGATTATCACCGATTTCATCATTCATGAAAGAGAAAGGTACTACTACTTCATCCCCTTCCTGTGGAATCATCTTATCATAATCAAAAGAATCAGCTAATGCTCTGGCAGGAGTACCTGTTTTGAATCTTCTCATAGGAAGACCATATTCTCTTAATCTCTGTGCCAGAACTGTTGATGGAGCCAGTCCATCCGGACCACTCTTATATACACTTTCCCCAATAAATACTTTACCGGCAAGGAAAGTTCCTGTAGCCAGGATTACAGCCTTTGCAGTATAATATGCTCCCGTTTTCAGGATGACACCGGAGGCTTTACCATCTTCTATAATAAGATCAATTACTTCACCCTGCTTAAGATCGAGATTTTCGACTTTCTCGATAGTTTTCTTCATTTCTATATGATACTGATTTTTATCAGCCTGCGCTCTAAGTGAATGAACCGCAGGTCCCTTAGCAGTATTGAGCATACGACTCTGGATGAATGTCTTATCAATATTAAGACCCATCTGACCGCCAAGAGCATCAATTTCTCTAACAAGATGGCCCTTACCTGTTCCGCCTATTGATGGATTACATGCCATCATTGCAACTGCTTCCAAATTAATAGAAAGCATTAAAGTTTTCTTACCCATTCTAGCTGCAGCAAGACCAGCTTCACATCCAGCATGTCCAGCGCCAACAACTATAATGTCGTATTCTCCCATTAAATACTTATTCATCTAATTACCCTACTTTCCTAGACAGAATCTAGAAAATACTTCATTTATTACATCATCTGAAACTGTATTACCAGTTATTTCTCCGAGAAAATCGTACGCATCTCTAATGTCACATTCAGCGAAATCGAGAGCTGATCCCATTTTAGCAGCATTAAGTGCACTATTTAAGCTAGCCAATGCCCTATTAAGAAGATCAATATGTCTAACATTATTAACCATAGCGCTATCTCCCTGACTAACCTTTCCACCATAAACATTACTTTCTATAATGTCTTCAATTTCATCAAGACCAGTGCCATTAATAAGAGCAGCTACAACTATATCGCTATTAGGCGATATAGTTTTAATATGTGCAAAATCTATAAGCGATTCCTTATCAGCTTTGTTGATAATTATCATAGACTTCTTAGAATTTATATAGTCAATCAATTCTAAATCAGAATCAGTAAGATTTTCACTTCCATCAACAACCATGATCACATAGTCTGCTTTATTAAATGCATCCTTACTCTTCTCTATACCAATTCTTTCTATCTCGTCTTCCGTTTCTCTAATGCCTGCTGTATCAATAAGGTTAACTGGAATATTTCTTATGTTAACTGTTTCTTCAATCGTATCCCTAGTTGTTCCAGGAATATCAGTTACGATAGCTCTGTTTTCTCTAAGTAAACAATTGAGAAGTGATGACTTACCAACATTAGGTCTGCCAACAATAGCAACATTTAAACCGTCCCTTATAAGTCTGCCAGCGTCAGCTCCTTCAAGGATTTTCTTAACCATAGATATAGCTGTTTCAGTATCACCTATTAACTTATTATAAGTCAATTCTTCTATATCCTCATCTGGATAATCGATATTAACAGCAATTTCTACCTGTATATCAAGCAGCAGTTTCAGAACTTCATTTACCTTAGAAGATACTGAACCTTCAAGCTGCGAAAGTGCAACATCAAAACTTTTTTCTGTCTTTGCCTTAATAAGATCAATTACTGCTTCAGCCTGTGATAAATCAAGTCTTCCATTAAAGAAAGCTCTTTCAGTAAACTCACCAGGTTCTGCAAGTCTGGCTCCTGACGCAAGAATAAGTTCCAAAGTTTTATTTAATGAAACCATGCTCCCATGACAATTAATTTCAACAACATCCTCAGCAGTATAAGTATGCGGCCCCTTCATATAAACAGCCATTACTTCATCTACTGTGCTCCCCTTTCTATAGTCAACGATCTTACCATATGTGAGATATTTATTTTTTATAGCACCTTTACAAACGAAAATTTTATTAAGAATTTCCAGAGATTTTTCTCCACTAATTCTAACAATTCCTATTCCGCCTTCACCATATGCTGTTGAAATAGCAGCAATTGTATCTTCAAAATTAATCATAATTCCTCTGTAATAAAACAGGTCCGCTTAAAGCGGACCTTATTTCAGTTATTTCTTAAGTTCAATAATAACTCTTCTGTAAGGCTCTTCGCCTTCACTTCTTGTAATTACATTATTATTCTGCTGCAGTGTAGCATGTATAACTTTACGTTCATATGGATTCATAGGTTCAAGTCGTACATATCTTCTTGTCTTTACTACCTTAGCAGCAAGTCTGTTAGCGAGCTGTTCGAGAGTCTTCTGTCTCTTAGCTCTGTAGTTTTCTGCGTCAAGAACAACCTTAACGTAATTATCCTTATCCTTGTTGATAACAAGGCTAGTCAGATACTGAATAGCATCCAGAGTCTGTCCTCTCTTACCGATAACAGTACGAGAATCCTTACCCTTCATTTCAACGTATACTACGTTGTCACCTTCTCTACATGTAAAGTCGAGAGAAAGTCCCATTTTCTCTGTTACTTCCTTGAGGAAAGTAAGAGCATCATTATCTTCAACAACTGTGAGTCCACTCTTATCAATTTCATCGAGATTAGCACTTAAGTTGTTATTGTTCCTCATTTTATCCTTAGGAACGTTGTTTCCCTTAGATTTATGATTTCTCTTTTTGTCAAAAGACTTCTTTTCTCTGACCTTAGTTTCCTGAGGTTTTTCTTCCTGCTTAACTTCAGCCTTTGGAGCTGGAGTAGGTTCAGGCTGCGGAGCAATTTCCGGCTTTTTTACTTCTACTCTAACTTTAGCAAGCTTAGAACCAATACCAAAGAATCCCTTTGATGGTTCTTCTAAAACCGTAATCTCAACATCCTCTCTGGAGACTTTAAGATCAACAAGGGCGAGTTTAACCGCTTCCTCAACGTCCACACCCCATTTTTCCGAGTAATCCATGTATATATACTCCTCCAATAGTGAGATTATTCAATATTTATTTTTTTAATTTTCTTTCAAGCTTTTCTCTAATCCTTTTTTCTTCCTGCTCTCTCTTAATTTTCTTTCTCAGAGACTGCATATGGATATTAAAGAAAATCTGTATAATCTGGCTGACTGCCCAATAAAGTGCAAGGCCTGATGGGAATGATCTTGCCATCCACAGAATCATGATAGGGAAGACGTACTGCATCATCTTCATCATAGCTTCTGATTGGCCGGCCATAGCGCCGCCGGCACCTGTATCGCTAAGAGCCTTATTCATAGTGAATGCGATGAATGTAGCTACACCAGCAATAATAGGTAAAATCCACTTGTCAGGCTGTGATAAATCCTGGATCCAAACAAATGGTTCATGGAAAGCGAAAATCATTGAATCCTTATCAATGTAAAGAATAGGATTTCTGAGCAGTGCGAAGAGACCCATAATAATAGGCATCTGGATAAGCATAGGAAGGCAACCGCCCATAGGGTTAAAACCTTCTTCCTTATACAGCTCCTGCATCTTAATGTTCATTGTTTCCTGATCGTTAGCATACTGATTCTGTATTGCCTTCATCTTTGATGACATTTCTGACATCATAGCAGTTGATTTTGTCTGCTTAATATAAAGCGGATAAAGACAAAGCTTAACGAAAATTGTAAATACGATAATAGTAATACCGTAATTACCGATCAGTCCGTACACAAAGTCAAGCAAATAGCCCATAGGCTTTGCTATAATACCCAGTATTGTATACATTAATAATATTCCTCCTATTTTAAAGGATCATATCCTCCCTCATGAAAAGGATGACATTTAAGCAGCCTTCTCACTCCGAGGTAGCTTCCTTTAAAAAATCCGTATTTTTCCAATGCCTGAATAAAATAAGTTGAGCATGTAGGATAGAACCTGCATCTTGCAGGAATACAAGGCGAAATGAACTTCTGATAAAATCTTATAAGCAAAATAAGAACATGTTTCAAGTTCTACCTCTTTCCTATTAACTTAGACCTTCTTAAAGCGTTATATAAGGAATAACTTACATCTCTATACTTCCTGCCATTGATCGTATTTCTGGCGATGAATATAAAATCATATCCAATAGGAAGCTCCTCACAGAGATTTCTGTAGCTTTCCTTCATTAAACGTTTCGCTCTGTTTCTAAGAACGCTATTACCTACTTTTTTGCTTGCTAAAAAAGCTGTTCTATTATACTCAAGGTTATTTTTCTTATAAAACAGAACAATATATCTATCTGGTATAGATTTTCCTCTTCGATAAACGCTATCAAAGTCTTGTTTATTTCTTAGTATTTCCTTTTTTAGCATTAATTCAGGTTATGTAGTATTAACAAAGTACACTCTGGTGAACTAAGCTGTTAAACTCTTTCTTCCTCTCTGTCTTCTTCTCTTAAGAACGTTTCTACCATTCTTAGTCTTCATTCTCTTTCTGAAACCGTGTTCCTTCTTTCTCTGTCTCTTTTTTGGCTGGTATGTCATCTTCATAGCCGTTTACCTCCTAAATTTCTAAATATTTTCAAAAACGGCATAATTCTCAATTTCAAATTATGCACACATGCTCAAATATTATATAATCAGTCAAATTCTGTGTCAATGAATTTCGGACGAAGATTCGCTATTTTTCAACGCATAGAGAATTTAAAGAGTTTAAAATAGTACCCTAAACCCTATATGTAGTTGTACCTGTGAAAACTTTGCACAATTTTATCCACTGGTTGTGGATAAGTATTCTAAACCCGCAAAAATAAACGAAAAATTTTCAACCGAGTATTGTGGATAACTATTTTTGTTTGCCTGTTTTTTGTGTTTTGTTATATTATATATTTACTATATTCGAAAGGTAAAAAGATGACAAAAAAAATAGATTCAAATAAATGGAGAGACATTCTTTCACATATAAATGACGAGGTTACTAGCATCAGTTACAAGACCTGGTTTGAACCACTTGTTCCTTTATACATTGACGATGAGAAAGGAATTTTTTATGTAGCTGCAACTGATAGCTTCAAAGTCAATGTAATCAAACAGAACGAAAGATATATTGAGACATTCGAGAATAGTATAGAGAAAGTCTATACTAAGAATTACAAAGTTCATGTATCACATAAAAATGAAGATGAAATAGCTATAATTACAGAAGCTGACGAAGAGAAACCTAAGAATCAGGCTGCAGTATCAATAGATCATGACAGCCCATATAGGAAAGAGTTCTATCTTAACCCTAAGCTTAGATTTGATAACTTCGTAGTAGGTGCCAACAATAACTATGCACATGCTGTATCACTGGCAGTAGCTGAGGATCCTGCTAACCTTTATAACCCCCTCTTCATCTACGGAGGATCAGGACTTGGCAAAACTCATCTGATGAATGCAATTGGACACCATATAATAGAAAGAAATCCTTCAATGAAGGTTCTTTATGTATCATCAGAAATGTTTACCAGCGAACTTCTTAAAGCAATCAGAGACAGAAACGCAAACAGTAAGATGGATTCATTTAAACAGAAATACAGAAGCGTTGATGTTCTCCTTATAGATGACATTCAGTTTATTGAAGGTAAAGAAGCAACACAGAACGAATTCTTCCATACATTTAATACACTGCATGATATGAAGAAGCAAATCGTTATTTCAAGTGATAGACACCCAAGTAAACTTAAAGACCTGGACGACAGATTAAGATCAAGATTCCAGTGGAACGTAGTAGCTGACATACAGCCACCTGACTATGAAACAAGAGTAGCTATACTTAGAAATAAAGCTGAACAAGAAAATATCGAACTTGACGATGATCTCCTCGATGTAATTAATCTCATCGCCGAAAAGGTTAAGTTCAACATCAGAGAACTCGAAAGTGCTTTAACAAGAATTATCAGTTTCTCACATGTATTCCATAAGAAGATAACTGTTAAATTCGCTAAGGAAAGCCTTAGTGACATTTTCACATCAACTGATAACACAATCAGCTGCGAAACAATTAAGAAAGCTGTTTGTAAGAAGTACGGAATCAAACTTATGGAAATAGAATCATCACAGAGAAAGAGAGAAATTGCTCATCCTAGACAGATAGCTATGTATCTTTGCAGAGAGCTTACTGATTTATCACTTCCTAAGATCGGTAAATCATTCGGTGGTCGTGATCATACAACAGTTCTTCACGCTCACGAGAAAATTTCAAAAGAAATAAAATCAAACGAAGCATTAGCAGAAGAAATCAGAAGCTTAAAAGACGACATACAATAAGTTATCAACAAGGCTGTGGACAAAAAATACAAACCATTAACAGGTTTATGCACACTAATTCTTGGCTAAATTTCAATGAATAAGCATGTTATTAACAATATCCACAGGCCCTACTACTACTACTATAAATAATATATAATAATAATAAAGAAAAATTGGATTCCGAAGGGAGTAATAGATGAAATTTTCATGCAACCAACAGGTTCTCACAAAGGCCTTAAACACAGTTTCAAAAGCTGTATCTAATAGAACAACAATGCCAGTTCTCAAAGGCATACTTATCGAAGCTAAAGAAAACGGCACTTTATTAATGACAGCTTCAGATCTTGACATCAGCATCAAGAAAGAAATCGAAGCTTCAGTTGATGAACCAGGTTCAATAGTAGTTATATCCAAATTATTCGGCGATATAATAAGAAAACTCCCTAATGAAGACATATATATCGAAGATGATGGAAATAACTCAATAAACATCAAAACAAACTCTTCTGAGTTTAAGGTAATCTGCCTTCCTACAGAAGAATTCCCTAACATCGGAGATATTGATGCATCATCAGATTATATATTATTCGAAAAGAACACATTCAAAGAAATGGTAAGAAAGACTGCATTCGCAGCAAGCATAGATGAATCAAAGGGGATATTAACAGGCATCCTTACAGAAATTAACCAGGATGTAGTTAGAATGGTTTCACTCGACGGCTTCAGACTTGCACTTGTAAATGAAATGATGAAGAGCGAAGAAGAAAGAAAATTCATCATCTCAGCTAAAATAATGAATGAAATCAGCAAAATCATCTCAGATGAAGAAGACGATGTTGCTATGAGAATTTACAGTAGCGACAAGAAGGCAGCTTTTGTAATTGGTAAAACAGTAATAATGCTCCGCCTTATGGAAGGAGAATTTATAAAGTATAAGGATCTAATCCCTACAGAAAGCGCAACTAAGGTAATTGTTAGCAAGCCTCTCCTCCTCGAAAGCATAGAGAGAGCTTCACTTCTTGCTAAGGAAGGAAAAAATAACCTTATCAAGATGACAATGAGCGGTGATTTAATGACAATCACTTCAAGATCAGAAGAAGGTAACGTTAAGGAAGAAATTCCAATTGAAATGACAGGCAATGACATCGAAATCGGATTTAACTCAAAGTACGTAATCGATGTTCTCAAGGCAATTGATGACGAACACTTCTCAATGAACCTTAAGACTGGAATCTCACCATGCGTTGTTAGACCAGCTGAAGGCACAGACTATGAATACCTGATTCTTCCTGTAAGAATCCCATCAATGTAATGTATATCAAATCAATAGAACTAAAAAACTTCAGAAACTATAACGATTTAAACATATCCTTTAATGAAAGAGTCAATATCCTCATGGGCAATAATGCCCAGGGGAAGACTAATTTGTTGGAGGGTATTTATTTAAATTCAATAGGTAAATCTTTTAAATCCGTAAGAGATAAAGAGCTTGTTATGTTCGGAGAAGAGTTTTGCCGAGTTAAAACCACTTACGTCAGAGATGATGAAGAGCGAGTTAACGAAATCGTCATAAGCAACACAGGTGTTAAAGGCATCAAAGCTGATGGAGTTAAACTTGCAAAGGCCTCAGAACTTCTCGATAAAGTCTACATCATAGTTTTCTCACCAGAAGATCTTAAGATAGTAAAAGACGAACCCGAAAAAAGAAGAAAATTCATAGATAGAGAGCTTTGTCAAATCAGACGAGGTTATCTGGCAGATTTGAACAGCTATAAGAAAGTTCTGAAGCAGAGAAACACATATCTCAAGGAATCGCGTATCGACGATGGTATTCTTGATATATGGGATTATGAACTAGCTGAATATGGTGGGAAAATAATAAAAAAGCGTTCAGAATTTGTTAAACAGATTGATGAAATAAGCAGAGATATTCACACAAGACTTACAGGTGGAAAAGAAGAATTGAAAATCGAATATAGACCAAGCATATTTTCTGAAGAAAATATAAAAGAATATTTTTATCAGGAACTTGTTAAGAACAGAGATGATGATAAACGTAACGGCAATACAAGCAAGGGTCCTCATAAGGATGATATTAAAATTAGTGCCGACGGAATCAATTTAAGAAAATTCGGTTCACAGGGTCAGCAGAGAACAGCTGCCCTCTCTCTCAAACTTTCGGAAATAAAAATAATCGAGGAAGAGACGAATGAGAAACCTATTCTCCTTCTCGACGATGTTTTATCAGAACTTGATAATGATAGACAGACATACCTCATGAACTCTCTGGGAGAAAATCAGATGTTCATAACTACAACAGATCTTATAGGTCAGGTAGCACGAAATCTTCCTAATAGTAAAATTGTGGTTATAAAAAATGGTATGGTTGACACTGAGATATAAATATAGACTAAAAAAATGCGTTTTGAGGCTATTTTATTTGACTTGAACGCATTTTTATTAATTTAGGGTTATGAAATTGTAAAATCGCTAATTTTGTGGTATTATATAGTGTGCTTTAATGACAAGTATACATATAGATTTTAAGGAGAAAATAATGGCAAAAAACGAGAAGATACAGCAGTATGGTGCTGAGCAGATTCAGATTCTCGAAGGTCTGGAAGCTGTAAGAAAAAGACCGGGCATGTACATCGGTAGTACAGGTCCTAGAGGTCTTCACCATCTTGTATATGAAATAGTCGATAATAGTATCGATGAAGCGCTTGCCGGATTCTGCAGCACAATAAAAGTTGCTATACATAAGGACAATTCTATAACTGTTGAAGATGACGGTAGAGGAATGCCTGTAGATACACATCCTAAAATGGGCATTCCGGCAGTAGAAGTAATTCATACTGTTCTCCACGCCGGTGGTAAGTTCGGTGGTGGAGGATATAAGGTTTCAGGCGGACTTCATGGTGTAGGTGCATCAGTAGTAAATGCCCTTTCCACTAGAATGGAAGTCGAAGTAAGAAGAAACGGCAAAATCTATAAGCAGGCATATGAATACGGTAAAACTGTAACACCTCTTGAAGAATGCGGTAACTCCAGAAAGACTGGTTCTAAGTCTACATTCTGGCCTGATCCTGAAATTTTCGATGAAACAGTATATGATTTTGATACTCTCGAAAGAAGACTTAGAGAAATGGCATTCTTAAATAAAGGTGTAAATATTACTCTTAAGGATGAAAGAGATGGAATACAGAAAGAAGAAGTATTCCATTATGAAGGCGGTATCAAGCAGTATGTTGAATTCCTTAATGGCAATAAGACAGCTATACATAAGGATATCGTTTATTTCGAAGTAAAGGATGAAAAAAGAGAAGTTGAAGTAGCTATGCAGTATTCAGACAGCTATAGTGAACACGTTCTCTCATATGCTAATAATATCAATACTACTGAAGGTGGTTTCCATCTTCAGGGATTCAAGACAGCTCTTACAAGAATATTCAATGATTATGCTAAGAAGAATAAGATTCTCAAAGAAAGTGATGAAGCTTTCAGCGGAGAAGATGTAAGAGAAGGTATTACTGCTATCGTATCAGTTAAGCTTACTGAGCCACAGTTTGAAGGTCAGACTAAGACTAAGCTGGGTAACAGTGATATGAGAGGTTTCGTAGAAACTGCAACAGCAGAATACATTCAGGCATTCATGGAAGAAAACCCTCAGCAGGCTAAGATAATTATTGATAAATGTCTGAAGTCAGCTAGAGCTAGAGAAGCAGCAAGAAAGGCTAGAAACCTGGCAAGAAGATCAACTGTACTTGATGGAAATTCAATGCCTGGTAAGCTGGCTGACTGCTCAGAAAAAGACCCTAAGATTTCAGAAATATTCCTCGTCGAAGGTGACTCAGCGGGCGGAAGCGCTAAGGAAGGTCGTGACCGTAAGCGTCAGGCTATCCTCCCTCTCAGAGGTAAGATTCTGAATGTTGAAAAGGCTAGACTTGATAAGATTCTCAACTCAGATGAAATTAAGAACATGATTACAGCCTTTGGATGCGGAATCGGCGCAGATTTTGATATCGAAAAACTGCGTTATCATAAGATTATCATTATGACAGATGCCGATGTCGATGGTGCTCATATCAGAACTCTGCTTCTGACATTCTTCTATAGATACATGACACCACTCATCGAGAATGGTCATATTTATGCTGCACAGCCTCCTCTCTTCAGAGTTAAGAGAGGTAAGGAAATCCACTACACTTATTCAGATAGAGAACAGGAAGCTCTCATGGAAGAACTGAATAAGAAGGGTGGAAAGCTGGAAATTCAGAGATACAAGGGTCTTGGTGAAATGGACTCAGATCAGCTCTGGGATACTACTATGGATTACACTAAGCGTACTCTCATTCAGATCACAGTCGATGATGCCAGCGCAGCAGATGAAATTTTCACAACTCTTATGGGAGATAAGGTTCCTCCTCGTAAGAAGTTTATTGAAGATCATGCAATTTATGCAACACTGGACGTATAGTTAAGAAAGGATCAATACATGACTACAACATTGCTTGAAGATCAGAAAATGATACAGCATGAGATTCATGACGAAATGAAGAACTCCTACATTGACTATGCTATGAGTGTAATTGTAGGAAGAGCCCTTCCGGATGTTCGTGATGGTCTCAAGCCTGTACATAGAAGAATTCTTTATGGAATGACTGGTCTGGGTATTACTCCAGACAAGCCACATAAGAAGTCAGCCCGTATCGTCGGAGAAGTAATGGGTAAATATCACCCACACGGTGACAGCTCAATCTACGATGCTATGGTTAAACTGGCTCAGCCGTTCTCAACTAGATATATGCTGGTTGACGGTCATGGTAACTTCGGTTCCATCGACGGCGACGGCGCAGCTGCAATGCGTTATACAGAAGCGAGAATGACTCCATTCGCACTGCAGATGCTTAGAGATATCGATAAGGATACAGTAGATTTCATTCCTAACTTCGATGAAGAAGAAACTGAACCTACTGTGCTCCCATCAAGAGTACCTAACCTTCTTATTAACGGAAGTAACGGTATCGCAGTTGGTATGGCTACATCCATCCCACCTCATAACCTCGGAGAAACAATCGACGCATGCGTTAAGATGATCGATGATGAGAATACAACAATTGAAGATATTTGTAAGATCATCAAGGGACCTGACTTCCCTACTGGCGCTCAGATTCTCGGCAAGAAGGGAATCAAGGAAGCTTATATGACTGGCCAGGGCAAGGTTCAGGTTAGAGCAGTTTGCGAAATTGAAGAAACTAGCAGAGGTAAATCACAGATCATAGTAAGCGAAATTCCTTATCAGGTTAACAAGGCTAGAATGCTTGAAAAAATTGGCGAACTTGTTAGAGATAAGAGAATAGAAGGCATATCGGCTATACGCGATGAATCTAATAGAGAAGGTATTAGAGTTGTAATCGAACTTAAGGCTTCAGCTAATCCCAAGGTTACACTCAATAAGCTTTATAAGATGTCACAGCTTCAGGATAACTTCAGTCTTATCATGATCGCTCTTGTAAATGGACAGCCAAAACTCCTTAATATTTATCAGATCCTTGATGAATATCTGAAGCATCAGAAAGAAGTTGTAACTAGAAGAACAAGATATGACCTTGCTAAGGCAGAAGCTAGAGCTCACATCTTAGAAGGTTTAAGAATCGCTCTCGATAATATTGATGCTATCATCAAGACTATCAGAGAAAGTTATAATGACGCCAAAGAAAAGTTAATGGAAAGATTCGGTCTTTCAGAAATTCAGGCTCAGGCTATTCTCGATATGAGACTGGCTAGACTGCAGGGTTTAGAAAGAGAGAAGATTGAAGCCGAGTACGAAGAACTTTGCAAGAAGATTGCTTACTATAAGGAACTCCTGGCAGACGAAAAGAAGCTGATGGGCGTTATTAAGGACGAACTCCTTGAAATTAAGAAAAAGTGGGGAGATAAGAGAAGAACTAAGATCCTCGCGGACGAAGATGAAATGGATGAAGAAGACCTGATCGAAGAAAAGCTGGTTGCAATCACTCTGACTCACCGCGGATATCTTAAGAGAATACCTGCTGATACATATAAGACACAGAAGCGTGGAGGTAAGGGAATCACAGGACTGACAACTCGTGAAAACGACTTCGTTCAGGATCTGATCCTCACATCAACTCATGATGAATTGATGTTCTTCACAAATAAGGGTCGTGTTCATAAGATTAAGGCATATGAAATTCCTGAAGCAACTAGAACTGCTAAGGGTACAAATGCTGCAAACTTCCTTAACATGACATCTGTTGAAAAGATCAGTGCTATCATTCCGTTCAAGAAATTCAGAGATGACAAGTACTTAATCGCTGTAACAAAGATGGGTACTATCAAGAAAACTGCAATTTCACAGTTTGATACAAATCGAAAGAACGGTCTTATTGCTATCAGCCTTAAGGATGGAGACGAACTCGTAGGAATCAAGCAGACTACTGGAACAGATAATGTAATTATCGTTACTAAGAATGGTAAGTGCATCTGCTTCTCAGAAGAAGATGTTAGACCTATGGGTAGAGCAGCTGGTGGCGTTCGTGCTATCAATCTGGAAGATGATGACGAAGTAGTTGCAATGCAGCTTGTACAGCCTGAAGAAGAACTCTTCGTAGTTACAAGCAAAGGCTACGGAAAGCGTACTCCAGTAGAAGAATATAAGATCCAGGCTAGAGGCGGCAAGGGACTTCTGACTTATGATAAGACTAAGTTCAAGAAGACAGGTCATCTTATCGGAGCAACAGTTGTTGAAGATGAAGACGAAATTCTCCTTATTAATTCAGAAGGAACAGTAATCAGAATCGAAGCGAGCGGTGTATCAAAGCTTGGCAGAGCTACACAGGGCGTTAAGATAATGAGAACTGATGAAGACGTTGAAATTATTTCAATGGCTAAGGTGATTCGTGAAGAAGAACATGAAAAGGATGCTCAGCTTGCTATGAAGCACAAGGCTATGATGAAAGCCGAAAAAGCTAAGCAGGAAGAAGAAATAGACGACGGAACTGAGCAGACTATGCTTGACATATAACCATTAATTTGGAGAGGAGAAATAGTAATGAAACGTGTATTTTCAGGCGTTCAGCCTACAGGAAACATACATTTAGGAAACTATCTGGGAGCACTGAAGCAGTTCGTTGAACTGCAGGAAGATCATGAATGTATCTACTGCATCGTTGATGAACATGCTATCACAGTTCCTCAGGATCCTAAGGAGTTAAGAAAGCACATCCTGGATGTTGCTGCACTCTACCTGTCAATCGGCGTTGATCCTAAGAAGTCAACAGTATTCGTACAGTCACAGGTAAGCGGACATGCAGAACTGGGATGGATACTTTGCTGTAATTCATATACTGGCGAACTCAGCAGAATGACTCAGTTCAAGGCAAAGAGCGGTGGTAAGGAATCAGTTGGTACTGGTCTTATGACATACCCTGTTCTTATGGCAGCTGATATTCTTCTGTATGATACTGATGTAGTTCCAGTTGGTCAGGACCAGAAGCAGCACATCGAACTTACAAGAGACCTGGCAATTAGAATCAACAACAAGTACGGTGAAGATACATTCGTAGTACCTGATGGCAGATTCATGAAGTCAGGAGCTAGAATAATGTCGCTTGATGATCCTACTTCAAAGATGAGTAAGAGTGCTGAGAATATTCACAGTAGAATCTCACTTCTTGATGAAGATAGCAAAATCAAGAAATCAATCATGAGAGCTACAACTGACTCAGATGGCGAAATTAGATTCGACATCGAAAACAAGCCTGGCGTAAGTAACCTGCTTAATATTTACAGCGCACTTAGCGGCAAGACTGTAGAAGAAATCTTGGCTGCTCAGAACTGGAGAGGTTACGGAGATCTTAAGAAGGAACTCGTAGCAGTAACTCAGGAAGCACTTGCACCAATTAAGGCAAATTATAACGAAATCCGTGAATCGGAAGAACTTATTAAAATACTTAACGAAGGCGCTGAAAGAGCGAATGTAATCGCTGAAAAGACAATGAAGCGTGTAAGAGATAAATTTGGTCTCGGTTTATAGGATTGAATCCGTAGGAAAAATAAAATGAAAAAGGGGCGCCGCCCTAGCGATTATTTTTCGCTAACGCGACAGCCCCTTTTGTTGATGTAATTTTAGTCTTCGCCATGAAGCTTATTAACACCGTCGACTATGATTTTCTCTATAGCAGCACTAAGCTCCTTCTCTTCTTTTCTAGATATTCCTGCTGTTTCGATTGGCTTATGAATAATCATCTTAAAAGTTGTAGGTTTGATGATTCCGGTTTCTTCAAACATCTTATAAGTACCGTCAAGGGAAACTGGAATGATAGGAACGCCAGGTTTAGTTGCCAGTTTAACAGGACCCTTAAGGAATGGATTTGGTGTGGAGCACTGTGAACGTGTTCCTTCAGGGAATATAACAAGAGAGTAACCCTCATTAATATACTCTACTCCCCTATTGATAGCTTCAAGCGATGCTCTAGGATCATCTCTTTCGATGAAGACACTTCTGATTCTTCTTATCCATTCTCCATAAAGAGGAATCTTACTGAGACTATCCTTGGCAACGAAACCGATTTGGAACTTCTGGAATACTGCAAGCATAGCCAGGATGTCACAGTTGCTCTGATGATTACTCATAATAACAACTGGTCCGTGCTCCGGAATATTCTCCTCCCCTTCTATTTCTATGTGGCAACCGAATTTCTTCATAAGGCTGTTTGACCATAAAGTTGTAGCTTTAAGAATATGTTCGCGTTCAGCCTCTCTATCCCCTGATGCTTTAGCTGCTTCAATGTCTTTCTTGCAGCCTTCGAGCCATCTGAGTTCATATATAAGTTTAGCAAAGTTAGGTATATTAGGTAATATCTTCACTTCTATTTTCCTCCTAATGAATCATAGAATGCTTTTTGTCTTTGATAAAAATCGTGAAATTTAGCCCTCTTATCTTCTTCTGAGCCAAAATTCAGGAAAGCATGATAGGAATTCTGGATAGTCTTGGCGTTCTGCCAAAGCTCCTCTTCGCTCATATCATCCCCGCAAATTCTTATGTCAAAATTATCTGCCAGAGCCTTTGACATTTCATCATAAAGAACGCCGTCGCCGCACATAACGACAAGTCCCTCTTTATCACCAATGAATTTGTTAGGATTCTCTTTTATTTCGTTAAGTATATCATATTCCTTGTTTCTGTATTCGTGTTCACCCATCATCATGCAGATTCTAATAATACTTCTGCCGTCCTTCTTAACGATTTCTTCGTCAAGATCCAAAAGGGAGAAGTTTGAAGCTTTTGCAAAATTTATAGAATGCTCCCTTATGGGAGCACCGAGATAGCCTGTAACAAGGGTTATTTGTTTATTCATCATATATCCTCTCAAAGTGCACATTATTATTAATTGACAAATTTAATCTATAGCAATAATATACTTTTAACTGTCAAATTATTATAACACGAAAGTAATAATATGAGAAAGGAAACAAAGTTATGGGAAAAGAACCGACATTAGTAGTAATGGCAGCAGGTATGGGTTCAAGATATGGTGGACTTAAACAGGTAGATAAAATAACAGACACAGGTGAAATCATTTTAGATTTTTCACTTTATGATGCTATGATGGCCGGTTTTGATAGAGTAATTTTTATCATAAGGGAAGAACATAGAGAAATCTTTAGAGAATTAGTCGACGAAAGAGCCGGCAGATTCATGAAGGTAGAATACGCATACCAGAAGCTGGACGATATTCCAGAAGGATTTGAAGTTCCTGAAGGACGTGAGAAGCCATGGGGAACAGGTCACGCGATTTTAGCTTGTCGCGATATGATCGATGGACCATTCGCTGTAATCAATGCAGATGACTATTATGGACCAAGCGGATTCGTTGAAGTTTATAATTACCTTTCAACTCATGAAGATGGCGAGAAGAAGGCTTACTGCATGGCTGGATATAAGCTTAAGAATACAATCACTGAGAATGGACACGTTTCAAGAGGAGTTTGCGAAATCGAAGGTGGTAAGCTCAAGGGAATCAATGAACGTAAGAAAATTGAGAGAAGACCTGAAGGCATCGCATATACACTGGACGATGAAACATGGAATGTTCTGGACGAAGACACTATCGTATCAATGAACTTCCTGGGATTCACAGCTAGCATCATCGATGAACTTAAGGCTGGTCTTGGAGCATTCCTTGAAAACGAAGTACCAGGTAATACTCTTAAGAGTGAGTACCTCCTCCCTACTGTTGTAAGCAACATGATAAAGGAAGGTAAAGCTGACGTTGAAGTACTGACTGCAACAGACAAGTGGTGCGGAGTTACTTATAAGGAAGATAAGGAAACTGTAAAAGCTGAACTTCAGTCAAAGAAAGATAAGGGACTTTATCCTGATAAGCTTTGGAAATAGTAATAAAGAGAGGCTAGATATTTTTCTAACCTCTCTATTTTATTTAAGTTCGTCTATTCTCTTGTTTCTTTCAGCAGCTATCGTTTGGTAAAAGGATGTAACTTTACGAGCAACCTTGCTATCCCATGCCGGGTCAGCTGCATATGTTTTGTTAACAGAATCTATAGTCTTGCCTTTATAGAATGATCCGCTAGGATCAAGGTAGCTTTTGGCAAGCACCCTGCCGACTGTATCAAGGCATTCTTCTTTTGAACTGAAGCCGCTATATCCATAACCACAGAGGTTATTAGGATGGAACTGAATTGTTCCGTATGCACTTTCGTGGGAGGCAATTCCTAGAAGCAGCAGGCAGTTCAGATTGTAATCGTTATCCATCTGATAAAGCTTCTCTTCAAGTCCAACCAGATTGTATCTGGTAACCAGTTTAAGATCAGCAACTGAAACACCGCTTGGAATACTCATATCCATACTGCACACTTCGGCATATGAATAGGATTTCATTTTGCCATTTTCTTTGACGTCTTTTATAGTCTTTTGGCGAAGTTCCTCGGCTATATCGATGTCTTTAGCCTGAGCCGCACTTTCTTTAGCGTTTGCCCTAGCCTCTTCTACCGAGTTATTGATCGCTGCCTTTAAAGCATAATTGTATCCGAAAACAGTAAGGCCCCCACAAAATAGAATTACAGCGAGTGTAATAAGTATCGTATGTTTTATTGAGAATTTTTCTTTTTTAGTATCCATTATGCTCCACCCTACTTCGTATTTACAGCGGGAATTTGAAGATTACCCATCAGTGCTTCCATTACTTCATCTGTTAAGAGGATTTCCCATCCGCCATAACCATCGCCAGACATAGGAATGAAAATTTCCTCTTCTTGCTTTGGTTTTTTGTTTGAAGTCTTAACGATCTGTTCAACATATATGCGGAAACATTCTTTCCTCAGTTTCTTCTTATTTGAAATCTTATCTTCATAAAGATGATTCATTACATAATCATAAGAAGCATCGTCATATTTATCCATTACTTTGCTGAAATCATTGGTTTTGACTTTGACTTTGGCAACAGCTACATTTCCCTTTGTCGCAATGTCTTCTATCTCATAGCTGGTATTCTTAAAGATGGCTTCATTCATCTTCTTTACCAGATTTTCATCACCTTTTACGTTTTCAAGAAAGTTTACGTATTTGTTTTCTAAATATATTTCTGTGACAGCGTCATCTCCCGAAATCATTCCTGACATGAATTCATTAACAGCATCAGCAGGTGCTTGCTCCATCGAAGTGGAAATGCCAAGTGAAAGTGATGCCGAAAGTATAAAGGCTATAATTGTGCTAAATAATTCTCCCATTTTTAGTCCTCTCTGATAACAATACTCATTAAATACTAATTGAAAAAACTTGAAACTTCAAGGTTTTAGAGCGGCTAAACGTCTAAAGAAGAAGATAAAGTAAGTAAATATATATCCAGAAAGAGTCGTTAAAAAAATAATTTCAGAAATAAAATAATTTTCTGAAAACTTGTTGACAGCAACCCTTTCTGGTGGTATTATCAGTACAACAAAAGAAGTTAGTTAGTAAATAAATAAATGGAGGGTAGACCACCTTAGAAAGATGTAAGCGTTCCTAGTACGAAACTAAATATAATGAATAGGAGGTTAGAACGGTGAAACTCAAAGAACCTAGATAATAGCCCGCTTGGTAGTTTAGATCAAGCGGGCTTTTAATATGCTCTTTGACAAAGCGTGTTACTAGTCATATAATCAGAAATCTAGGAAAAAAGAAAGGAAGGGTTTAGAAATGATACAGGTAAAGATTGAATATGAAAAGCCGGTAGGAACAAAGGAAATCGAACTAAACAGAAACGTAGAGGAAGCAGAATTAGATGTGATCCTGGGAAAGATGATCTATGGAATCGAAGTTCAGACTGAAAGCTTCAAGACAAGCGAAATGTACGAAACAGTAATAGCTTCAGACGAATATAACAAGATCACAGGCAGAAGAAAGAAGCTCAGAATTCCTGCTGGAGATGATATGTTTATTATCTCATTTGCTGCAAAGGCTGCAAAATAATAATTGAATTTTAAAGGACATAAACATCTCGAAAATACTTGCATTTAAAAATGAATGATATATAATATATAGGCGTGTGAAATCACACAACTTATGGGCACAATGCCCTAAGATCCTTGCGATGCAGTTTCTGCATCCGCAGAAACAAGGTATCGCCATTTAGTCCACAGGGAGGTGAAGAAATGACAAACTACGAAGTAATGTTCATCATGGATCCTGCATTAGATGAAGAAGTAAAGGCTGCTACAGTTGAAACTGTAAAGGGCATCATCGCTGCTGAAGGTGAAGTAGGCAATGTAGATATGATGGGACTCAGAAAGCTCGCGTATCCAATTCAGAAGAAGGCTGAAGGATACTACGTTGTAGTTGAGTTTAAGGCACAGCCAACTCTGCCAAAGGAACTTGACAGAAGACTCAAGATTTCAGACAACGTAATGAGACACATTATCGTAAACAAAGACGAAAAATAAGAGCGGGGTGCGAAATGAACAACGTACAGCTTATAGGAAGACTCACTAGAGACCCGGAATTAAGATATTCAACAGGTGCTAACCAGACTGCAATTTGCAGATTTAGCCTTGCCATCAATAGTGGTTACGGTGACAATCAGAGAACTGATTATCCGAATATTGTAGTATTCGGTAAGCAGGCTGAGAATTGTGACAAGTACCTTGCTAAGGGTAGACAGTGTGCCGTTGTTGGTAGAATCCAGACTGGATCATACACTAACAAGAATGGCGACAAAGTTTATACAACTGAAGTAATCGCTAATAACGTTGAGTTTTTAGGCGGAGGCCAGCAGTCAGGTGGTCAGAACTACGGCAACCAGGGTTATGATAACAATTCAGGTTTTGGCGGTGGTCAGAGCTTTAATGACAGCCCATCAGATGGTGGCAGCGACGTTGGCATGCCCGGAGGCTTTTCATCCTTACAGGATGATGATATTCCATTCTAAAGAAAGGAGAACATACCATGGCTTATGATAACAAGAAACGCGGTGGTGGCATGAGAAGAAAGAAAGTATGCCAGTTCTGCGCTGATAAGACTAAGGAAATAGATTATAAGGATACTGAAACTCTGAAGAAGTATGTAACAGAAAGAGGTAAGATTCTGCCTAAGAGAATCACTGGTACATGCGCTATCCACCAGAGAGCGGTAACTACAGCTATCAAGAGAGCAAGAATCGTTGCTCTGCTTCCTTACACTGCAGAATAATTCGAACGAATTAATACGAGATGATCGTCAAATGGCGGTCATCTTTTTTTATTCCTGAATATTGATTTGCTGGCCTTTGTAGCCCTTGTAAAAAACTCGCAAAAGCCATTGATAAGTGTTATAATATACGTTATATTACTATGCCTAGCTATATTTACGGGAGACGAAAATGTACGTAGGGAGAATTGAGAAGCTTCTGGCTTACTATACTCCAGTGCCAATGTGTATCATAAACGCACAGGGTAAAGTAACCAGATCAAACAATAAAATAGCAGAAGTTTTTAAGTATGATGGAATCATAGGAATGGACTTTTTCCAGCTTACTGGCGTCAAGCTTGTAGAAATCAAACAGGCTGCAGCTGACGATGTTCCAAACTTAGAAAACACAATGAACGGTAAATCGCCTTCAGCTGAACGTAAGCCAATCGTAATCGAAAGAAACGATAGGGCTTTCAAACTAGAATGCAACCTCATCGGTGACGGCGATAATGCATCCTTAATAATTCAGTTCATAGATGTTACATCATACGAAAACCTCAAGAAGCTATACAACAATGACAGGATGAGCGTTGCTATCATTCAGATCGATAACTATGACGAAATCGTAACTGGTAGCGGCGACGAAGAAGGCGTTGGAGTAGATATAATTGCTAAGATAGACAAGCTCTTAAGACAGTGGATCGCCAGCAAGGATGGTGTGATCACTAAGTATAAGGATCATCTCTATAAGGCAATGATCACTCAGAAGTGTGTAGCAGAAGAAGTCGAAGATAAGTTCTCTATCCTGGATAAGGTTAGAGAAATCGAATCAAATACTGAATTCCCTGTATCTATCAGTATCGGTATCGGCTGGGGCGGCACTACTATTGCCAAGAATGACCTATACGCACAGGATGCCATGGATATGGCACTTGGTAGAGGTGGCGACCAGGCTGTTATCAAGAGAATCAGTAGTTTCGAATATTACGGCGGTAAGACTCAGAGCGTTGAGAAGAGTAACAAGGGTAAATCCAGAATCATTGCTCACGCGCTCAGAACGCTTATGGGGCAGTCGTCAAAGATCTTTATCATGGGTCACAAGAATCCTGACATGGACTGCTTCGGTGCTGCACTTGGCGTTTACAGGATCGCTGCACAGACAGGTAAGGATGCTTTCATTGTAATGAACGGCCATAATGAAACTATGGACGATATAGTAAGAGACGCTAAAAGCACTGGAAATTACGAGTTCATCTCATCAGATCGAGCACTCGAAATGGTAGAAGACAAGGCTCTTGTTGTTGTAGTTGATACACATAGACCGGGTCTTGTTGAGTCAGTTGATCTTATCGAAAAAACTGACCGCCTGGCAGTGATCGACCACCACAGAAGAGTGGAAGACGCGCTGCAGAATCAGTCACTTTCATACATGGAAAGTTATGCATCATCTGCATCAGAGCTGGTAACAGAAATGCTGCAGTATGTAATAGATAAGAAGGAACTGGATAAGATAGAAGCCGATGCTCTTCTGGCTGGTATCATGCTCGATACTAACAGATTCGCAGTAAAGGCAGGCGTTAGAACATTCGAAGCTGCATCATGGCTTAAGAGAGCGGGCGCTGACCTTCAGAACGTTAGACGTTATTTCCAGGCTGATTCAGAAAACTTCAGAGCTAGGGCTGCAGGCATTGCTAATGCCAGAATTCTGGAATCAGGCATAGCGCTTTCAATTTGTGACGGCTGTAATGTAAATGCACAGGTAATCAATTCACAGGTTGCAGATGAACTGCTCACAATCAAGGGCATAGAAGCCAGCTTTGTAGCAGGCGTTAATGAAAATGGTGAAACCGTAGTCAGCGCCAGATCGCTGGGTACGCTCAATGTACAGACAATAATGGAAAAATTCGGTGGTGGCGGACACCTCAATACAGCAGGTGCTAAAGTAGATATGTCACCGAAAGAAGTTCTTGAAAAAATAGAAGAATTCTTACAAACAACACATTAGGAGGATAGAATTATGATCGTAATTTTAACAAAAGATGTTAAGGGAACAGGCAAGGCTGGAGATGTAGTAAAGGTAAGCGATGGTTACGCTAGAAATAGACTGATCCCACAGGGTCTGGCTAAGGAAGCAACTGAAGGTAACGTTAGAAATCTCGAAAAGCAGAAGGCTATCGCTGACGAAAAGAGAGCTGAACAGAAGGCTGCTGCACAGAAGCAGGCTGCTAAGCTGGCAGAAATCACACTGAACATGGTTAGTAAGGGCGGCGAAGGCGGCAAGCTCTTTGGTTCAATCACATCAAAGGACATCTCAGAAGCTCTCGAGAAGCAGGAAGGCATCAAGGTTGACAAGAAGAAGATCGACATGGCTGCTCCAATCAAGAACGCTGGCGAATCAACAGTAACACTCAAGTTATTCCAGGGCGTTTCAGCAGAAATGAAGGTTCACGTAGAAATTAAGTAATTTGCAAAGTCTACAAACAGGAGAACAGTAGCATGGATCAGAGAATCCCGCCGCATAGTATAGAAGCGGAGAAATCAGTACTGGGTGCTGCACTTTTATCAAAGGATGCACTTTATGACATAATGGAGAACGTTAAGGCACAGGATTTTTATGATGGAAATCATAAGGAAATTTTCAACGCTATTGTTGACCTTAGTAAGAAGAACGTTCCCGTTGATGCGCTGACAGTATCAGAAGAACTTAATAAGCGAAACAGCCTTAATATGGTTGGTGGCAGAGCATATATCGCATCACTTTCTGCAGGCACTCCTACGACTGCCAACGCAGGTGAATATGCGAAAATTGTTGCGGAAAAATCTTCATTAAGAAGCCTTATCACAACAGCTGACGATATCGTTGTTAAAGGCTATGAAGGCAACATGGAAGCTAACGCCCTGCTGGACTATGCAGAGAGCGGAATCTTTGAGATATCTCAGAAAAGACAAAAGGGCAAGTACACTCATATTAAAGATGTACTGCTCAATAATATAGATATGATCGACAAGGCATCTCAGATGGATGGTAATCTTACTGGTGTAACAACTGGATTTAGAGAACTGGATAACAGAACTTCTGGCCTGCAGAAGTCAGACCTGATCATCCTGGCGGCAAGACCTGCCATGGGTAAGACAGCCTTTGCATTATCACTGACTCTGAATGCAGCCGTTAAGGGAAATGCATCAGTAATGGTATTCAGTATGGAAATGTCAAAGGAACAGCTGGGTCAGCGACTTCTATCTATGCAGTCAAAAGTTGAGATGCAGAAGTTAAAAACAGGTAAGCTGGAAAGACGTGACTGGGACGATATCAATATGGCCCTGGGAGTTCTTTCGAGCGCTAATATAAATAT
>JAQXGH010000020.1 GCA_029006195.1 Bacillota bacterium
TTCTCAGATGAAGAAATGCTTAAAGTCGCAAACAGCCGACTGGGATGGTACAGACGGAGCGGAATGTATGTAGTGAACTTCGCACTGAATCCCCAAATACTTGGGCGTAAAACAAAAGGTCGACCTGGATTAGTCGACCCATTGAGTTACTATCTGAGTAACATTTGATTCTATGTTGATGTAGCGCCGTATACGAGACCCGTACGTACGGTGCAATGGGAGGGCGAGAGGAAACTCTCACTCTACCCTATTTAACGAGAGGATGGCTTTATATGTTTCTTAAAAATCACAGAAGATGGCGTCTTATGGTGGCCATTTTATCACTTTCACTTCTGACTGTAATGGCTGGGGCAGCTGTAGCTCCTGCTCTTAGCGTAATTCAGGAATATTTCAATGGGGAGCCGGCGGTAATTGTTAAATTGATCATAAGCATGCCAGCATTGTGCATTGCGCTTACTAATCTGTTTTTTGCCAGACTATGCAGGATATTCAGAGCAAAGACTTTGACGCTGATAGGTCTCACTATGTACGTAGTCTTCGGATGCCTGGCTGGAGCATGCAGCAATATTTACATGGTGCTTGTCTGCAGAGCGCTTCTTGGTGTAGGCGTTGGTATTATTATGCCTATGTCTACTGGCCTTATTACCTACTTCTTTACTAAGGATAAACAGGATGCGCTTATGGGCTATTCTTCATCAATGAATATGATGGGTGGAGTTGTAGCTACATTGATTGCAGGCGCCCTGGCTATGGTCAGCTGGCGTCTCAGTTTCGCAGTGTATCTTATGGGTTTTGTAAGCATAATTCCAGTGGCAATGTGGATGCCGAACGAAAAAATAATCAGTGACAGCAGAGATAAGCATGAGGGCGGCACCTTCAGAAAATATTATCCGTATATCATAAGTATGTTTTTGCTTATGCTGACATTCTTTAATTACCCTGCGAATTTCGCTCTTGAATGCAGTAATTCGGGATTTGTGCGCTCAGAACTTGTGCCAGTGATAATGGCGCTTATGGATATTTTCGGATCCTTTGGAGGACTTATATTCTCCAGATTGATCAGAGTTCTGAAAGGCAATATGAAGTACCTGGCTCCAATGATGTTCCTTTGCGGCTATTTGTGCCTTGAGGCGGCAGGAAATCTGATACTGGTGCTGCTGGGTTCATTCCTTGTAGGTGCAGCAATTGGGGCAGGAGTTCCCTTCCTTATATCAACTGCTTCTATGGAAGCTGGAGACAAAGCTGCAATGACCGTAATACCGGCACTATCAGTTGCACTTTATCTGGCTCAGTTTACAACACCGATCATTATCATGACTCTGCAGAAGGCACTTAGTGAAGTACATATGCCTGCATCATCTTATGCAGCTGCTGTATTAGTATCAGTATTAATGATAATATGGTCATCCATATTTATAAAACCACACGGAAAGCAGTAGCAATTTTATAACAAATCGCACAATAGTATATTTTACTGCTGTTAGGGTAACCTATCCTCAGGAGGTGACTCTCATGAGGAAGGATAAATATCTGCTTACTTTAGACAATGATTTCTTTGATCTGATTGTCTATTCGCTTATAAATATGAAGAACACGCTGATGGAGGAAGGTCGTTAGACGGATGCTGTGGATGATGTTCTTATAACGATCCTGTCAGCAAAGAATAAATACATATAACTAAATACCAGATTACATACAGACCACGTCAATTCGGATGTGGTCTTTTTAGTTTTTGTAATCAGGAGGTATTTATGATTATCAGAAAAGAAATGAACAAGGAAGTTAGAGCTAATGGAATGGAAGATGCAAAGGCTGCAGAATGCGTCAAGCAGCTTTCGAAGAATGAGGAATGTGCGATCAAGGTGGTTGCAGAACAGGCCTTCGAAAACCTGATGACGATATCAGAAGGATCTGCGATAATAACCGCTACTATCTGATTGGTTTCCTGGACAAGAGACAGGATATCAATCACTTCAGGGTGGATTTGATCAGGGCTGTGCATGAGTCCGGTCAGGATTTTGTCAAGCCGCCGGAGTCCTTTGACATGGCGGTCTACTGCAGAAAAGTCTTCGGCATGTACAGCGGCGACGTTGTCGATGTGGTGATTGAAGCTCTGAACCGCCTGATGAAGAAGTTCGTTGATAGATTCGGGGACAACTTCGAATCATGGCCCGCATCAGCAGACCGTTTCCGCGCAAAGGCTACAGTCTCCATTAGCCCGACCTTCTTCGGATGGGTGTTTGAATATAACGGGGATATGACGATCGTGGAGCCTGCGGAAGTGAAGGAGCAGTATGAATAAATGCTGAATAAACTACAAAAAAAGAAGAAACTGAAAATATGCTGTACGAAAATATTGAAGAAACTTGAAGTTTATGCAATACTAATATTGAAGAAACCGCAAAGCTTATTGGCTGTTGTAAAATTACAAGTTTCGTGAGGTGGAAAATATGCGATTTAAAAGAAAAGCATACGAAGAATTGAAAAACTGGAAGGACCAATTTGCAGATAGATATGCAGTTTTGCTAGAAGGTGCAAGGCGCGTCGGGAAATCAACCATTGCTGAACATTTTGCAGAAAATGAATACAGGTCATATATCTTAATTGATTTTTCAAATACTTCGAAGGATGTTCTGGCTTGTTTTGATGACTTGAGTAATCTGGATTTGTTTTTCTTACGACTTCAGGCCGTTACAGGAAGAAACCTTTACAAGGGAGAATCTGTAATTATTTTTGATGAAGTTCAGTTGTTTCCAAAAGCAAGGCAGGCAATAAAGCATCTTGTGAAAGATGGACGATATCACTATATAGAAACAGGATCGTTGATTTCTATCAAGAAAAATGTGAAAGATATTCTTATCCCATCAGAAGAGATGAAGATTCAGGTTTATCCAATGGACTTTGAAGAGTTTTATGATGCGACAGGGGAGAACTTTTCAGTAATAGAGAATCTTTACGAAATGAAGACAAGTGTAGGCCAGGGTGTAAACAAGAAACTAATGAAAGATCTTAGGCTCTACATGGCTGTTGGCGGAATGCCGCAGGCAGTTGAGGCGTTTGTAAACGGAGAAAATTTTTCCGCAATTGATAGAGTAAAAAGAGAAATAATTGGATTATACCAGGATGATTTCAAGAAAATAGATCCTTCGGGAAAAATCTCTGCAATGTATTCCTCTATACCTGCACAGCTTGCGAAAGATGCGAAAAAGTACAGAATTACAACAGCTTTAGGTAAGCAGAAAACAGAGCACGATGAAGATTTGCTATACGATTTAATCGACTCAAAAACTGCATTGATTTGTTACAACTCAACTAACCCTCGTGTGAGTTTAACCCACACAAAGGATTTTGGGAGCTATAAGCTTTATGTGGCTGATACAGGATTGTTTGTCACAATGATGTTTATGGATAGACCTGTTGCAGAGAATGACATATATAGCAAGCTTCTTGCTGATAAATTGCCGGCTAATTTGGGCTTTCTTTATGAAAATGTAGTAGCGCAGATGATCACTGCATCTGGAAGAGAACTGTATTATCACACGTGGAATAAAGACGGAAGTACACATTATTACGAAATAGATTTTCTAATCTCGAGGGGTGAAAAGGTCACACCTATTGAAGTAAAGTCTTCAGGCACATCAAAGCACGTTTCACTAGATGCATTTAAAAGAAAGTTTGAGAAGGCTTCGGGTGAGGCATATCTGATTTCTCAGAAAGATGTTAACGAACATGAAAGGGTTCATTATAGACCTGTGTATATGGTACCATTTATCGTAAAATGATAGCGAAAATGGAGACGGTTCTCATGGAGAAGAAACATAAATAAGTAAATAACTGATTACATACAGGCCATGCCAATAAAGGTGTGGCCTTTTATAGTTTTTGTTGAAAGGTATATTTCTGATAATGAGGGCGTTCCTAAGAAGGATGCAGAATTTATTAGAGAATAGACAAATGGAAATTACTCTTTATGAGCTGAAAGAGGATGAAAAGAACGCCGCATAATTTCAAATCAAAAATATCACACAAAAATTATGGGACAGCCTGGCTGCCCCTGTTTGTGTTGTGCAAAAATAACAAATGACGGAGAGCCGTTGCCTGGTTCATCCGTCATTTTTCAATGTTGGATAATTATTAAATGTGCCCGTGAGTTTTACATCAATTATATATTACCTTGCTATCAGATTTTACAGCCGGACAGCAAACTTTAATAAAGCATGAGGCGTGCTTTGAAAGGAGAAAATTTAGAATGAATGAAACTGGCCGTATGAGCAACAGTTGTGTCAACATCGTGGAAATGACATTATCAGGAACAGGTACAGAATTATTACTTGATGAAGGTGAAGAATAATGATATTAGATCGTTTATCAAAGTGGCTGGGCTCATTTATGCGTTCAGAAGGTGAGTTGATTGTTTCAGAATCTCAGGAAATGAACCCGCTTGGCATATATAAAAATCGAGAGCTTTCATGGCTGTCGTTCAATGAGAGAGTTTTAGAGGAAGCTGCCAGGGAAGACATCCCATTCGCCGAGCGCTTATCCTTCATTGCGATATACCAGAGCAATCTGGATGAGTTCTTCAGAGTAAGAGTCGGATCGTTAACGGATCAGGCTCTGCTCAGTGAGAAAATCCGTGAGAATAAGACTAATATGAATGCGAAGCAGCAGCTGTCTGCAATTATAGATAATGTAAAGGCTCTAAACCGCAGAAAAGAAGAAATATATGACAAGCTTATGGAAGGATTAGAGGAATATGGAATCAGGATAGTAGATTTTCATAAGCTGACTCCTAAGCAGAGTGCACATCTTGAAGAGTATTTCGATAAGAAAGTCGCATTGCTTTTATCTCCGATGATAATTGGAAAGAGAAATCCAATGCCTTTCCTTGATAATTATGAAATCTATGCCATAGCATCGATGACAAACAAAAAGGGTAAAGGCTCAAGCGGTAAAATCGGTATCATTTCATGTGCACCGAACATACTGCCGCGCCTGATAAAGGTTCCAGGTGAAGAAAATACATATATGCTAGCTGAGGAACTGGTCCTTCACTGCATAGGACATGTATTTAAGAATTATAAAATAGAATCCAAATCACTGGTTAGATTAACTAGAAACGCTGATGTGGATGCAGATGCTCTCTTTGATGAGTCAGAAGATGAAAACTATCTGGAGTTTATGTCAAAGCTTATGAAGAAGAGAAACAGGCTGACACCGGTTCGAATGGAGTTTTCCAGAGAACTTGGAACTGATCTTATTAATACGCTTTGCAGAGAACTTGAAGTGGATGAGAAAAATGTATTTAGAAACACAACACCACTGGATCTCTCCTTCATGTTTTCTCTGCAGGGCAAGCTGCACGATAAGCACGAACTCTTTTATCAGCACAGATTCCCGCAGATGTCGACCCAGTTTAATCAGGGCGAATCCATTAAGGATCAGATCATGAAGCAGGATAAACTGCTGAGCTATCCTTATGACAGTATGGAGCCTTTTCTTACTATGCTGAGGGAAGCAGCAGAAGATCCAGAAGTTTTATCCATTAAGATGACTCTTTACAGACTGGCGTCAAACAGCAGGATTATCGAGGCACTGATCATTGCAGCAGAAAACGGGAAGAATGTAGAGGTTTTAGTTGAGCTTAAGGCACGTTTCGATGAAGAAAATAATATCGAGTGGGCGAGAAAGCTGGAGCACGCAGGTTGCCATGTTATCTATGGGCTTGATAAACTCAAGGTTCATTCTAAGCTCTGCCTGATCACCTGCCATAATGATGCGGGAGCATATTACATCTCTCATATCGGTACCGGTAATTTCAATGAAAAGACTGCAAAGCTCTATACAGATTATTCGATGCTTACAGCAAGGAAGGAAATCGGCGAGAATGTAGCAGAGGTATTCCAGGCACTTCTTCAGGGTGAAACTGTTGAGAAGTCACCATATCTTCTGGTTGCCCCTAACTGCCTGCAGAATAAGATCATTAAGATGATAGATAAGGAAATCCAGTGCGCGCAGGAGGGACGCGAAAGTTATATCGGCGTTAAAATCAATTCACTGACCGATAAGAAAATCATAGACAAACTGATCGAGGCTTCTAAGGCTGGAGTAAAGATCGACATGATAATAAGGGGTATTTGCTGCCTTAACCCTGGCATCGAAGGTCAGACAGAAAACATACGTGTAATTAGCGTAGTGGGAAGATTTCTTGAACATTCACGTGTTTATATCTTTGGAAGCGGCGATAGAGAAAAAATCTACATATCTTCTGCGGATTTCATGACAAGAAATACTATAAGAAGAGTAGAGGTAGCTGCGCCTATAATGGATGAAGTTATCAAAAGACAGATTCGCTATATGTTCCAGTATATGCTGAGAGATAACAGACAAGGCTGGGAACTTAAGAGCGATGGAACATATGAGAGAGCACCATGGGGTGAGCCTGCCATGAATTCTCAGGAACATTTCTATGAGATGGCTTACGACCCGGAGAGGTGGACAGATGATTTGTGGAGTGATTGATATAGGGTCTAATACTATTAGACTTTCTACATACGAATACGACGGGGAGAGAGTAAGGAAGCTTTTTCATAAGAAAAGCACAGCTGGACTTGCCGGTTATATCAAGGATGACTATATGGAGCAGGACGGTATCGACAGATGCTGTCAGGTTTTAGAGGATTTCAAGGAGACTATTGAACTGTTGCCTATCGACGTGATTGAAGTCTTTGCTACTGCATCTCTAAGAAATATACGAAACTCATCTAAGGCCGTTCAGGAAATCAGAGATAGAACCGGCTATGACATTCAGCTGCTTAGCGGAGCTGAAGAAGCCGAATACGGTTACTGCGGCATTAGCTCCATGTACGAAACAGGTCACGGCATGGCTCTGGATATTGGCGGCGGAAGTACGGAAATAACCCTCTTTGAAGATGGAAATATAAAATATGCGAATAGTTTCCCGATCGGATCGCTCAACATGTACAAGAAGAATGTAAGCAAAATCCTTCCATCCGAGAAGGAAAAGCAGATGATAAAGGCGCAGGTTAAAGAAGCACTTGGAAATAACGTGCTCAAGAAAATAAGAAACTGCGGCAGCATCATTGCTATGGGAGGAAGTGCCAGAGCGATACTGAAACTGGCAAATTCTGAATTTGATCTGCCGGCAGACAATCTGCATCTGGAACTTTCACAGCTGGAGCAGCTGAAGGTACTTCTGAAAAAAGAAAGTAAGATGACAAAGCTGATCCTCCAGACTTGCCCGGACAGAATCCATACACTTATACCTGGCCTAATTATTCTGGAAGCTCTGGTTAGAGAGACAAAGGAAGAGGCTCTTGATATCTGTCCTTTAGGTGTCAGAGAAGGATATCTCTTTAAGAGAATACTTGGTAAAGTTACAAATTCTAAACGATAAAAAATGCTAAACAAGAAGCCTTCGAGTGATTTCTGAGGTTTTTTGTTGTATAATACAAATATGGGTAATAATTTGAAAAACAAAACTTCATATTTAGCTCAGCCACTGAGAATCGGCGGACTTACTGCGAAGAACCGTTTCGTCGTTCAGCCTATGGAAGCTGGAGATGCGGACGATAGGGGGCTTTTTACCAAGTACACTTATGAGCGTTATGAAAGGTATGCTCATGGCGGTGCGGGTATTGTTGTTGTTGAAGCGGTTACGCTTCAGTACGAGACAAGAAGCACTAAGCATCAGCTGCTTCTTGACGTAAACAATGTGACTAACAGACTGGCCTGGAAGCACTTCTTTAAGGTGATGAAGGGCAAGTATCCTGACACTATATTTATCGTTCAGTTACAGCATGCGGGTGAAATCTCATCGGATGTTTTCTCTCGCAGAGTAACGGTAAAGAGCCATGAGAGATTCGGCGGCGAACTGGTCGGTGATGAATATGTCGATAACGTAATCAGCCAGAGCGTAGAAGCTGCCAAGTTCCTCTATGAAATCGGCTGTGATGGCGTGGACATCAAGTTCTGCCACGGCTATATCGGATCGCAGATTTTAAGACCGTATAACGATAGAGATTGGAAGTACGGCGGTTCATGGGAGAAGAGGAGTCAGTATGCTTTCTCAATGTGCCAGCAGATTCGTGAGGCTATTCCTGATAACAAATTCCTTCTGGGAGCTAAGGTGTCAGTGTTTGAAGGTTTTGCAGGCGGACAGGGTCATGCGGGTGCAGACAGCACGCAGCTCGACCTCACAGAAACCATTAAGTTATGCCAGGGCCTCGAAGCCAGAGGTGCTAACTACATAATCGAAAGCCTTGGTCATTCACATTTCTCATGGGAGATAATGGCGCCTAATAATTCCAATAAGGAAATGGTCTACGCACATCTTATTGCGGCTCGCGCTCTTAGGGATGCGCTGAAACCGTCCACAGTTGTTATAGGCGGCGGACTTTCGGTTCTCAGGGAGAAGGCTCAGACTGTTTGCGAAGATGCCATTAGAGAGGGATTCTTTGACGCAGCTGCTTACGGCAGGCAGGCTTTCGCAGATCCTTATATGCCTAACAAGTATCTGGCTGGTGAACTTGATTCCATTAAGTGGTGCACATGCTGTGACAGATGCGGACAGCTTCTCATAAGCGGCAGAAATTCATACTGTGAAGTCTATAAAAAATAAAATAACAGCATCCAAAGCGGATGCTGTTTTATTATGTTCAAATTACCAAGGTTTCATGATTTTTGGCGGTTCCTTTTCGCGTTCAACTACCATGGCTCTGATAGGTGCGCCGTCGGAATCAGCTATTCTGAGCGGCATGAAGTAAGCGTCGTATTCGATTCTGTCGGTGAGCTGCTCTGTGCCAGCCAGGTTCTCAACTATGAGCACATCGTTACTAAGAAAAATAGGGTGAGCCTGCCAGTCCTCCCAGAGGGTAGGGTCAACGTTGAGGAAGTCAACTGCGACGATGGAGATTCCCAGATCAACAATAGCCTGAGCTGCATCCTTAGGGAAGTAAGGGTGGCGCAGATAAGCTGGACTTCCGTATTCCTTATTCATGCCTGATTTGACAATGAGGATATCCCCAGGTCTTACGCGGTGCTTAATGTTCTGAACGTCCAGTGATGTTACAGGAGCGCCAGGTGTTCTGCCTGAAATATCCATGACTACTGCGCGGCCGGTAAACTTAGTGATAGGGTAATCGTTTATTCTCTTACCATCCTCAATAAAGTGGTAAGGTGAATCGATATGTGTGCCGCTGTGGCTTCCTAACTGGAGTCTATTAACGTGGCAATAATCAGTATCGTGGACCAGCGCTTCTTCAATTACAATCTCTGGATCGCCAGGAAATTCCATCATGCCAGTCTGTATTTCATGAGTTAAATCGTAAACTTTCTTTTCCATAACAATTTTCTCCTGTTTTTTTTAAAAATTATATTTCCAAATCTCGTGTAATTCAAGGTGTAACGTTTTATAATAAGAAAGCAAAAAGGTCAAAAAATGACCAACTTGTTAACCTAGGAGGAAAACTCATGTTAAAAGCAGACAAAGTTTTAAAAAGTAACGTTATATATACAGGCAGAGGAAATAATGTGATCAGCGGCGGTGTTGCTGTTAGCGGCAACAAAATCCTGGCTGTCGGATCAAATGAAGAAATCGATCAGTATATCGGAGAAGAGACTGAAGTATTTGAATACGAAGATAAACTGATTATGCCTGGTCTTATAGATAATCATGTGCACATCACAATGGGCGCAGTAATGCACGACAACGATCTGAACCTTGAAGGTACAAGATCAGAAGAAGAATGTGCGGCAAGAGTTAAGGCTTATCTGGACGAACATCCTGATACAGACATTTTAGTTGCATGCGGATGGATGCTTTCTCTTTGGGATAAGAATGAATTCCCTAAGAAGGAAACTCTGGATGCAATTAGAGACGATATTCCTATCTGCCTTTCAACAGCAGACGGCTGGATGTGCTGGGTAAATTCCAAGGCACTGGAAATGTTCGGATACACTAAGGAAAGCATCACTAAGGAACAGGAAGTTTACGTTAAGAAGGACGAAAACGGCGAACTCATCGGTACTCTCTATCATCTGGGCGCTGACCCTGTAAACTTCATCCTGCTCAATATAGATGAGAACAAGGCTAAGGAAATGATGAAGAGTTCATTCGCCAAGTACAATCAGTACGGGCTGACTACAGCTGGCGATGTATCGAACGAGCTTGTTATTGAGAAGGAGCCAAAAGGCTTCAAACTCTTTAGAGAAATGGAGCAGGCAGGCGATCTTAATCTCAGAATCTACATCTATCCTGCAATCGGTAAGGACGGAGACTTTACTTTTGCTCACAAGCTGCAGGAAGAATACTCAGACGGCCTAGTAGTAATGCCAGGTCTTAAGGCTTATGGCGACGGAGTTATCGATGCTCACACAGGCGTGCTGAATGCGCCTTACCTTGATATTAAGGATGATCCTAATTTTAACGCAAAGCCTATACACACTCAGGAAGCCCTGAACATGCTGATCACTAGAGCTAATGCGGAAGGCTTCCCGGTAAGAATCCACTGTACAGGCGATGGAAGTACTAGAATGGCTCTTAACGCCTTCGAAGAATCACAGAAGGTAAATGGCAAGCACGGCCTGCGAAACGGAATCGAACATATCGAACTTATGGAAGATGAAGATTATCCTAGATTCGCTGAGCTTGACGTTATGGCTAACAAGCAGCCTGGTCACTACTATCTCTGCTCACCTGAATACATGCTGGATGCGATCGGTGAGAGAAGATGGTTCAGAAGCCAGCCACTTAAGTCATTCTACGATGCAGGTGCTAATGTTTCACTGAGCACTGACTTCCCTATCATAGAAGTTAATCCTTTCCACAACATGTACGTTGCGGTTACCAGACTTAATCTGGAAAGCCAGCCGATGGGCGCAGATATCAACGAAAACATCGATATCTTCACAGCTCTTGAAGGCTATACATATATGGGCGCTTACGGCATGGGAGTTGAAGATAAAATCGGATCTCTTGAAGCTGGTAAGATTGCTGATATCGCCGTTATTGACGGCAGAGTATTTGACGAAGATCCGGCCAAGCTGTTAGAGCGAAAAGCTCTTCTGACAATTATGGATGGTAGAATCGTATATAAAGGCTAGTTTGTAGATTTTTCACAAATTAGCCGTTAACCATATCGGGTATACGAAAGGAGGAAAAGTATGGAATATGGTATTTTATGTGTGCTGCCGGTACTGACTATCCTGGTGGTAGCAGTAGCAACTAAGCACACACTGTTCGCAATGACTTGCGGTTTATCAATGGCTGCTATGATCTTAGGACATGGCCCATTAGGTTTCGCAGGCGCATTCTTTGACAACGTTTATGCAGCATTCTTAAACGATTCACTGCAGTGGCTTCTGATTGTAATCGCAATCTTCGGTATTCTTATTCATCTTTATGATAAATCAGGAGCTGTTTCAGATTTCGGATTATGGTGCAGAAAGTTCATCAAGACTAAGAAGCAGGCTCTGCTGGGTACATTCGGCCTTGGTATCATCATCTTTCTCGATGACTACCTCAACAATCTGGCTGTAGGTACTACAATGAAGGGTATCACTGACAAGCTGGGAATCCCTAGAGTTCAGGTTGGTTACGTAGTAAATACTGTAGCTGCACCTGTATGTCTTCTTATCCCGCTTTCATCATGGGCTGTATACTTCGCAACTCTGATGGGTGATCAGGGCGTTGAAATCAACGGTTCATCAATGACTGCTTACATTCACGGTCTGCCATTCGCTTTCTATGCGATTTTCGCAGTAATCATTTGTCTGCTTCAGATCTGCGGCGTAATTCCTAAGGTTGGCGCAATGAAGAAGGCTTATGAAAGATACGAAACTTTAGGCGATGTATTCCCTGAAGGCACTGACCCTGAACTCGTTGCAAGTGCTAAGGCAGGAGACGATACTGATGAAAATGCAAACGCTAAGCCTTGGAACTTCCTGATTCCACTGGTTGTTATGATCGCTGTTACTCTGTCAACTGATACAGATGTTCTTATGGGCGCATCAGCAGGTACACTGGTTGCTTGCATCATGTACGTAGCAGAAAAGAAGATGAAGTTCACTGAACTGCTCGACTCATGCTTTGAAGGCGTAATGTCAATGGGATTCGTATTCGTACTTTCACTTCTGGCATTCTCAGTTCAGAACGCTAACATTGAACTGGGCCTGGCTGACTACGTAATCGCAGTAACTTCACCTATCATGAAGGGCGCATTCCTGCCAGCTGCAGTATTCCTAGTATGCGGTGTTTACGCTTACGCTACAGGTTGCTTCTGGGATCTGGCTGCAATCATCATCCCAATCGTTATTCCACTGGCTAACGCTATGGGCGCTGATCCAATCATCGTTTCAGCAGCAGTATTCTCAGGCGCTACATTAGGTTCAAACACTTGCCTCTACGGTGATGGCGTAATCCTGGCATCACAGGGCGTACAGATCAAGACCCTGAATCTCATGATGGCAACTCTGCCTTATGCAGGTATTGCCGCAGCTCTTTCGTTTATCGCATATATCATTACTGGATTTGTATTCATGTAAGATTTATTATGCAAAGGCCTCATTCTCGGATGAGGTCTTTTTTTGCAAAGAAAAAAACCTCTGTTTTACCAGAGGCTCTCTTCCCAATACCCGATTATTGTTAGTTTGTGTGTGGTTGTATTTGCGAAGAAACAAGAGGAGGTTTATTTTTTATCATTTTGGTTGTTAGCATTTTGGTTTGTTATCATTATGGTTTTTATTATTTACTTTTGAGGCGTTACTTGTTTCTTCCACTACTAAGTTAGAAAAAGGACATTAATTGATTACGTTTACACGCATCCGATAATTATTAAATACACCCATATATAAAGCAAAGCGCGTGCCAAAACCTGGCAGGTTTTTTTATTTTTTGAAAAGTATTTTTAAGCGTTGAAATTTCAACGTTTCTGGGACGCGAAAAGTTTGTGACTGCACGTGCACAGAAGTGCTGTTAGCGCAGTGGGCGCAAAAATGCCCCGAAAAGTGTAACCCTTTTGGCACAATAATGGGACAAAAGCGCACACTATTTAAGTTAATTTATGAATTATTTATATACCTTTGTGGTATAATACGAGTGGTCTTGGAGGAGCTGATTATGTTTAAGTCGATTAGAACGAGGACAATGTTCTATCTGATAGTATTCGCAGCATGTTTTCTTGTTGTTATGTCGTATCTTGTAGTTTTTGGCATCGAAACCATCAGTAAGGATCTTAAAGAAACCTCGATGAAAGAGGAAATATATATTCTTGATAATCTCGTTGAGCAGGAAATTGAAGCTAATGGATATTCCCTTGATTTAGAAGAAGATAGAGATAAGGTATATGCCGGTTTGCAGGAACTTAATCTCAGCGAAAATTGTTTTCTGATCAATGAGGATAGTACTATGCCGTACAAGTTTGATTTCAAGGGGGATGTGTATTTCCAGGAAACATATAAGAACCAGAGAAGCTATATAACTTCGCTTTCTAAGGTAGATGGCCAGTACGGATGGTATGTTGGACTTGAGCAGCTCTATAGTGATGCTTATGGAGATCTTAATCTGCTTAAGACTATAACTATTATACTGCTGGTACTGACGCTTATTTTGCTTTGGAATCTGGCTAAGCAGATATCGTATAAAATTCAGGAGCCTGTTAAGGCACTGGCAGATGCGGCAAATAATGTTGTTGAGGGTGATATAAGCAAGGGCATAGACGTTAACGATAATGGTGAGCTTTCTGACATTGCTAATTCCTTTAACCTTATGTTGGATAAGCTAAAAGAGACTATGACGCAGGTTCTGGAAAAGTCCGGCGAAGTTACGTCAATGGCTGAGGTAATGCAGTATGTCGAGCGGACATATGAGAATCTGCCAACAGGCGTTATAGGTATTTCTCCAGCAGGTGAAATCACAACTTTTAATAAGGTTGCAGAGGATCTCACAGGAATAAAGCATGATGATATTATTGGTATCAACGTTTCTAATCCTGTGCCATATGGCATATCAGTACTTGTAGATTCACTTAAGAAGTGCATTAATGAGGGTTCCATCCTGCTTAAGACTCTGACCGATATTAAGAATGTTGACGGTGAAAACATAACCGTTGTATATAGTATCAGAATACAGTTTGGCGCTAATGAAGAAGTTATGGGTGCAATCTGTATTTTCCAGAAGATCGATGATATTAAGAGATTCGAGGAAAGTGCCAACAGAGTTAAGACTCTGGAATCACTGGGCGAAATGGCGGCCAGCCTGGCTCACGAAATCAGAAATCCGCTGACAAGCATCAAGGGATATGCACAGCTTTTGCAGCTGGATTATGCTGATGCTGAGGAGCTTGATATCATTATCCATGAAGTAAATAGATTAAATGACATGCTTAACAGGTTCCTTAACTTCGCTAGACCTAAGAATCCAGACCTTAAGCCTTGCAATGTAAACGATCTCATAGATTACTCTGTAGGACTTATTAAGGGAAGTAAGCCTGATAACGTTGAAATCAGGGTGGAGAAGAAGGATGTTCCGTATGTAATGCTGGACAGAGAGCTTATGGAGCCGGTACTTCTCAATCTGCTGCTTAATGCGATACAGGCATTGCCGGATGGCGGCCTGATCGAAGTAAGTTCTAAGTACTATAGAACAAGAAACATGGTAGGTATCAAGGTAAAAGATAATGGTATTGGTATACCGGCCGAGAACTCAGCCAGACTCTTTGATCCATTCTTTACAACTAGAGCGGAAGGTACAGGAATGGGACTTCCTATTGCGGTTAGAAATGTCGAAGCTCATGGCGGCGTAATGGAAGTAGAGAGTGTTGAGGGCGAAATGACTCAGTTCAAAATATTGTTAGAAGCAATCAATCATAAAGAGAGTAAATAGGTGAAATAATGGCAAACAGAAAGATACTCATAGTAGATGATGAGCAGAATGTAAGAATGCTGCTTAGCAGAGTGCTTAAGAAACAAGGCTATGAGGTTCTCACAGCTGGAGACGGTGCCGAAGGGCTTGATGTGATGCATCATTCCAACATCGACATTATCATAAGTGATATTAGAATGCCGAATATGGATGGGATTGAGTTCTTGCATAAGGTCAGAGAATTCGACAGAAGTGTTGGATTTATCCTGATTACAGCCTTTGCAACAACTGAAACAGCCATTGACGCTCTACGAAGCGGTGCCCAGGACTACGTAACTAAGCCGTTTGACATTGACGAACTGGTTTCAGTGGTAAAGAAACTGGAAGCATCTCTTTATAGTGAAGAGAGTCGGGACGCTCTGGATAGTATGGTGGTTAACCCTAAGATCGTAAGCAAAAGCCCTAAAATGCAGGAAGTTTACGAACTTGCCAAGAAAGTTGCATTGGCGGATGCTACTGTGCTGATCACTGGTGAATCCGGAACAGGTAAGGAAGTTATTTCAACCCAGATCCACGAGTGGAGTAACAGAGCCGATAAGCCTATGATCAAGGTAAACTGCGGCGCTATTCCAGATAACCTTCTGGAGAGTGAACTATTTGGCTATGAGAAGGGCGCATTTACTGGCGCGGCTACTTCTAAGCCTGGCAGATTCGAAATCGCTGACGGTGGTACTCTCTTCCTTGACGAAATTGGCGATATTTCACCGGCTCTTCAGGTTAAGCTTCTGCGCGTACTCCAGGAGAAAACTTTCGAAAGACTGGGCGGCGTATCAAGTATTACTGTAGACGTTAGAGTCATCGCGGCAACTAATAAGAATCTCAAGGAGGAAGTTGAGAAGGGTAACTTCAGAGAGGACCTTTATTATAGACTTAATGTTGTTCCTATCCATATCCCGCCTCTTAGAGAACGTAAAGAAGACATTAAGTATCTTGTTGATTACTTCCTGAGACACTCAGCAGCTATCTCAGGTGGAATTGCGCCTAAGAAGATAAGCACTGCAGCCATGGAAAGACTCATTAACTATTCATGGCCGGGAAATATCAGAGAACTTGAGAATATAATCGAGAGATGTATCGTAATCACTTCAGACGATGTAATCGAAGCATCATGCCTTCCAAGTGATATTATTTATGCGGGAAGCAGTGCAGCGGTAGATAGTGCCGGTGCGCAGAGCGATAATTCATCAAATACAATGCTGACTGATACTATCGATAGCAAGGAACGTGAAGTAATAATAAGAGTCCTTGAGGAAAACGGCGGTAATAAGACTAAGTCAGCGCTGGCTCTTGGCATCAGCCGCAGATCACTTCACAGAAAAATTCAGAAATATGGTATTGATATGTAATCATACTTTATGATAGACTCCAATTGGGACAAGAGGAAACTCGTAATTCCGATAATTATTAAATACAGGAAAAGACCTCCATATATTTTATATGGAGGTTTTTCCCAATACCCACTATTTTACTTTTTTAGAAAATCTATTAATAATTAAGCAGCAGGCTTAACATTAGTAGCTTCTTCTGTAGCATCTTCATCATCATCCAGTGAATCGTTAGTCATAGCTTCAACTTCTGGTGAGAAGAGGCTTCCGAATGTAGTGTCGCCCTTGAAGAAATCCTTGCCGTAGCAGAAGAGGCAGCAGAGGATACCAACTGCGAGGCCCCATGATGCGTTGTGTGCGAGGATTACGCCAGCAACGATACCTGCGATACCCAGGTCCTTAAAGCTTCTGCACTGCTGGATACCAACACGTACACTTACGAATCCCTGTACGATCATTGTTAATGCGTATGCTACTGAAAGGATTGGAGTTACCAGTGATACGATAGGTCCAAGCCAGTAGCCTGTGAATGTACCAAATCTGAAGCAAGCAGCGCCGCCGAAGATTGACTGCATTGACTTTCTGCCCTTCTTATAACGGTCACAAACTACTACCTGCATTGCTGCCCAAAGTGGTCCGCACATTGTGATATCAGGACCAATAACGCCCATGACTGTGTTTCTGATACCGAAGATCAGGTGAGCTCTGTTAGGATTGTAATCAACCTTTTCATCAGGTCTAGTTACGTCAGCGTCCTTAACCAGTGCCTTACTCTGTACAACGTCACCAAACAGTACGATATAAATAGCGATTACTGTAGGGATTGACTTAATGAACATCATCAGTGAAGGCCAACCCATAGTTCCCCATGGAACCCAGTCAGTCCAAAGTGTTGCGAAATCAGGATGTGATAATCCCCAGTTGATTTCCGGAACTGCACATTCGCCGATGATAGGTCCGATGATTGCTGCAACTACGATACATGGGAGGATACCCAGGTTACCGATTGTTTCAAATACTCTGCTCTTTCCAACCAGCTTCTGGAAGCCGTTTGAGAAAAGAAGATAGAATGCAATTGCCAGGCAGATAGCTGTTGTGATAGGCATTGCTTCAAACTTACCGCCAGCGCAGAAGATTGAGTTGATAGCTGCAATACCAGCGCCCAGAATAACGCCGCCCTTGATTGCGTTTGGTACCATACCAACCAGCTTACCAGCAAGACCAGTTAAGCCAAGGATGATAGCGAAGATACCTAATGTAATTTCGAATGCACACAGTGCCTGCATTCTTTCCTGGCCGATCTCGAATGTCTGACAATAAGCAATCAGAAGCGGGATAGCCGGTGTGATCCATCCAGGTACTACTGGGTCACCGAGTAATGTGTGCCACATGTAGAAGAATCCGTTCAGAATAACGATTGCCAGTGCTACTTCCTGAGGCATTCCCAGGTTGTCTGTCAGAAGTGGTAATGCTCCCAGACAAACTGCGCACATCAGCAGACCTTGAATATAGTCTGCGATTTCAAATCTGTAGTGGACGAAAGGAAGTCTGATTTTAAAAGGACCAGCCTTGATAAAAGGAGTTTCCTCTCCGTAAGCATGATATTCTCTCATTTTGTCTCCTCCTGATAAGTAATATCCGACAATTATTAATAAATACGCCCTTATATAGAGCAAGTATGATGCCAATTCTTTGGCACATATGAAATATAATTAAATAAAAAATTAACGAAATGCTCCCAAATGTTGATTTTTCAACAATGAATAATTTGATGCAAAGTCTACAAACCCTGTTAATACAAATTTAACGATAAGTGGGCGCACGGTGCGCGCCCCAAAAACTGTGACAGGCCTGTCACATAAAGTGGGACATGGGCGGCACAAATTGTGCGCCGTGTCACAGGTTTTTTAACCCCCAGGGGGGCTTCACGACACTAAAGCACTCCAGTATAATTTGAAATAGAGATAGTGAAAGGAGCATTATATAATGATGAAGAAAAAAATTATAGCGGCATTATTATCTGTAGCTATGGTAATGTCATTCACAGCATGCGGAAGCCAGGAAGGCCAAGGCGCAGTGCCGGGCGATAGCAACGAAAGCATTAACATATATATTGGAAATGGAATTTTCGAAGGTTCAATGGACCCTGTTAAGGGATTTATGCCGCACGGCTATCCCGTTATAAATGAAGCGCTTCTGCAGGTCGACCCGGATGCCCAGTATGTAGATGATCTGGCAACAGGCTGGGAAGTAAGCGACGATGCGCTCACATATACTTTTAACCTCAAAGAAGGCGTTAAATTCAGTGACGGCAGCGACTTCACATCAGAGGATGTAGTCTTTACATATAATGAAGTGAAAGCAAATCAGGCAAACAACGAAGAAGTGGACCTGACAAGACTTAAGAAGGTTGAAGCTGACGGCGACTACAAGGTAGTGTTTACTCTCACCCAGCCTTACTCACCATTCCTTGACACTACTGCAGCACTGCAGATAGTGCCAAGCGACTCATACGATAGTGAAACTTTTGACACTATGCCTATAGGAACTGGCGCATATAAGGTTGTTCAGTATGATCCTAACCAGCAGATAATCCTGCAAGTAAATGAGAACTACTGGGGCGAGACACCTGACATCGAGCAGGTCAACATCGTATCCATGGATCAGGACACAGCTTATTCAAACGCAGTGTCAAATCAGCTGGACGTTGTAATGGTAAGTTCAACATATATAAATGAAAAAATCGAAGGCATGTCACTTCATAAGCTGGAGACTATGGATGTTAGAAACATCAGTCTGCCAACAGGCAAACCGGGCAAGGCGAAGGACAGCCAGGGTAATGAATATAAAGTAGGTAATAATGTAACAAGTGATTTAGCGGTTAGAAAGGCGCTGGCAATCGGTATCGACCGTCAGCAGATCATCGACAATGCCTTTAACGGCGAAGGTAAGCCATCAGTAAACTTCACTGACAACCTGCCGTGGGCATCCACTGACACTTACGATGACGGCCAGGTTGAAAAGGCTAGGGAAATCCTGGCTGATGCTGGCTGGGAAGACGCCGATGGCGACGGCATCCTGGAAAAGGGTGACCTGAAATGCGCCTTCGATCTGATCGCGCCAGGAAATGACGAGGACAGATATAAGTTGGCAGCCGCTCTGGCAGAAAACGCTAAGACACTTGGCATCGAAATAAATGTAAGAAACGAATCATGGGACGTAGCAGTGGAAGAAGAAAACATGACCCCTATCGTCTGGGGATGGGGCCAGTTCAGTCCTACTGTAATATATAAGACTTATGATTCAGAAATGTTCCTGGAAACGCAGTATGCCAACGTAACCGGTTACAGCAACCCTAAGTGTGACGCGGCTATCGACAAGGCAATCGCGGCAACAAATCAGGAAGACGCTAACGCTGCCTGGAAGGAAGCGCAGGAAATCGGCGATGAAGAATACCCTTACCTTTATATAGTCAACATCGAACACTCATATTTCGTTAATGACAATCTGAATATTTCAGAAGAGACTCAGATACCTCATCCGCACGGTCACGGAAGCCCGGCTCTTTGTAACCTTAAGGATTGGAAAATAGAGAATGATTAAAAAGAAGAATTTGTTTTATGAAGCTTTCAGGATGTTTTTTCTCTTGATTCTTGTCAGCTTACTTGCATTCATATTAATAACGAAATCACCCATCGATCCGCTGGTGTCCTATATAGGAATCAACTCCACTCTGTCGCCGGAAGCACAGATGGAGATAGCGGAGTACTGGGGGTTAAATGACCCGCTCCCGCAGCGCTTTTTGACGTGGCTTTCTAACATTCTCCATGGCGATATGGGAATGTCTATTACATATAAAAAGGCTGTAAGCGCCGTTATAGCAGAGCGCTTCGCAGCTTCTCTGGTTTTAATGATGCTGGCATGGGCGCTCTCAGGAATCCTCGGATTCTTTATGGGCGTCATTTGTGGTATTAGGCAGGGCGGCATAATCGATAGAGTTACGAAGGTATTTTGCCTGGCAATCAAATCAGCGCCTACATTTTGGCTGGGACTTATGTTCCTGGTAGTTTTCGCTGTTCAGCTGGGATGGTTCCCGATTGGAATGGCTGCGCCTATGGGGACTTTAGAGGCTGATGTTACTTTGGCTGACAGGATACACCACCTGGTGCTGCCTGTGATCACGCTGACTATTGCCAATATCAGCGAAGTTGTGCTCTACACACGTCAGAGAGTCGTTGAAATAATCGATAGCGACTTCATTCTTTATGCTAAGGCTAGAGGCGAGTCACAATCTCAAATCGTGAAAAATCACGTTCTTAGAAATGTATTGCTGCCTGCGATCACGCTGCAGTTCGCTTCTTTTAGTGAACTCTTTGGCGGAATGGCTCTGGCAGAAAACGTTTTCGCATATCCAGGCATAGGCACGGCGACAACTGCTGCTGCCATGAACGGGGACGTGCCGCTTCTTCTGGGCATTGCACTGATCAGTGCGATATTCGTATTTGCAGGAAATCTGATCGCTAACCTTCTCTACGGAATATGCGATCCTAGAATAAGGGAGGGCGAAAATGTTTAACAGGAAAAAACTGGCCCTCATCTTAATAAGCCTCGCTGGCATTTATCTTCTGGGCATTTTCGCCTGGGGCCTTTTTATGAATCCGGCTTCATACGATGTCAATTATGACAATAAGCTGCTGGCACCAAGCAGCGCGCATTTTTTCGGAACTGACGCCATGGGCCGCGATATGTTCATGAGATGCATTAAGGGACTTTCGAACAGTTTGGTTATAGGAAGCATAGCGGCGGCAGTAAGCGCTGTCATCGCCATGGTATTTGGTACTGCATCAGCTATCCTTGGCGGATGGACTGACAGAGTGCTGAAGCTGGCGGTAGACCTCTGCATGGGCCTTCCTCATCTGGTGCTCCTAATTTTAATTTCATGTATGATGGGAAAAGGCGCTTTTGGCGTAACCCTTGCCGTAGCTCTGACTCACTGGCCTGCTCTGACTAGAATCGTGCGCCAGGAGGTTCTGCAGGTGCGCTCATCACAGTACGTTCTGGCATCAAGACAGATGGGCAAGAGCCCGGCTTATATCGCGATCCATCACATGATCCCGCACGTTCTGCCATCATTTCTTATCGGACTTATTCTGCTGTTCCCTCATGCTATCATGCATGAAGCGGCAGTTACATTCCTGGGATTTGGTCTGGCCAAAGAAATGCCGGCGATTGGCGTTATCCTGGCAGAATCCATGAATTATATAACTACAGGCAAGTGGTGGATGGCCGTATTCCCTGGCCTCATGCTGCTGATAGCTGTAGTGCTTTTTGATCTAATCGGTGAAACTCTGAAGAAGCTGTGGAATCCAGACAGCGGTAACGAATAGGAGGGAACATGACTTTACTCAGCATTAAAGATTTGACTGTTTCCTTCAGCATGTACCGCAAGGGATCTTTCAAAAAATCAGACTTAGAAGTTCTCCACAGCCTCTCGCTTGACGTTAACGCAGGCGAGATAGTGGCGGTTGTGGGATCCAGTGGTTCCGGCAAGAGCATACTGGCAAACGCAGCGCTGGGGCTTTTGCCAAAGAACGCCCGCACTACCGGTACAGTTTCGTACAAAGGCAACAAACTGGGCAGTGAGCTTCTGGGACGCGAAATCGCTTTTATCCCTCAGTCTGTGGGATATCTCGACCCGCTCATGAAGGTGGGCAGGCAGGTAAAGGGCGTCTACGGAACTAAGGCTAGACAGGAGGAACTCTTTGATAAATATCAGCTTCCTCGTGATACAGAAAATAAATATCCATTCCAGCTTAGCGGAGGAATGGCCCGCCGCGTGCTGATATCAGGCGCTATGATGGGAAACCCTGAACTTATAATCGCAGACGAACCGACACCTGGTCTCAATCTGGAGATGGCAATGGAAACACTTAGCCATTTCAGAAGCTTCGCAGATGAGGGTGCGGGGGTTTTGCTTATCACTCATGATATAGATCTGGCGCTTGGCGTTGCAGACCGCGTGGCTGTGTTCTATGCGGGAACCATCGTTGAGGTAGCGCCAATATCTGACTTTCTGGCTGGCAAGGACGCGCTGCGTCACCCATACAGCCAGGCCTTTATTGACGCTCTGCCGCAAAACGGCTTCAAACCGATCGCGGGCACTCAGCCATACGCCGGCAATCTGCCGTCAGGCTGTCTCTTCGCGGACCGATGCCCATATAGGGACGAGGCCTGCGGGGGTCAGCAGGAGGAGCGTGAAGTCAGAGGCGGAAAGGTAAGGTGCATCCATGCTACTTGAGGCAAAAAATATTAACTTCAGATATACAGATAAATCGCCGTGGGTCCTTAAGAATGTGAGCCTGGAGGTTCATCCGGGCGAGCGCGTAGGGATCGTGGGTCCATCGGGCTTTGGCAAAAGTACCCTGGCAAAAATTCTAGCAGGTTACGTTAAGCCGACTTCGGGCCAGGTGCTGGTTGACGGTGAGCCTTTTGACGGCGGCTTTAACCCTGTGCAGATGGTGTATCAGCATCCGGAACTTGCGGTAAATCCGCGCTGGAAAATGGGCAAGACCCTGACTGAATGCTGGGAACCTGACAAGGAGCTACTTGCCAGGATGGGCATCGAAGATGAGTGGCTGACTCGTTGGCCGTCAGAGCTTTCTGGAGGCGAGCTGCAAAGGTTTTGCATAGCCAGAGTTCTGGCTCCGCAGACTGAGCTTCTGATTTGCGATGAAATTACGACTATGCTGGACGTGATCACCCAGGCGCAGGTCTGGAATCTACTCCTTGAAATCGCCGAGGAGCGCGGCATGAGCATGATCGTTATCACTCATAATATGGCGCTGGCGGAGAAAGTCTGCACTCGCATTATTAATCTACCGGAAATCAATGAGACTATGTTATAATGACCTTTAAGGAGGAGAAAATAAGTAATCAATAATAATGGCAAAAGTGAGCGAATGTGTTAAAGTCTACTCGGAGGAGTAAATTGGTATGAACATATCAAACATCACAAATTATAAGCCAAAGGATTTTGCTGAATTATTAGGGGTCTCTGTCAAGACGCTACCGCAGGAAGAACTCGTGCAGGAT
>JAQXGH010000021.1 GCA_029006195.1 Bacillota bacterium
GCTACTTTTTTTGTTGTTCCGCTTGCACTGAAAAATGCCACTAATTTTTTACTCATAATAAAAAGCCCCTTTCTATACGTATTTTTCACAAAAAATAGATGTATAAGATTTACATTCATCTTACACATCTATTTTAAGCTCTATCTCTTCATTATGTCTAATGCTTATATTGGATTTTGTTTTATGCCTGAAAAGCATTAATCTCTTCGATCAGTTTACGGACTGCCAAAGAACATGGGATATTCCGTCGCCAGGCAATCACCGTACTGGATTGGATACCCCAGTCCATTTGCCGCCATAACTCCGGCATTCGTTCCAAGATTACTCGTAAAATCAATCTGTGATCCGGATATAATCCAGCCCTTCGGGGTCCACCGGCTCTATGAATAATGCAATATCTACAAGTCCTTTGTTCATCATCTCATACACTGAATCTGATGTTGCAGTATGCAATACAATCTGAACCAGCGGATATTTTTCTTTATATGTTTTACATATCTTCGCCAATGTCCCCACTCCTGCTTCCTCCAGGTCCGAATTTAACATCAATCATCCCGTCTTTACTTAAACTGCTGATGATATTGCGGATCGTAACAGGGTTGCAGCCTGTCGATAGAGACAGGAGCTCGCTTGTAACCTTCTTATCATTTCCATATTCATTTATGAAAAACTACACCGCAAAGGCTATATAATACCATTTGATGTAGTTTTATTTTTTACATCAGCATTAAGGAGCTTCATCTGATTCAATCATAGTTCCCGGTAACAGACCCTATAAGAAAGTAAGAAGGCTCGTAAACTGAATCCTGCTATGACTAAAGTTGCTGCTCTCGCATTAAAAAAAGCGTGCTCCGAGCCAAAGTCAAACGAATTATTAATTTAATCTAAAATTTTGCCGTCAGTGGATACTGTAACAATCTTAAGCGGGATTGATTTACCGCTTGCATCGATTGCCTTCTTAACTGCCATCTGAAGGCCGCCGCAGCATGGAACCTGCATCCTTACAAGGGTTATGCTAGCTATGTCGTTACCAGCAAATATAGCTGACAGCTTCTGGCTATAGTCCACACTATCAAGCTTAGGACATCCAACTAAAGTGATTTTATCCTTGATGAAATCCTTATGGAAATCAGCATATGCATATGCAGTGCAATCTGCTGCGATAAGGAGATCAGCGCCACTAAAGTATGGTGCGCTAAGAGGCGCCAGCTTTATCTGAACCGGCCAGTTATTAAGTCTTCCTGCCATTTTCTGCTTATTTGCCTGTACAGCAGCTTCGTTATATGGTGCAGCTTCTCTTTCTTCGAATGTGATAGCACCAGTAGGACATTCCGGCAGGCAATCGCCCATTCCATCGCAGTAGTCATCACGAATAAGCTTAGCTTTACCATTTACCATCCCGATAGCACCTTCGTGGCAAGCTTTCGCACATAATCCACATCCGTTACATTTTTCTTCATCTATATGAATAATCTGTCTTATCATTTTCTCACCTCCATAATTTATAATATCTTTTTTCTTTATCTATGGCAATAATACTCTACTTAGGTTTCTATGTATGTTTGATTTCTAACATTTCCTTGATTTATCAGCATTTTACAGGTATATTCTATTGGGGTAAAATTATTTATGGAGGAATTTATGAATTCAAGAGAGCATCTTGGAAGCCGTTTGGGCTTTATTTTCTTATCTGCAGGTTGTGCCATAGGCTGCGGGAATATCTGGAAGTTCCCATGGATGTGCGGTCAGAATGGTGGAGGTGGATTTGTATTCATTTACATTGTTTGCCTGGTACTTCTTGGCCCTCCTATTATGAGTATGGAATTTTCAATCGGTAGAGCATCGCAGGCCAGCCCACTCTATATGTATCAGCAGCTGGAGAAGCCAGGTCAAAGATGGCATATCCACGGAACATTTGCACTTATCGGTAACTTCGCCCTTATGGCGTTTTATACAGTTGTAACCGGCTGGCTCATTTACTATTTCGTTAAGTTTGCTACTGGCACAAATAACGACTTCGGTTTTGTTAAGATGATAAGTACACCATCTATTAATGTAATATATTTGGCTGTTACACTTATTATCGCATTCTTCGTTCTCAGCTTTAACCTTAACGGCGGACTTGAGAAAGTAACTAAGGTAATGATGGTTTGCCTGCTTGGTCTAATACTGGTTTTAGCTGCTAACAGCCTTACACTTGACGGCGCACGTGAAGGCCTGTATTTTTACCTGGTTCCTGATATTGCTGAAATTAGCGGTAGCACCATAGTAGCTGCAATGAACCAAGCATTCTTTACAATTTCTGTAGGTATGGGTTCTATGGCAATATTCGGCAGCTACATCGATAAGAAACGCTCACTTCTGGGCGAATCACTTAACGTTATTATGCTCGATACATTTGTTGCTATCGTTGCGGGACTTATAATTTTCCCATCATGCTTTACATATGATATCGAAGTATCTGCTGGTCCTAGCCTTCTCTTTGACAGTATGGCTACAGTATTTAACAATATGAGTGGCGGTAGACTTTGGGGAACAATGTTCTTCCTGTTCATGGTATTCGCTGCATTATCAACAGTTCTGGCTGTTTGCGAAAACCTTGTAGCCATGATCCGTGAACTTACAGTTGTTAGCCGCCCTAAGAGCTGCGCTATATGCGGAAGCATTGTATTTGGACTGGGACTTACAACTGCTCTTGGCTTCTCATTAATACATTTCCAACCATTTGCAGAAGGAACAACATTCCTTGACTTCTGGGACTTCCTGGTTTCAGTAAACATCTTGCCGCTTGGTTCACTGGTAATTACCCTCTTCTGCTGCTATAAGAAAGGCTGGGGATGGGACAACTTCGTTGCAGAAGCCAACGCAGGTAAGGGCCTTAAGATCAGAGAATGGATGAAACCAATTTTCAAATATCTGATTCCACTGGCAATCATCTTTATTTACATTTACGGAATGGTAACATTCAGCTGGCATTAATATCACAAATAACAACAAAGCTGCCGCTTTTATCAAGGGGCAGCCTTTTTTTATTATGAAATCGCATTATTTAGCCCTTCATTTTCTCTGCAAATTTAGCGAGTTCTTCTGAAATCTTTATTTTCTGAGGGCAAACCTTTTCACATGCTCCACATGCTATGCAGCATTCAGGCTTCTTATCTTCTGCTACTGATGCCAGTGCCATTGATGAGATGAATGCGCCTGAACCTTCTACCATAGCTTCATTATAGAGCTTGAGAAGGAATGAAATGTTGAGATTCTTTGGACACTTGGAAGCACAGTAGTTACAGCCTGTACATGGAACTGTAGTTCTAGCGATCATATCATCTACGATGCCCAGTACTGTTTCCATTTCTTCATCGTTTAAAGGCTTATTTTCTTCGTAAGTCTTAAGGTTTGCTTTCAGCTGCTGCATGTTTGACATTCCTGAAAGTGTTGTAACGATGTTTGGCAGTGTCTGCAGGAATCTGAAAGCCCATGCAACAACATCTTCTTCAGGTCTCAGAGCCTTAAGCTTAGCCGCATCTTCTTCTGGCAGGTTAGCCAGCTGTCCACCTCTAACAGGTTCCATTACGATGATCGGAAGATTCCACTCTGCCACAAGTTCAGCCTTTTCCTTTGAATCCTGGAACTTATAATCGAAGTAGTTGAGCTCCAGCTGAGCGAATTCCATATCCTTACCATATGCATCCAGGAATTTCTTGATGCATGGAAGATCGCCATGAGTTGAGAAACCCAGGTGCTTGATTCTGCCGTTTCTCTTCTGTTCCATCAGATAATCATAGATGCCGTACTGAGGATCCAGATATGCATCTATATTCATTTCACATACATTATGGAATAGATAGAAATCGAAGTACTCAACCTGACACTTCTTAAGCTGTTCTTCAAAGATTTCCTTTACCTTTGGCATATTTCCAAGATCATATCCCGGGAACTTTGAAGCGATGTAAATGCTATCTCTATCGTATTCCTTTAAGAGTTCACCAACTACCAGTTCTGAATTACCACCGTGGTATCCATATGCTGTATCATAGTAGTTGATACCTGCTTCCATACAAGTTTTTATCATTTCCCTTGAGGCATCTACATCTATCTTATTATCATCTCCATCGATAACAGGAAGTCTCATTGCGCCCATACCGAGAGCTGATATTTCTTTGTCATCAAACTTGTTATAAATCATATCATCCTCCTCGTATTATATATCTAATACCTCTTTCTAAACTGACATGGCCCATTCCTCTATGGCCTTCTTTGAAACGTGATTGAGGATCTTACCTTCTTTAATATCAGCACCTGCTGCTGAAGGCATAAGTTCCTTTACTGTATTACCAAAACCGCTTCCGCCTGATGTAGCAAACAGTGTGATAGTCTTTCCTGAGAAGTCATGCTTTTCAAGGAATGTATTTATAATAGTAGGCGCCACATACCACCAGATAGGGAAGCCTAACAGTATTTCATCGTACTGGCTTACGTCAAGAGCAGTATCCTTCATTTCTGGTCTATATTTCTTATCCCTCATTTCAACGCTACTTCTCGAGTTCTTATCCATCCAGTCAAGGTCGGCCTTAGTATAAAGCACCTTAGGTTCGATTTCATATATGTCTGCTCCTATTGCAGCAGCTGCTGTTTCTGCGACGTTCTTTGTAACTCCGCTGGCACTGAAATATGCTACTAATTTCTTACTCATAATCTATTACCTCCAAAAAAATTTATTTCTTCTATGAACTTCTGTACTGCTTTAGGATAAGGAATGTTCCTTCTCCAGGCGATCACGGTACTTGTTTTCAGTTCAGGATATATTCTTTTTTGTATGAGGAAATCCTGGCTCCAGTATTTCACAGCACCTTCGATCGATAAAGGATATCCCAGACCATTTGACGCCATAACACCTGCATTAGTTCCCAGATTAGTTACAAAAGCTATATTGAGCTTCTCGAAATCCTTACCAAACCAGTTGGCGATTTCACTCTGAACATTAGCTCTTTCAGGAAGCATAATAGGCAGGTTCAGAAGATCCTCTTTAGTAATATATTCCTTATCGGCAAGCGGATCATCTGGCTTCATTCCCACTACCCAGTAATCCGTATCATTTAACCGGATATAGTCAAGTCCTTCAGTATTCACAGGTTCAAGGAATAATCCTATATCTATAAGCCCCTGACTCATGCGATCGTATACCACATCTGCAGTTGCAGTATGGATGCCGATCTGAACCATAGGGTATTTTTCTCTAAACTTACCGCATATGTCAGCCAGCACTTCGACTGCAGAGAACTCTCCGCATCCGATAGTCACTTTACCTTCAATTAGATTATCTTCACTCCTAAACTCCTCTAGAGTTTTCTCTTCGAGTTCTATTATTTCCAGCGCTCTCCTCTTGAGCAGTACGCCTTCTGAAGTTAAGGTAATGCTTCTGCTTCCTCTTACAAATAAAGAAGTGCCCAGTTCCTCCTCTAAAGCAGCAAGCTGCCTTGATAAAGTCGGCTGAGTTATGTGCAGCATCTCCGCTGCTTTTGTGAAGCTCTGTTCCTTGGCTACTGCCAGGAAATAACGCAAAACCCTTATATCCATACTAAGATAACCCTTCTTCTACTGCTGCTCTTCCCAAAGCTAAAGATCAATGTCGTAGTCCTTCTTATCTTCGAAGATCTTATCGATTTCTTTTTCTTTATCATATACTATTAGGCTCTTATTGTGTTTGAAATATTCTTCACATCCGTATCTTGAAATGAACATTGTTCCGTAGTAGCTTGCTGTAAGTTCATTGACAATAAGGAATAGTTCCTGCCCTTCGCCAAATGCTTCCTCGCAGAAAATGAACATATTTGACAGTTTCTGCTTTACAGCCTTTGCAGAAAGTTTAGCCCTCTTAACGGTTTCATCAAAGGCTTGCTTTACTATCTTAAAGGCCTCAGTAGCATCTTCCTGACCTGCAATAAGATGCATCTTGGCAGTAAGTTCATCGATTTCATCAATGAGGATGGCCGCAGCATCTGATGACAGTGTGCTGGCCTTTTTGCCGTTCTTAAGTTCAGTTTCCTTAGCTGTGATTATGCTAGCGAGAACATCTGTCGGTGTGCCGCTTGCCGATTCAATTTTGAACGTCTTAATGGACTGCATGAGGTTTTTGATCATTGCATCTCTATTTACGACTTCCTTCATTTCTCTGTTTGCAGCATCTGTGATGAGGCCAACAAGAGAAAGTCTTTCGTCAAACTTGGCTTCCTTGGCGCGCTGCATTACCTCAGCTGGCGGATTGCCAGCTAAAATAGCGTCCACCTGATAGTCAGATCTGTATTTGTTAAAGAGATCGTAGTAAACAGCGAAACTTTTAGCAATCTTAGGATTCTGAACGTACTGTCTAACCAGCATTTCATCCACATCAATGCCGTTCTGCTCATAAAGAATTATCATCTGTGACAGATCATCCCAGCCTCTGGCAGTTACGAAAGTCTTGCCGTCTACTGTAGATTCGATCTTATAGAAATCAGATGGTCTAACTTCCAGGTATGTGAGAACTGAAGGATGAACGCCGGTCTTATATGCGTATTCCTTCCAGACTTCGAAATCAGGTTCGCAGTCAACTCGCTTAAGTCTATCCCATGTTACTATGTCGAATTCTCTAACGGAGTTATTGTATTCAGGCGGATTGCCGGCTGTAACAACGATCCATCCTTCCGGCACCTGATGTCTTCCGAATACCTTGTACTGCAGAAACTGCAGCATTATAGGAGTCAGCGTTTCAGATACACAGTTGATTTCATCCAGGAAGAGGATTCCTTCCTTGACTCCAGTGTTTTCCATGAGTTCATAAACTGATGCTATGATTTCGCTCATTGTGTATTCTGAAATGTCGAATTCCTGACCCTGATAAACCTTATGTTCAATAAAAGGCAGTCCCAGTGCTGACTGTCTGGTATGGTGAGTCATTGAGTACGACAGAAGACCAACGCCCATTTCTGAAGCGATCTGCTCCATGATAGCAGTCTTGCCGATTCCTGGAGGACCCATGAGAAATACCGGTCTCTGCTTATGAATAGGAATAACGTAATTACCATACTTATCCTTAGTGAAGTATGCCGTCATGGCATTTTTTATCTGTGTTTTAGCATCATTAATGTTCATGCTTTAGCCTCCTGCTATATTTCATTACTCTGCAGTATGAGTTTAATCGCCCATACCGGCACATCGTAGTTATTGTATTCATCATCAACGAATATGAATGCCGCTTCGTAGTCCGGCGGCTTACTAGGGAATGTTCCGAAACCGTCTGTGAAATAGATAAGACCCTTGAAGTCCGTAAACTCTCCGTTATCCTTCATTTCGTCAACATACTGAAAGACTGGTCTGAAGTCAGTTCCGCCAAATCCCTTTAGTGTCATTTCGTCCATATATTTATCAAAATCCTGTTTCGAAGTAACCTTCACATGTTCTTTTATCTCCGTATCGCACTGAAGTATATGAACATTTATCTTTGTGAAGAAATTCTCCTGCTGTTCTAGAATATTATAGGTCTTCTGTATGAACTTCTGAACGAGTTCGCCAGAAACCGAACCCGAAGTATCTATGGCTATAACGAAGTCTTTGATCCTCTTCGCTTCTTTATACTCCAGCGGTTCTATCAGCGGCATATTGCCGTACATCTTTAACCCATAAGTGTAGAAAATATAGTCGAAATCCTCATCATTTATGGTCATCTCTTCGCCCATTACGGCGAACTTTTTGAGGAACTCCGCATAGTCATATTTTTCTCTGGTTACAGCTTTTAGATTTTGCATCATATCGCCTGCCGAATCCCCCTGCTTCTTGGCGAAACTCTCCAGATTCATCAAAAGCATTTCGGAAATATCACTCCACATTTTCTTTAGCTGCTTTACTTCTTCGTCTTCTCCCTCTTCATCGGTTCCGAATCCGATTTCGCCGCCTTCAGAATCCTCGTCGTGATCGGAATCTCCGCTGCCGAAAGTAGTCGTCGCCGCCGTAACCCCAGATGATTTGTACCAGAGTTTATGGTCGTCTAATGCAAAGGCTACCTTAAGCTTTATCAGTTCATCATCCGGCACATTGCCGTCCTTAAAGTACCTATAGAGTTTCTCTGCAGTGATTATGCCTGCATCCCTTCTTATTGGCGCCAGAAGCTCTTCCTGAATTTTCTGGCTTCCATTATCGGTACATTTGAGTTCAAGTTCGTTTATGACGTTCTCCACCGCAATGTCACAGGCCAGATCCCATAGGTCCTCGCTTTCTGGTTCATCCTCTGCGAAATGTTGAAAGATGCAGTGAAAAACCATATGAAGGTATGCCCTTATTACCTGCTCTTTGCCCATCTTATAAAGTCCGGCAACATACTCTGGCGAATAAAGTATATATTCACCCGTTACAGCTATACTTCCCTTATATGGCCTTGGCTTTAGTCTGCAAATAGCAGTATCCATAAAGCGCAAATTCACAAGGAGGGTACTTCTGGCAAGTCCCAAAATCTCCAGAGCCAAAGCATTTATATCTTTTATTTTAGTCTGTGATTCCATCTAGCCTCCTCAAAATAGCGAAAGATCTATCCAAATGGCAGGCCTTATTCCAAACCCATCAAAATTATTGACGTGGCCTTGCCTTTCAATCAAACCATCCCCATAGATATACGCGTTGTAACATCCGCCCTTATATCCAGGCGATCTTAATCTCCATGGCGAAAAGCCTTCTAAATCGCTAACGCCCCTGGCCTTAGCATATGCAGTAGCTTCAGCCCTCCTCGCCTGATCGCTGCCAAAATGCTCTCTAGCTTCTTCACAGCTTAAGAGGAATATCTTATCCACTGTATCCGGGCCGCCATCGGTTCCGAAAAGTTCATTCTTCTTATTCTCAAGCCGTTTATTTATTATTAAGCCAAGTTCATCCGGCTGAAACGCCAGTTTAGCAAACTCATCATTTAACCACTCTCTCAGAGTACATCTATCCCAGGTCATCCTGCCCCATTCTTCATTATAAAGTCTGCAGTCAATAACTTTATCAGTTAAAAGCAGCGCTCTGTCATCCACAACATCAAGAACGGTCCATTCCAGATCCTTAAGTTCTTTATCCGAATCCTGATAATATCTGCCAAAAGTCACTTTATTTCCCACTCTGAAAATTTCATAAGGATAAGGGGCCCTAAGTTCAAATTCGTAATCGCAAAGATCCGACTCAGCTTCTTCTATAAAATCGTCATCAAAAAGCTGATTCTTATATTCAACAAGGTAAGGCCTAAGCTCTATGCAGTTTTCCCTTACAGCTCTTTCTATATAGCCATTTACGATGTCAAGAAAAGCGTAATTTCTTTTGATGTTTTTGGCAATGCTAAGGTCGGCAAACTCCTTTCGCACATCGATGTACTTTTTCATTCTACCAACATCATCCTGCCAAAAAATCACTTCTTCTACGCTTCTTTTGTGGTTTATCAAGTATTCTTTAATGAAATCATCAGCCGGCTTACCATCTCCATCAAACCATGCTTCTACCTGGTTATCCCTATTAATTGTATATTTGTGAAATACATGTTTCTTCATAATTATAACCCGTCTTTCTGCGAAAGACACCAATGGGGTCATGAAAATACCCGGTGCCCTTTCGCTTTTATCTGTTTCCTGTTATAGTTTTCCTGCAATACTGGCATACTACACAGCACGTGGAGGTGAGTGACGGGGTCGATAGCGGCGACCTCGCATAATTATATGTTGCCGGTTATCCGTTAAGGCATCAATGA
>JAQXGH010000022.1 GCA_029006195.1 Bacillota bacterium
AGACCCCTAATAATTCAGCAAAATCCTTTGGCTTATAATTTGTGATGTTTGATATGTTCATACCAATTTACTCCTCCGAGTAGACTTTAACACATTCGCTCACTTTTGCCATTATTATTGATTACTTATTTTTTCCTCCTGCTTAAATTGAGATTTTACATGCAAGCGAGCAGGTCTCTGAGTTCCTGTTCGTTAAAGCTATATTTCTTAAGACAGAACTGGCACTGGAGCTCAGCCTTGCCGTCTTCTTCGATGATTTCTGTCAAATCCTTACGACCTATTGTCATTAATACCTGTTCCAGTCTTTCCTTACTGCAGTCGCACATCCAGTTAATGTCTCTGGATTCCAGAACTTCAGGTTTATATTCATCAGGAACATCCTTAAAGATATCATCAAGAACTGCCTGAACCAAGCCTGTCTCTGAAAGCATAGGATTATTCGCTACTGCTCTGGAAATGATAGTTGTCATCGGTTCCATCTTATCGAGCATAGCTTCAAGCGCATCGATCGAACCTTCTTCTGCATCTGGGAGCATCTGTATAATCATGCCGCCTGCAGCTCCGATGCTGTAGTCAGTTTCAACCTTAACACCCAGTGCTACTGATGAATTCTGCTGCTCTGAAATGAAGTAGTAAGCAGTAAGGTCATCCGCTATTTCGCCAGTTACTAAGGCGATAGTTCCCATATATGGTTCCTTAAGACCGATATCCTTAATAACAGTCAAATCGCCAATTCCAAGTGAACCGCCAACATCCAGCTTACCGTTATCCTTAAGAGGCAGATCAACATCAGGGTTAGCAATATAGCCTTTAACATTACCATTACCATAAGCCGTCGCCAGGATCTGCTTAGCAGGGCCTTCACCCTTAAAGCTTACTGTCAGCTTGTCAGTTGGGTTCTTCATCATGATGCCCATAAGACCGGCTGCTGTAATGACCCTGCCAAGTCCTGCAGCTGCCAGCGGAGTTGTATCATGAATAGTGCACGCCTCTTGAACAAGATCTGTTGTTATAGTAGTGTATACTCTAAAAGAGCGACTTTTGTCTATTGCGATTAAAGCTTTACTCATTAATATATTCCTTTCGAGGTTAAAAAATACAGATTTAATTTTACCACATTTCACTAACGAATTCACATATTATCTACACATAATGCACATAAAAGCCTAGTATATTTTAATTGCAAGAGAGGTACAAATCATGAACGAAGAAAACAAGAGAAATATCAATGAAAATTATGGTGCTAATTTCGTAATGTACGATTCACCACAGGATCCAACTAAGGAATGTGTTGAAGCCGCAGCCTCATATGCTGAAGAAACTGCCAAGGCTGCACAGCGTGCCCAGCACGTACAGGGTACATATGCCGACCCTAGACAAAATTTTACCAGCGAACAGACATCTTCATGGACAAACGGTGAAGTTAAAATCAACAAAGTTAAGAAGAAACCACATAAGAAATCAAAGCCAGTACAGTTCACACGTAAATCTCTGGCTCTGATGATCGCCATATGCATGCTGCTTTGCGGCTGCTGCGGATTTGGCGGAGTGATGCTGGGAAGTTCAATGGCTGGGGGGCCGGCAGCAGCTCCAACGTCAAGCACATCCTCTAATGGCATACACACAACAGGCTACACTCTGGAAAGTGCAACAGGCAGCCCTCTTACAGTTAAAGAAATTACATCTAAATGCCAGCCAAGTGTCGTAGAAATCAAAACCGAGAGCGTAGCTTCTGACTCATGGATGCAGCAGTACGTAACTCAGGGTGCCGGCAGCGGCGTTATAATAAGCGATGATGGCTACATTATGACTAACAATCATGTAATCGACGACGCTAACAATATTACAGTTACTACTATAGACGGTAAGGAATACGAAGCTAAGCTCGTTGGTACTGACCAGCTTGGTGACGTGGCAGTTATCAAAATCGATGCCAAAGGCCTGACACCTGCAACATACGGCAACAGCGATGAGCTGGAAGTTGGCGATCTGGCTGTAGCCATCGGTAATCCTCTGGGAGAACTGGGGGGCACAGTAACAGCCGGCATCATCAGTGCAACCGATAGAGAGCTTTCCATCGATGGTAAGACACTCCATCTGCTCCAGACAGACAGCTCAATCAACCCTGGTAATTCAGGCGGTGGACTCTTTAACGGCGAGGGCCAGTTTATCGGTCTCGTAGTTGCTAAGTCATCAGGTTCAGATGTTGAAGGCCTGGGCTTCGCAATCCCTATCAACACTGCAGCTGAGAAGGCTCAGCAGCTTAAGACTAAGGGTTATGTCAGCGGACAGCCTTGGACTGGCATGAAATATACAGAAGGCCAGAGCCAATCATCAATGTTCGGAATGTTTGGCGGTAATAGCGGATCAAGCGTTTACATCGCAGAAGTAGTTTCAAATGAAGCTAAGCTTGCCGGTTTCAAGGAAGGCGACATGGTCTTCGCAGTTGATGACAAGCAGATAACATCATTTGAGGATCTGTCATCAACGATCACATCACATAAGGTTGGCGATACGCTCAAGTTCACAGTCGTTAGAGATGGCAATACAATGGACCTCCACTTAAAACTCCAGGAAAGAAAAGGGGAATAAATATAGTATAGCTCCGCACAGATGTGCGGAGTTTTTTTAATCATTTCATTTACTTCACAGAGTATTATTACTTGATAATCGTTGAAATTTCAATAATCTTTAAGATGACTATTTCCACAAATTATGTTAATATTATCAATGCAATTTTATAAAAGATTGAGGACTTTGGAAAAGAATGAAAAAGATATCAAAACAAATAATACTATCTCTGATTTTCCTGGCGATTTTGGCGGTTTGCCTATTTTATGCACAGCAGCAGCTGATACCCTTCAATGACCAGGATACTAATCAGACAGCAACATTTTATGAAACAGAAGAAGATTCTGTCGACGTTCTTACTGTTGGCGCCAGCTCTGTAATGGTAAGTTTCTCACCACTCAGACTCTATGAAAACACTGGAATCACATCATATGTAAGATGCAGTTCTGTACAGGCTCCTCCGGTAACTTATCTGAACGTCAAAGAATCGCTAAAAACCCAGAAGCCTAAACTTGTAGTTGTTTCGGCCTATACATTGCTTTTGGAATACGATTACGACGAGTATGAATCCTGGCTGCGTCGCGGTATGGATTACAAGAAGCTTTCGATCGATAAGATTAAAATCGCTAAGGCGATTTCAGACAGAAGTGAATGGCAGACAACATCAAGTTTCATTTTCCCTATTCTGAGATACCATGCCAGATGGAAGAATATCCTGAATGGCGAAAATCATAAGGAACATCTTGGCGAATATGATTACATGCATGGTCAGTTCCCTGTGTATAAGCACAAGACTATCGAGGATGTTTCCGCCGAGAAGATGGCAGAAACTGAGCTTGCTCCTATCACAGACGACAACATGTACTGGTACGATAAGATGATCACGCTCTGTAAGGAAAACGACATTCAGGTTCTTCTCCTGGTTACTCCAGATATGAGATGGACAACTGGTAAGCACGAAGCGCTCCAGCAGATAGCAGATAAATATGATGTTCAATTCCTGGACTTCAACGTTGATGACATCACAGCTAAATGCGGCATCGACTGGGAAACAGATTTTTATGACAATCACCACGTTAATGCACCTGCATCAATCAAGGTAACCGATTACCTCAGTGATTACATTGTTGACACTTACGGTTTCGGACCAAGTGATGTTTCTGATTCAGTGAAGAATCAGTTCGAAGAAGATATTGTTCAGTTTAAGAAAGACTTAAAGGAAAAGAAATGTCAATAATATCGTTATCATACCTGCTGTTCTTATGCGCAGTTATAATTGTTTATTATATAGTTCCTAAGAAGTTCCAGTGGATCGTTCTTTTGGTCAGCAGTTATGCGTTTTACTGTACCGGCGGCCCTGGCGCAGTTGGATTTGTCCTGGGAACTACGCTTGTAACCTTCGGCAGCGGCATCCTGATGGACAAGAACAAAGCCAAGTATAAGAGCAAGAAAGAAGCCAAGGCACACAACAAGAAGATACTGGTTTGTACGATCGTTCTTATTTTCGGAATACTCTTCCTCATGAAATATATGAAGATGTTTATTCCATCACCTGTTTTCATGATCGTCCTCCCGATGGGTATTTCATTCTATATGTTCCAGTCCATCGGCTACTGTATCGATGTTTACAGAAACACGATTCAGACAGAACGCAACTTAACAAGATATGCACTGTTTATTTCATTCTTCCCGTTAGCTATTCAGGGTCCTATCAGTAGATACGGCCAGCTCAGCGAGCAGCTTACAGGTGAGCACAAATTTGAATTTGATAATTTCAAAAGCGGTGCGCAGTTAATGATCTGGGGCTTTTTCAAGAAAATGGTCATCGCCGATAGACTGTCTGTTATCGTATCAACAGTCTTTGACGACTACACAGCTTACGACGGAACTCAGACAGCCGTTGCAATCGCTTGCTACGCGCTTCAGATATACATCGACTTCTCCGGCGGCATCGACATCGTTCGTGGTGCAGCCAAATGCCTGGGAATCGACCTTATTGAGAACTTCGAGCGTCCATACCTGGCGCCAAATATTGCAGAGCACTGGAGACGATGGCACATCGCCCTCACTAGCTGGATGAGAGATTACGTGTTCTATTCACTGGCACTGTCAAAGACTTCATCAAAGATCGGTAAGTGGAGCCGTAACCATCTGAAGGGCCACATCGGTAAGCAGATGCCTTCATACCTGCCAACTTATGTCACTTTCTTCCTCATAGGAATCTGGCACGGTGCTGGCTGGGGCTTCATCGTATTCGGTTTCTATAATGCTACTTTGATCGTTCTGTCAATGATGCTTGAACCTGTTTGGGATAAGCTCAATAAAACTTTCAGAGTCAAAACAGAATGTATTCCGTGGAGAATCTGGCAGATAGTTAGAACCTTTATTGTAATGGCCATCGGCCGTAGCATGACAAGAGCTCTCAGCGTTGGCGCTGGACTCTCAATGATCGGCAAATGTGTTCACATATTTGACTTCCATGATTTTGTCCACAGAATGCTTTCACTGGGACTTGATTTTGAGGATTGCCTGATTCTGGCCTTAGCATTTATCGTATTTGTTTGCGCCGGAATCATTCAGGAGCGCGGCGTTAACATCCGCGAAGTTCTGGCTACTAAGAATATCGCCATCAGATGGGCAGTTTGGATCATAGGCATTCTGGCTATCATAATCTTCGGAATGTACGGACCTGGATTTGATGCCAGCGCATTTATCTATAGAGGATTCTAAATTATTTGTTGTATAATGGTTAGGAATTTTATTTAGTAAAGAAGGATTTTAGATAATGAAGAAAATTGAAATAAATGCTCTGTCAAAGAGATATAACGTTTTGCTTGAAAGCGGCATTCTGTCAAAAGCCGGTGCGCTCATCTGCGATGCCCTTAACAGAGACTCTGGGCAAGGCCTAAAAATCTGTGTGGTTACGGATGCTAACGTTAACGCGCTTTATGCAGGAGAAGACCAGGCGCTGTTTACTTCACTTAAAGATGCAGGATTCTCAGTATTTAAGTATGTTTTCCCTGGCGGAGAAGATCACAAGAATCTGGCTACAATCGAAGGCATTCTTGATTATTTGACAGAGAATCATTTTAATAGGGGTGATATCCTTTTGGCTTTTGGCGGAGGTATCACAGGCGATATTACAGGATTCGCGGCATCGATCTATATGCGCGGTATCAAGTATATTCAGATTCCGACAACTCTGCTGTCTTCTGTTGACTCATCAGTTGGCGGCAAGACTGGCGTTAACCTTAAGGCTGGTAAGAACCTGACTGGAGCCTTTTGGCAGCCAGAAGTTGTACTCTTTGACCCAGACGTTCTTAAGACTTTAGGATACGAACAGCTCCTCGACGGTATGGGCGAAATTATTAAGGCAGGAATGATTACAGATAAGTCATTAGTACAGTTTATTCTTTCTGCCGGTTCAGCACGTAATGGTGAAAGCTTCGCTGACTATATGAAGGATGCTGCTCCATGTGATGCTAGCGCAGGCGGTAAGGATAAGGTTCCTGCAATCTTCGGTAATGACGAAGCACTTCTGGAAGCTATCGCTCGCTCAGTAGATATTAAGCGTGAAATAGTCGAAGATGACGAACGCGAAACAGGCCGTCGTAAGCTTCTGAATTTCGGCCACACAATCGCTCATGCTATCGAGAAATGCAGTAGCTATGGCATCTCACACGGTAATGCTGTAGCAATCGGCATGTGCATTGTTTCCAAGGCAGCAGATGCGCTTGGCTGGACAGATGAACCTTCAGCTGACATGATGCAGCAGATCACTGACTACTTCCAGTATCCAAAAAATATTCCATACACTGCAGCCCAGCTGACAGCGGCAGCACTTAATGACAAGAAGGCTGGCTCAAACAGCGTTCCTATCATCTACGCTCAGCGCCCAGGTTTCTGCACAGAACGAAAGGTTATGTTCGAAGACTTGGAAAACTTCATTTCACTTGGACTTTAAAATATTTAACGACATGGTCAAACAGGCCATGTCGTTTTTTATTGCCTATATTCCGTAGAATCTCATTGCATTTGCCTTAGTACGTGCTGCGACTTCCTCTAAAGTCATGCCTTTTATTTCTGCGATTTTCGCTGCGGTATATTCCACGTTCATCGGTACGTTTGGTTTACCGCGCATTGGTACTGGGGCCAGATAAGGTGAGTCTGTTTCTACCAGAATGTAATCGATAGGAACCGCTTCAACCACGGCAACAGTCTTCTTATTGTTCTTATATGTTACAGGACCGCAGATACTGATAGTTGCACCCATCTTGATATATTGCTTGGCCATTTCAGCGCTGCCGCTGAAGCAGTGGATGAGAACTCTGGCATCTGGCTCTCCTCCAGGCTGTGCCGGGAACCAGGATTTTCTTTCATCCGAAAAAGCGCCTTCTTCCACCAGAATATCCATTGTTTCCTGGTCCGCTTCACGTGAATGGATAGCGATCGGCATCTTCAGTTCGTTAGCCAGTCTGATCTGGCGACGGAACCACTCACGCTGGATGTCTCTATCTGAGAGGTCATAATGGAAGTCCAGACCGATCTCGCCTATAGCCTTGACACCCGGCTGCTTTGTCAGCTGTCTTATAGTATCAAGCCCCTCTTCGTCCATCAGCTTGGTGTCATGTGGATGACAACCTACAGCTGCGAATACGAAATCGTTTTCGGCTGCGTGCTTAGCTGCCATTATAGAACTAGGTATGTCAAAACCGATATCCATAACATAATCAAGAGACGATCTTTCGATCGCCTCTAATAATTCCATTCGGTCTTGTTCTGTATAATCCGCATTGTTTATATGCGCATGTGAGTCAAAAAACATGTTTCCTCCGAATTAGTATTTAATTTAGTTTGCAGGGTCAACGTCAGTAGTTTCTGGTGTGAACTTCACTGGCTTAGCATCCTTAACTGATGCGTCAACCTTGTACATCTTACCATCAAGTGATACTTCAACCCATGCCTTGTTGCCACTGCTTTCGCCGGTTTCTGAAACGAGGCAAGCCTGCATGTCAGCTTCCTGGCAAAGCTTGTATATGAATGCTGCGTAGTATTCGCTTTCGCTGCACTCGATACCCTTAGTATCCGCTTCAGCTCTTACCTTCTTGATCATGTAGAGCATCTTGTCGTATTCTGAAGTCTTCTCACCACAGCCTACGCCATCGAATACCTTCTTCTCAACATCCTTGTATTCACCGGAGATGTCCTCATCTCCTGCAGGTTCAGCGGAGATTCCAGCCTTTGCGAGAGCTTCGCTTGATGATCCAGCAACAGCTACGCTTGATGTTCCATTATACTTGATGCCGCAAACGTTGTCGTACTTTGGCAGGCCGTAAGCCTGTAAGTAACTGTAACCAGGTGAGAATGTTCTCTGCTTAACGCTGTCGCTGTAGTTGCCTTCGATGGTTGTTATGTTTGTTGATGTTGCTTCTGCAATCAGGCCAACATGGTCAGGAGATGAATTCGCATTCCAGTCAAAGAATACGATATCGCCAGGCTTAGGGATGTACTTCTTATTCTTTGTGTAGCCGCTATTATCCTTATACCAAGAAAGCATTGAGCCGCAATTTACGTGTCTGTAAATAATGTCAGTGTATCCGCACTTAATTGAACATGCTGATACGAAGCATGCACACCATGCATCACTATATTTCATCTTATATGATCCGGAAATTCTGCCGTTGTTATAAAGGTCGATAATTCCCTTAAAAGCTGAGGTATAAGAATTACCGCTCCTTTCCTTTACTCCCACATAGCTCAGTGCAGTTTCTACATAAACGTCTCTGCTATATTTGTTATTGTTCCATTCACCGTAGATAATTGATCCGTCTACCTTCTTGTAAGCTCTAACTTTATAGTAGTATGTGCTTCCTGATGAAACGTTTGTGTCCTTATAGCTTGTGCTTGTTGAAGTTCCAATCTTGCTGTAAGAACCGTTTGATGAAGTTGCTCTCTGAACTTCATAGCCTGATGCGCCTGAAACTGCAGTCCATGATACTGTTACGCTTCCTGATGCACCAGTAGTCTTAAGGTCAGTTACTACTGCAGGTGGAGTCTTGTCAGCAGTGCTTGTAGCAGTTGTTGTAGTCGTAGTAGTCGTAGTAGTAGTCGTAGTAGTTGTTGTGCTTGAGCCGCCTGATGAGCTGCCCGCTACTGAACATGACTTTACCACACTATATTCACTGTACTGAGTAGTGCTGGCATTCTTATACGCTCTAACTTTATAGTAGTAAGTTGTGCCCTTAGTTATTGATTTATTCTTATAGGAAAGTCCTGTTGTGCTGCCAAGCTTAGAATAAGTACCGCCTGAGCTTGTTGCTCTATATACCTGGTATCCAGTTGCACCTGCGATTTTCTTCCATGAAAGCTTAATGCAGTCTGCTTCTGCAGACGGAGTTACAGTTGGCGCAGTCAGCTTAGGTGTAGCAGTAATTACGTCACTGTACTTACTGTATTTCTTCTTGCCGCTTACAGTCTTATATGCTCTGACTTTGTACCAGCATTTCTTACCAGTTGTGAGTCCTGTTCTAGTCCATGTTGTGCTGGAAGTTGTCTTCACTCTGCTGTATTTACCGCTGGAACTTGATTTCCTATACACCTGGTATCCAGTTGCACCTGACATCTTGTTCCAAGTCAATGTTACAGCTGTTCCTTTGACCTTAGAACACTTCATTCCAGTTACCTTAGCTGAAGTGCTGAATGATGCTGCTGAAACGTAATCACAGTTTACCGGTGTATAGCAAACAGTAATTGCGACGATCATAAGAGCGCACAATATTAATCTAGCTAGTCCTTTTGTCTTATACATTATAACTTTCCCTTCTCTCTAACGATTATCTGATGACTTAAGCTACAGGGTTTCCATCCTCTGCAATCGTTGAAACAAATTCTAATGTTTCCTTGCCATCTACTTCGTTATCAGCAAACAGAATCATACCCTTTGATTCCAGTCCTCTGAGCTTTCTTGCCTTGAGGTTAGCCAGTACGATTACCTTCTTGCCGATGCATTCTTCAGGCTTGAAGTGTTCAGCAACGCCTGATACGATCTGACGCTTCTCAGTTCCCATTTTAACCTGGAATACTAAGAGTCTGTCAGCCTTAGGGTGCTTCTCAGCTTCGATGATAGTACCAACTCTGAGGTCCAGCTTGTCGAAGTCGTCGTATTCGATTTCGTCCTTCAGTTCAAGCGGAATGTTTTCGTCTTCTGGTTTAGCGTTCATAGCGTACAGTTCTTCGAGTTCCTTCTCGATATCAAGTCTAGGGAATATAGCATTGCCCTTCTTAACCTGTTCGCCGTTCATCATTTCGAATGTGAACGCATCTTCCCATACAACGTCAGCATACCAGAGTCCCATCTGCTTTCTGATTGCATCTGAAGTAGTGTGCATGAATGGATAGATAAGGATTGAAATGATTCTGATAGCTTCTGCCAGATTATGGAGTACATTATCCAGTCTAGCCTTCAGAGCTTCATCCTTAGCCAGTGCCCATGGCATTGTTTCATCGATGTACTTGTTAGCACGTCTAACAAGTACCCAGATTTCTTCCAGTGCCATATTGAACTTGAATTCGTTCATCTGTGCTTCAACCTTAGCTGCAGCGCCGATTGCGATTTCCTTCAGCTGTGCATCGAAGTCAACTTCGTCTGTGCACTTACCAGCTTCTGTAAGTTCAGGAACGAATCCACCATTATATTTCTCGATCATGCTAACTGTTCTTGAAACCAGGTTACCCAGATCGTTAGCAAGGTCGTAGTTCATTCTCTTAAGCATTACTTCGTTAGTGAATACGCCGTCCTGTCCGAATGTGTATTCTCTAAGGAGGAAGTACTTGAGTGCGTCTATGCCGTATCTGTCGATGAGAACTACTGGGTCGATTACGTCGTTGCCCTTAGCAGCCTTTGACTTTGATACCTTCTCGCCGCCCAGGAGGAGCCAGCCATGACCTCTTACCTGCTTAGGGAGAGGCAGGTCTGCACTCATGAGCATTGCAGGCCAGATCAGTGAGTGGAATCTAACGATTTCCTTACCAACGAGGTGAACGTCTGCAGGCCAGTACTTGTTGTACTTTTCTGGATCATCCGGCCAGCCTAATGCTGTGATATAGTTTGAGAGCGCATCGATCCATACGTACATGATGTGCTTAGGATCTACTGGAACAGGAATACCCCAGTCAAATGTTGATCTTGAGATACATAAGTCTTCGAGACCCTGTTCGATGAATGCGATCATTTCGTTTCTTCTTGATTCTGGTTCCAGGAACTCAGGGTTGTTCTTAAGCAGGTCGATCAGCTTATCAGCGTACTTGCTCATCTTGAAGAAGTAAGCTTCCTCCTTAGCCTTCTGTACCGGTCTGCCGCAGTCTGGGCACTTGCCGTCTACCAGCTGTGCTTCAGTCCAGAATGATTCGCATGGAGTACAATACCAACCTTCGTATTCGCCCTTGTAGATGTCACCCTTTTCGTACATTCTGTTGAAGAGTTCAGTTACTCTCTTAATGTGTCTTTCTTCTGTAGTTCTGATGAAGTCGTCGTATGAAATTTCCATTGTCTTCCAAAGTTCCTTGATTCCTGCTACGATTTCATCTACGTACTGCTGAGGTGTGATTCCTCTTTCGTCAGCCAGTGTCTGGATCTTCTGGCCGTGTTCATCAGTTCCTGTAAGGAACATAACATCGTATCCCTGCAGTCTCTTGAATCTAGCCATAGCATCTGCCATTACTGTGCAGTAAGTGTGGCCGATGTGGAGATTTGAGCTTGGGTAATAAATTGGTGTACTGATGTAATAAGTTCCTTTATCTTTTGTCATTTTATATGTTTCCTTCCTGCCGCTACGAATGAGTAACGGTCTTAAGTTGTATTTTTATTTAATATTGGCTTGTAGACTTTGCATAAAATTAGTCGAGAGTTGTTTCTCTCCAAATCTGCTTTTCTGTATACATGATGATGAGATCAACGATATCTTCGATTTCGAGATATCCGCTGTCGATTGAAAGGTTGAAGTTAACAGGTTCACCCCATCTTCTTCCTGTGTGATAAGCGTAGTAGTTAGCTCTAGCCTTATCTACATCCTTCATCATCTTCTTAACCTGATCTTCAGGTACGCCGTATTCTTCAACTGCGCGCTTGATTTTGTCTTCTTCTTCAGCGTAGATGAACACGTTTGTTGCGTAAGGCAGGCCTCTTAAGATGTAGTCTGCACATCTACCTACGATTACGCATGGACCTTCGCTGGCGATCTTCCTGATTGTGTCGAACTGAGCCAGGAAGAATCTCTCGTTGAGGCTGAGGCTTTCAGGGCCGGCTTCACCAGTTCCCATAGCGCTCATGAGGCTATAGAGGAAACCGTTTCTTGCCTTCTTCTCAGCGTTCTCGATCATCTCGCGGCTGAATCCTGATTCTTCAGCGATTCTGTCAAGAACTTCCTTGTCGTAATAAGGGACGTTCAGTTTCTCAGCGAGACGTCTACCAATCAGTCTGCCGCCGCTGCCAAATTCACGGCTGATTGTGATTACTCTATTTGTCTTAGCTTCGTTGTTGTTTGTCATTTTCCCATATTTCCTTTACTATTTAAACAAATCTAAACATTATTTAATTTAAACATTAACAGAAGTTAATAATTAATAACTGGTTAAAATCTTTCAAAACCTACAACCTTCAGATCTTCCATTTTGAGGAGATATCCATGTCCCGGATCAGGTATCCACTGATAGAAGTTTTCGTATTTTCCCGGCCAAATACTATCTAATATCACAGATATAGGTCCCCCATGACAAATGCAAATCGTCAAAGGAGTTACGCCTTTATTTCTGAGCGCGAAACATTTCGCTGCATTGTAGTTTCTAAGCTTCTCGTACCCTTTCAGCACCCTGTCTTTGAAATGATCAACGCTTTCCCCATTTGGCGGAGGTGCTCCCTCTGCCTTAGCGTTCAGCCATTCTTTATATTCAGGTACATCTTCAAGTTCTTTGTAGTTCTTCATTTCGAAGTCGCCAAAATCCAACTCTTTTAACTCGGGGATTACGTCGTGTTCCTTCCCGTTATAAATAATATGGAACGACTGCTCTGTTCTAAGCATTCCTGAAGTATAGTATTCTGCCGTATCACTGTCAGGATAAATTTTCTTTTTTGTTAGTTCTCTTAGTTCTTCAACCCCTTTGTCTGCAAGTGGAACATCAGTACTTCCGTAATATAGTTTCTGCTCATTGCCCGTAGTTATGCCGTGCCTAATAATACAGATTTCTGAATACATTGATGTGCTTCACCTCGCTTCCCTCTATTATTTAAATTTTCACATTTTGAACCTTCTCATACATAATATATTGTACCACAAAATGATGGTTGCGGACCAAGCATATTGTGCTATACAATTGTCCAGTAAAGATATTTAGGAGGAAAAGAATGAGTAAAAAAATGCAGGGCAATCTTTTACTGCTGCTAACTGCTTTGATTTGGGGCTGCGCATTTGTAGCACAAAAAGAAGGAATGAACCAAATTGGCCCATTCGCTTTTAACGGTATTAGAACTATTATTGGGGCTTTTTCACTGATTCCTTTGATTTTATTTCTTAGTAAGAACGGAAGTGCAACCGCAACATCCGATAACCGCACGCTTATAAAAGGCGGTGTTCTCTGCGGCATTGTATTATTCGTAGCCAGCAATCTCCAGCAGATAGGCCTGGCTTACACTTCGGTAGGCCATTCAGGTTTTGTCACTGCACTCTATGTTGTGCTTGTGCCTATTTGCGGGCTTTTCATTAGGAAACGCGTTCGCGGTCTAACTTGGCTCTGCGTTATTGCATCCGCTATCGGCCTTTATCTTCTGTGCATTCCTTCAAGTGGATTTGGAGATATCAACAAGGGCGATTTATACACACTTGGCTGTGCACTGTTCTTCACATTCCATATTCTTCTCATCGATCATTTCTCACCAAAGGTTGACGGCGTGAAGTTATCTTGTATTCAGTTCTTCGTATGCAGTATCTTATCAATGCTGATCATGGTTCCTGCAGATACTGCCATGGGATTCGCAGCACCAACATTTGCCAATGTTTTGAATGCAGCGATTCCGCTACTTTATTCAGGTGTGCTGTCAAGCGGCGCTGGATATACTTTGCAGATTATAGCTCAGAAAAATACAGATCCAACGGTCGCTTCAATGATCATGTGTCTGGAATCAGTATTCGCACTGCTTGCAGGCATGGTTATCCTCGGCGAAATGCTGTCGGTCAAAGAAGTTTTTGGCTGCGCTCTTATGTTCGCAGCAATTATCGTTTCGCAGCTACCGGATCGAAGTCAGAAATAATCTGTCATTTGCTTCTACCTTGTTTTCTCTATTGAATGATCCCATCTTGTAACCACCGATGTCCAGAGTCACAAATGCAAAGCCTATATTCTTTAACTCCTCATTGACCTTCGCCATTAATTCTGGGTCAAAGATCCTTCCCATTTCTTCAGGGAGCATCTCTATTCTTGCCAGGAGTGCAGGAGCATCGCCCTTTGACGTATCGTGACATCTCACGCGAAGCTGCGTGAACCCCAGACCTCTGAGATATATTTCTGCTTTATATATGGCAGTCAGCTTGTCCACCGTGATCTTCTCCCCATAAGGAATTCTGGAAGCCAGGCAGGCAAATGCCGGCTTTTCCCATATTAGCATTCCGTCATCAAGCTTAAGCGCCGCTCCAAGAAGCGGATCATCCTCTGCTATCCAGCCCAGCGCTGTGCGTATCTCCGCCTTTGTAAGTCCAGCATCACGAAGGGGGCTGGCAATTCCCAGTTCAGCCAGTGCGCGGTGACCCGGTCTAAAATCGCTGAGATCGTCAAAGTTTGTTCCATCAGCCAAAACGCTTCCGACCATATCAGCACGCTGCTTCAAAACACCGAAGAGCTCCTTCTTACAGTAATAGCATCTGTCTTCAGGATTATCCTCTATCATTGGCAGGATGTAGCTCACATCCATTTTCTTGTGAGCAATACCCAGTCTATCGCAAACAGCCTGCGCATAGGCTGATTCATCTGCTGCGAAATACGGGCCTACTGCGGACAGGGCAGCCACATTGTCCGCTCCAAGTACCCTATATGCAAAACTCAGGAGGAACGTGCTGTCCACGCCTCCTGAGAATGCTATAATCATCTGTCCGTATTCTTTTATAATGTTTTCGAGTTTACTAAGTTTCTCTCTATTTATCATTCTTTACAGAACTCCTAAGTTCAGTTTTTCTTCGTATCTGCCCAGGAAACCAGCCATGATTTCCTTCATCTTCTTAGCGCCGCCCTTCTGGTCAGCTGCGATATTCATTGGCATGATAGGATCATGGAGTGACTTTCTGAGCAGGCACCAACCTGTCAGGCCTTCCATGTTAAAGTTGATTCTAACACCTTCGTAATTTGGTTCTTCCAGTGAGAGGCCTTCTGAAGCCTTGGCGAATTCAGCAAGTTCTTCCAGAATTTCATCGCCTGCTGCCGCGAAATCTTCGGCTACGATAGGGATTCTGATTTCCGCTTCATCTGCTGGATTTTCCAAGCCTTCAAGTACGCTGTCGATTTTCTTACCTTCAGCGAAGAGCTTAGCAGCCTTGATTACGATCTTAGTTGCCAGATATGCTCCGTCGTCCAGGAAGTAGTTTTCCTTAAGTGCTGCGTGGCCTGAAGTTTCGATTGCCAGCTGGCTGTCGATTCCTTCTGCGTTAAGTTCTACAGCCTTATTGATTACGTTTCTGTAACCTCTCTTGAATCTGTAGTGCTTAAGTCCCAGCTTATCTTCCAGGAATGCAGTTAACTGTCTGCTTGTGATGCTGTCAGTTACTACTGTTGTTCCAGGATGATCCTCAGCAACCAGCGCTGCAGCCATAGCTACGATAGCGTTTCTAGCGATTTCGAAGCCTCTGCTGTCTACTGCTGCTGATCTGTCTACATCTGTATCAAAGATAATGCCAAGGTCTGTCTGCTTAGTAATTACCTGCATTGAGATTGCATGCATGGCAGCCTTATCTTCTGGGTTAGGAGCATGGTTTTCGAACATGCCATCTGGTTCAAGGAACTGGCTTGAGCTTATGTCAGCGCCAAGTGGCTTTAATACTCTTGTTGCAAAGAAACCGCCACTGCCGTTACCAGCGTCAACTGTAATCTTCATTCCCTTAAGAGGAGTTTCGCCCCTGCCCACTCCGTCGATGATGATCTTCTTAAGGTGGTCACAATAAAGCGTCATGAGGTCAGCTTTTTCTGCCGCCCATACAACCTTGCCAAGTCTATGTACATGGCCATCTTCATTTGTTGGATCGCCGATATGTTCGAAGCCAACATCTTCGTTTTCTGCATATTTAATGATTTCTGCAATATCAGTCTTATTAAGTCCGCCTTCTGGTGTGAAGAACTTGAATCCGTTTCTGTTCCATGGCAGGTGGCTTGCTGTGATCATTACAGTACCGTCACACTTATATTCAGGGAACTGTGTAGCCATGAACATTGCTGGAGTTGATGCAATTCCGAAATCGTAGACTTTGCATCCATAAGGTCCAAAACCGTACATTAAGCCATCCAGGAGCTTAGGTCCTGATGTTCTAGGGTCACGTCCGATAGCCAGTACCAACTCTTCAGCATTCTTGCCTGTCTTCTTGCAAAGCCAAGTAACAAATCCTCTACCGATATCCTTAGCTACCATTTCTGTTAAGTTTGGTATTTCGCCTGGAATTCCTGTAAGTGAAATACCTCTAATGTCGCTTCCGTTCTGGAGTTTTTTATAATTCTTCAAGTCGCACCTCTCTTCTATTCGCAAAAGCCCCGGCACCGTTAATTGCCAGGGACCCAAATTATTTCTTCTGTTCTACGCCATCTTCCTGAATAATCTGCTTCAGTGATTCCAGATGCTTATCGATTGCGCTTCTAGCTGCTGCCCCATCTCTGGTTTTGATAGCAGCAACGATGCATTCGTGTTCTGCCGGCATCTTAGATGCTCTTCTGAAATCATCATAGTAGATGTATCTAAATCTAAGGACCATTTCCTGAAGCTGTTCGATCATGTTAACAAGGATTTTGTTTTCACATGAGTCAACGATTACCTTGTGGAATCTAGTATCGTATTCTATCATGTCAGCAACATTGCCTTCTTTAACGGCATCGTTGTATAACCTTGACACTTCGACCAGTTCTGCCAGTTCGTCTTCATCCATTGACTTAGCAGCAAATGATCCAGCTAATCCTTCCAGGTCCTGTCTTACTTCCAGGATATCGATGATGTCGCTTGTAGTAATAGTTGAAGCATAAGCGCCGCGTCTAGGTTCGATAGTGACGAGACCTTCCTTCTCCAGCTTTCTGATTGCTTCTCTGATAGGTGTTCTGCTTACGCCCATCTCTTCAGCCAGTTCAATCTCCATCATTCTTGTTCCAGGAACGATTTTCCCTGTAAGAATCTGCATTTTTAATGAATCATACACCATCTCTCTTAGAGGCTTATGATTCTGAATCTGTAAATTTAACATTCCCTAATTCCTTTCTAGGATACCGATTTCGTAATTTAAAAAGTGGTTTTCGTACAATAGCTTTCTTCATTCACACCTATCATTTCCCCCCATATACGATCTGCGTGTTCTTTATCATCACAAATTGCAAATACTGTTGGACCACTTCCGCTCATAAGAACGCCCAAATTATTACACAAGTCTTCCATCTTGTTCTTTGTATACATGACTATAGGATACTTCCTGAGGGTGAAATTTTCAAGTACATTGACGATGTTTTTTGCCACATAGCCCTTGTCTTCAGCCTCCAGCGCCTTGATCATACCTAAAGTATCAGGGTGCTCTGGAATTTCAATGGCATCTATACCCTTATATACCTCTGGTGTGGATACGCTGATTTTCGGTTTAGACAGAACAATATAGCTGTTTAATCCTTTCATCGGTTTCAGATCAGTACCTGTTCCTGTCGCAAGTGCACAGTGACAAGCCATAGGATCGTCAGCGAACATATCCTTTAGAACTTCGTTTTCTGCAGCCTGTCCCATTACACAGAACGGAACATCTGAGCCAAGCTTACTTCCCGCTTCGCAAAGCCTATAAACATCGAGCCCGAGCCCCCACAGATAGTTGATCGCGTGAATAACTGCTGCTCCATTACCGCTTCCTCCAGCAAGTCCTGCTGCTACAGGAATGTGCTTTTCTATATGAATGGTCAGAGTACCCTCTCTTCCCTGACCGTACATTTCATGCATTATTTCTGCCGCCTTATAAGCTAGGTTTCTTCTGTCGTTTGGCAGATATTTTCTGTTTGTTGACAGCTTGATATTAAAACCGCTGCCCGCCTCTTCTTCCCATTCGACATCCAGATCATCACCCAGTGCCAGCTGCTGCATGATCATCTCTACTTCATGATAACCATTTGGTAATAATCCTTTAACATCCAGTGTCAGATTGATCTTAGCGTAAGATTTAAGTCTCATGTTAATTCTCCTAAAACTAACCATTAAAAGAGGCGGTTGAATCACTTCTTCTTCAAATGACTCTCCCGCCTCACTCTTTTGTTTTATTTCTTGTGCTTCTTCTGATAGCCGTGGCTTCCGCTCTTCTTAGCGTTGTTGTATTCCTTCTTCTTAGCAGGTTCTTCCTTCTTAGTGATCTTTACCTTTACCTTATAATCACTGCCAGCTGCTGAGATTGGGCGAGGGCCTGAAACTCTCTTATTGTTTTCTTTACGCATTTCTTCGAGAATCTTAGCTTCCAGTGCTGCAAGTTCTTCTCTTCTCTTAGCTTCTTCGATAGCCTGCTTGCTCTTCTTCTTGTTTTCGATTTCAACTATTTCAGCAACAGTCTTACCTGTCTTCTTAGCTTCCTTATAAGGGTTAAGACCAGCCTGCTTAGCCTTCTTCTTTTCTTCTTCTTCCTTTTCCTGAGCCTTCTTAGTGCTTCTGATTGAGAAGAATACCATACCTACCATCATGAGACCCATGAGTACCATGTAGATAATAGTTGATCTCATCTGGTTAAGAGTCTTAACAACGATTGTCTGTGGTGCTGCTAATGTGCTGCCATCTGTTGCCTTGAAATTCTTACCGATGTGAAGAGTGTACTCCATGTCACTCTTCATCTGGCCGTTCTTACCAGCTGCCATTGGGTCAGCTGCTACCAGGATTAGACCTTCAGTTTCATCGCTGTAGTATACTCTAGTTGGGATTTTCTTACCGTCTTCGTCAGTGAACTTGAACTGCTTAGCGTTGGCAGCTCTCACATCTGCATCTTTATCGCTTGGCTTAACAGCCTTATTGAACTGAATCTTGATACTGAGATTATCAACTGCAACACCTTCTGTACCATCTTCTGGTGATGAGTTAACGATCTCAAGACTTGTCTTAGCCTGTGTGTCATCAGCTACCTTATCTGCTGCGAAACATGCTGGTGCTAAAACTGCAAGTACGAGCATCATTGCACAAATCAGTGCACTAATTCTTTTCATTTTTGTTTTTCCTCCAACTTCTTCTTTCTGAGTTTCTTGAAGAAATTCTTCATTATATCAGAACATTCTCTCTGCATAATCCCAGTTTCAATTTCCACGAAGTGATTTAATTTCTCCTCCTGAGGAATATTAAATACTGAACCGCATGCCCCTGACTTCGGATCCATTGTTCCTATGTACAGTCGCTCTATCCTTGACCAGACGACTGCGCCTGCACACATGCTGCACGGCTCTGTAGTAACATACATTTCACACCCTGGCAGCCTCCAGCCTCCTAGAACCTGTGATGCCTGCCTGATTGCTATCATTTCGGCGTGCGCGGTCGGGTCTTTTAGCGATTCGGTCATATTATGTCCTCGAGCAATGATCTTACCGTCTTGTACTATTACCGCACCGATTGGAACTTCTCCCAATTCTGCGGCTATTTCAGCCTCTTTTAAGGCTTCTAGCATAAATTTTTCCATATGCCTTCCAATGTTATCATATTTTTTTTACTCTATCAAGGCACTAATACCAGTTAAGGGCTATTTATACTCATTTTTCAGCAATGAATAGCATCTTACTTCCCTGATTTGGCCATTATAGGTTCTAAATGAGTGTCTGAGTGTACCTTCGTATGTGAATCCACACTTCTCAGCAACACGCTGACTCTTAAGGTTATCATCTGCTGTTCTAAGCATTATTACGTCTACGTTTAGAACATCAAAGGTGTATGAAATGACGCGCTTTACTGCTTCGGGCATGTAGCCTTTGCCCCATCTGGTCCTTGCCAGAGAGTATCCGATTTCTTTACTCGCAACGGCAGGTCTGTATGGGTCATTTTCGAGCATAACGTTTCCGACGACTTTACCCGTTTCTTTTTCCTGAATTGCCCATGTCATCGACTTTTTATAAAAATTGTTGATGACGCCGCAGGATTCGCCAAGGTCTCTATGAGGAGCCCATCCTGCGCTAGGTCCGACTTCCGGATCCTGTGCGTATTCGAAGAGGTCCACCGCATCCTTGCCGGCCCATGGCCTTAGGATCAGCCTTTCTGTTTCCAGCTGCGGCACCCTTATTTTCTTAAAAAGCATTACTCTGTAGTACTGAGTATTTCCTTATTCTTTTCAACCTGGCTGACCTTCATGTTTGGCGCTTCACTTGGGTCAACTTCTTCATTGAGTGCCAGGATTGTAGGGCCCAGATATACAGTCTTGAGAATTCGGCCATCAAGCGAAATCTTACTGTATTCTGTGAAGTTCTTACCCTTGATGTAATACTTATCTCCGATCTGAACTACTTCTTCGATCTCGATCTTGTTTACACCCATCTGGAGTTTAGTTGGTGAATAAGGGTTTTGCTGTCCGTAAATATAGTTTTTGCCATAAAGCATATCGTATGATAACGTTTTGAGGTTCTTCTCGTAGTTCTTTTCGCCTCTATAGTTCTGGTGATACTTTGTCAGCAAACCAACATTGATTCCCAGTCTCTCTAGAACTTCAGGACCTAGTTCATATGCGTATGTGTCCTTATCCTTCTTTGAAAGTCCGAAGTTATCCCATATGATGTACTGTGACTGGTAAACGTCGTTTGTATCGATCTGATCATCAGTAATATCCAGTGCAGGCAGATGGTCGCCATACATTACCAGGACTACGTCTTCATCATAGTTTTCCAGAGCTTCTGTAAGTTCCTTAACGAAGATGTCCATTTCGTAAATCTGGTTAGCATAGTATTCGTAAGCCCACTTGAGTTCTTCATCAGGAGCTTCTGTTACTTGGATTACCGGATCTTCGATCACTTCTTCTGTTGGGTACTTGCCGTGACCCTGTACAGAAATTGTGTAGATGTAGTCAGGATTCTTAGTGCTCTTCATTGCATCAATGATGTTTTCTGTGAGCAGCGCATCCTTGGCCCAGTTCTTAGGAGTCTTTACAACGTTGTTCATGTATTCGAGACATGTGAACGTATCAAATCCCAGGTTACTGAATACTGTGTTTCTGTTATAGAAAGCACCTCTGTGATTATGTATTGCATGTGACTTGTATCCTATGAGACTGAGGTCATATGGGATACTTTCACAAGTGTTCTCTGTAAGTACGCTCTTATATGGATATTCACCCGGTCCGAAGAATCTGGCGCTTATGCCTGTGATAGCTTCGAATTCAACGTTAGCTGTACCTGCACCAACTGCCGGTACTTCCAGATAGCCTGATGAGTATTCCTTCATGAGCTTTCTGAAGTTCGGTGTTGCATCCTGTGACAGCTTGATCGCATTTACTCTGTCGAGGTCTATGAATGATTCTAGCTGCAGGAATATGATATTCGGTTTGTTGTTTTCGTCAGCTGCTTTGAGATCTTCGTCTTTAACAGGGTCATAAATCTTATCTTTACCAAGCTCGCCCTTGTCAAAGATACCTTCAATCATTTCTTCCGAGTAGTGTCTAGGCTTATCTATACCTGTTTTTACTGTAGTTACGATGAATGAATATACGAATCCGTTGTCCTTAAACGCGATAGGAAGGCTGGCGAAGAATGTGTCCAGAACACCCACCTTCATTCCAGCAGTTACTGATCCGAAAGCAACAGCAATCAGAATGATTATTGCCGCAATTGATTTCTTAAAGTTTACTTTTGTTTTGAGTTTAGGGGTTTTGCGATAAAGCAAAATGATTAAAAATACAACTATCGCAGCCGCTAGGCACATGAGTGCGATTTTGCCTGGCGAGAAGTAGTTTGCCATAATCGACTGCGCTTCTTTAAGGTTGCTCAGGTCCTTTGTGTTGAATGGTGTCATTCTGTTTGAGAGAATGATGCCGTTTACTACGCCAAGTGCGATCCACATTATGGAAATTAAACTTAATACAAAAGCTCTCTTCCTGAACAGAAGCGATATTGAAATAGTTGCCAGTATTATAAGAGCATTGCAGATAAATACCAGCGGGCTCTTTATCATGAATTCGATGCTTCCGATAAGAGAATGTCTGCTAGCCAGTTCGATTATCAGAATGATGAGCACCGAGATGATTACAAGTGATATACCATAATGGTCATACACTATCTCTCCAAATCTATGCGCTTTTTTCCCAACTTTATGTAGTCTTTTTTTCATTAAATATCACCTACCTATTTTTCCCCTTTACAGTTTATTTATTCTGGTCTGCTGCCAGATTGGCGATGTTTGCGAACTCTTCAATGCTGAGAGTTTCGGCTCTTCTTGAGCATTCGATCTGTGCTGCTTCAAGCACTTCCTTTACATCGTCCTTTGTCATACCTCTTACTCCTGTCATTGAGTTTAAGAGGGTTTTTCTTCTTTTTCCAAAACCTGCTTTTATGCATTCAAAGAACAGGCTCATGTCCTTAAGCTCTGCAGGAGCGCTCTTTCTTGCCTTAAGATTTAATACCGCTGAGTCAACCTTAGGTCTTGGCACGAACACTTCCTTTGGTACATCCGCAACTTTAGATACTGTGCAGTAATACTGAACAGCTACTGAGATCGCACCGTACGCTTTAGTGCCTGGGCCTGATTTGATTCTGTCAGCAACTTCTTTTTGCATCATTACTGTGATGCTATCGCATTCCACTCCGCTTTCGAGAAGCTTCATTACGATAGGCGTAGTGATGTAATAAGGAAGATTACCGATTATTCTAACTGCGCCGCTGAATTCACCAGCTTCTCTAGCTTTCTGGATGATTTCATTAACGTCAGTCTTCAGGATATCCTGATTAATTACTTCGATATTGTCATAGTCAGCCAGTGTGTCCGCCAGAATCGGGATGAGTCTCTTATCAACTTCTATGGCAACAACTTTGGCTGCTGCCTTAGCCGCTTCAGCAGTCAGAACACCGATTCCCGGGCCGATTTCAATTACCAGATCTTTCTCACCGATTTCAGCACCTTCTACGATGCTTTCCAGAACGTGTCTGTCGGTAATGAAGTTCTGCCCCAGACTCTTTGACAGTTCGAAGTTATGTCTCTGCTTTATTTCGTTTATTGTCGATGGTAAATACAGTTCCATTAAAGTTCCTCTAGTTTACTTTCTACCATTTCTCTTGTGATACCAAATTTGTTTAGTCTTGAGATGAAAGTCTTGGCATTGCAGAAACCAATTCCAAGTTCATTGCCAAGAGCAATTCTTCTGGCCTTAGAATCGTCTCTTCCTGTAAGGCCCCATCTATCCATATCAAGAGGGCCTATCGGATCTGCCGCTCCGTCCCCCTGGATGCAGTGGGCTTTCTCAAGAGCATCGATAATGCTCTGAGGTGCAGCGTTTTCGATTCCAATATCTCCGTCCTTTGTGGCAAGTTCTCTATCAAGGAAGGCTTCTTTGGCATTTGGGAATTTTTCTAAAACCCTTCTTCTGATCTGTTCACCTGCGTGGTCAGGATCTGTGAAAACAATGATTCCCACAGTTTCGTATGCCTTAGCGATCACATCCCATGTCTGCGGTCTGATTCCGAAGCCATGAGTTTCGATAGTTACAGCATCAACAGCAGCTCTAATAGCAGCTGTGTCATCCCTTCCTTCTACTACAATTATTTCTTTTATTGATTTCTTATCCATTGTTTTTATTAGTCGTCCTGAGATTCCTCAGTATCAGCATCAGTTTCTGATGGCGGAGCAACTCCGTCCTTTGGCACATATACTGTTTCACCAGGCTTCGAAAGTTTCAGTTTACCTCTCGCCTGTTCTTCAACACGCTCATTGTTATCCAGCGATTTGATCTCATCTTCAAGCTGCTTCTTTTCTTCTTTAAGCTGTTCCTGCTTTTTGAGAAGTTCATGCTGCTCAGCCTTGAGCTTAACTATATGAAAAACAGAAGCGCCTACTAAAACAGCAATAATTATTGCTATTATGAACACAACCGCTCTTCTTTTGAGAACCTTCTTACGAAGGCTGAGCTTACGCTTTCCTGCAGGAGTGCTCTCATCGATCACTGGGCTAGTTTTCTTAACCTTGCTGCGGGATTTAGCCTTTGCTTTGCTGCGTTCTTTATTATGTTTTTCTCGTCTCTTTCTTCTAGCCTCATCCATATCGATAACTTTACTGTTATCTTTGTATTGGCTGCTTCTTCTTTTTTTCTTCATGGTCTCTTAGTTTCCTTATGGATTAAAGTGAAGGCAGATAATCTCTAGGATTTACGAATGTCTTGTCTACCATGATACCGAAGTGGATGTGAGGACCGGTACTTCTACCAGTATTGCCAGATTCAGCAATGTGGTATCCCTGATATACCTTATCGCCAACCTTTACGCAAAGGCTGTTGTTGTGTCCGTAATATGTTTCCATTCCGTTCTGATGGTCAATGATAACCAGGTTACCATATCCACCCATATATCCTGCGAATGTTACTGTACCACCATCAGCTGCCAGTACATCAGTTCCGATAGGACATCCCATGTCAATACCCTGATGCTGTCTGCCCCAACGCCACTTGAATTCTGATGTTACTACGAATGACTCCTTGTCTGCCGGCCAGATGTACTTACCCGAACCAACAGTAGGAGGTCTCTTCTTATTACCTACATTGATGATCTTAGTAACAGGTTCCTTCTTTACTATAGTTTCCAGATTTTCAGTTTCAACAACCTGACCGTTAACAGAGAAAGTTCTGTCAGTGAGCTCGCTCTTACCGTTTTTACCCTTCTGTTTAACTTCTGAATAGCCCTTATAAAGAGTATTATCCTTGATCTTCTCGACTTCGAACTTAATAGTCTTATCGTAAGTTCTGACTTCAGTCATTCTAACAGTCAGGGCAGGTGCAACTTCTTTAATTGCTATGGCTGCACCAACTTCCAGGTTCTTAGGATCGATATTCTCATTATTGCTGGTAATTATATCTGGTGTTATGTTGTAACTCTTTGCAATGCTTTCCAGCGTTTCGCCCTTGGCAATCGTATGAATAATTTCTTTTTCTCTATCTCTACAGAGTTCCTCGATCATTTCATCTTTATCATAAACGTCATGCAGCTGAGTATCGCTTAGCTCAACCTTGACCTTTTCTACAATTACTGCTTCTTCGATCACGGAGCCCTTTTTCTTGCTTGCGTATCTTTCTTTGATGCCTTCGAGAACATCTGCCGCAATCTCTTTACTCTGAACAGCACCTATTTTCTTACCGTCAACGAAAATGCCGTAAGCCTGAACCTTGATATCTCCAACGTAAGTCAGTCTCTTCAGAATCATTTCGTTTGAATCCTTAGTGTATTCATGACCTAAAGTAAGCTTTCTCTTAAATGAAATATCCTTTCTGGCATCCATTACAACTTCTTCTTCGGTATCTTCTGAAAGTGCTGCCTGAACCAGCTGCGTTATACGCAGGACGTCATCCTTATCTTTAACATAGCCAAGAGGCTGTCCACTATATGAATATTCGAAGATAGTGTAGTAGTTAAAAATACCAGCAGTCACAATTGCTATTGTGAGAAGAGCTGAGAACAGAATAAGCAGGTTCTTTTTATGCTTATCACAAAATTCAAGGAATGAAATAATTCTTCTTCCTATCAGGCTGTTCTTTCTTCTTTCCCACTGAAGCTCTGAAATCTGAGCCGCGATTTGTCTAGCCTGCTCTTTTCTATGGTCACGAAGAGCTTTAGCTGCCTTTTTTTCTTTTTCTGTGACAGCTTCTTTTCTGGCTTTCTTGGCACCAAAACCGAGAAGGTCTCTAAGAGAAACCTTAGCAACAGGTCTGATTTCTGTTGTTATTGTTGTGCCGTAAACATTTACGATACCACCGCCCATTTCAGCGGATTTCTTAGCCAGACTCTTCTGTCTTCTAAGCTCTGATTTCTCAGATTTCTTAAGATCGATAAGCTGCTGTCTAAGTCTTCTTTCTTCGGCTTTTGACTCTTCTCTGATCTTTCTCTGAATAGCTCTCTGCTGTTCGATCAGATAATGTCTTTCTTTTTTCTTATGTTCTTTAGCAGCTGCGATAAATTCGCGCTTTTGTTGTTCTTTCAGCTCTTTATCGTCTGGAGTTTCCTTTTTCTCCAGTTCGGCCTTCTGTGCCTTAAGAGCTTCAACCTGCTTCTTGAGAAGCGCAACCCTTTCCTGATATGATGCGTCTCCGTCACTATTCAGGAAGTTATAGATCTGCTCCTTGGCTTTATCTTTATTTATTTCTGAAGAGCTACTTTCAGCAATTTGATTTTTTCCTTTGTTATCTCTACAAAGCATTGACATCGTTCTCCTGTTTCATCAAGTATTCCTGTATCCTTACATTTAGGACATTCGAATCTGATATCTGTATAATCCAGTTCGAACCCGTTATCCGTAAGCAGGAATGCTCTTTCCGCATTAAGCGAGTCCATTCTTTCTTTAATACTATCAGTGGCTTCTTTTTTATCCACTCTGTCTGAGACAATTATCTTAGACATTTCAGATGTAAGCCTCATGGCTTCATTATCGATCTCTTTGATTCGAGGCACCTGCTGCATCACGTATCGTCTTCTCTTGTCTGCCTCTGCTTTTTCCTTATTTCTTAAAAGTTCATAGTAATTCATGATCTCGCTTGTCGAAGGAGCATCGTCGTTCTTTTCAGGACGTTCGCCTTCTTCAAACCAGTTCTTCAGAACTTTATTAACATAATTTATATTCGGGTTGGGAATACCCGCAGTCTTGCCGCATGCCTTAAGCACAGTTTCCTGTGAAAAGTTCATTTCGTCGTACCACGTATCCATGATGCGCTTCTCTTCTTCTGTCGCATTTCTCTTAAAACCTAAGGCGTCAAAGACCCTCTTGTACAGGAACTGCTTCTTTTCTCTCTGACTGAGCATCTTCTCAACAGCAATTACATCCTTAAGACCTGCCAGCGCCCATTCTTTGACAACAGTGCCTACATATCTGAGGCTAGTCTTCTTAAGGCCTGCACAATACTCGAAGCAGTACGCTATAAGTTCAGGCGAAATGCTGTAATCACTCGCCCATGATGAGATTTCACTTACCTCAGTACTGCTTAAGATCCTGCCGAGGATCTTCTCAATGTCCTGAAGCATTAGCTTAATTTCTTCGTTTGACATCGCCAGATTTATTCCGTCATCAATAGCCGGTGAGCTGCTTTCGCTCTGTCCATAAAGCTGGGACTTTAACATTACAAATTCAACGTCATAGTCAAACTTATTGTCTTCGCTTTTCCTGTGTTTCTTAATTACGCCTCTGCTCTCCCAAAAGCTCCAAGCCTTTAGTACATCCTCATGCTGCATACCCAGCTGCTTGGCAATGTCTTCGTTGCTAAATTCACTGCCCAGTCTGGCGTACATAAGCGCAAACAGGTAGACTTTGACATATTCTCCTGGCGATGAAACCATATATTCATTTATAAAGATATTTTCCACCGGAGTATCCAGCAGGAAATAATCTGTTGCCTTCTCTAGCTTAAATGCCATTTACCCTCCTAAAACGCAGGTACATTACCAGCACTGTCAACGAACTTAGTGTATTTGTCGAGCCAAGCAACCTTAACTGTGCCTGTAGGACCACTTCTCTGCTTAGCCACGATAACTTCACATTCACCAGGTGAGTCAGTATCTTCGTTATAATAATCGTCTCTATAGAGGAAGATTACTATATCGGCGTCCTGCTCGATTGAACCTGATTCTCTAAGGTCGGAAAGCATAGGTCTGTGGTCAGTTCTCTGTTCTGGAGCTCGAGAAAGCTGTGACAGAACGAGAACAGGGCAGTCCAGTTCTCTGGCTAAGAGCTTAAGGTTACGGGAAATAACTGAGATTTCCTGTGTTCTTGAATCGGCTTTTCCTTCTGGAGTCATCAGCTGCAAATAGTCGATAACTACAAGGTCAAGACCTTCTTCTGCCTTAAGTCTTCTGCACTTACTCTTCATTTCCATGATACTGATACCAGCAGTATCATCGATATTTATATTAGCGCTCGAAAGAACTCCCAGGGCCATATTGATATCGTCCCAGTC
>JAQXGH010000023.1 GCA_029006195.1 Bacillota bacterium
ATGACAGTTATAGTAGCGAGCTTCTTCGCACAGTTTATGTAAAGGCTACAAACTCACATGGCTGGAAAAGAATATAATAAGGCAATTGAATATGTAATGGATCAGATAAAAGACGGAAGTCTAGGCATTGGCTCCAAGCTGCCGGCTGAGCGAGCTTTAGCTGAAACCTTAGGAATAGGACGAAATTCCACAAGAGAAGCGCTTAGAACTTTAGAAAATATGGGCGTTATTTCCAGTAAGCAGGGATCGGGTAACTTTGTCACTGGCGATATGGCCAGCGTTCTTCCTGGGATGCTGGAGATGATGATGGTGCTTAGCCGTTTCGATAAGGAAGAACTTCATTCCTTCCGTCACAATATGGATAAGACGGTGTGCTCAATGATACTTCAGACAGGTGATAGGGCTAAGGAAATAGCGAGAAGAGCTTTGCAGATTTTGCATGAAGATGCGGTAAATGCAGAAGATGAGATCGATATCGATATGCGTTTTCATTTTGCTCTTGTTGAGGAAACTGGAAACAGGCTTATGATTTCACTTATGAAGTCAGTTTCTGAGATTTATACCGATATGATTAGTCAGGTTTTATCCTCAGCTGATGAAGAGAAGAAAAGCAGGCTCTTTAAGGCTCATGAGGAAATCGCTAAGGCCCTTGAAGCGGGAGATGAAGCCAAATGCTTTAAGGCAATAGATGAACATTATAATATGATAGAAGAAAATGGACTCTAGCGAGCCCATTTTTTATAGTTCGATTTGAGTTTTAAGCTGTGTGTATGTATATGATCCGCTGGCGAGTTCGTTGCCATCCTGGTCATATACTGAAACGTCAAAGAAGCTTATTCTCTTACCATGCTTACGTTCTTTAGCTACAGCCTTTAATTCTGTGACATTAAGGCCTGCTCTTAAAAAGTTGAATGAAGAGTCCACTGTTGCTATGTGATAGCCGTAGGATGCAGCGGCTGAACCGGTTGCTATGTCAGCCAGCGAGTAAAGAACGCCGCCATGTACAGCACCTGCTGGGTTTAGGTGTTCTTTTCTTGTAATAAGCTTAGTTTCTGCATAACCTTCCTTGATATCTGTGATCTCGATTCCAACATACTGTGAGAAGAGATTTGTTCTATTTCTATGTTCTATTAACTTCTGATAATCCATTCACTGCCTCCTTTTTTCTGTTTCACTGGGAATAGGACAGGGGTTCCAGCTTAGTAAAAATTATCTATCGTACAAGCAATTTCTTGATGCCGGCTTCAAGCCCTGAAAGGGAAAGTTCAAACATGGGGAACACATTGCCGATTTCCATTATTGTACGGGAACCGTAAGTGTACTGCCATGAACGCTCAGGAATAGGGTTGAGCCATATCTGCTTCTTGAAGCGGCGTTTGATTTTCTCGAACCACTCCATGCCTGTCTCTTCGTTCCATACTCCGTATGAGATGTTGCCGCCTCTTCTGAAGAGCTCACTTGGAGCCATGGCTGCATCTCCAACGAAGATCACTTTGTACTCCGCATCAAGTTTATTGAATACGAAGTTTGTTTCCACTGAATCAGCGTAGCGACATCTCGGAGTAGTGTAGAGTCTATTGTAAACTGCGTTGTGGAAATAATATATCTGGAGGTCCTTAAAGTGATTTGATTTACGGACCGCCTGGAATAATCTGTTGCATAATCTGCTGTACGCCATCATTGAACCGTCAGAGTCGATGAGGAGGAGCACTTTAACTGTGTTCTTACGAGGTTTATCATAAGCCAGCGTGAGAAGCCCGCCGTTATCACATGTTTCATCTATAGTCTTCTCAACATCCAGTTCCTTCTCGGCAGTATCTATCCTAGTTGAATACTGACGGAGCTTACGAAAGGCCATCTGGAACTGTCGTATATCCATAATGTTATCTTCTCTGAAATCCTTAAAGTTACGCTCGCCTGCAATCTGAACGGCGCTCTTATGTCTGCTTTCGCCTCCAACTCTGATGCCGCTAGGGTGGTAGCCGCCACGTCCCATAGGTGATGTACCGCCTGTGCCGATCCAGTAGTTGCCGCCATCGTGCTTCTCTTTCTGTTCCTTGATACGTTCTTCGAACATTTTAAGAAGTTCATCCAGCTCCTTGGCGAATAGTTCCTTGTCACCGTGGTCATTAAGATCTCTTTCCAGGTCACTGGAATTAAGCCAGTCCCAGAATTCCTTTGGCAGATCTTCAGGCGTTTCAATCCCCTGGAAGTATTCTGCGAATACCAGGTCAAACTTATCATAGTCAGCCTCAGTCTTGATAATGACGCTGCGGCAAAGGTGGTAGAAGCCTGTGAGAGAAGCCTTGGCAAGGCCTAGATCAAGAGCCTCTATAAGCGTCATCCACTCATTTATGGAAACCTTAAGACCTCTGGCGCGAAGCAGGTAAAAAAATTCTAAAAACATATTTTACCATCCTCTGTAGCTGTAACCCTTTGTCTTGATATCGTTAAAGGTATCCATATCCTGATTCTTCTTAAGCAGAACTCCCAGGAACGGCATTTCTTCGTAAAGATCATTAATGTTTACACCGCTGATCATGAGAGCCTGGATCCAGTCAAGGAGCTCTGAAGTGCTTGGCTTCTTCTGGATCTCCTTCATGCCTCTGATCTTATAGAAGCTTTCCAGAGCATTCTTAACCAGCTTCTTATCTATATCACCGAAGTGAACTTTGATGATTTCTTCCATCTTCTCCTGATCAGGGAAGTCGATGTAATGAAAGATGCATCTTCTAAGGAAGGCATCAGGAAGTTCCTTCTCTGCATTTGATGTAATGATTACGATAGGGCGGTGCTTAGTCTTGATAGTTTCCTTGGTTTCGTTGATGTAGAATTCCATCTTATCCAGTTCCCAGAGGAGATCGTTAGGGAATTCCAGATCAGCCTTATCGATTTCATCGATGAGAAGAACCACCTGCTTGTCTGATGTGAAAGCTTCACCAAGCTTACCCAGTTTAATATATTTAGCTATGTCGTTAACGTCGCCTTCACCGAACTGTGAGTCGTAAAGTCTCTGTACTGTATCGTATACATAAAGGCCATCCTGTGCCTTAGTAGTTGACTTGATAGACCAGATAATGAGATTCATATCCAGTGCGTCTGAAATGGCTTCAGCCAGCATTGTTTTACCAGTTCCCGGCTCACCCTTGATAAGCAAAGGCTTCTTAAGCGCTATACTAACATTTACGGCATTCATCAGCTGATCAGTAACTACGTACTTATCGCTGCCGCTAAAAAAATTCATATTTTCAGTCATTTATTTCTCCTTATAATTTTGGCATTAGACTGCTATATTATAGCACATTATTTTACGATTCTTTTACCAAATTGTGGTATAATAGATGCATTAATTTTGGGAATTGTTTTGATTAAAATGTAGAGAGTTTTATAGGATAGATATATAAGAAGAAGGTTTAGTAATGAAAGATAGACTTCAATTTAAGAACAGGATTTACGAAATCCTCAGCCAAATTGATCCACAAGTCCTTTCATACAACAAGGATGAGTTTTGGACCATTAAATTCCCGTACGAATATATTAAACAGTATGCTTACGAGAACATGCTGATGAACACAGCTATAGCGCTGCCGCTTACTAGAGGTGTACACGATGGCACGCACAGAAAATCCAGCATAATGAAATTCGGAGTTGAGTATAAGCTCCCTTACGCATTCCACTGCATTATGGTTTGCAGAATGCTGGTGGATATGCCACTGCAGTTGACAAGAAGAGAGAAGGACATTCTGCTCGCTGCGGCTCTTTGTCACGATATGATCGAGGACATAGATTTCGAAGACGGCGGACGCGAAATGATGACTAAATTCTTCCTGGATGAAGAAGTATATGAAGTGGTTAAGCTCCTCTCTAAGAGAAAGGATTTCACTGAGGCGGAAGAACGCGAACATTTTCACGCCATTGAATCAAATAAGCTGGCACTGCTCATTAAGCTGTCTGACAGAAGTCATAATGTTGAGGACCTTTACAATATGTCTGTATGGAAGGTTCATGAATATGTAGGTGAAACTCAGAAGTACCTGCTTCCTATGTGTGAATATGCTACTATTCATTATCCTGAACTTACAGCAGGAATAGAAGTGCTTGAGGATAAAATAGTATCACTTACTGAATGCGCAGCTATTATGGTAGACCGTCACGAAGCACGTATACAGGAGCTCAAGGATCAGCTAACAGTTCTTAAAGAAGAGAACGCTAGGCTGACAGAAGAGTGGAAAGAGCTTTGGGAAGGGTAGGTCAATATGTCAGTACAGATTTCTAAGAAATATGCAGAAGCATACAATATGGTTAAAATGTATGCAGAAGAACGTAATTATAAGAACACACTTATAGCACTACCTATGATGCAGAAGATCTGTGATAGAGAATCCTTTAAGAAGAGGGATGTGTATCACGATCCATTCAGATTCGTAGATGAATACGATCATAGCTTATCCATATGTAAGATGCTCATAGCACTGAATCTAAGGGTAAGCGAAATAGAGGAAGACTATATCCTGGCGGCTGCCATTTGCCATAACCTTCCGGAAATCATGAGTGTAGATAATCTGGAGGAGATGCTGGTCACTGAGAATGGGCTTGATCCTAAGGTTTATGAAATAGTAAATCTGGTATATTGGAGAGAGAGCATTCCTAAGTCTGAGAAGAAACTGCTTTTTAGCAGAATCCAGCAGGATAAGCTGGCTGTAATCATCAGACTTGCCGATAGAGGTAACCTGGTGTCACAGATGCATGAGCTTTCAAACTGGGGAGCACATAGATATATCGATGAAACCAGAGCATACTTTTTCCCTATGTGCATATATGCTAAAGAAAATCATCCTCAGATCGCCGATGCTGTTAGCCTATTAATGGAGAAAATGAGGAGCATACTACAGGTAGAAGAAATTCTGCTTAAGAGATATGAAGCCAGAGAGCTTGAAATGTCACAGGAAATCCAGGCTCTTAAGGAAGAAAATGCAACCATCAAGGGCATCATTAAGAGAATGAGAGAAAGACGCGAAAAAGAAGAATATACAGAAAGAGACAGCTAATCAGCTGTCCTTTTTGATTTTATTATAGTGCCTATTGCGGAGCATATGATGGATACAGTAAATGATCCGACTACTCCCAGGAACTGGCTGAATTCATTATTGTTAGCCAGGATTATCCAGATGGCAAGGCCGAATGCTATGCCGGCCACTGTAGCTATTACTGAAGCTCTGTTTTCTGTATGCTTACTGCCAAGCCATGCGAAGAGCAGGGGGCCTGTAGGAGCAGCGAAGAAAATAGCACAGAAAACATCGATAGTGAGAAGGCTTATGTTTTCCAGAGATATGGCGATAAGTGCACAGAAAATGCCACCTATGATCATAAGCGTTCTGCCAAAGACTATCATCTTATGTTCATCCGCATCAGGTCTTAAATAGTCTGTGTAGAGGTCGATAGTGAATATACCGAACCAGCCCATAAGATAATGGGATATTGTAGAAAAACCAATAAAGAGCATTGCTACTCCGAATATGATCGCACCAAGTCCATTAAAAAGCATGAGAACATCGGTGTTTTGAGTATATGATGCAATGCCAAGGTATATGGAAGCGGCCAGTGAAGTTGAGCCCCAGAGAAGAATGCCGCCGATATAAAAGGCCTTCTTGAACTGCTTGTCATCTCTGGCCATATAGCCTTTGATATAGTAAGCAGGGTCAAAAGCCAGCTGGCTAAAGGCAATTACAATAGCCATTACAAAGTACCTTAGTGAAGCTGCTATGACGCCGGGGTTGAACCAGTCATCATGAGCATTGATTTCGTTTACGACATTGACCTGAGTGTCGGTATTAACGAAATAACCTGCAATAAAAACGAATGCAATTATTATTACAAAGGCTGTAAGCTTCTCGAGTTTAAGCAGACCGCGCATACCGGATATTGCAACATAAATAGTGGCAATAACTATAACGAGGAAAGCTGTCCACTTAAAATTAATTCCAAACATTATGTTAAGAACGGAAGCAACGCCAACTGCCTGCTCTATAAGAACATAAGCGGGGACGATAAAGGCGAACATAAAGAAAAAGAGTTTTATCTTTTCGCCGTGTGCATTCTCGATAAGATCAAGGAAGGTTACCCCGTCAGGTATCTTGCTTTGAACAGTTGAAATAAGAAGCACATAAAATAGAAATGCTAGGCAGGCTCCCACAGCATAGGTGATAGGGCCTAAAATTCCGTATATTGAATATGTTTCAACTGCACCTATTACAGATGTTGTCCACATCCATGATGCGAAAACGCTGAAAATCAGAGTGGATGTCTTGACCTTGCCGCCGGCCAGAATTACATCTATGATTTTTTCGTTCATAATCTGGCCTCCTTTCTAACGAATGGAGTTGCGACGAAACAAATAATAAGGTTTAAAAGTATGCCGATGCATATATGTTCCGCGTCCATTCCTAGAGGTGTGAAAATCATTGCAAGATCATAAACTATGCCCGCAGCCATACCAGCTAAAATAGCGCGAGTATGTGGCCTTTGCTTAAGCCAGCCCATAAAGTAGCCCGGAAGAAGAATAACGGAAGTCATTCCAATACCTGTCATCCAGAGGCCCAAAATGTCGTCTGTATTAAGCGAAAATGCGAAAGCCATACTGCCAGTCGCAATAACAAATATTCTTGTGAAGAAGATCTGTTCCTTGTCTGTTGCGTCTTTTATTATGAAAGTCTTGATCACGTTTTCGGAGAGCGTGATTCCTGAAGCCAGCAGGAATGAGTCTGCCGTTGACATGATCGAAGCTAAGAGTGCTACGAGAATTAAAATCGACCACTTGGATTCCATAATTGTGAAAATAAAGTGGTAGAGAATGTATGATGAGCCGCTGTAAGGAGCTACGAGAACGCGCTGAAATACGCCGATATAAACGATTGCCACAAGTGAAATGAGAGTTACAGTAAGCGGTACAGCGAAGCCCCACTTGGCTGTCTTAGTGCTCTTGCTGGCATAAATTCTCTCCCAGTTTGTCTGGTCGTTCATGAGGAAGAAAAGCCCATAAGCGCCCACAAAGAGGAAGAGGGAGTACCAGCTGTCTGATACATGAAAGAGATTGAGGTGCTCGCTCATGCCTGCAGCATCATAGAATGTCTTTGTGAAGTCTAAGCCTCCACAGAGCTTATATGTGATCACACAGAGACTTATTATGCCGATAGTCTGAAGTATTCCCTGGAATACGTCTGTAACGGCTACGCCCCAAAGGCCGCTAAGCACTGTGTAGGAGATTACAACGAGAAAGACCAGAAGCAGCGATAAATTACGGTTAATACCAAAAATAAACGTAATGAGATATGACAGTGCAGAAAACTGCATTGCTATCATGGTTATGTTTCTGATAAGAATTGCTGCTGATACTGGAATGCGGACTATTTCATCCTTATCAGGATAACGGACCGCGAAGAAATCAGTGATACTCTTTAGCTCACTTTGTCTGATTTTACCAATAAAGAATAGTGCGAAGAAGATTTCGACAACACAAGAAAGGGCAATGATCCAGTACTGGCTAGCTCCGAAATCGTAGCCTCTGCTGATGAGGCCAACGATCGTGCCACCCCCGATCCATGTGCCGAGGTAGGTGAAGAATATGAATCCGATACTAAGAGAACGACCGCAGTATCCATACTCTTCAAAAGAATTAAGCGTTTTCTTAATAAAGAAAGCGCTTATAACAAACAATATTAAAATGTAAAGAAAAACTAAATAGAAATAGTTAATCATCCTTTTGTGTTGTTTCTGTTACCGTGTTACTTTTTACCCATTCAACGACGGCCTCTTCATCAAATCTGATGTTCTTACCGAGCTTGATGAATGGGAGCCCCTTTTTCTTTAAGTTATAAATTGTTGTTCTAGTGACTTGCAGCATGTCTGCCACGTCTTCTACTGTTAGAAATTTGATTTCTGAACTCATTAAATCATCCTGCTTTCTTTTAATATTGTTGTCTTAATTATATCTTAAATACGCCCTTTTTTTCAAGTAGGTTAGATGCAGAGGGGAGGCCCTCTGCACCCATTTAGTTATTACTTATTACAAAGGTAATAAATTAGCCATCAATACCCATTTCAGGTGGTTCTGCCTTGAAGCCCTTAGTAAGGATTGCCAGGTAGATGATACCGAGAACAACCCAGATGCATCCGAGGATGATTGAGAACATGTCAAGGTGTACCAGCATGTACAGGCAAAGTGCGATACCCAGGATAGGGAAGATCAGATACTTGAAGATATCTGCGCCTGATCTCTTGTTCTGCTTAATGAAGTATTCACAGATTACTGAAATGTTTACGAATGCGAATGCTACGAATCCGCCAAAGTTGATGTAGTTAGTTGCCTGAGTTACATCAAGGAAGATAGCGAACAGAGCGATGACACCAGTCAGAATGATAGCATTAACTGGAGTCTTATACTTTGAGTGGAGTCCACCAAAGAGCTTCTTAGGCATAACGCCATCTCTTGCCATAGCGTAGAGAAGTCTAGCACCTGAAGCCTGTGCTGACAGACCAGCAGCGAACTGACCTACGATAAGGCCAACCAGGAAGATTACGCCGAATACTGCAGGTGCAACTTCATTTGCGATTTCGTATGCAGCTGAGTCTGGATCTACGAATTCGAATGAAGGGTGTACCAGATGAGTGAAGTAAGTTACGATAACGAAGATTAAACCGCAAGTTACCAGAGTCAGAATTATTGATCTAGGAATGTTCTTAGTAGGATCTATAGCGTCTTCTGTGAATGTAGTCAGAGCATCGAAACCTAAGAAGCAGTAGCATGCTGTAGCAGCACCAGCTACCAGGAAGTTAAAGTCTACATCAGGGTTGTAGATAGGTGAGAATGAAGCCAGTGTTCCAAGTCCCATACCTTCTGTGATGCCCTTGATAGTGAAGATGAGGAATAACAGGATGATTACAAACTGGATTCCTACCATTACGAAGTTAACTGCAGTACCAACTTCCATACCACGGATGTTGATGAGTGAAGTTACTACGATGAAGATGATGAGCCATACCGATGATGGAACTGCAGGAACTGCGCTTCCGAGGTATGATGCTCCGATGAGCCAAATTGCCATTGGGAAGAAGATGTAACCGAGGAGTACGATCCAGCCAGCAAGTACGCCAAGCTTAGCGTTTATGCCCTTTCTTGTGTAAGTGTAAGCTGAACCAGCCTGCGGATAAGCCTTTGCCATATGGCCATAGCTTAATGCTGTGAATAACATTGCGATTGTAGCGAATAATACTGCACCTGTTTCAACACCGTGTGATGATGTTGAGATTGCACCGTAGATTGTGTAAGCAATCATTGGTGTCAGGAATGCTACGCCGAAGATAACCAGATGGCTAAGCTTCATTGTACGCTTTAATGAATTGTTTTCCATTTTTTTACCTTTCCTTCCATACAATAATAATAATGAATAATATTGCGAGGCGCGCGAGGCGCCAATAAAAACTCAGTAATTTTAGAGGAACTGCTTGTAAATCTCAGGTCTGTAGTCAGGAACTCCTGTGATTTCCTTGTTTGTGAACAGTCTTCTTTCTGCCAGTGACAGGTCGATAGTTGCCAGATACATTTCTGCCTGGTTCATGTCCTTGTCGCCTGCATAGTAGTGAAGCATTGTTTCATAGAATGGGCTGATCTTAGGACCAATAACACTTGAGCCACCGCCGAAGTATGATTCGATATCCATACCTGTGAGGTTTGAACTTGCGATGAAGATAGTGTTGCAGAGAACGCCATATTCTAATGTTCTGCCGAAAGTATCCAGGAATGCCTGTCTGCTGTGGTCGAATGCAACTTCTTCCAGGAATGCAGTTGGGTTAAGAACCAGTCTGCAGCCCTTAGCACAGTAATGTCTCTGGAGTTCTGGGAACTGATATGTATCGAAGCAGATTGAGATACCGATAGGACCCCAAGGAGTTTCAAACATGAAAGGCTTGTCGCCCTTTTCGCACCATACGCTCTCAGTTTCGAATGGGTGCATCTTAGCGTATGAACCGATAACGCCGTCAGGACCGATTGCGATTGCTGAGTTGAGAAGCTTAGAATCTGGAGTATCTTCAACCTTTTCAGCCATACCGAATACGATGTAGATACCATACTTCTTAGCGATTTCAGCTAATGCCATAGTTGATGGTCCGTTAATAGTTTCTGCTGAAGCGATCTTGTCAGCCTGTGGGATGTTTGTGTCTACATAGTAGTCATAGCCATAAAGACACATTTCTGGAAGCAGAATAAGGTCAGCGCCGCGCTTAGCTGCTGCTTCTGCATATCCGCACATTCTTGAGAGATTGCTTTCCTTGTTTGCTGCATCAACTCTGAAGTTAACAACAGCTACTGTCATGATGTCCTTCATTTTTCCTCTCCTTAAATAATAAATGTATAAATGGTGTTATGTTTGTACATTATTGTAAACTATTGTAATTTTAATTCAATTAATTCCCTTTGTCAACATTAATGATAAATAGGTGCCGCTTTACTTATTTTTGTGTTATATTTTAACTAGTTTATTTTGGTATAGGAGAAGTGTTGTTATGAACTTTTTAGAAGAAAGAATACTTAAAGATGGCGTTGTTAAAGAAGGTAATGTTCTTAAGGTAGACAGTTTCCTTAATCACCAGATGGATATCGAACTTTTTGACCAGATGGGCGAAGAGTTCAAGAGAAGGTTCGAAGGTAAGAACATTAACAAGATACTCACAATAGAAGCTTCAGGTATCGGCATTGCATGTGTAGTAGCCAGACACTTTGGCGTGCCTGTAGTCTTTGCGAAAAAGTCAAAGAGCATTAACATCGATGGCGACATGTATATCGCTGAGGTTGAATCATTCACTCACAAGACAAAGAATCAGGTTATCGTATCAAAGAAATTCTTAAATGAAGATGACCATGTTCTTCTTATCGATGACTTCCTGGCAAACGGATGCGCACTGCAGGGTATGATTTCAATCGTTGAACAGGCAGGCGGAACTGTTGAAGGAATAGGCATTGCTATCGAGAAGGGTTTCCAGATAGGTGGACAGGTTATTCGTAATCTAGGATACCATCTTGAATCATTAGCTATTGTTGACGGAATGAACGCTGAAGACGGAAGCGTAGAGTTCAGAGTATATGATGAGGATAAATAAAAATGAGTAAATATAACAATATGGATGCGATTTATGAGCTTGATGCGAAAATGAATCTGGTTAAGGCTGTTCCTTTCGGTCTGCAGCATATTCTGGCAATGTTCGTTGCTAATATCACTCCTATTATAATAGTAGCCGGTGTATGCGGACTTACTCCGGAAAACACAGCGATGATCATACAGAGCGCTATGATAATCGCGGGTATCGGTACATTTATTCAGCTGTTTCCTGTATGGAGAATAGGATCAAGACTTCCTATTGTAATGGGCATCAGTTTCACATTCGTATCGATCGCATGCGTTATCGGCGGACAGTACGGATACGGTGCTATCATGGGTGCCGTTCTGGTTGGCGGTATAGTTGAAGGTATTCTGGGCCTGTTTGCCAAGTACTGGATCAAGCTCGTTTCACCAATCGTTGCTGCAACTGTTGTAACAGCTATCGGTTTCTCGCTTCTTTCTGTTGGCGCTAATTCATTCGCAGGCGGACAGGGTGCAGAAGGCTTCGGATCAGCTTCAAACTGGATCCTGGGTATTGTGACTTTAGTCTGCTGCATTCTCTTTAAAGTATTCGCTAAAGGATTCCTTAAGCAGCTTTCAGTACTCTTTGGTCTTGTTGTAGGTTACATCCTGGCACTGGCTATGGGAATGGTGGATTTCTCAGCTTTCCAGGGAATAAGCGTAATTTCTCTGCCACACCTGATGCCATTTAAGATGGAATTCCATGCCAGCGCAATTGTGTCTTTCGTATTAATATTCCTGGTTTCAGCAACTGAAACTATTGGAGATACATCAGCGCTTGCTTCATCAGGACTCAATCGTGACGTAACACAGAAGGAAACAGCAGGTTCGATCGCATGTGACGGTTTCGTCAGTGCACTGTCATCGATATTTGGCTGCATGCCTATCACATCATTCAGTCAGAACGTTGGTCTGGTTGCCATGACAAAGGTTGTTAACCGTTATGCTATCGCAACTGGAGCCTTCATTATGATTCTGGCGGGATTCTTCCCAGCTATCGGTACACTTCTGGCAACTCTGCCAAGTGCAGTTCTGGGTGGATGCACTATCATGATGTTTGGTACTATCGTAGTTAGCGGACTGCAGATGGTCAGCAAGTGCGGATTTACACAGAGAAATATCACTATTGTAGCTTTAGGACTTAGTGTTGGTCTGGGCTTTACTCAGGTCCCTGAAATGTTCGAAGTTTTCCCTTCGATCATAGAAACTGTATTTGCTGAAAACTGTGTAGCGGTAGTATTTATTACAGCTATTGTTCTTAACCTTATACTTCCGCAGAATATGGAAACAGGTAGGGAAGAAAGCAATGAATAATTTCGAGAATCTATCATTCATGCCATATATGGATGATGATGACGACGCTATAGATATGAACGGCTTCGCTTTTCAGGGAAGCGGTTATTACGATGAAGAGGGTATTTGGCACGATCCGGAGGTAGAAGGCGATGAATAAGATCATTTGCTACGGCGATTCAAACACATATGGATGGGACCCATCAAATTTATGGGGAACTCCTTATAGATTCCCTTGGCCAACTGTTTTAGCAAACGGCCTTGGCGTAGAAACAGTAAACATGGGTGAACCAGGACGCTGCATTCCTGTAAGCTGCGGTATGGATAACTTAAACGCGCTTTTAGAGAAACATGCTCCAGTGGACCTCGTTATAGTTATGCTGGGAACAAACGACATTCTGAACGCCATGGGCGCTGGAATTTCACGTATAGTTGACAGAATGGATCAGCTCCTTGTTAACCTTAGCGGTCAGAACGTGCTGCTTATTGAGATTCCGCCTGCAACTACAGGTAACGGAATGATCGATGAAGCGGTACCTAGAGTAAACGAGGAATTTAAGAAGCTGGCTCAGCTCAGAAATGTCAGATTCCTAAGTCTTGAAGGAGTTAACATTCCTCTGGCTTTTGACGGAATTCACCTGACAGAAGTGGCTCACGCTAATTTAGCTAATCATATAATAAGTGCTATAAAGGAGTAGCGTAATGTTTAAGAATGCAGAAATGAGCGATTTTGATATCGCATTCGATTTTATTGAGAAACTTTGGGACTATAACACATACGATAGGGATAAGACTAAGGCTGTTTACCAGCGCGTGCTTGAAGATGAGAACACATTTGCTTTTTTCCTGGTAGAAGACGGCGACTATAAGGGATTTTGCCACGGTGCATACTTTGACACATTCTGGATGACAGGTCAGACTTGCTACGTATCAAGCCTCATCACTAGAGAAGACGAGAGATGCAAAGGCTACGGAGCCCAGATGTTAGACCAGGCAGCCAAGCTTGCTAAGGAAAGAGATTGTAAGGCCATGGTCCTGGATTCAGGCCTTCCTAGAACTACAGCTCACAAGTTCTATGAAGACTATGGATTCGATAAGGGATGCTATGGTTTTGATTTAGTATTTTAACAGAGAGGTATTTTAGACAATGAGAACTCTGGCAAGAAACATTACTTTCCTCATGAAGAGCATCCAGATTGGCTAGGAAAAGTTCGGTATTCCTGAGACAGAAGAACCAGCAGTTACAAACTTTATCGGTTAATAATAGGAGGCGGGGGAGGCCGCTAGGTTTCCCCTGGGATATATAATATGGTAAGAGAAATAATTAAAGACCAGATCTTTCTGGCAAAGAAATCAGTAGACGCAACTAAAGAAGACGCTCAGCTCGTTAGAGACCTGCAGGATACACTTCGTGCGCATCTTGAGGAATGCGTAGGAATGGCTGCTAATATGATTGGCGAAAACAAGAATATTATCGTTTACGTTCACAACGGTTTTGTCTTCGCAATGATCAATCCTGTAATCATCGATAAGCAGAAGCCTTACGAGACAGAAGAAGGTTGTCTGAGTCTTGACGGCGTTCGTCCATGCACTAGATACGAAGAAATCGAAGTTGAATATATCGATAGATCATGGAACCAGAAGCGTAGCAAATTCTCGGGTTTCACAGCAGAAATTATCCAGCACGAAATCGATCATCTGCATGGTATTCTGATTTAAGAATAAATAGTAAAAATTTACAATTTTTTTCTTAAATACTATTGCATTTTTCGGGAATGTCTGTTAATATTCTATACGTTGCTGTTGAGGGCGATTAGCTCAGCTGGGAGAGCATCTGCCTTACAAGCAGGGGGTCACAGGTTCGAGCCCTGTATCGCCCACCATATTCTTAATAGCAACAAATGCTGGCGTGGCTCAACGGTAGAGCAGCTGATTTGTAATCAGCAGGTTGGGGGTTCGATTCCCTCCGCCAGCTCCAATTTCATAGAATGTCGAGGGATGCCCGAGTGGCTAAAGGGGG
>JAQXGH010000024.1 GCA_029006195.1 Bacillota bacterium
AGAAGAAGATAAAGAAGAATAAGTTCACGCTGGAAGACTTCCTTGAGCAGATGGGACAGATCAGAAAGATGGGTGGTATCACTAAAATCTTAGAAATGCTCCCAGGCATGAGTGGAAATAAGAATGTAGATTTTTCACAGGGTGAGAAAGACTTTGTTCAGTTCGAAGCTATAATTCAGTCAATGACTAGGGAAGAAAGAGAAAACCCTTCAATCCTGAATGCAAGCAGAAGAAAGAGAATTGCTAGAGGTTCCGGTCAGTCTGTACAGAAAATCAATCAGCTTATCAAGAGATATGAAGAAGCTCGTAAGATGATGAAGTCAATGATGAGCCCTCGTGGAAATGCGAAGCTGAACAAGATGTTCAGGGGCTTTTAATAAATAACAAGTTAATAACAATTATTTAATTAAAATTTTTAGGAGGAAATAGGAATGGTAAAGATCAGATTAAGAAGAATGGGTGCACACAAGAAGCCTTTCTACAGAGTAGTAGTAGCAGATTCAAGATCACCAAGAGATGGTAGATTCATCGAAGAACTTGGTTACTACAACCCAATGACTGAACCAGCTGACATCAACATCAAGGAAGATGCAGCTAAGAAGTGGCTCGAAACTGGTGCTCAGCCTACTGACACTGTAAAGAAACTGTTCAAGCAGGCTGGTATTCTTTAAGAAAGCGGTGATCTGATGACAGAATTAGTTAGTGCAATTGCAAAGTCACTCGTTGAACACCCTGAAAACGTTGAGGTTTTTGAGGAGAAGTCCAATGGCACTACTGTTATACAGCTTAAAGTCGCTTCAGAAGACATGGGCAAGGTAATAGGCAAACAGGGAAGAATCGCTAAGGCTATCCGTACCGTTGTCAAAGCTGCTGCAACAAAAGCCAATGAAAAGGTAGTTGTTGAAATAGTTCAATAGAGAATATGCATTAATGGAGCGTGCCGGCGTGGCGCGCTCCTTGTTCGCATTAAGGAAAATAATATGGAAAAGATATTAATAGGACAAATTGTCAATGCTGTAGGACTTAAGGGTGAAGTTAAAGTCTATAACTATTCAGACAGCATCGAAATATATGAAACAACAGAAAGTATCTATGTAGGAGATGTAATTAGAAAAATTGAGGGAGTAAGACGCCAGAAGAATATGGTTATTCTTAAACTCGAAGGCATTAATGACAGAAATGCTGCAGAAAGAAGTAAGGGAACTGACATCTATATTACTGATGCGGATCTTCCTGAACTTGAAGAGGGCGAATTCTATGTTCGCGATCTTATCGGAATGAGCGTAGCACTGGAGGATGGAACTGTTATTGGAACAATGACAGATGTTATCCAGAATACAGCACAGGACGTTTTTGAATTCGAAAAAGTTGATGGCGGAAAGGCTATGATTCCTAGAGTGCCGGAGTTTGTAATAGATATTAATGCTGAAACAAGAATTATCACAGTAAGACTTATCGAGGGTCTTATCGACTAAAATTTTATGAAGATAGATATTTTGACTTTGTTTCCAGAAATGTTCGCGCCGCTTAAGACAAGTATGCTTGGCAGAGCGTGCGAGAAAGGAATTTTGGAAATCAATATTACAGATATAAGAGATTACACACAGGATAAACATAATAGAACTGATGACTATCCTTTTGGTGGTGGAGGCGGCATGGTAATGATGCCTGATCCTGTTTTTAGAAGTATGGAGAGCCTTGATAATAAGGGTAAACTCATATACATGTCGCCAAGAGGCAAGGTGCTTGATGAGGATAAAATCAAGGAGCTTTCACAGTTGGATGAGATGATTATATTATGTGGTCATTACGAAGGTGTTGACCAGAGAATTCTGGATAATTACGATGCAGAGGAAATCTCAATTGGTGATTATGTTCTTACCGGCGGAGAATTACCGGCAATGGTTCTTATAGATTCGGTTGCAAGGCTTTTACCTGGAGTTCTGGGAAACAGTGATTCGGCACTTAATGAATCTGTTTATTCGGGGCTTTTGGAGCATCCGCAGTATACTCAGCCTAGAGAATATAGAGGTATTCCTGTGCCCGAAGTTCTCACAAGCGGCAATCATAAGCTGATTGCTTTGTGGAAATTTGAGCAGTCTCTAAGACTCACAAAAGAGAGAAGGCCGGACCTCTTTGAGGCGTTTATTGAAGACCGCAGCAGGTTCTCAAAAGCTGAAAAAAAGATCATTGATCAGGTTTTGAAAAATGATTGAGAAATCAATATATAGTTCGTTGAAAGAACATATGCTTTGGTGTAAAATAAATAAATGAAAATTAAAATTTCAAAGAAAAATAGGCGTTTAGCCGTCATATATCTGGCTCTTCTGGTTATACTATATCTTGTGATTTATGTCGTGCCTAAAGTTACCACTATTTTTGAAACCACACAGGTTCTGGAAACTGGAACTTTAACTGTCTCATGTGATGGTACAGGCTATATAGTTAAAGATGAAACAATTACTACAGCCGATGGAACGGGTGAACTTGTACAGAGCGTTTTTGAAGGAACTGTTGTCAAGAAGGGAACAAAGATAGTATCAATAGATAACAAAGGCAGTGATTCTGGAATAAGAAGCAAGTATAAGCCGTTTCTTAAGAAGCTAAGAAACTACGCTGGAGTAAAATCAGGTAGCGATGCTCCCATAAGTGGTGTATGCAGCTACAGTATGGATGGTAATGAGAAGTATTTCGCTATAGATAATCTGGACAGAATCAAGAAAGATAAAGTTGAAAGTCTGGATTACGATACGTTGGACTTAAAGAGAAACTCAGCCAAGAAAGGCGAACCTGTTTTTAAGATTTCGCGTGATGATAACTGGTATGTTGTTTTCTGGTTCGAGAAGGAACAGGCTAAGGAATACGAGGAAGGTATGGATGCTATCCTGAACTTCCCTGATGGATCAGTTCCAGCTAAGGTTTTCGCAGTTCATAAAGATGATTCTTTGTACAAGGTGATCTTCTATGTAAACTCATACTATGAAAGTTTCGCTTCAACAAGAAAGGCAGACATAACAATAGTTAAGAGTAACAATACAGGTCTTATCATAGATAATGACTGCATTGTAGATAAGAAGGGTGTAACTGGTGTTTACGTCAAGGATAAAGATGGAGATTATCAGTTTAAGCCAATTAAAGTTAAGGCTTCTGACGGTAAGCAGTCGGTTGTTTATGACGCTACATTTACAAACGAGAACTATGAACTGGTAGAGACAGTAAATGTATATGATGAAGTGCTTAGAGATCCTAAATCCGCGCTGGAGAAGGACCTTAAGAAAGAGAGGTAAGCGATGGAGGATATCAGGAAAAATTTAGAGACAGTAAATAATAAAATCGCTGAAGCTGCAGAAAACTGCGGACGCAATGCAGATGATATTCTGCTCTGTGCGGTAAGTAAGACTAGAACACCTGAAGAAATCAATAGAGCAATTGACGCTGGTGCAACAGACATTGGTGAAAATAAGGTTCAGGAAATTCTGGATAAGTATGATGCGATTAAGCCGGTTAAGTGGCACTTTATTGGTCACCTTCAGACTAATAAAGTTAAATATATTATCGATAAGGTAGATCTGATTCATTCAGTTGATTCAATGAAACTGGCCACTGAAATCGACAAGCGTGCTAAGGGAGCTGGTCTGACAATGGATATTTTAGTTCAGATAAATCCGGCACAGGAAGAAAGCAAGTTTGGTGTAAGCGTTGATGAAGCAGGTGATCTTGTTAGAGAAATCCTTGATAACTGCGAAAACATCAGAGTTAGAGGGCTTATGAGCGTAGCACCTATAGTTGATGATCCTAGGGATGTTAAGCCATACTTTGATAATGTAAAGGCTAAGTATGATGAATTGGCACAGATAGATCATCCGAACCTGGATTTTAGGTATTTATCAATGGGAATGTCAGGAGACTTCCCTGTAGCAATAGAAGCGGGTTCAAATCTCGTTAGAGTAGGTAGTGCGATTTTCGGAGAAAGAGACTACGCACAGTTCAGAAAACAGCAGGAGGAAAAAAACAATGGGAATGTTTAACAAATTCAAGGATCTTATCGGACTCGAAGACGAATACGAAGAAGAGGAGTTCGAAGAAGAATCATATACTCAGCCATCATATTATGAAAGAAAGCAGGCTGAACCTAAATCAGCGTCGCCAACACTTTCATCACAGAAGTTTGATGCAACAAATGTTGTTCAGATGCAGAACAGAACAGTTAAGTCAATTACAAATGCTTTCAAGCTGGTTGTTATAGAACCTGCTGGTTTCGATGAATGCTCAAAGCTGGTTGACAGCCTTAAGAGCAGAAAACCTATTATTGTAAACCTCGAAAAGTTGGAATCAGAAACAGCTAGAAAGATTTTTGATTTCCTGGGTGGTGCAACATATGCTCTGAATGGAACAGTTCAGAAGGTTGCAAACAATATCTTCATCTTCGCTCCAGAAAACGTTGCTATTTTCGCAGAAGGCGACAGCAAGTCATATACATTCACTGGAACAGATGAGAATCCTTGGAAGTAAAATCGATTAGTTTTTTAGATTCGAAATAAGGAGGCGGGGCCTATAAGGGCCCCCGTTTTTATATGATTTACATTTTAGTAATTATTCTTGTAATCGCTTTGGATAGAGTTGTTAAATACTATATTGCAACTAATATGAATCCTGGCGATACGTTCTCTGTTATAGGAGATTTTTTTCACATAACATCACTGAGAAATACCGGTGCGGCATTCAGTTTGATGGCAGGACATTCTACTGTTTTAATAGCAATACCTGCTATATGTATTCTTGCGGCTATTATTTACGTGTTTGTTAAACGCCACGAAATAAAGCCTCTTCTTGCCTGGGCAATATCATTTATCTGCGCGGGTGGATTAGGAAATCTGTATGACCGTATCATGTACGGTTATGTTGTGGATATGTTCGATTTCGGAAGCTTCCCAGTATTTAATGTAGCGGATATAGCTGTCTGCGTTGGGTGCGGACTTCTGATACTTCATATAGCTATTGGAGATAAAGATGAGCGATAATATTATTGAAATTAATTTAGATGATGAGCATAAGGGAATCAGACTGGATTTGGTTATTGCCAGCATGCTTGAGGATTATTCCAGAAGCTTCGTTCAAAAGCTCTTTGAAAAAGGTGCTATTGAGGTGAATGGTAGCCTTTGTACCGAGAAGAAGAGGAAGGCTGCTTCAGGAGATGTAGTAAGAGTCACAATACCTGAGCCAGAAAGATTGGAAGTCAGCGCAGAGGATATCCCATTGGAAATCGTGTACGAAGACGAGGATGTGCTTGTTGTTAATAAGCCTGCCGGCATGGTAGTCCATCCTGCACCAGGCAACTACACAGGTACTCTTGTTAACGCGCTTATGTATCACTGTGGTGATCAACTGTCATCAATAAACGGTGTTATTAGGCCTGGTATTGTACACAGAATCGATAAGGATACAAGCGGACTCCTTATGGTTGCGAAGAATGATAAGGCTCACAACTCTCTTTCTCAGCAGCTATCGGAGCATTCAATTACAAGAAGATATAGGGCAATCGTTTACAGTAACTTCAAGGAAGATGAAGGTACTGTTGACAGGCCTATAGGAAGAGATCCTAAAAATAGACTTAGAAACGCAGTTATTGATATTAATTCAAAACCTGCAGTAACTCACTATAAAGTCCTGGAGAGATTCGGCAACTTCACTCTTATCGAAGCGAGACTGGAAACAGGCAGAACTCATCAGATCAGAGTTCATATGGCCTATCTTAGACATCCGCTTCTTGGGGACGAGCTATATGGACCTGCTAAGAATAAGGTTGGGGCCAAAAGGCAGATGCTCCATGCTGGAATACTGGGTTTTGTTCATCCGTCAACCGGAGAGTATATGGAGTTTACAAGTCCGCTTCCGGAAGATTTTGAAGCTATATTAAATAAGCTGAGATAAATGATCGTAAGTCATTTTAGAGAAGAAATAAACAAGTCTGAGCAGATGTCAGTTTGCGGCTGTGTCTTTCGGCCTGGGAAACGTAAAAAGAGCAGTATCGGTATGATAATGCTCTTTTAGATTTCAAGCCTTTATAGCGGGAGCACGGGATTAAGGAGTCTCATTCTCATCGGAACGCACTTCAGAATCCGGAGTAAAATCCTTTAAGAAGTCTAAACAGGACTCACAAACGCAACCGCTCTTAAAAGTGAATATTTCGTAAGTACAACCACAAATGCTACATTTATCTTTCATAACTAGTGCGCCTCCTTAGATAGGTAATGAAGATGTTCGCTCCCCATAAAGGTATGTTGTGCTTATAACTTAAAGCACAAAGCGCATAGTTTCAAGGTTTAATAGCTTAAATGTAGAATCTCAGTCGTTTAATGCTTTTTTCCAGTCTCAGGAAGTCCTGGGTTAACGTATAAAGTTCTGTTATGAGTGAATATTACCATGCCAGGCTTAGCGCCCGCTGGCTTCTTGACGTAACGAACCTTCGTATAATCGACTGGAACATTTTCGGATGATGCTCCCTTGCTGTGATAAGCGGCAATAGCTGCTGCTTCGAAGAAGTCTAAGTCGCTTATTTCCTGGCCATCCGTAAACAGGATCACGTGCGTACCTGGAATATCCTTGGTATGGAACCAAATGTCGTTGTTTGAAGCTTTTTTTAGAGTGAGCCAGTCGTTTTCTTTATTTTTTGGACCTGCCAAAAAACTGAGCCCTGATGAGAGGGTATAGCTGTATGGCTTAGGCTTATCTTTCTTTTTCCTGGCGTGTTTATCTTTCTTTTGTCTCACATAACCTGATTCTGTGAGCTCATCGCGCAAAAGCCCCAGTTCCTCAATTGAACCAGCTCTTTCTATGTAGTCATATACAGATTCCAGATATTCGATTTCACCATTTGCATCTTCAAGCTGAAGCTTCTTTTCCTTGATGGCGGTCTTGCTCTTGCCATAACGCTTGTAGTAATTCTGAGCGTTCTTTGAAGGGGAGAATCTAGGATCAAGCGGAATCTTGACCTGACTCTGATCGTAGTAGCTGATCACCGTCAGCTCTTTCATTCCCTGCTTAGCAAGATGAAGGTTAGCTGTTAGAAGTTCACCGTAAAGTCTATACTTCTCGGAATTTTCGGCAGCATAGAGGTCTTCATTAAGTCTCTGAACCTTTAGTTTCAGCTTATCAAGGTGGCCCTTAACAACTCTGAGAAGATCATTTGATCTCTGCTTAACAGTGTTTGATGACTGCCTGTTTACGAAGTAGAAGGCAGCCGCCTGGCTGATCGTATCAAATGAAAGTGCTTTATATCTTGAATCCTGTTCATAAGCTGAGAGTGGGGTTATGTGGAAGTCCGCTGGTTTGCCATCTTCGTCAACATAAACTACAGGAGCCATTGCCTCATGATCAACTGCATCAGCAAGAGAACTCAGATAATTGTGTACTGCATAAGGATTAACGCTACCGTCTATATCGTCTAAACTGTAGTGTATTGCAGACTGTGCTAACACGGGTGAGATACCTTGTACACCTGCGAGGAGACTTCTTTCCGGCTGAAGCTGTCCTTTTACAAGCTGACCGATAAGAACTTCATCTGCAGAAGTGAAAGGCTCTTTGTCTTGTGCTGGAGGATATTCGTATGCCTTTCCAGGAAGTATCTGTCTGGCTCTATTAACATCCAGACTTACGTGCTTGATGCTATCAATGATTTTGCCCGACTGTACATCGATAAGGAGGATGTTGCTGTGCTTACCCATTATTTCAATAATGAGTTTCCTGTTAAGGTTGAATCCCAGCTCATCGATTGTTTCCATTGATATCTCTATGATTCTGTCGTTTTCATGCTGCTCTACGCTAGTGATTCTGGCGGCGCTTAAATGCTTTCTTAATACCATGCAGAATACTGGCGGATTTACAGGGTTTTCGGGTGTATCTTCAACAAGATATGCAGCTGAATGACTGCCGCTTGCAGAAATAAATAATTTGCGGCGACCCTGTTTAGTATGTATGTTAAAAATAAGCTGTTCAGGCTGCGGCTGGTAGATTTTCTCTATTTTACCGTACTGAATATTATTATTAAGTTCATGCACCATGGCATATGTTACAACTCCGTCGTATGACATAAAACCTCTCTCTTGACATATTTTTACTTTTTAAACTACAATATTTATAGTATCATAGATTAATAGAAGATTGGAGAAAATTGTATGATAAAAAGCATGACAGGTTTTGGCAGAGGAGATTATACAGACGGAAAGAGAAACGTTACATGTGAAATACGTACTGTAAATCACAGATATGCAGATATCAGCGTTAGAATGCCTAAGAGATATTCGTTTGCCGAAGAGAAAGTTAAAGGAATCATCAAGAACGAAATGAAGCGCGGTAAGGCTGATGTTTCAATTATTGTTGAAAATCTGGCAGAAGGCGACGTTACAGTTAGACTTAATACAGCTGTGGCTCAGCAGTATATTAACAGCCTTAAGGAACTTAAGGAAACATGTGCTGTTGAAGGCGACATCGATCTTAAGATGGTTGCATCAATGCCTGACGTTATCAGAACTATTCCTGATGTAGAAGATGAAGATGAAGCAGCTGCTGCTATCTGCAGTGCGGTTAAGCTCGCTGCTGAAAGTCTGAGTGAAATGAGAGCTATAGAAGGTCAGAAGCTTGCAGATGATCTTGACATGCGTGCGCAGACAGTTAAGAACATCGTTAAGCAGATCGAAGAAAGAGCTCCTATGGTTTCAAAGGAATATACTGATAGACTCTATGAAAGAATCAGAGAACTTATCGAAGATAAAGTTGATATTCCTGAAGAGAGAATCTTAATGGAAGCTGCTATTTTCGCTGATAAGGCTAACATCACAGAAGAGCTGGTAAGACTCGATAGCCATATGAGCCAGATGAAGACTTTCCTTAAGGGGGAAGAAGGCCCTATCGGTAAGAAGATGGATTTCCTTGTACAGGAAATGAATAGAGAAACAAATACTATCGGATCAAAGGCAAACGACCTCAAGATCACAGCTTTAATGCTGGATGCTAAGAGTGAAATTGAGAAAATTAGAGAGCAGATCCAGAATATCGAATAGAAACCTACTTGAAGATAATGAAAAAAACTGATATAATAATGATTCGAAATTGTTGTTGTATAAGTACTGGAGTTATTAATGGCTAAAGGTAAATTACTAGTAGTATCAGGACCTTCAGGTGTAGGTAAGGGTACAATTTGCAATCAGATTCTTTCTGCTGACAGCAATATTATGTTTTCTGTTTCAATGACTACTAGAAACCCTAGAGAAGGTGAAGTTGACGCTGTGAACTATTTCTTCACAGATAAGGAGAGCTTCGAGAAGCTTCTGGCAGAAGGTGGACTTCTGGAACACAACTGTTACTGTGGTAACTACTACGGAACACCGAGAAAACAGGTAGAAGCATGGCTTGAAGAGGGTAAGGATGTAATGCTAGAAATCGACTTTAACGGAGCATTTCAAATCAGAGAATCTTATCCTGAATGTGTTATGATTTTCATTCTTCCTCCATCAATGGAAGCTCTCAGAAGCAGAATTGAAGGTAGGGGAACTGAGAACGAAGAAACTATTCAGAAGAGACTTGATGAAGCTGCTACAGAAATGTCACATGCGGACGAATATGATTACAGAGTAGTAAATGATAATCTTGAAGATGCCATTAAGCAGGTTCAGGATATTATAGATAAAGAGAGAAATAATTAGGGAGGACGTTATGTTATATCCATCAATTAATGAAATAAGAAAAAAAGTTGACAGTAAGTACACACTCGTTATCCTGGCTGCTAAGAGATCAAGAGATATTATCGACGGTATGCCTAAGCTTACAGAAGAAGAAGTAAGCAAGCCTGTATCAATCGCAGCTAATGAAATTTCAGAAAATCTTATCACTTACAGTGAAGCTGAATTCGAATAAAATAATATGATTATTGTGAGCCATGAATGCATATAGCATTTCATGGTTCATTTTATTTTTCATGCCAAAATGCTCCATGTGCAAAATTTGACCTAAAATAGGCAAAATCTTGCCTCTGAAGGGCAAAATCTTGCCTCTGAAGTGCAGAATTTGACCTACGAAAGTGCCTGCCCTGAGATGTAAAGTAGATTTAGGAAAGGAGTTTCGGTTATGTCAAAGAATTTAATGGTTAAAGTAAGAAGAAAAATTTATTCAATTCCATTTGAGCACATCATCTTCCTGGAAAGCAATGTTAGAAAAACAAATGTGCATACTAAAAACGGAGTGATTACTTATTATGGTAAAATTAAAGATGCTGAGGAAAAATTGGATGAAAGATTTATGTGCTGCCACAAGAGTTATATAATCAATATGGATGAAATTTCTTGTATTGAAGACGGGAAAATAGTGTTAAATGAGGGCGAAAGTGAGTACTCGATTTTCCTGGGGAGGGATACTTCCAGAAAAGCGATAAAATGTTACGAAGAATATATCAAAAAACGAACTTAAGGCTTGAAATGCCAACGATTATATAGTATATTGTTTGTCGGCGTCGAATGGTCGACGTATAAATAATTTAATTATACACACGGTGGTTTTTTAGGAGGCTGGTGCCTTAACGGCCATTAGGCTGTCGCGTATAGCTTTTGCATCAAATGCGCGCATGAGGTTGCTTCTGTACATGCCACGGTGGAAGGACAAAAACCGAGAGGAGAAAACAAAATGTCAGTAATTTCAATGAAACAGTTACTCGAAGCAGGTGTTCATTTCGGACATCAGACTAGAAGATGGAACCCTAAGATGGCTCCTTATATCTTCACAGAAAGAAACGGAATCTACATCATCGACCTGCAGAAGACAGTTAAGAAGATCGACGAAGCTTACAACTTCATGAAGGAAGTTGCAGCAAGCGGTAAGCCAATCCTGTTCGTAGGTACTAAGAAGCAGGCTCAGGCAGCTATCCGTGACGAAGCTCTCAGATGCGACATGTACTATGTAAACCAGAGATGGTTAGGCGGCATGCTCACAAACTACAAGACAATCTCAACTAGAATCAAGAGACTGTATGATATTCAGGCTATGGAAGAAGACGGCACTTTCGCTAAGCTCGCTAAGAAGGAAGTTATCCAGCTGAAGAGCGAAGCTGAAAAGCTCGAAAAGTTCCTTGGCGGTATCAAGGAAATGAAGGGAATGCCTGGCGCAATCTTCGTAGTTGACCCTAAGAAGGAAAAGATCGCTGTTAAGGAAGCTAGAATCCTTGGTATCCCTGTAATCGGTATCGTTGATACTAACTGTGATCCTGATGACGTTGATTACATCATCCCAGCTAACGATGACGCAATCAGAGCCGTAAAGCTTATTGCTGGTTGCATGGCTGACGCTGTAATAGAAGCTAAGCAGGGCGAAAGCTTTGACGATAGCGAAGCTGCAGAAGAAGTAGAAGCTGCAGACGCTGAATAATTCACTGTTTTTAGACTTTTAGTATTAAAGGAGAAATAAAATGGCTGTAACAGCAAAGATGGTAAAAGAACTCCGTGAAATCACAGGTTCAGGCATGATGGATTGCAAGAAGGCTCTGGTAGAAACTGACGGCGACATCCAGGCTGCAGTAGATTACTTAAAGGAAAAGGGTCTTGCTAAGGCTGCTAAGAAGGCTGGCAGAATCGCTGCTGAAGGTCTCGTTAAGATCGCTGTATCAGAAGACGGAAAGACAGCTGCAATCGTAGAGGTAAACTCAGAAACAGACTTCGTATCAAAGAACGAAGAATTCATCACTTTCGTTGACGATTTAGCTAAGTTAGCTTTAACTGCTGAAAGCGACGATATCGAAGCATTCAAGGCTATGAGCTTTGGTGAAGAAGGTTCAGTTCAGGATGCATTAACAGCTAAGATCGCTAAGATCGGCGAAAACATGTCAGTTAGAAGAATCGCTAAGGCTTCAGGTGATGTTGTTTCAACATACATCCACGGCGGCGGATTAATCGGTTCAATCGTTGTTGGTAGCGGCGAAGCTTCAGACGAAGTAAAGGCTGCTTTAACAAACATCGCTATGCAGGTTGCTGCAATGAGCCCACAGTATGTAAGCAGAAACGAAATCTCACAGGAAGAACTGGACAAGATCAGAACTAACACTATTGGTTCAGCATTAAATGATCCATTCACTCTTCCTAAGCCAATCCTCAACGCTTTATTAGACAAGGCTGTCGATGGTGTTTGGGGCGAAGAAGATACTAACATTCTCGCAGAAAAGAGAGCTGACAAGGGCTTCAACTTCAACTACTTACCAAACTTCATCTCAGAAGAAGGTAAGGCTAAGTTAGCTGAACTGGCTGTTGCTGATAAGGAAAACATCATGGGCAACAAGATCTTCACAGGCTTAGTTGAAGGTAGAATTTCAAAGCAGTTAAAGGACATCTGCCTGCTTGACCAGGTATATGTAAGAGCTGAAGACGGTAAGCAGACAGTTGCTAAGTACCTCGAATCAGTAAGCAAGGATCTTTCACTCGCACAGGTTGTACGTTTCGCAGTAGGCGAAGGTATCGAAAAGAAGGAAGAAGACTTTGCTGCAGAAGTAGCTGCTCAGTTAAATAAGTAATTTCTCGCAAATTTGCGAAAAGTTATCTAAGAAAATTTTAGGCGACAGGAGCTGATTCTGTCGCCTTTTTTCGAACTTGGCTCTAAAAAAGGGCGAATCTCACATCATTAACGAAAACTGTTTGAAAAAAATTGCTTAAGAAGAAATTTTTTTCAAAATTATGTATCAAATATGAGAATAGTATAGACATATTAATTGTATTACGTAGAAGCTTTGCATATAATTATTCATGCGGGCAACGAAATGGAGAATGGTTTATGAAAGTAACATACACTATTATATTTGTGTCATTTGTATTAGCGGGAATCATCTATGGACGTTTGAGAATCTTTAGAAATTCTACAGCTAGAAGTGTGGGATTATCTTCACTCGTAATCCTGGCAGGCATAATTTTAGGAGTTGCCAGCTATTATTTATTGTAAGGTTTACATAGCTTCCTTTAATGACAAGGCGTTTGATGTCATTAAACAACAAAGTCCTGTTTCTTTGAATCAGGCTTCATTCCAACAGGGAATGTGATCACCGGTATTATTTTGAAAGATGCAACTTATGGTTGCATCTTTTGACTTTTTTGGCAAAGGCTGCAATCTCGACATATATAATACATTTAACTCCTTATCTTATTGGAAAATATTGACAGTTGATTTGCACGATGCTATATTGCAAATGTAAAATATTTCCAGTTATAGAAAAGGGGTTTTTATGATGGATTACAATTTATTTAAGAGCATAGCGTTTAGCAGGATTAAAGAGTTTTTGCCACCCATATACTCGGATTTTGAACCTGTATTAGAGCGCGTCAGAAAGGTTAATGAAGAAAAGGATGCGCTTATTTTAAGACCTCCTGATGCGGATTCTTACAAAGCTCTTCCCATGGTTTATCTTGATGATATGTATGAAGTGTTTTGTGAAACACAGGATCTTGATGATGTGCTGCTGGCGATAGCTTCGGTTATAGTAAATTACACAGGATATTATCCAGATGATATGGTGGATCTGGATTTCTCTAAAATGAAAGACAGGATTATTATGAATCTTATTTCGTATGATATGAATGAGGAACTGATAAAAACCATTCCGCATACTGATTTGTCAAATATGGCTATCATTTACAGAGTTATTATGGGGTACGAGAATAATGGGTTTAATTCTGTAATAGTAAATGAAGGTGTGCTTGAGGAACTTGGGCTGACTATTGGTGAGTTGCATGAATGCGCGATGAGAAACACTAAAAGAATCTTTCCGGAAATGATCAATAAACTTGATGATGGTGCATATATCCTTACAAATGAAAGCGGTCTTTTCGGAGCATCGATGATGCTTTATAAGGATGTAATGTCTAGAGTAGGGGAGATGATGGGTGATGACGAATTTTATGTTGTACCAAGTTCTATTCATGAGCTTGTGCTCGTTTCTAGGGAGATTGCTGATCCTCATAGTCTTGTGAGGATGCTGGCGGAAGGAAATGATGCTATCAATATGAGTAAAGAAATACTTTCGAATTCTATATATGAATACAACTGTGATTCAGGGGAGTGCACAGTAGTTGCTTCGTATGAAGATGCATAAATGATTAAAGGGAACTCTTAATAGGAGCTCCCTTTTTGTTACTGTTTGTTAGATGCCTGCATTATCTGATTTCTGATTCGTTCCATTCTGGCGTCTAAATCAGAACTGATTTGTGCACATTCCAGAAGTTCTTTAGAAAGTTTCTCGTTCAGTTTTGGAGGCAATCCTTTCTTATATCTTAGTTTGTGTTCAAGACTTGCCCAAAAATCCATGGCAATCGTTCTGAACTGAATTTCTACTTTCATATCCTTTCGCTGACTTTCTAAAAAGATAGGAATTGAAATGATTAAATGTAGACTTCTGTAGCCGGATTCTTTAGGTGTCTTGATATAATCCTTGATTTCAACAAGTGTAACGTCGTCGTGATCCAAAACGCAGTTGGCAAGCGTGTAAATATCCTCTGGGAATGAGCAGATAACACGGCAACCGGCAATGTCCTTAATGTTTTTCTCAATCGAATCTACAGTAAGTGGAACTCCATATCTTCCAACTTTCTCAACTATGCTGTCCATCTTCTTGATTCTTGTTTTGATGGATTCGATAGGGTTCCTGTCATGTACCAGTGAAAATTCTTCGTTTAGTATCTTAAACTTGGTTTCGACCTTCATAAGTGCGCACTTATAATAGGTGAGCAGAGATGTCATTTCTTCACTGTTTTCACTGAGGAAATTCTGGAAATTATCAGAAGTGAGTCTGCCGACAAGTATCTCTCGCTGTTTCTCTTTGATATAATCAATTATGTTCACGGCGATTCCTCCTATTCCTTTGATATATTAATTATACCATAAAAAGATAAATGCATATGTGGATTGCGTGAATATTACAGATAACGTGTTATAATTAGTCTGGTTTAATTATTTAATGAATGGGAGAAATACATTGGCAAGAAAAAATTCCAGAGATACTAAAGGCAAAATAATATCGGCTGCTTGGGAGCTTTTTTATGAACAGGGATATGAAGAGACTACTGTTGATGAAATAGTTGAGCTTTCGGGAACATCAAAAGGATCTTTTTATCATTATTTCGAGAGTAAGGATGCGCTTTTAGGAACTTTATCATATATGTTTGATAAGAAGTATGAAGAGCTTGAACCTGAACTGGGCAAATTCAGCAGCTGCTTTGATAAGCTGATATATCTTAATAAGGAACTGTTTGGAATGATAGAGGATGGCATTTCTCTTGAACTTCTGGCTAGACTTTTCTCGACACAGCTTGTAACAAAGGGGGAGAAACATCTTCTTGACAGGAACAGGCAGTACTATAAATTGCTAAGAAAAATCACACAGGAAGGCCAGGACAAGGGTGAATTCAGGGATGATATTACAGTCAGTGAACTGGTTAAGTTATATGCAATCGTGGAGAGGGGAATGATGTATGAGTGGTGCATCAGAGATGGTGAATATTCTCTTAAAAAGTATGGAGAAGAGAATATGCCGTTCATGATTTCTCGATTTTTAAAAAATAATTTTTGAATATAAAATGATTTAGATATTAGTCTAATTTTAATAAAATGTGTAAACTATTGAAAATACTGGTTTGCACGTTTTATTATTTTAAAAAGTATTGAATATAGTTTAGACTACATTCTGTATTTGAGTCTAATAAAAGTAGTGCTATAATACACTGGTGGAAAAAAGAAACATAGTTAAGGAGAAATGTTAAATGAATGCAGAAATTATAGTATTTATGCTGTACTTCGTTGCAGTATTTGGAGTAAGCCTTGTATTCTTCTTCAATGGAAGTAACAAGGGCGGAGAAGACTACTTCCTGGGCGGAAGAAGCATGGGACCTTGGGTAACAGCAATGTCAGCTCAGGCGTCAGATATGTCAGGTTGGCTGCTTATGGGTCTGCCTGGTTCTGTTCTCGCATTTGGTTTTGGTCAGATGTGGATCGGTATCGGCCTGGCGCTTGGTACTGCTGCTAACTGGATCTTCTGTGCTAAGAGATTAAGAAGATTTTCTAAGGCTGCAAATGATGCCATCACACTCCCGCAGTATCTCGCAAATAGATTTGCAACTTCATCAAAGGTACTTCAGGTAGCATGTGCTATTATTTTCCTGGTATTCTTTACAGTATATGTAGCAAGTGCATTCGTATCAGGCGCTACAGTATTCACACAGCTGTTTACAGGAATCAGCGATCAGACAGCGATGATTATCTTCGCAGTTCTTATCGTAGCTTATACATTACTTGGCGGTTTCAAGGCTGTTTGCTGGACTGACTTCTTCCAGGGCCTGCTTATGTTAGCTGCTCTGCTGGCAGTTCCTATCGTAATCGTAGCAACACAGAATCTTGACACTGCACTCCTGTCAAACGTTTACAGCTATACAGATGCTAACGGCGACGTAGTAGAATGTGCATTCGGTACTGGCCTCTTCTCATCAAGCTGGCAGGATATCGTATCAGGTCTCGCATGGGGTCTTGGTTACTTCGGTATGCCTCATATCCTGGTAAGATTCATGTCAATCGAGAAGCCATCAATGATCAAGAAGAGTGCTACAGTAGCTATCATTTGGGTAGTTCTTACACTTGGTGCAGCTTGTCTCATCGCTTACATGGGTAGAATGATGGTTGCTGAAGAACTTCTTACAACAGGTGCACAGAAGACAATCTTCATCGTGCTTACAAGAAAGTTATTCCCACCATTTATCTCAGGTGTTCTCCTTGCTGCAATCATGGCTGCAGCAGTATCAACTGCTGACTCACAGATTCTGGTAGCATCAAGTTCATTTACAGCTGACCTTTATAAGCCGATCTTCAGAAAGAGTGCTTCTGAAAAGGAAGTTCTTATGGTTGGTAGAGTCGTAGTAATTATTGTTGCTATCATCGCATTCCTTATCGCGTCATCAAAAGGCACTGGTGCACAGGCAATCATGGAAATGGTTGATAATGCATGGGCAGGATTCGGCTCAGCATTCGGACCTGTAATTCTACTGTCACTCTTCTGGAAGAGATTCAACTATCCAGGCGCATGTGCAGGCGTTATCGTTGGTGCTATCGTTGACATAGTATGGATGAACTGCTTAGGAAGTACTGGCGTTTACGAACTCCTTCCTGGTTTCGTAGCTGGTGGTCTGGCAGCAATCATTGTAACAATGGTTACTCCAGCTCCTTCACAGGAAGTTCTCGATATTTTCGAAAGAGCTACTGATGAATCAATAGATGACTAATACTTACACACAACACATATATCGGCCCCAGAGGTTTTAACCAGCCTTTGGGGCTTTTGCATTTACTTTTTAAATACAAAAACTATAATCCCGGTTTGATATTGAGCTGGGTTTTTCATATAATTATAGAGATAATATGATAAAGAGGTATTTGAATGAATAAGAAAGAAATCAGCGAAATCAAGAGACGTTTTAAATTCGATTACAATGCCATTGGCGTTATCTATGGATACTATATCAATAGCAATAAGGATATAATTTCTTCTTTTGACACATCACTGGGACTTATGGAGCAGTCAGAAACTGAGATTTTCCTTTCTGTATTGAAGAAGACTCTTTCTGGCACTCTGGGAAAGAATCTGATCGATATCGAATTTTCTACATCGGATGTTGAGAATAAAGAAGAACATAAAATGTTGATGAAACTTAAGGATACTTGTCTTAGAGATGAAGAGGCTAGAATGCAGCTTGTTGAGAAAATCATACCTAGTGTTTCTTTTGGAGACGACAACTATCTGATCCTTATGGCGGCAGACGCTTACGATGTTCCTTATAGAGATGGTAACTTGGAGGATCTGGCTGATGCAGGAAGTGAGGTATTTCAGTATTTTATCTGTTGCGTTTGTCCTGTTAAGCCAGCTAAGCTTAAGCTTCAGTACAATAATGATGACGGTGAATTCCACAGCACTTCAACTGGCCAGATAGCAGCTTCACCAGAACTGGGATTTATGTTCCCGACATTTGATGACAGATCATCTAATATTTACAATGCGCTTTATTATGTTCATAAGCCTGCAGAAATGTATGATGAATTTATCGATACTGTTTTCAATGCTGAACCTGAAACTCCTATGAGTGCGCCTGTTCAGAGAGCTGTTTTTCAGGATACGATCGCTGAATCTCTGGAAGAGGAATGCAGCTTTGATACTATCAAGGTTATGAATAACGAAATCAGAAATGCAATCGAAATACATAAGGAAGAGAAGAATCCTGAGAAACTTGAACTTTCAGTTGATGAGGTAGGATCACTCCTCAGCAGAAGCGGTGTAGCTAAGGAGAAAATTGATAATTTTAAGGAGAGCTATACTGAGAAATTCGGTGAAAGTGCAATGCTAACACCTGATAACATTGTTGAAACTAAGAAGTTTAAGGTAGAAACACCTGAAATTACAATTAATGTTGCACCTGAAAATGCATTCCTTCTTAAGACAAGAATAATAGATGGAAGTAAGTATATCCTTGTTCCTGCTGGTGAAGGAGTTCAGATAAACGGAATTGATGTTACTATCGCGGAGGACTAGACAATTGACTAAAGACGAAATAAGAAAAGAAATACTGGCTTTAAGAGCTGACATGGATAAAGAAGAAGCTATGCTTGCTTCTCAGATTATCTGCCGTAAACTTATGCAGACAAAGGAGTACGAGGAAGCTGAGGATATTTGCCTCTATAGCCCAATTAGAAACGAAGTCGATATTCTTATGCTGGCAGAAATAGCAATGGAAGATGGCAAGAAGGTATGGTTGCCAAAGACTAAGGGTGAGATAATTGATTTCCATCTCTATGAAGGTGAAGATAAAATGGAGAAAGGCCCTTTTAATGTTATGGAGCCTGTTTCAGAAGATATTCTTACACCTACAGATAAGACTCTTATAGTAATGCCAGGTGCAGTTTTCACACGGTTTAGGGATCGAATTGGATATGGTGGAGGTTATTATGATAAGTACCTGGACGCTAATCCAATGTGTAAAACCATAGCTGTTTGTTATGATCTTCAGGTGGTAGAAGAAATCCCAACAGAAGCTCATGACAGAAGGCCGGATTATGTAATTTGCGAGACTGCAATATTCGGTTAGATATAGAATTGTAATGATTCATATGGTATAATTTTCAAGATAAGTTTATTAATAATTATAGTAAAAGGAGCCGTATATGGAACCAAAATACAAGAGAGTTCTTCTTAAGCTAAGCGGCGAAGCTTTAGCTGGCGATCAGCACTTTGGCATTAACGAGGAAATGACTCACAAAGTTGCGCTTCAGGTCAAAGAAATCGTAGATGCTGGCGTTCAGGTAGCTGTAGTTGTAGGAGGCGGTAACTTCTGGAGAGGAAGAAGCAGCAAGACTATGGATAGAGCAACTGCAGACTATATCGGAATGATGGCTACTGTTATGAATGCTGTTGCATTGCAGGATGCATTTGAAGCTGTAGGTATCGAGGCTAGAGTTCAGACTGCTTTAGAAATCAGAGAAGTTGCAGAACCATATGCACGCAGGAAGGCTTTAAGCCACCTTGACGAAGGTAAAGTCGTTATTTTCGGAGCTGGAACAGGAAGCCCATTCTTTTCAACAGACACTACAGCAGCATTAAGAGCTGCTGAAATGAATGCAGAGGTTATACTCTTTGCGAAGAATATCGATGCTGTTTATTCAGATGACCCAGCTACAAATCCAGACGCAATTAGATACACAGAACTTACTCATACAGATGTTCTGGAAAAGAATCTTAAGGTTATGGATTCAACAGCTGCAGCACTTTGCAGAGATAACAATATAGCAATTCATGTGTTCGGACTGGCCGAAGAAGGCAATGTCATGAAGGCAGTTTGCGGCGAAGCCATTGGAACTATTGTTAGATAGAGGATTTATATAAGAGAGGTAATTATTATGAGCGAATTCAGCATTGACGCATTACAGGAAAAGGTATATAAGACAGAAGCAGTTCTCAAGGAAGAACTGGTTACAGTTAGAGCAGGTAGAGCTAATGCTGCTCTTCTTGATAAAGTAATGGTTGAATACTATGGTTCACCAACACCACTTAAGGCTCTGGCTAACATCAGTGTTCCAGAACCTAGAACTCTGTTAGTATCACCATTTGACCCTAAGAGCATCCCTGACATCGAAAAGGGAATCAACATTGCTAACATCGGTATCAACCCAGTAAACGACGGCAAGGTTATCAGACTTCAGATTCCTCAGGTTACTGAAGAAAGAAGAAAGGAACTTTCAAAGACTGTTAAGAAGATGGGCGAAGATGCTAAGGTTGCAGTAAGAAATCTTAGAAGAGATGCTAACGATAAGGTTAAGAAACTCGAAAAGTCAGGCGATTATACTGAAGATGACGTTAAGTCAACTCTTGATGATATTCAGAAGCTCACTGATAAGTCAGTTAAGGAAATTGACGCTATCATCGCAGCAAAAGAAAAGGAAATCATGGAAGTATAATCACAATTTGAACACTATAGTTTTTTATAATAGATGTGACCTTTATGGCCACATCTATTTGCAATTATAAACGGGATTATATTATGACAGAATTAATTAAAGAAAGAATGCCGAAACATGTAGCTATTATCATGGACGGCAATGGAAGATGGGCGAAGAAGCGTGGTGTTCCTAGGCTGGCTGGTCATAGAGCTGGTATGGAAGCTATGAAAAAGGCCGTTAATCATTCAGATGCACTTGGAATCAAATATCTGACTGTATATGCTTTTTCAACAGAGAACTGGAAACGTTCAATGGAGGAAGTATCAGGTATTTTCAAACTTCTGGTTACTTTTGTTAACCGTGACCTTAGAGAGCTTATCGATAACAACGTTAAGGTTAAGGTGCTTGGCGATTACAGTTCGATTCCTGATGCTTCGCTTAAGGCTTTGGAAAAAACAATTGAAGACACAAAGGACAATACGGGTCTTCAGTTTAATATCGCTCTGAATTACGGCGGAAGAGATGAAATTAGACGTGCAGTAGAGGCTATTGGTGAAAGGTGTGCAAATGGAGAAATCGCTCCTGAAGATATCACTGAGGAACTTATCGGTTCATACATGTGGACTGGAAGTGAACATGCAGATGCACCCGATCCTGAACTTATCATCAGAACAAGCGGTGAATATAGACTGAGCAACTTCCTGCTTTGGCAGAGCGCTTACAGCGAATTTGTATTCAGCGATGTTCTTTGGCCGGATTTCACAGATGAAGAATACGACAGATGCATTGCAGACTATCAGTCTAGAGAAAGACGCTTTGGTGGACGTTAGTCACAGGTGCGAATGGAGGCATTATGAAAACTAGAGTACTGTCAGGGCTTATTATGGCGCCCTTACTCGTTATAATTATCTTTAATGGATATGTCCTTTTCGCTGGAGCTTTCATTATCAGCCTTATGGCAGTGAATGAGTTCTATCGCGGATTTAAGGAAATGGATGTTAAACCAAGTTATCCTATCGCAGTTTGTTCAACCATACTGCTATATGGACTTGGTCTTTGTCAGAATATCGGCATCATAGAAGCTGATAATGGCATAATAATTATGCTGTGGTTATTTGTTTCTATTCTTGCTTGCCTTCTTTACCTCTTTAACATTGAGCACAGAAGACTTGAAGATTCAATGGCTACTATCACAGGTATTGTTTATGTAGTATTTTTCTGCTACCACGTTGCTATGCTGGGTATGACGCCAATGAACATTTTCGTATGGCTCATTGTAATTACAGCATTCGGAACAGATATCTGTGCATACTTCGCAGGTGTTTGTCTTGGTAAGCATAAGCTTTGCCCGGTTATCAGCCCTAAGAAGACTTGGGAAGGTGCTATCGGGGGTGTGCTTGGAACAATGATACTCAGTGGATTGTTCGGCTATTTCTTTGCAAATGGTGTACTTATCCATTGTCTGATTATAGGTTTTATGGGCAGCATAGTATCAATGTTTGGAGACTTAACTGCTTCAGTATTTAAGAGAAAAATGGGAATTAAGGACTACGGTAACCTTATTCCTGGACACGGCGGAATTCTTGACAGATTTGACAGTATCTTGTTTACTGGACCGCTGGTATATTACTATGTTTCATTAGTATTAATGTAATAATCGATAGAGGAAGATGTAATGAAGAAAATATCAATTCTCGGAAGTACAGGTTCCATCGGAACACAGGCTCTCGACGTAATCAAACAGAATAGAGATAAATTCGCAGTAGCTTCTTTAAGCTGTGCGAAGAGCATAGACAAGGTGATCGAGCAGATCGATGTTTTCAGACCAGAAGCTGTATGCGTGGCTGAAGAAGCTGATTTGGCTAAAATAAAGGAAGCGTGCAGCAGAATAGGCTACACTCCAGAACTTTATTATGGCAATCATGGTCTTAAGGAAATTGCTACTATGGAGGGGGCTGATATTGTCCTGAATTCTCTTATGGGAATGATGGGCCTTGAGCCTACACTTGCAGCTATTGAAGCTGGCAAGGATATAGCTTTTGCAAATAAGGAAACACTGGTTGTTGGCGGCGAACTGGTTATGGATGCGGTTAAGCGTAACGGAACAAAGCTGCTGCCGGTAGACAGTGAGCATAGTGCTATTTTCCAGTCTCTTCAGGGAAATGAAGGAAACAGTATCAAGAGAATAATTCTTACAGCTTCCGGTGGACCATTTAGAGGATACACAAGAGAGCAGCTTGAGCAGGTTACATTAGCACAGGCGCTTAAGCATCCTAACTGGTCAATGGGAAAGAAAATCACAATTGATTCAGCATCACTTATGAATAAGGGCCTTGAAGTAATCGAAGCTAAGTGGCTGTTCGATGTTCCTGTTTCAAAGATTCAGGTAGTTGTTCACCCTCAGAGCGTACTTCATTCAGCTGTTGAATATGAAGACGGATCAATTATCGGTCAGATAGGAAGTCCTGATATGAGAGTTCCTATCGGATATGCGTTCTCATATCCTGAAAGGCTGAATTTAGCTTCTGATTCAGGCGTGGCTGGAACTGAGCCGGTAAAGAGTCTTGATTTCTTCTCACTTAAGGAAGGAATGAGTTTTTATCCTGTAGATACAGATGTATTCAAGACATTGGGACTTGCTTTTGAAGCTGTTAAGACAGGCGGAAGCTGCCCTGTAGTACTTAATGGAGCCAACGAAGTTCTTGTTGATATGTTCCTTAAGGAGAAAATTAAGTTCATAGATATCCAGGATACGCTGGAAAGAGTTATGGATGAACATGTTCCTAAGTTCGGTCTTTCCTTAGAAGAGGTGCTTGAGGCCGATAGAGAAGCGAGAGCTAAAGTCAGAAAGATGCTGGAGGTATAATTCGCGTGACAATTATTTATGCGATATTAATATTTTGCCTGCTGATATTTGTTCATGAATTTGGACATTTTATCGTTGCCAAGATGTGCGGTGTTAAAGTCAATGAGTTTTCACTTGGCATGGGGCCGGCTATTTTTAAGAAACAAAAAGGAGAAACTCTTTATTCTCTCCGCGTGTTGCCTATAGGTGGATATTGCGCGATGGAGGGTGAAGACGAGGAATCAGATGAACCTAGAGCTTTCGGCAATCAGCCTGCATGGCAGAGAGCGTGCATTCTGGTGGCCGGAGCATTTATGAATCTGGTTACTTGTGTTGTTCTACTTATTATCATGTCCTTGGCGATTGGCCAGGCTACAACAACCATTGCTTCCATTGAGCCTGATTCACCTGCGATGAATGCAGGTATTAAGGCTGGCGATACTATCGTAGCTGTAGATGGTAAAGAAGTAGATGAATGGGCCGATGTTATTAACATTTTAGGTGGCAGTAAGGAAAGCTCAGCGGATATTACCATCGATCGTGATGGCCAGGAAATGATTGTTACTTCTGAGCTTGAATACGATAAGGAAGCCGGAAGAAATAGGATCGGTATAACTGCCAAGTCAGTTCATAATCCTGCATCGGCTATATCTGATGGTGTAAAGAATACAGGAAGTATGGCGGTTCTTATGTACACCACTTTGAAGCAGCTGGTTACCGGAGATGTTTCAATAGGTGAACTGAGCGGCCCTGTTGGTGTTGTATATGTTACAAATCAGGCGGCTAAATCAGGTTTCATTTATGTTGTCTATATTGCGGCTTTACTAAGCCTTAACCTGGCTATAGTAAATATGCTGCCGCTTCCAGCTCTTGATGGAGGCAGAGTGTTAATGCTTATTATTAGGCTTTTCACAGGAAATAAGGTCAGTGATGAAACAGAAGGAAAGATTCACTTCATTGGTATCTGCCTGCTGCTTGCTTTAATGATTATGATAACAATTAATGACGTTATCAAATTTGTTATTCCTGCGTTTTAGAGGATAGAAGTTATGACTAAATCAGTAAAAGTCGGAAACGTACAAATCGGTGGCGGCGCTCCGGTATCGATACAGTCAATGTGTAATACCAGAACTGCAGACGTTAAAGCTTCTCTTGAGCAGATAAGAAGGCTTGAGGATGCAGGCTGCGAAATAATCAGACTGACAGTTCCCGATATCGAATCGGCGAAGGCGTTAAAAGAAATAAAAATGAAATCCAATATTCCAGTAGTTGCTGATATTCATTTTGATTACAAGATGGCTATCGCTTCTATGGAAGCAGGTGCTGATAAAATCAGAATCAATCCGGGTAACATTGGATCCGATGAAAACGTCAAGAAGGTTGTTGATATGGCTAAGAAGTGCCATGTGCCTATTAGAGTTGGCGTTAACTCTGGCTCGCTTGAGAAAGATATCCTTGCTAAATATGGTAAGGTAACGGCTGAGGGTTTGGCAGAAAGTGCTCTTAGAAATACTCAGCTTCTTGAAAAATTTGATTTTGACGATATAGTTATCTCACTTAAGTCATCTAATGTGAAGATTAATTATGATGCGTACAAAATCGTTGCAAAGGCTACAGACCACCCGCTTCATATAGGCGTTACTGAAGCTGGTACACCATCAAGAGGTAAGGTAAAGTCAGCAGCTGGTGTAGGCGCGCTTCTTTTGGAAGGAATCGGTGACACAATGAGAATTTCTCTGACAGCTGATCCGGTGGAGGAGGTAGTTTTTGCGAAAGCGCTGCTTGAGTCACTGGGACTTAGAACAAGTAATGTTGAAATCGTTTCATGTCCTACATGCGGAAGAACAGAAGTTGACCTGGAATCAATAGCTTCACAGGTTGAGAGAAATATAGATAAAATCGATAGCAAAATGAAGGCACTGGGAATTCCGGAAGACAAGGGAATTAAGATTGCTGTAATGGGATGTGCAGTTAACGGCCCTGGCGAAGCTAAGGGTGCTGATATTGGTGTTGCCTGCGGTAAGGGTGAAGGCCTTCTGTTTGCCGGCGGACAGATCGTTAAGAAGGTAAAAGAAGAAAGTATAGTTAGCGAGCTTATGCTGCTCGCAGATAAGTATATAGAGAGTTTAAGATGAGAGAGATTCTGGAAGAAGTCATAGATTTTTCTAAAATCAATGGCTTCTCTAAAGAACAACTGAATGTAGAAATAAAGCGAGCTTCAATCAGCAAGAGCAGCCACGTGTTGAGTCTTGATGTGGAGCTCAATTTAGTCTTGTCTGCAGAAACTGTAGATAGATTTAAGACTAACCTGCAGAGAAGGCTTAAGGATGTGCGTGACATTATTTTGAACATAGATTATGTCAATGCTAAACATTCCGAAGTGCCTAAGGTTGAGAAAAGTGCTAAACTTGCAGGCGAAGTTCATAGTCAAGGCGGCGGAGTACCTCAGGGCGGCGGAGAAAAGCCGTTTAGAGGTAATAAGCCAGGTGGCAGACGTAATAAATATACACCGGTTAGGGGCAATATCATTATGGGTGGCCCTATTTCCGGAAGAGTTACACCTATAGGTGAAATAACATCTGAAAGCGGCGGCGTAATATTAGAGGGTGAACTCTTTAATAAGGATTCCAGAACTATCAGAGATGATAGCAAGCTCGCCAGCCTTTATGTGACAGATAAGAAAACTAGCATTTGTGTCAAGTCATTTATGCTAAACGAGAAATGGGATGATATCGTTGATCATCTGCCTAATGGAACAGGGGTTAAAATTCTCGGGAAGGCTCAGTGGGACAGATTTGATAATTGCGTCACTGTAATGGCTGACAGCATTGAGAAAATACAGAAAAAAGAACGTGTAGATACATACCCAGAGAAGAGAGTAGAACTTCATGCACATACGAAGATGAGCGCCATGGATGGTCTTAATGATATCAAGCATATGGTTAAGACTGCTGAGAAGTGGGGCCATCCTGCAGTGGCTATTACTGACCACGGTGTGGTTCAGGGTTTCCCTGATGCATCACATGCCGGTAAGGATATTAAGATTCTATATGGCTGCGAAGGTTATCTGCTTGAAGATAAGGATCTTATCGCTCCTGATGGAACTATCGACTATAAGGGCAGAGGAACAAATCACGTAATCATATTTGCTAAAAACAGAACAGGCCTTATGAATCTCTATAGACTGGTTTCATATTCACATATGAACTATTTCTATAAGAGGCCTAGAATGCCTAAATCTGTAATTCAAGAATATAGAGAAGGGCTGATCATAGGTTCTGCCTGCGAAGCTGGAGAAATCTATAGAGCTGTCCTTAACGGTGAAAGTGAAGAAGAACTTGAACGTCTGGTTAACTTCTACGACTATCTGGAAATACAGCCTCTTATCAATAACAGGTTCATGATCAAAAATGGAACTGTTAAGGATGAAGAGGAATTAAAGGAATATAACAGAAGAATCGTTGCGCTTGGTGAAAAGTATGATAAGCCAGTAGTTGCAACTTGCGATGCACATTATTTCGATGAAGAAGAAGCATTATATAGACGTATCCTTATGGCTGGTCAGGGCTTTAAGGATGTTGAAGGCGACGAAGGGCTTTACTTCAGAACTACCGACGAAATGCTGGAAGAATTCGCCTACCTTGGTGAAGAAAAGGCATACGAGGTCGTTATCAAGAATACAAATCTGATAGCTGATATGATCGAGAAGATGATGCCTGTTCCTAAGGAAAAGTATCCACCCAAAATCGATGGGGCGGAAGAAGACCTTAGAAAGGCATGCGAAGAACGTGCTGCCGATATGTACGGTTCGCCGCTTCCTGATGTTATCAGAGAGAGACTTGACATCGAACTGAATTCAATCATTGATAACGGATACGCCGTAATGTACAGGTCAGCAGAACTTCTTGTAAAGAAATCGCTGAGTGACGGCTATCTTGTTGGCTCCAGAGGATCAGTAGGATCATCATTTGCAGCCACAATGTCAGGAATCACTGAAGTTAATCCGCTGCCACCTCATTACCTTTGCCCAAACTGTAAGAACTTAGAGTGGGGTGATGAGAAGGAATATGACTGCGGTGTAGACATGCCGGATAAGGTTTGTCCTAACTGCGGTACTAAATTCAATAAAGAAGGCTTCAAAATCCCATTCCAGACATTCCTGGGGTTCAATGCCGATAAGGAGCCTGATATTGACCTTAACTTTGCTGGTGAATATCAGGGAAGAGCTCAGAAATACGTAGAAGAAATCTTCGGACCAACTAATGTATTTAAGGCCGGCACTATTGGTACAATTAAAGACAAAACTGCATTCGGATACGTTGCCAAGTACTTCGAAGAAAGAGGTATGAATGTTAACAAATTCGAACTTGATAGATTGACACATTGCTGTGAAGGTGTGAGAAGAACATCCGGTCAGCATCCGGGCGGTGTAATTATCGTGCCTAGAGGTCATGAAATATATGAATTCTGTCCAGTACAGCATCCGGCTAATGATGTCAACTCAGATATAGTAACAACACATTTCGATTATCACTCAATTGATAAGAACCTGCTGAAACTTGATATACTGGGGCATGATGCTCCGTCAATGATAAGACAGCTCCAGGATATGACAGGAGTTGATCCTGAAACAGTTCCTATCAAGGATGACAAGGTAATGACTATATTCATTGGAACTGAAGGCCTTGATATCAAGAACCCTGATTATCCGTTCAAACATGGATCATTCGGAATTCCTGAATTCGGAACACCCTTCGTAAGGCAGATGCTGGATGACATTAACCCTACATCTTTCGAAGAACTAGTTAGAATATCAGGCCTTTCGCACGGTACTGATGTATGGCTAGGCAATGCACAGGATCTCGTAAGAGCCGGTATCACAACGATGAGAGAAGCCATTGCCACAAGAGACGACATTATGAACTATCTGAGAAAGAAGGGCCTTGATAACGGTGATGCCTTCTGGATCATGGAGCATGTTCGTAAGGGCAAAGGCCTCACAGAAGAAGAAGAAACGCTCATGAGGGAAAATGATGTCCCTGATTGGTACATTGAATCCTGTAAGAAAATAAAGTACATGTTCCCTAGAGCTCATGCCGTCGCTTATACAATGATGTCTGCTAGAATTGCATACTATAAGGTATATCATCCTGCAGCATTCTATGCGGTTTACTTCACAGCTAAGGTAGCTAACTTCGATGAGAAAGTTATGCTTGGAGGACTTCAGGCTGTTGAAGAGAGATATAAAGAAATCCTGGAAAAAGGCAATGATGCTTCAAAAAAGGAAGAAGATGATCTTCCGGTACTTGAAGTTGCCATCGAAATGTACTCAAGAGGATATGAGTTCCATCCTGCTAGGCTGGGCCTTTCTGAAGCTACACTTTTCAGAGTACATGAAGGTAAGGTGCTACTGCCGTTCGTAGCGATTACAGGTATGGGTGAAGGCGCAGCTAAGAGTTTTGCTGCTGCGTATAAAGAAAGACCATACGAAACTGTAGAAGAGATAAGCGATAGAGGAAGAGTTAACAAATCATGCATTGAAGAGCTTAGAGCGCATGGCGTTTTAGATGGTCTTCCTGAGACTGCTCAAATAAGCATGTTTGGATTGTTAGGATAAAGGTGATTTTGTGAATTTAAGCTTTAGCCAGATAGTAATTATTATCATGACTATTTTCATGATTCTTGGCGGCATTGATAGAATGACACACGGCAAGTTAAAGCTTGGTCTTCAGGATTCATTTAACGAAGGGTTCGAGGCATTGGGAGCATTGGCGCTTTCCATGCTTGGTATACTTGCTTTAGCACCGGCAATGGTCAATATTGTAATGACTTTAGTTGGACCTGTATATAACTTTATAGGAGCAGATCCGGCAATGTTTGCCGGTACGCTTCTAGGATGTGATATGGGGGCTTATCCACTTGCTAAAGAGATGGCGGATAATAGCGAGGTTTACCAGTTTTCCGGCTTGATACTGGCAAGTCAGCTAGGAGCTATAATATCATTTACTATTCCGGTTGGCATTGGAATTATTGAAGAAGAGGATATACAATACTTTGCCAAAGGAATTCTTTTTGGTACCATAACTATTCCGATCGGAGCATTTGCCGGTGGTTTAGCTGCGTGTTTTGATATTGGAATGCTCCTTATAAACAGCGTTCCTACTATTGTAATTTCAATTCTCATAGCGCTTGGAATTAAATTCATACCAAATGGAATAATTAAAGGCTTCAATATCTTTGGCAAATTTATTATTTCGCTTATAACATTCGGGCTTATATGTGCTGCCATTGAAGCTCTTATAGGTATACAAATAATAAAAGGAATGGCGCCTATATCAGAAGGTTTTGTTGTAATAGGTAATATTGCAATTGTTCTGGCAGGTGCGTTCCCGCTGCTTCATCTCATCACTAGAGTGTTCAGCAAGAAATTCGAACAAATCGGGGAGAAAATAGGAGTTAATGCTGCTTCTGTTGCAGGACTTGTGGCTTGCCTGGCTAATGCAATACCTATGATGACTTCTTTTAAGAACATGGATGAAAGAGGTAAGGTAATAAATAGTGCATTTGCAGTAAGTGGAGCTTTTATTCTGGGAGATCATCTGGCTTTTGTTGCCAGTGTGGACAGAGAAATGATCGGACCAGTGATAGTTGCAAAGGCTATAGGCGGTATAACAGCTGTTTTATTAGCATATTTTGCTATGAAGAAGCCTAAATTAGCTTAAAAATCGATAAAAACCTTGCAATTACTGGATTTCTATGGTAATATACGTAAGGATTGAATAATATTTGAGCCAGAGTGGGTAAAAAACCCACTCTTATTTTATGGCTTTATTAAGAAAAACAGGAGTTTATATGGCAAAAAAGAAAATTACAGAGGTTGTAGGAGAACTCCTCGAAGACTTTATGGTCAGCGAAGGATATTACCTTTACAACACAGAATTCATTAAGGAAGGCAGAGACTGGTTTTTAAGAGTTTATGTTGACCTTGCTGAAGAAAAATCCATTGGTGAAGATGGCAAGGAGAAATACATAGGAACTGAAGACTGTGAAAAGGTCAGCAGATTCTTAAGTGAGAAGCTGGATGAATCTGATCCTATCGAACAGAACTATTATCTTGAAGTAAGTTCACCAGGAATGGATAGATCGCTTATCACTCCTGAACACTACAGAAGGTATATTGGTAAGGATGTAGAAATCAAACTTTACAAGGGTATTGATGGAACTAAGAAGGTTGATGGTGTGCTTAAAGCCTTTGAAGAAGGTGAAGAAGACAGCATCGTAACATTAATCGATTATAACGAAAAAGAGTGGAAGCTGCCATTATCAGCAATATCAAAGGCAAAGCTGGCAGTAATATTCTAAATAAGCGAAAGTAAGCGTAATGATTTTTTCTGAAATGGAGGAGAAAAAATGAATGACTTTTTGAACGCAATTGACGATCTGGTAAAGGAAAAAGGTATTCCTAAGGAAGTCCTGCTTGATGCAATTGAAATGGCACTTGTATCAGCGTACAAGAAGAATTATGGAACATCCCAGAACGTTAGAGTAGATATGGATGCTGAAAACGGCAACTTTGAAGTACTCATGCAGAAAAGCGTAGTCGAAGAGGTTGAAGACGAGTTTACTGAAATCTCACTTGAAGAAGCACTTGAAATCGATCCTAGATATCAGGTTGGAGATGTAGTTGAATATCAGGTTACTCCTAGAAACTTCGGTAGAATCGCTGCACAGACTGCTAAGCAGGTCGTTGTTCAGAGAATCAGAGAAGCAGAACGTGGAATGGTATTCGATAGCTACATTTCAAGACAGGGTGACCTGATCACAGGTGTAGTGCAGAGAATCAGCAATGATACATTATTTGTAAATATCGGAAACACAGAAGGTATTCTTGTTTCAGGTGAAAGAGCTGCATGTGAAAAGTATAAGATCAACGATAGAATCAAGGCTTATATCATGGATGTAAGAAAGAGTTCAAAGGGTCCTCAGATTTTCCTTTCAAGAACTCATCCTGGATTCGTTGAAAAGCTCTTTGAACTGGAAGTTCCAGAAATCGAAGAAGGCATTGTAGAAATCAAGAGCATCGCTAGAGAAGCTGGCTCAAGAACTAAGATAGCTGTTTACACTGCAGACGAAGATGTTGATCCAGTAGGTGCATGCGTTGGTACAGGCGGAAGCAGAGTTAAGAACGTAGTTGATGAACTCTGGGGCGAAAAGATCGATATCACAACTTGGGATGAAGATCCTAAGGTTCTGATCAGCAACGTTCTTTCACCAGCTAAGGTTGAAGAAGTAATCACTGACGAAGATGAAAAGGCTGCAACAGTTGTTGTTCCTGATTATCAGCTGTCACTTGCTATCGGTAAGGACGGTCAGAACGTTAGACTGGCTGCTAGACTTTGCGGATGGAAGATCGATATCAAGAGTCACACTCAGTATTTCGGAGATGAAGAAATCGAAGAAGAAGTTACTGATGAATTTGATGACGGTATCGTAGAACTTTAAGAGGGACTGCGATGAGTGAAAGAAAAATTCCAATGCGAAAGTGTGTTGGATGCATGGAATCAAAGCCAAAGAACTCTTTAGTAAGAATAGCTTGCTACGAAGGCGTAGTAACTGTTGATTTGACTGGAAGAGCTAAGGGAAGAGGCGTTTATCTTTGTAAAGACCCTGAATGCAGGGAAAAAGCTAAAAAAAGACGTGCTCTTCAGAGAAGCTTTGATGCAGGTTTGACACAAGAAGATATAGATAAGATTTTCCAGGAGCTGGCTGATAATGAATAATAAGCTGTTAACTTATATGGGTTTTGCGAAAAAAGCCGGCAAGCTGGTTTCAGGGGTAAACACCGTTACTTTTAACATCAATAAGAGGAAGGTTAAGCTGGTTATTCTGGCAGAAGATATCTCCGAAAACAGCCGAAAGAAAATCATGAAAGAGATAAGAAAAGGCCAGGTTGACTATATAGAATGCGGCACAATAGACGAATTGTCCCATGCAACGGGAGCAGCGGGACGAAGCGTTTTCGCAATTCTTGATGACAACTTTGCCGAGGTTATAAAAAAGACTATCGATTAATTCGATAGTCAGTGGGAAAGAAAAGGAGGAGCGTGCGTATGAAGATAAAAGACATAGCAAAAGAACTAAAACTTAGTGATCAAGAGGTTCTTGATAAAGCGGTATCAATGGGTATATCATGTGATGGTGCTGATTCAGAAATCTCAGATATCGATGCTAAGGTAGTAAAGAACTCTATCATTCACGAAAATGATAAGAAGGAAATTAAGGTTGTACGTACTAGAGCTAAGAAATCAGAAGCTGAAAAGAAGGAAGCGCCTAAGGTAGTTGTTAAGGCTGCCAACATTAAGCTGCCAGAAAAGAAAAAGACAAAGACTAAGGCTGCTGCACATACAAAGGCAGATGCTGCATCAACTCGCAAGCCACCAGTTGGAAAGCCAGTTGTACCTAAGTCAGTTTCAGAAAGACCTAATCCTCAGGAAGAAAAGCCTGTTGTTTCAAAGGCAATGTTAGAAGCTAGAATTGCTAAGGAGAAGGAAGAAGTAAAGGACGCTCCAATTAAGGATACTAGAATGGAAGAAAAGACAGAAACAAAGAAGACAGAAGCTCCAAAGGCAGAAAAGCCTGTAGGAAGACAGCTGAGCGGACTTAAGGTTATCAAGAAGGCTGAAGACGTAAGACGTGAAGAAGCTGAAGCTAAGGCTGCCGCTAAGAAGAAGGCTGAAGAGCGTAAAAAAGAAGAAAAGAAGGCGAAGGAAGAACGTAAGCCAGAAAGAAAAGAAAGAACTGACAGACGTGACAGACAGGATAGAAACGATATGAATGCTAAACCTGCAAACAAATCCTCCGAGAGACAGGCTCGTCCATCCCGTAGAAACGAGCAGCAGGAAGCAGCAGCTCCAAATGTAGATACTCAGGTAAAGGCCTCCCACGGCAAGAAGAACAAGGACAAAGATAAAGCTAAGGAAAACGACAAGTATAACAGACTTGAGCGTGGCGGCCGTAAGGCAGGAAAGCCTGCTCCTAAGTCACTGGAAAAGCAGACAAGAAATAAGAAGCATAACAACAAGCCTAAGGTTGTTGAAGCTCCAGAACCAGAAGTTGAACTGCCTACAGGCACAACTCTGATCAATGTTCCTATCACTGTTGCTGGTTTCGCAGAACAGACTAGAACATCAATCTCACAGATCATCATGACTCTGATGAAGATGGGTATTATGGCTAACCAGAACCAGAATCTGGACGAAGACGTTGTTCAGCTCCTGGCTGATGAATTAGGCATCCAGATCGCAATCGGTGCTGTTGATGAAGAAGAAGAATACCAGGAAGAAGACGGTATTGAAACATTCGAAGACAAGGAAGAAGACCTGAAGCCAAGAGCTCCAATCATCACTGTAATGGGTCACGTAGACCACGGTAAGACTTCACTCCTTGACGCTATTAGAAATACAAACGTAACAGCTGGCGAATCCGGCGGTATCACTCAGCACATCGGTGCATCAGAAGTTGAAATCAACGGACAGAAGATCGTATTCCTGGATACACCAGGACACGAAGCGTTTACAGCTATGAGAGCTAGAGGGGCTCACGCTACAGACATCGCAGTACTGGTAGTTGCTGCTGATGACTCAGTAAAACCTCAGACAATCGAATCAATCAGCCATGCAAAGGCTGCAGGCGTTCCTATCATAGTTGCTATCAACAAGATGGATAAGCCTGGTGCTAACCCAGACATCGTTAAGAAGGACCTGGCAGAACAGGGCGTTCTCGTAGAAGACTGGGGCGGAGATGTAATCAGCGTACCTATATCAGCTAAGACTGGTGAAGGTATCACAAACCTTCTGGAAATGATTCTTCTCCAGGCAGAAGTACTTGAACTCAAGGCTAACCCTAATAGACTGGCTCTGGGTACAGTTCTGGAAGCTAGACTTGATAAGGCAAAGGGTCCTATCGCTTCACTGCTCATCCTTAATGGTACACTTAAGTCAGACATGAGTATCGTAGCTGGTACATGCTCAGGTAAGATCAGACTTATGACAAATGATAAGGGCGAAAAGCTTAAGAAGTCAGGTCCTGCAACAGCTGTAGAAATTCTGGGTCTCTCAGACGTTCCACAGGCAGGTGACGTATTTAACGCAGTTAAGAAGTCAAGCCAGGCTAAGGAAATCGCAGCTGCAAGACAGCAGAAGGTAAGAGAAGAAGTACTTGCTAGAAATTCAAGTACAACTCTCGAAGAACTCTTCAGCCAAATTCAGGAAGGTGAAGTTAAGGAACTTAACCTCCTCGTTAAGGCTGACGTACAGGGTTCAGTTGGTGCTATCGTATCATCACTCGAAAAGCTTTCAAACGACGAAGTTAAGGTTAAGATCGTTCACACAGGCGTTGGCGCAATCAATGAATCAGACGTAATGCTTGCTGAAACATCAGGCTCAGTTATCATCGGCTTCAACGTAAGACCAAGCATCACAGTAAGCAACATGGCAGAACGTGATGGCATCCAGATCAGAACATACAACGTAATCTACAACATCCTGGATGACGTAGAAAACGCTATGAAGGGTATGCTTGATCCAGAATTCAAGGAAGTTGTTCTGGGTACAGTTGAAATCAGAACTACATTCAAGGTTCCTGGCGTTGGTATCATCGGTGGTGCATATGTAACTGACGGTAAGGTTGTTAGAAACGAAAGCATCAGACTGGTAAGAGACGGTATCGTTATTCACGAAGGTAAGATCTCATCACTTAAGAGATTCAAGGATGACGCTCGTGAAGTAGCTCAGGGCTATGAATGCGGTATCGGTATTGAAAACTATAACGATATTAAGGAAGGCGATATTATTGAGTGCTTCACAATGGAAGAAGTAGCTCGTGACTAATAGAGTCTTGAAAGGATAAATATGGGCAAAGGATATAGACAGGGCAGAATCGGAGAAGAAATCCGTAAGATAATAAGCGACATGCTTCTTCGTGGCCTGAAGGATCCTAGACTGGACACAATGATCAGCATTACAGCTGTTGAAGTAACAAACGACAACAGCTATGCTACAGTGTTCTTCTCAAAGCTTGGCATCAGTTCAGATCCTGAAATTGCTCAGGAGCAGAAGCAGGAACTGATCGATGCATTTGCAAGCGCAAAGGGATTCATCAGAAACGAAATCGCGAAGAAAATGAAGCTTCGCCATGTGCCTGAACTTATTTTCAAGTATGACACATCACTTGAATACGGCAGACACATTGAAGAAATCATCAGCACCCTGGATAAATAAGATAAGGAAACTAATATGGGCATTACAAAAAATGCTTCGCTAAAAGACATAGCTCGTAAGCTTATGTGGGCGAGTGATATCATCATATTTGTACATCAGAACCCGGACGGAGACGCTCTGGGTTCTTCGACTGCTCTTGCTAAAACATTAAGAGGTATGGGCAAGACAGCTTATGTACTTCTGGAAGAAGAAGTTCCAGGATATCTTTCGTTTATGGATACAGATTGCTGCACTTTAGACAGAAACTGCATAGCTGATCCAGATGTCTGCATTTGTGTTGACTGTTGTGAGTACAGCAGATTTGCAAGTATAGCCGACATCTATGATAAGGGCAAGACAAAACTCTGCGTAGACCATCATCTAAACGACACTGGTTTTGGTGATTTTTATTATATCGACAGTACAGCAGCTGCAGCAGCTGAGCTTATCTATAAGCTTATTGTTGCACTTGATGAAGATATAACACGTGATATTGCCAATGCTCTTTACATAGGAATTTCAACAGATACGGGCTCGTTTAAGTACTCAAATACAACTGCAGATACACACGAAATTGCCATGAATCTGTTAAGAGTAGGAATAGACCATAATGATATTATTGTAAATCTCTATCAAAATAAGAAAATTACTGAAGTAGAGGTTCAGAGCATGGCTGTTAATGAGAAAAAAATGATCGCAGGCGGCAAGGGCGCTATCACTATGGTCACTGCTGAAATGCTCGAAAGCTGTAATGCTGATTTGGGTGATGCTGAGTCTGTGATCGATGTGCTTAGAGATATTTCAGGCGTTGAAATTGCCGCAGTTCTTAAGGAACGCGGTGATAAAATAAAGGTAAGCTTTAGAGCTAAATCATATGCTAACGTTGCTGAAATTGCTCAGAAATTCGGTGGTGGCGGACATGTAAAAGCTGCAGGCTGCACGCTTGAATGCGGAAAGGATGAAGCTTTGGCAAAGATAGAAGCTAGTATTTGTGAAGCACTGAAATAATAGAAATGAAAGACGGAATTATTATATTAAATAAGCCACAGGAATGGACATCAAGTGACTGTGTTGCCATCTGTAGACGTAACCTTAAGTGCAGAGGTATTAAAAAGGTTGGTCACGGCGGCACGCTTGATCCGATGGCAACAGGTGTTTTGCCTATTTTCATCGGTCAGGCTACGAGAATCATGGAATACATGGAGCTTGATTATAAGGCATATAGATGTACAGCTAGACTTGGGCTTACAACAGATACACTTGATGTCTGGGGCCAGGTAATTGAAGAAGTACCTGCATCTGAACTCATTTGTGAAGGTAATATCACTGAAGAAATGATAAGAGATGCACTGGCTGGCTTCGTAGGACATATAGAGCAGATTCCTCCTAAGTACTCAGCTGTTAGAGTTAACGGCAGAAGATTATATGATTATATGTACAAGGGTGAGGAGATCGACTTCGAAATTAAGCCTAGACCTGTACATATCAAAAGTATGGATGTTTTATCTGTAGATTTAGATAAGGCGGAAGTTACTTTTGATGTTACATGCTCTAAGGGAACATATATAAGAACCATTTGCAGCGACCTTGGTGAGAAGCTGGGCTGCGGATGTGCGATGACAAAACTTGAAAGAAGAGCGTCAGGAATCATTTCACTTGATAAAGCTGGTGCTCCGGGAACTCCGGGAGCTATAGTAAGCGCTGAGCAGGTCAAGACAATGACTGCTGAGGAACTGGAAGCTATTATGATACCAGCTGATTATCCGCTTGTTTCACTGGGTTCAGTCGAAATAAGTGAAGAAAGGGCTGTTTACTTCAGCAGAGGCAACAGCATCTGGTGGACTCAGGTGAAGGAAACAATGAAGCCTGACTATGATGCCTTAAGGGAAACAGGCAAATCCGGTGAGGATGGAGATATACCTGTTAACCATAGGGGCAGAAGATATGATCTTATTTATAAGGTTTATCAGGAAGGCACTGGTCAATTCCTGGGAACCGGGTATTTAGATAAAGACGAGAACAGACTTAAGGCCGACAAGGTGTTTATAAGTCAAAGATAAAACTAATCGAGGTATAGCTAAAATGATAGTATTCAACAGTTTAGACGAAATACATAACATAGAACCGACTGTTGTGGCACTTGGCAATTTTGACGGTGTTCACAAGGGTCATCAGGAAATCATATCAAGAACAGTTAACGAAGCTAAGTCAGCTGGACTTAAGAGTGCGGTATTCACTTTCTCTAACCACACAAGCACACTGCTCAAACATATTCCTGCGGTTAAAAATATTCTCTACGTTGAACAGAAAATCAAAATTATAGAATCAATGGGCGTTGACTATATGTTCAACATTCCATTCACTCACGAAATTCTTGGTATGAGCCCTGAAGATTTCATTCAGCAGATTCTGATAGATAAATTCAAAATCAGAGAAGCTTACTGCGGATTTAATTACACATTCGGTTACAAGGCTCAGGGTACTCCGGAACTCCTTATGCGCGAAGGCATTAAAAAGGGATTTGGTATCCACGTTCAGGAACCGTTCATGATCGATGATACTGTAGTAAGCAGCACTTTCATCAGAGGTCTTATCGCAGAAGGTAAGATGGAAGCTGTAACAAAGTTTATGGGAAGAAACTATGATATAGATGGTATTGTTCAGGAAGGAAATAAGCTGGGCAGAACGATCGGATTCCCAACATGCAACATTACGATCGACAATACAATGATTACACCGCCAAACGGCGTATACGTTACTATGTGTACTTATGACGGTAAGAGCTATCCTGCAATCACTAACGTTGGCAACAAGCCTACAATTGGCGATTATGAAAAGAATATTGAAACTCATATCTTCAATTTCGATCAGGAAATTTACGGAAAGCCGATTTCAGTTGAGTTCATTAAGCATACTAGACCTGAGCAGAAATTCAACAGCGTTGAAGAGCTCAAGAAAAGAATTGCACAGGACTGCATCGAAGCTAAGGCTTATCACAGAAAGACTGGACTGCTTTAAGCAGTCATTATTTAAGATATTCACGCATTCGCCCATTCATATGGGCGAATGTTTTTCTTGTTATAGGGTTATTTGATTCAAAGGCCAGCATCTGATAAAGATACCCTTGATCTGCAGCAATCCTGCGGCTAATAGGGAAAACAAGTTCAAAAGCGAAACAAATATGGCTGACCAGATTATCTACAGCAGTTCCTCTAGTGGATCTTAGAACGCAGCTTCCGCTATTAAAAGCAGCTAGGACAGCCGGGCTTACTTCGCTGTTATAAAGTTCTTCTGTTGTAACACCATAAATCACTTCCATAGGTGATTCCATATTTACCCTCAGAATATCAATTTTATCTGCATCTCTTATGATATTGCAGAACATAAGATGGCGCCCCGAAAAGCCGTCTTCGATTCTGAATTTATTGTGCTGCCTGATGGCAGTTTCGATAAACGAAAGCTCCTCATCTGTCATCGAAGACCCGCCAAAAGATTCAATTAGTCCTTCCTTAAAAAGCAGATCAGCTCCAAAAGAAGCATGATTGATGGATTCTGCATCCTTAAAAGTGCCATAGATTCTTACCTGTTCAAATCTGCCGATATCATGTAACATGCCTATGGACCAGGCGATATCGCGGTCGTTTTCGCAAAGCCCTAAAGCCTCAGATATCTCATCTGTTATCTGGGCAACCTTTTCAGTGTGTACTATCTTGAGAAGAATCTTCTCATCTTTAATGTCATAACCACTAGTATAGTCTATAAACCTATCTATTATCAGTTTCCTGTTAATGCTCAAAGTAATGACCTCCTCTGTTTAATAAAGACTAATAAGTATTATACAGTAAATTGTTTATCAAACATAATCAATTTAGTGATAAAATATACAATTAGTAGTTAATAGATTCATTTGGGAGACAAAAGCCTATGCTTGGACAAAATGTATTATCTGCAATTTCAGCAACATACCATAGTATCTATCTTGTTAATATAGAGAAGGATGCTTATATTGACCTGCGAACTGTTAACAGGATAGAAGACGATATGGTAGGAAAAGATGGTGCGCAGGAGTATTTTAATACTATTATCAGGCTTTTCGCTGTTTCTAAATATTTTGATGCACTCCTGGATTTCTATTGTATAGATATGTGGGATGATCTTATTAACGACAGCAATTCCTATTCTATGGAATACGAAAGAAACGATATAGGGTGGGTAAGAACAAGCCTCATAGTTGCCAGCAGGGATAATAAGGATAGAATTACACATGTTGTCGTTACTACCCAGGAAATCAATGAACAAAAGAAAACTGAGCAGACGCTTCAAAAGGCTCTGGAAGACACAATCAAGGCCAACAGAGAACTTCTGTTTAACAGATCTGTAATGCATCAGCTTGGTGATGAATACTTTACTGTATTCTTCGCTGATTTAGATGATGATACCTTCAGAGTTGAGAAGATAGACAATATAGATCAGATCAGAAGTGCACTGGGAAACAGCTTTTACAGCACCAGTTTCAGCGAGGCTGTTAGGCTTTACATAAATCATTACGTAGTTCCTGAAGAGCAGCAAAGAATCAGAGAAACCTTTGATTTTGATAATCTGCGAAGAGAGCTTGAATTAAAAAAGAGCATTACTTTGAGATATAACTGCATTCTGGCATCAGGGGAGATCGTATGTATCGAAACTCATATAGTTAAGGTTAACGATGGAGTTTCAGATGGCGGTATAATACTGGGAATTAGAAATGTTGAAGAAGAGGTCAGGGCGCAGAGACAGCAGAAAAAGGCTCTCACAGATGCACTTGATAAAGCTAATAAAGCCAGCCTTGCTAAAACAGAATTCTTAAATAATATGGCACATGACATAAGAACACCCATGAATGCAATAATCGGATTTACTGATTTAGCCAAGGAAAGTGTCGGGGACATAGAGCTTGTAAGTGATTATCTTAACAAGATTTCGGTTTCAAGCAATCACCTGTTGTCGTTAATAAATGATGTTCTTGAAATGGGAAGAATAGAAAGCGGCAATATCAGCATAACTCCTGAGGAAATGAACCTTAAATCTTTAGTTGATGAAATAGGAATGATCCTCAATGTAAATGCCGAGAAAAAGAACATAGATTTATCGATAAACACTGAAAACATAAATAACGAGAACGTTTATGCTGACAAACTTAGACTTAGCCAGATGCTTATTAATATTGTCAGCAATTCCATCAAATTTACAGAGGAGAACGGTCAAATTACAGTGGACGTTTCCCAGGATGGCGATAAATATACATTTAAGGTAAGTGATACAGGTATCGGAATTAAACCTGAGTTCATAGATCATATTTTTGAGCCTTTCTCACGTGAAAGTTCATCAACAATTAGCCAAATCCAGGGCACTGGACTGGGTATGGCTATAACTAAGAGTCTTGTCGATATGATGGAAGGCTCCATTATGGCGCAGAGCCAGGTTGGCCAAGGCACAACATTTACAGTTGAGATACCTCTTAAGGCTTCTGATGCAAAGGCTATAGACTTTGCAGAAAAAGAGGAGGAAACAGGGGTTTCATTAGAAGGCAGACGAGTTCTTCTGGTAGAAGATAATGATCTCAATAGAGAAATTGCTGAGGTTATTTTAACCAAGGCGGGAATGAGCGTTGTGTCAGCCTGCGATGGAACCGAGGCTGTATCGATTATGGCAGCTTCTAAGCCATTTGACTTTGACATGATTCTTATGGATATACAGATGCCAAAGATGAATGGATATGAGGCAACTTCAGTAATTCGTGATATGGAGGATCCAGGTATTTCACAGATCCCTATCATTGCTGTTACTGCTAATGTTTTTGAATACGATAGAGAAAATGCATTCGCAGCCAAAATGGATGCGCATATTCCTAAACCAATAGATATCAAACTTCTTACCGAGACATTAAAAGAAATACTAAAAATAAAAGGATTAAGTTAAACAATGGTTGCATTATCTATATTACTTGCTATTACCGGCGGGGTTTTGATGTCAATTCAGAGCCCTACCAATACTGAATTATCTAAATATGTAGGAAACTGCCAGGCGGCGTGTATGTCATTTGGCGGAGGGTTACTAATTCTGCTCATTGCTTCAATAATTGATGGTGGCGGAAGCATTGAGATGTTAACTCGCGCACAGCCCTGGATGCTATGCGGAGGCTTCTATGGTGCTGCACTTGTACTAGTTGTTACTTTCGCAGCGCCAGCTTTGGGGATTGCTTTGACGCTTACCCTTATGATGCTGGGGCAGCTTGTTATGGGAACTATAGTTGACTGGCTGGGATTATTCCATACTGCTGTGATTACTATTACACCTCTCAGAATTGCGGGCTGTCTTATTACAACTGTTGGGATCATACTTGTTTATGTGGGAAAGAAGCAGCAGGGCGGATCTAAAAGCTCACAAAAGAGTGCAGCTGTTTTGCTTTCGATAATATCATTTGGTGCAGGCTGTCTGGGGTCGATTCAGACTCCGTCCAATGCAGCGCTGGCAGATCTTGTAGGTACAATTGAATCAAGCTGTATGAACTTTGTTGTTGGTACAGTAGCACTGCTTATCGTTACTCTGGTAATTAATAAAGGCAAGTTAAATAAGATTACAGGCGTAGGCGTAAAACCGTGGATGCTGCTTGGAGGTCTTTATGGTTCATGTGCAGTATTCTTTAATATTGTTATAGTTCCTTATATAGGTGTTGTGCTTATCACGGTGGGCACTATGCTGGGACAGCTTGTGGGCGCTTTAGTCATAGATAGTAAGGGTCTTCTGCGTTCACCAAAAATCAAGCTTAATTTATGGAGAATAATCGGTGTAATCATTATCGGAGTTGGTGTAACTCTGGTTTCAATAGCTAAAATGAATGTCTAGAAATATAATTTATATTAAGGAGGTAGGAAGTGGGAACTATTAATGGACCATATATGAGTGAAGAACAGATTAGAGAGTATCTGGATAGAATAGAAATTGAATACCCGGAGCAATTGACACCGGAATACTTAACAAGGCTTCAGTATGCTCACATAACGCATATTCCGTTTGAGAATCTCGATGTTATGAACGGTATAGAGCTTTCAATAGAAAGGGAGCATCTCTTTAATAAAGTAATAAGAGAAAAACGCGGCGGTATTTGCTCTGAGCTCAATACGCTTTATAACTGGCTTCTTGAATCACTGGGATTTGATGTAACCAGTTATATTTCTAGAATTATTGCAAAGACTGCACCACTGCAGCCATATAGCCACAGGGTTATAGCAGTTAAATTCGGAGATAAGAAATATCTGACCGACGTCGGTTTTAATTTTGATCATCACAGAGTACCGCTTCTGATCGAAGAAGGACTTGTTCAAGGGGACGGAGCATGTAACTACAGATTAGAACGCGATGAAATTCTGGGATGGATAATGTACCAGGAAACTTCAAACGGCTGGAGAAAGAAACTGGCGTTTCAGGAATCACCGCAAATCGATATGGACTTCATAGGCCCAACTTTTTATGCGCAGTATCATCGTAATGCTAAGATTAACAAATCATTTAAAGTTTCGATTCATCGAGACGGCGAATTTATAGCTGTTAGAGAGGGATCTTATCTTAAAGAGGTACACGGCATAGTAAATGTAATTGAGAAGATAGAGTCAAGAGAGCGTGAACTCATGCTCATTAAGGATATATTTGGACTCTAATGATAGGGAGATAGTTTAATGGATAGTATTGAAAAAAAGAATTTAGAATTAGAAGAAAGAATAAGCGAATTTTTACATATTAATGCGGACGATGAGAAAAGACATAATGCGCTTCTTAATCTTAAACTTGTAAAATGTGATTTTGCTAACAGTAAAATCATATTCAGGTTTGATGTAGGAGGAGAATGGTGCCTTAATCCTTATGGCGGAATTCATGGAGGCGTAAGCTGCAGCATATTTGATACATCAATGGGAATAGGTGCAGTAGCGATCGCCGGTGAATACGTTACAACAACAGATTTGTCTGTAAACTTCCTTAAGCCAATGCTGGGAAGACATTATGACGTTGTATGTGAGTATACACACGTAGGAAACAAGATTATAAGATGTAATGCTAAACTCATAAATATTGACACCGGTGAACTCTCAACTATGGCAATGGCCGGTTTCATGAAAGTTAAAAGAACTGTTGTAAGATAAATGTGAGAATGTTAATAAATTTCTGAAAACTCTATTGACAATGCTCCCACTTAGGTGTACTATAATGTCAACCAGAAGAGATTCCTACATAGTCTCAACTGGATGATATAGATGGTTCGCAAAGCCAGACATAATAAATGCCTTGAAGTTAATGTTTAAGATTTATTAAAAGAGGTGATAGAAGTGAGGGTGTTAATGATCGACAGATAAGAGGCTACGGTTTGATGGATTTCAAGTCGTAGCCTTTTTTTTATTTTTTGTGCTATAATGATTTCGTTATGAGAGAAAAAGAATCAAATGGTTATGTCAAGTACATAATGTCGTTCGGGCACTTTTGCGTGGACTTTACACAGGGGACTCTTTCAGCAGTACTCCCTTTTTTGATTGCTTCATATAGCTACAGCTATGCTACTGCAGCTACTCTTGTTATGGTTTCAAATCTTATAGGTTCTGTAATCCAACCTATCTTTGGCCATCTGGCTGATAAGATAGACAGACCTCATTTGATGACTTTGGGAGTAGTTATGGCAGGAGGGGGCATGTGTGTAGTTGGATTTATTCCTAGCTATGCAGGGCTTTGCATTGCTGTCGTTATATCAGGCATTGGAGTTGCCATGTTCCATCCTCAGGGCGCTAGAATGGTAAACAAGGTGGCAACAGAAGAAAACATGGGCATGAGCATGGGTATCTTCTCATTCGGTGGAAATGCCGGATTTACAGTTGGCCCCGCACTTGCAACATTCGCCATGTATATAGCAGGCCTTAAGGGAACATTATTGTTTTTCGTACCTGCTTTAATTTTCGCATGTATAATGACTGTATTTTACAGGAACTACGAAAGCCAGGATTCATTTGTTAAAGAATCTGATGAAGCACTTATCACTAAGGAGAAGGATAGGTGGGGCGCTTTCGCAGGTCTTGGCGGATTTATTGTATGCAGATCTATTATTTTCAGCTGTATAAGTACATTTCTTATTCTTTATCTGATGGAAGAGTATGGCTTAAGCGAACAGGTGGGAAGCCTTCTCTTAAGCCTTTATTATGGTCTGTCAGCACTGGCATCGCTTCTGGGCGGTAAGCTTGCTGATATGACTAGTTTTAAGAAGACAATGATCATTTCTTCGATATTGCTTTTAATAGCAGCCATATTATTAGCAATATCAGGAAGTGTTGTTATAGTTATAATTGCGCTTATACCGTTAGGACTTGGTATAAGCCTATGTTACAGCTCCATGGTTGCAATGGGACAGAATTACCTGCCAAATCATGTTGGTCTGGCATCTGGAGTTACACTTGGTCTTTCTGTCAGCATTGGCGGCATAGTGGTACCATTTTTAGGCAAGATCGGTGATTTATATAACCTTTCTTATATTTTCTATATAGTTGCAGGGCTTTCGGTATTACCGCTTGTAATATCATGCCTTCTGCCTAAGAAATAAATATGGAGATTATGAAAAAGGCAAAAAAACTATTTTTATAAATTCAATTTGTCATGTTGACATGAGGCAAATACGTAAGTAGTATTAGAAAAGAATTGTATACAAAGAGGTTCATGTTTCGGAGGTAAGAGATAAAATGTATTACGGTGATAAGACCAAAGAGAAGTTACAGAATATGGCTTTCGGATATGATTCAAGGGAAAGAGGAACCATATTACCTAAGACAAAGATTAATTCAGAATCAATTAATGCTCAGGCTGCTAAGGCTCTCATTAAGAATGAACTGCTTGATGAAGGCACATCAAGACTTAACCTGGCTACATTCTGCCAGACTTATATGGAACCAGAAGCGCTGGAACTCATGAGCGAAACTATGGATAAGAACGCTATAGATAAGTCAGAGTATCCTCAGACTGCTGAACTGGAAATGAGATGCGTTAACATTCTTGCTGATTTATGGCATTCACCTAAGGATATGAATTTCATCGGTACTTCAACTGTAGGAAGCAGTGAAGCGTGTATGCTTGCTGGTATGGCAATGAAGTTCAGATGGAGAAATAAGAGAAAAGCACAGGGTATCGAGGACAACAGCAAGCCTAACCTCGTTATGAGTGAAGCTTACCAGATCTGCTGGGAAAAATTCTGTGTTTACTGGGACGTTGAACTTAGAACAGTTCCTGTTGATAAACAGCACCTTTGCCTTAACGTAGATAAGGTAATGGATTACGTTGATGATAATACTATCGGTATAGTAGGCATTCTGGGTACAACATATACAGGAGACTATGAAGATATCGCAGCTCTTGATGACATCATTGAAAAGTACAATAGAAATCATCCGAATCAAGAACTGGTTATACATGTAGATGCTGCCAGCGGCGGTATCTATACACCATTTGTTGACCCTTACTATGTATGGGACTTTAAGCTTAAGAATGTAGTTTCAATTTCAGCATCAGGACATAAGTATGGCCTTACATTCCCTGGTGTTGGCTGGATTGTTTGGAAGGACAGAAAATATCTGCCAGAAGAACTTATCTTCGAAGTTGAGTATCTGGGAAGCTCAGTACCTACTATGGCTATTAACTTCTCCAGATCAGCAAGCCAGATCGTAGCACAGTACTATAACTTCTTAAGATTCGGTAAGGAAGGTTACAGCCTTATCCACTCAAGAACTCAGGAAGTAGCACTTATGATCGGTGATGCGATTAGATCAACTGGATTCTTTAAGATGTACAATTCAGCAAAGGGCCTGCCAATTATTTGCTATAAGCTTAAGGATGATGCTGTATATGAAGATGGAACTCCTGTTGTATGGAACCTTCATGACCTTTCAGCTAGACTTCTCATGTATGGTTGGCAGATTCCAACATATGCACTTCCAGGTGCACTGAGTGACGAAGTGGTACACAGAATCGTATGTCGTGCCGACCTCACATATAACCTGGGTGAAAACTTCGTTAGAGACCTTAAGAAATGTATCAGTGAATTAAAAACTGCCAGAATTCTCTGTGACGAAGAACTCCTGGCAGGTCATAAGAAATAGAATAGATTATTCGCAGATGTTTTCAGCTGCAGCCCATGCGGATGAGAACGCGAACTGCAGGTTATATCCACCTGTAGCACCATCGATATCACATGCCTCGCCGATGACGTATAGTCCGGCGAGGTTTTTATGTTTAAATGATTTCAAATCAAGTTGAGAGAGGACAACGCCTCCATTTGTTGCCATTGCATTCGCAAAACCTCCAGTAGACTTTATGACAAAGCTTTCCCCAGTCAGCGCTTTTGCTATGCTTTTGATGGATGGGCCGTAATTTTCAGTTATGATTTTACAAAATCTCCTTGGCAAATCGAAGTTTGCAATAAGCACATTATGTAAATCAGCAGAAGAGTCCTTTGTTACCTCTTTTAGCCTTGAAAATATTTCTTCGTAGGTCTTAGGATAGAGATAATTTACCTCTAAAATATCATCAGTATCAGCGTATTTGGATATGTTAAGAACAGCTGGGCCTGAAATATCGCTATGTGTGAAGAGAAGGTCATCGATATTTTCGGCCTTCATCTTTCCGCCTTTCTTTGGATCCGGAAGTATCCTGACTTTGACATTTCTGAATGATATTCCGGAGAGCTCGGTATATCCGTAGTCTCTAACTCTGATTGCTGCCAGAGCAGGTTTTAACGGTGTAATATCTATATCTGAGACGTTTTTAAGGACATCAAAAAACTGCCCATCCGAACCGGTAGTTGGATAGGAGCAGCCACCAGTGGCGACGATTATAGACTTTGCTATATAAGTCTGGTCTGGCGTTTTGACTTCCCATGAGTCATCTGTTTTGTTGACTTCTATTACCGGTGATGAGTATTTGATTTCAAAACCGTTTTGGTTTATTTTCTTGAGCAGAAGGTCCAGAATATCTTTGGCCTTCATTGAGCGAGGGAAAATTTTACCGTCTTCTCGGCAGATGGTAGGGACACCGCCGTCATTTAGGAAATCAATTAATACGTCGTTACTGTATTTATAAAGAGCGCTCCTGATTTTCTTGCCAGGTGCACCGTAGCTGTTAACGAAGTCCTTGATAGAACCGCTGTGCGTAATGTTGCACTGTCCGCTGCCGCTCATGAGCAGCTTGGTTCCCGGGTGCTTTGTTTTTTCTAGTATGAGGCCTCTTAAATTCCTGTTTTTAAAAGCTGGACTGGCCCCAAAAAAGAGGCCAGACGCTCCACATCCTATAACTAAAAAATCGTAAATCAATTCAAAATCCTTTTATATTACCTGGTAGTCCATGAATTCAATAATGCCTTCTTCAACGATATCCTTGATGTCATCGTAGTTATGGATTTCATGTCTATAACCGCTGTAAAGTTCAGTAGTTACGATATGTCCAGTTTCAAGCAGCCAGTTTGATACCTGGTAAACGCCTTCACCATAGTTGCCAACAGGGTCACAGTCGCCAGCGATGTTGTAAATCGGAAGGTCTACTGGTACTTTCTCAGCCCATTCCTTGCCTGTAATGCATTCCATCATCTGAGTGAAGTCATAGAGTGAGCGGTTAGTTGTTGGTTTAGTGAAAGCATCGAAAGGGTCGTTAGCATGGTCGTACTGAACTTCGTATTCATCGCAAATCCATTCGTTGCCAAATTCGATTTCTTCATCGCAGCGTTCGCACATCCATCCGAGCATCATTGCAGCCATTTCAGGATCACGTTCTTCACCTTTACCTTCATCGATTGCCTTCTTCAGAACTTCAGCACTGTTTGCTGCGCCGCGGAACACTCCTGCAGTACCGCAGATAGTTACGCCTGCCAGTTCATCGCCGTACTTAGCAATATAGTCTCTAGCTATGAATGAGCCCATGCTGTGTCCATAGAGGAAGTATGGAAGGTTAGGGTACATTTCCTTAACAATCTTTGTAAGTGTATATTCATCTTCCATCATAGTGTGAGGACCCTGATCGCCCCAGTCACTCCATACGTCGTTAACCATGGCAGTCTTACCATGTCCAACGTGGTCATCAGCAGCTACGATGTAGCCGGCATCCATGAAAGCAACTATCATGTGGAAATATCTTCTTGAGTGTTCGCCAAATCCGTGGATCAGCTGAACGATTCCCAGTGGTTCGCATGCAGGTACATAAATCCAACCCTGAACATCGTCTCTCTTGTTATAAGACTTAAAACTCACTTCATGTAACATAGTAGGTCCTCCTTTTAATTAGTATTAACCGTTGATGTAAGCCTTATGGGCTTTAACATACTTGTCTTTATTGATTTCACCATTTGCCATCTTCTTCTCAACGCAAAGCTGCAGCGCTTCGATGGTAACTGAAAGCTTCTCTAAAGTACCCTGGATCTTAACCAGATCTTCAATTTCATCATCATCGATTTTGCCATCAGCTGTTACATTAACAAGAATCTTCTCTAGATCATTTACCTTGTAAATGGTATCGAGAAGCTGAAGGGTGATGCTAGGCAGATTGGTTTCCAGAACTTCAGGAACGTACTTTTCGCCGATTTCACATTCATTATGACAGTAATAATTGCAAAGTTCAGGGCTGCAGTATGCCTTAGCCATCAGCGAAATATCCTGCGCTGTGGGCTTCTGTTTGCCGTTCTCAATGCGTTCAAGCTTATCATCTGACATATTCATAATTTCGGCTGCGGCTTCTCTAGAAAGGCCGGTATCTTTTCGTTTTTTCCTGTATTCACTTATTGCTCTTGACGCCATCTTTCCCTCCGTATTATGCAAAACCTGCGGACTTTTTCTGTGGATTTTCGCAAAGCCTGCGGTGTTAATTGGTGCTATTAAATTATATCATATACACAAGGAAAGAGGAAAACAGCTTATACAAAACAATGATAGCTTTTAATAAATACACCTTCTCCAAAATTAATGATAAATAATACAACGAAAAACCCAAAAGAACTGACGCATTAGTATGCGTCTTTTCTTTTTATGAAAAGCCGCATATAGTGTGTCAGTTTGCGATTATAGCGTAGTTTCTTCAGGTATGTAGATTTTATCCTTAAAAATGGGGGCAAGAATCTACACTGCATAGACTATACAGCATTACTTGGTAATAATACTGGACTTTATTTGTGGATGATTAATTCTTTATTTGTAGAAACAGGGCAATTTCGAGTCGCTTTAATAGAATTGTACGCAATAATGGTCAACGGTTAGAAGAGGGGTGGCCCAGATGTAGATTTTCATATATCATATAATGCAGAAAATCTACAGTTACAAGCGAATTTAGAAATGCTTGTCAGATAAGTGAATGGATATACAGATGTGTGTATATTTTTAAGTAAAGAGGCTGAGTGTTGGTGCCAGTATTAGAGTTAGTATAAGAAATTTTGTTTTCATGCAAAGCCTTTGATATGTTAACGATATTATACTATAATGTGCACGTGAAGTTTTGATGAATATAAGGAAGGGGTTTAATATGAAAATTGGTATTGCAGGAGCAGGTACTATGAGCTCAAGTATGGCTATGATTTTTATGGAAAACGGCTATGACACACTTATGCTGGTTCGTAATGACAAGTCGATCGCTAGAGCTACTAAGATTATCACTGATGCTGTAAACAATAAGCTTTCACAGGGTAAATTATCAGCCGAAGATGGAGATAGAATTCTGGCTTCAATGCAGTTTACTACTGAGATGACTGATATGGCCGACCGCGATATTATCATTGAATCAATTATTGAGGATCTGCCTACTAAGCAGGCTTACTGGAAGGAATTATCACAGGTAGTGAGCGAGGCTTGCATTCTGGCAACAAATACTTCAGGCCTTTCTATTAATAAGATCTGTGAAGGCGTTAAGGGCAAGAACAGATTCCTCGGAATGCACTGGTTTAATCCGCCTCATCTGGTTCCGCTTATTGAAATCATTTGCGGGGATGAGACTGATGAAGAATCAGCAGAAGCTGTTCGTCAGCTGGCGTTAAGTCTTGGTAAAAAGCCTGTTATCTGCCAAAAGGATGCTTTGGGATTCATTGCTAACAGACTTCAGTATGCTGTTCTTCGTGAAGCAATGGAAATCGTAGAAAGAGGAATCGCTACACCTGAAGCTGTTGATGATGCCATGAAGTATGGTTTGGGATTTAGATATGCGCTTTTAGGGCCTTTTGAAGTAACTGATCTTGGCGGTGTAGATGTATTCTATAAGATCTGCAAGTATCTGTTTGAAGATTTAAGTGATTCTAAGGTTCCTCAGGACATGATCACTGATTGCTATGAAAACGGAAGACTTGGAGTTAAGTCAGGCGCCGGTTTCTATGATTATAGCGATGGCAGAGATAAAGAAGTTGTTAAGAGAAGAGATGAGCTTTTCGTTAAGATGTACGAAACATTTTATGAAAACAATTAAATATTAAATAAGTTATACGCATGATAGACGTTTACAGATTGCCAGGGAGGCGGAGGGAAATATATAAAACACACAAGAGGAGGGCGGTTTTTTACCGTTCTCCTAAATTTTAGCAAAAAAATACAAAAAATTGACAATTAGGGGTTGCATTGTTGGACTTTCTTTGGTAATATCTATCTTGCGTTCAGGAAATGAACAAATGCGCTTCATTAGCTCAATGGTGGAGCAACCGGCTGTTAACCGGTAGGTTCTAGGTTCGAGTCCTAGATGGAGCGCCAATTTGCGGAAGTGGCTCAGGGGTAGAGCATCGCCTTGCCAAGGCGAGGGTCGCGAGTTCGAATCTCGTCTTCCGCTCCAATTTTTTTTAAAATAAAATGTGGTGGCTATAGCGAGGAGGGCACACCTGTTCCCATACCGAACACAGAAGTTAAGCTCCTAAGCGCTGATGATACTTGGTGGGTGACTGCCTGGGAAAGTAAGAAGTCGCCATTTTTTATTTCTTTATCAGCAAGATGTTGTTTACAAAAAATTGAAAAAAATGGAATAAAACACTTGCATTTATATGGATTGTTTGGTATACTTATAAAAGTCAGCTGCTGAACGTAGCGACTAGATTGCTGGCGTGGCTCAACGGTAGAGCAGCTGATTTGTAATCAGCAGGTTGGGGGTTCGATTCCCTCCGCCAGCTCCAACTTAATATATATTTCGGGGTGTAGCGCAGTTTGGTAGCGCAACTGGTTTGGGACCAGTGGGCCGCGGGTTCAAATCCTGCCACCCCGACCATTTTTTTCTAAATGTATGCCCAGATAGCTCAGTTGGTAGAGCAGGGGACTGAAAATCCCCGTGTCCTTGGTTCGATTCCGAGTCTGGGCACCATTTATTTTTTGAAACGGATAGTAATAAAGCGTGATGTTAATTGTCACGCTTTTTGCTTTATATTTTATATTTTTTGTTTACCTTCATTTCATCAGGCATCGGAATTCTAGGCCTAATGTTTTTGCCGATGGTTTCAGCTATTTCCTTATAGATGGTATTAAGAGACTGACCTATAAGAGCTGATCCATTACCTATAGCTGTGGCTGCCGCAGAGAGTTCGACTGTTTTTTCTTTTGTCATGTCTATCTGAAGTTCGTCGAGAACATCTACAAGGTATTCTCCATTAGGAGTGATTCTGTATGTCTTTTTATCCATTCTTATGAAACCGCGGTCTATGGCTTTAGCAATGATGCCTGCTCGTGTGGATTCTGTTCCAATGGACTTTCCTTCTCTTAGCTTCTTATATGTTTCATCCTCTGTTTCGAACTCCTTCTTAAAAGGATTTTCAAGCATATTATTCAGAGTTTCAACTGTGAAGTGGGCAGGAGGGGATGTCATCTTCTCTGTGATTTTCCATGGTCCAGGTAGAATCTCTCCTTTCTTGACCGGAGGCATTAGCTTATCGGATTTTGATCCTGTAAGTACTGACCATCCAGGCTGTTTCATTACTTCTCCGCTTGTCTTAAGTTCTTCCAGGGTGCCATCTATGCCGATTACCTCAAGAACGATTTCAGTTTTATCTACCAGGAAGTCTTCATCATAGAAATTGGCAAGGAAACGATTAAAGATAACGCCGTAGCATTTGGCTTCATTGCTGTCAGGATTCTTAAATACGTGAACTTTTGTCGTAGGTATGATTGCAGTATGCGCGCCTACTTTAGAGCCGTCAAAGACCTGTTTTGTGTCTCTGAACTGCATATGCTTAGCGCCGGCCTTAGTGTGAGCTTCTATTATCCCTTTGACCTTATCCTTTTCTGCCGGTGACAGGTATTCGGAGTCGGTACGGGGATAGGTTGTAAGGCCCGCTTCATATAGCTTCTGCGATAAGGCTAGAGTCTCATCAGCAGACCAGCCGAAACGTTTACTGCATTCGTTCTGAAGCTTTGTCTGTGAGAAGAGCTTAGGAGGTTTTTTTGTTACCTGACGCTTCTTGACGCTCTTAACCAAAGTGTCAGCTTTAAGGTATTCTTCAAGCTGCTTTTCGGCATTTGTTTTATCGTCGTGCTTAGGTTTAGACATAACGCTTACATCTTCGGATAGAGGAAACTCCAGCTGATAGTAAGGAGACGGAACGAAGTTCCTGATTTCTCTATCACGCTCGCAGACGATCGCTACAATGGCATCTATAACGCGTCCTACGTTCAGGAGAGAAACATTGCCTGTGTTAAGAGTAGCGTATCTTGTAAGGTTGATGCCGTATGACCAGTCTGAAACCTGTCTGAATCTTCCTTCAAGACTTAGATTCTTATATTCAGAGTTAGGCTTTCTGTCCTTTAGTCCCTGGCAAATCGTTTTATCTTCCAGGTCCTGTATCCAAAGTCTAGAAACGTTCACCTTAGAATCCTCGAGCTGATTAGCTGTAAGACCAAGCTGAATCAGGATTATGTCAACTATAATTTGACCTTCACGGTCAGGGTCTCCTGCATGTATGATCTCATCGACCTTGCCGCTTAAAGTTTTAATTGTTTCAACTCTGTCGCTACATCCGGGTTTCACGGTGTACTGGTATTTCTTAGGGAAGAATGGCAGGGTATCCTTACGCCATTTCTTCATAACAGGATCATAACCATCGGGTTCCAGAAGCTCATATAGATGTCCGAATGCGCTTGTGACATAGAAATTCTGAGATTCCCAATACTCTTTCTTATTATTAAATTTTTCTCCGAAACCGCGCTCGATAGCTGTTTTTATCGAACGGGCCATGGATGGTTTTTCTGCTATTATAAGTTTCATGAGAATTATAATACCACGTAGCAGGGGGCCTTGTAAGGGAGGAATTGAGGACTTTGCATAAAAAAGTTCCTGTGCTAAGATTGAGTCATAGTTATTATTGTCGTTATAGTAATTATTTTAATTGTAGGGTTCAATAAGCTGAAGGAAGCTATAGAAATAAAGAAAAAGGAGCATCAATGAAAATCATACACTTATCCGATCTTCATATTGGTAAAATTGTTAACGGATATAACATGAAAGAAGATCAGGAATACATACTCAAAAAGATTCTTAAGATTATAGACGACGAATCACCTGATGCTGTTATTATAGCAGGTGATGTTTACGATAAATCCATACCTTCTGCGGAAGCTGTGGAGCTTTTTGATGATTTTTTAGTTAGGCTTGCAAAACGCAGCCTGCAGGTTTTTGTTATCAGCGGAAATCACGATTCTGCTGAGCGCTTAGCTTTTGGAAACAGACTCATAGATGCCAGCGGCATACATATTTCTCCAGTTTATGACGGCAATGTGAGCTGTCATACTCTTATGGATGAGTACGGCCCTGTGAATTTCTATAGCCTGCCGTTTATCAAACCTATGCACGTGAGAAGATATAGACCTGATGCTGAGATTGTCAATTACACGGATGCGATAAGAGAAGCTCTTTCGGATATAGAACTGGATAATGAAACTCGAAACGTTCTGATTGCTCACCAGTTTGTGACTGGCGCCGAGACTTCCGATTCTGAGGAAATCAGTGTCGGCGGCCTCGATAATGTGGATGCATCGGTGTTTGAAGGTTTTGCATATGTTGCACTGGGTCACATTCACAGACCTCAGAACATTAAAAGCGAGAGAATAAGATACTGCGGTACTCCGATCAAGTATTCCTTCTCGGAAGCGGGACATGCAAAGTCTGTAAGCGTTGTAGAGCTCGGCGCGGGAGATGCATTTGCTCTTAGAACCATTGATTTGGTTCCAAAGCATGATATGGTTGAAATCAAAGGCACTTTCGATCAGATTATGGACAAGGCTTTTTATGAGAATACCTCGTATCAGGAAGATTACATGCACATTATCCTTACCGATGAAGATGATGTTCCTGATGCACTGACTAAGCTCAGAGTCGTATATAAGAACATGATGAAGATGAGTTATGATAATACCAGAACTCGTCATTCGCAGGAGATTTATGCTGCCGAAAACATAAACCAGAAGAGCGAGCTGGATCTCTTTAGAGAACTCTACGAAATGCAGAATGGCAAGGAAATGAGCGACGAACAGAATGAGTTCATGATTTCAATTATAGAAAAACTGAAGGAGGGCAGATAATGAGACCGACTAAACTTGTAATGTCCGCTTTCGGACCATATGCCGGTGTAACAGAAATCGATTTAGATACTCTTGGCAGTGAAGGACTCTATCTTATCACAGGGGATACAGGAGCCGGCAAGACTACTATATTTGATGCAATCACCTTCGCGCTTTTTGGTGAAGCAAGTGGTGATAACAGAAGTGGCAGCATGTTCAGATCTAAGTATGCCGACAGCAAGACTGAAACGTATGTTGAGCTTACTTTTGAACTGAAGGGAAAGGAATATAAAATAAAGAGAAGCCCCGAACAGACAAGAGCTAAGATGAGGGGCGAAGGTACCAGGAATTATACTGCTGATGCAGAAATAATTCTGCCTGATAGAACTGTTACGAAAACAACGGAAGTAACTAAAGAAGTAATAAAGCTTCTAGGTATAGATAAAAATCAATTCACTCAGATAGCCATGATCGCTCAAGGAGACTTCCTCAAGCTGCTCAATGCATCGACTGAAGAGAGAATGAAGATTTTTCAGAAACTCTTTAACACATCCATATACTATGGGATCCAGGAGGAACTGAAGAGACAGTCGGGTGCCCTTAGAGATCAGAAGGATCAGGTCAGAGAAAGTATCAAGCAGTACATTGCAGGTATTTCCTGCGATGAGGAAGATGTATTATATGCAGACGTTTTAAAGGCTAAGTCAGAAGCTTTGACTATGGAGGATACATCTGAGCTTTTGGATAAACTTATTGTTCAGGATGAATCCGCAATGGATGAGCTGGACGGCAAGTTAACCGAAAAAGATAAAGAAATAAGCGAGATAGATAATGCTATTAGTAAGGCGGAGCAGCAGAATAGAACTATTGAGTCAATTAAGGTAAATGAGCGCAAGCTCCAAAGGCAGACAGAACTCATAGTTGAACTTGAAGAAAAAAAGAAGGCTGCAATAAAGAGAAAGCCGGAAGCTGAAGAGATGGCTAAAAGCATCGCGGCCATTACTGCGGAGCTTGCTGAGTACATAGAACTTGATGAGAAGAAGGCAACTTGCGAGACTATCTTTACTGATATTGAAACTCTGAAGTCCAAACTGGAAGAAAGTAGAATTAGCGAATCAAATCAGAAAGTTTCTTTAGAGAAGTTAAGAAGTGAGCAGGAATCGCTTTCTGGCGCCTTAGCTTCAAAGGCAGTATTAGTAAATAAGCAGGAGAAGCTGGCTAAAGAAGCTGATGAAATCGACAAACTGATTACAGATTTGGGTCAATACTTTGAATCAGATAAAGATCTTAAAGATGCCCAGGAAGACTATATCATTAAAATGGAGGATGCAAAGGCTGCAAGAGCCGATTACGACGCTAAGAACAAGGCATATCTTGATGAACAGGCTGGCATCATAGCAGAGACATTGATCTCAGGACAGCCTTGTCCGGTATGTGGTTCGACCGATCATCCTATGATTGCTGTTAAATCAGCAAATGCTCCATCTAAGGAAGAACTTAAGACAGCTAAGGAAAATGCAGATAAAAAGGATGCTCTAGCTGTATCTGCAAGCTCTAAGGCTAGCGGATTAAAGGCTGCAACAGATGAAAAGGCCGAAAATATATTCTCAAGAGCTAATAAACTGTCTGATTCAAGGGATATGAACAAGATAGGCCAGGCGCTTGAAATCAAGAATGAAGAGTTAGAGAAAGAAGCTGGTACGCTTAAAGAAAGCATTTTAGAGCTAGATGCTAAGATAAAACGCGCAGAAAAACTTAAGACAGAAATCCCTAATGCAGAGAAGAGCCTAGAAACTCTGAAGAGTGAAATCACAAAATCTGAGAAATCGATTGCGACAAAGGATGCTGAACTTAAGGCTGCTCTTGAAAGGGTGAAGGTTTTGGAAGAAAAGCTTAAGTTTGATTCCAAGAATTCAGCTGAAAAGAAAATCAGAGAATTAAAAACTGAAAGAGAATGTATTGAACAGGCAATAGAAAAAGCCGAAAACGATTACAATACTTGCGAGAAACTCATTGCAGGGCTTAACTCTGCAATAGAAGAAGCGGGGAAGTCTTTAGATGAGAAGTTCGAATTTGATCTTGAAGGTGCCAGAGCAATTAAGGCGGAGCTTGAAGCGAATAGAATCAGCACTAGAAAGAAACTTCAGGCTGTGAGCAGTAGATTATTAAAGAACTTTGAAACTAAAGAAAAACTATCTCAAAAAATCAGTGAGGTAAGTGAAATCGAAAAACGCTGGACCTGGGTTAAAGACCTTTCGAATACAGCAAACGGAAACACTTCTGGTAATAATGGCAAAATTATGCTTGAAACTTACGTTCAGACCACGTATTTCGACAGGATTATCCAGCATGCTAACAGCAGGCTGCGTGTAATGACAAACGGCCAGTATGATCTTAAGAGAAAGGTCAGCGCCGATAATAAGAAGAGTCAGTTCGGATTGGACCTTGATGTTATCGACCACTATAACGGCAGCGAGAGAAGCGTTAAAACTCTCTCCGGCGGTGAGTCATTTAAGGCTTCACTTGCTCTAGCTCTCGGACTAAGTGATGAAATCCAAGCTAATGCCGGTGGCATACAGTTAGACACTATGTTTGTGGACGAGGGATTCGGTTCGCTGGATGAGGAATCTCTCCAGCAGGCAATCAGGATTCTTAAGGGTCTATCTGAGGGCAAAAAACTTGTAGGCATTATTTCCCATGTTGGAGAACTTAAGAACAGTATCGATAAGCAGATAATTGTTACTAAAGACAGGACTGGCGGTAGTACTGTTAGGGTAAATAATCAGATGTAGGGGAAGAATATATGATAATTAAACTAAGTGAATTAATATCTAATATAAGCATGGTAGATGAAGAGACCAGATATGTTATCGAAGAAGAATCAGGTGACATATTAATGGTCTGGGGCACTACTATAGATGGAGAATATGAGCCTGAACTTATGGCAAAAGTAGAGAAGGGTGACGGGTTTATCTGTATGCCTCTAATTTCGGAGATCGACGAAAAGAAGGAGCTTGTCTTAGCTGAAAACGATATACCGGTTGAGGCAGCCTATGAAGCTATAGGAAGAGCCTGGGCAGGTCAGCATGGCATAGAGGTAGAGGATGACATAGAAAGCCAGATGGGACTATTAAATAACCCGGATATTCTAACTGAAACAGAGTATACAGAAGAGAAGTTCTTCGCTGAAATGCATGACGGAATGCTTATAGATGGCGGAAGCCCGGCACACGCAGTAATGCATGAGCTTGCTCAGCATGCAATAAAAACAACTATGGAGATAAACAATAAATACCATACTCCAGAGGAGATGACGGGGCTATTAAGTGAGCTTACAGGAAGAGAAGTGGACAGTAGTGTCGTGCTTTTCCCTCCAATTACAAGTGACTGCGGTAAAAACATACACTTTGGTAAAAACGTGTTTATAAATTCAGGATGCAGATTCCAGGATCAGGGTGGTATTTACATTGACGACGGAGCTTTAATTGGTCATAACGTAGTTATGGCAACTGTAAATCATCTTGAAGATCCGCAGGAAAGAGCCAGTATGGTCCTCGCTTCAATAAAAATCGGAAAGAATGTATGGATAGGTTCAAATTCCACAATTCTTTCCGGCGTTAATACCGGTGATGGCGCCATTGTTGCTGCAGGAGCTGTAGTAACAATGGATGTTCCTGCAGATACAGTTGTAGGAGGTGTTCCAGCCAAAGTATTAAGAAAAGTTAAAAGAAAAAGTCTTTAGTGCGTAGCCAAGAAATTACATTAAAGGGGAGAAGAATGATTATGATCGACGTTCTTAAGGCAAAGAAAGCCGGAATCAGAACAGAAGAATATATACTGGCTGTAGATATGGGAACTACTGCTTTCAAGGCTGCAGTGTTTGATTATGACGGCAAGGAGCTGGGATGTGCTACAAGGGAATACAGCATAATCGCTCCACATCCAGGCTGGGCTGAAGTTGAAGTCTCAACGTATGTTGAAGCTTTTAATTATGTTATAAACAAAGCCATCGAGAATGTTGCTGAAAGGCAGCCGGATAACGAAGAGCCGATTACACTTGCTGATATACTGACTGTTGGTTTCTCATGTCAGTGCGAAACCAGTGTATTTCTTGATAAGGATGGGAAGCCACTCCGCAATGCCATCGTTTGGTTAGATACCAGAGCTTCTAAGCAGGCCGAAGATATTGTTGATACATTCGGCAGCAGAACAGTACAGAAGAATACTGGACAGGTCGGTGCTGATGCCATTTGGCCAGGCGCTAAGCTCTTATGGCTTAAGGAAAATGAGCCGGAAGTGTTTGGCGGTATAGATAAGGTTCTTCAGCTTAATAGTTATATGGCATATCTTCTCACAGGTAGATTTGTCAGCGAAGATTCCATGCTGGGAAGCAGCATTTATTTTAATGTTAATACCAGAAAGTATTGGGCAGAAATGCTTGACTATATAGGAATCACAGAAAATCAGCTTCCTGATATCAGAAGACCTGGCGATTATGTAGGTAATGTTTCAGTTGACGCTGCCAGTGAATTCGGATTCTCAACTTATACAGCTGTCAGCATAGGTGGAACTGATCTGGCATGCGCTGCTATAGGTAGCGGTAATATCAAGCCGGGAGACTTTTCTGACTCTACTGGATCATCTATTTGTACAATGACACTTGTGGATCATTTAGTTATAGACCCTGACAAGCATATGCCTTGCTACTGCAGTGCTCTTCCTGGAATGTTCATGGTGCATTCATATGGTAACGGCGGAATGTTCATGAAATGGTTTAGAGATATCCTATGTGACAAGGAAATGGAAATAGAAGCAGGCGGCGGTAAGAATGCTTATGATCAGCTGGATATTCTGGCTGCACAGGCACCTGCCGGCTGCGGAGGACTTATTGCACTTCCTCATCTGCAGGGAAGTGGACCTCCATGGGTAAACCCTAATGCAAAGGCTGTATTCTACGGCATGACATTAGCTCATACCAAGGCTCACTTTGTTAGAGCTATTATGGAAAGTGTGACAATGGTATTATCATGCATCATCGATGCAACAGAGAGACTTGATATTAAAGTAGATAAGATTGTTACAACTGGCGGCGGGGCACTGAGCCCTATATGGTGCCAGATAAAGGCTGATGTTACTGGACGTCCAGTAATTACAACAGTTAATAACGAAAGTTCAGGATGCCTGGGTGCTGCGATTCTGGCCGGACTTTCATCAGGTGCTTGGCCTGACCTTGAAACTGCATGCGAAGCGACTATCCGTCAGGACATCGTATATAAACCAAATCCTGAAAACCGTGAAGTATATGATAAGACGCTGGCTGATTTCAAGCAGCTTATGGGCTGTCTTGAGCCAATGTTTAAGTAAATAATAAGAACCACTGCAATTAATCAGTGGTTCTATTTTTTTAATTAACACCTATGTCTATAAGATCACCTGTAAGTGAATCCAGCGCCTTATATTTCTTCTCGTCATTTGATAAGTTATGAAATTCGAATACGTAGAGCGGTTTATACATTCGCTCGCATTTGTAGTCGTCAAGCTCTGGTGGAGCGTTCAGTGTCTTAAATTTACGCATTATTCCGCGTTTATTGTATTCCCAGGACTGGGAAAGCGCCTGCTCTAAAGTCAACTTATCTGCAAGTACGCACACATCATCGACTTCCTGGCTTTCGGAAGAGGGTAGCATAGCCAGTTTACCTGGAGCCATGACCACTTCGTCAAAACCTGCATAGTAGCCGCCGTATCTTCTTGTTTTCTTAGTTGCCTGAAGCCCAACTCTGAATTGAAAAATCCAGCAAAGGCTATAAAGCGTATTTATATGTGTAATTGTCATATCCGGAAGGTTCTTTGATTTACTCATTCTTTTTAAGAACATTTCCGGAGTATATCTCAGTCCTTTGAGAACGTCTATTCTAGCCATTATTTATCCTTACTTTGCTGTGCAAACGCTGAGGCATTCGCTGTTTTCTGCCTTTGCAATTAACTGAGCAAACTGGTTTTCATTCATCTGGATTCCTGCTGCCATAGTGTTCTTGCCACCATCTAAATCTTCATACTGCTTAGCATAATCCATCATATCGAGAACTTCCTGTGTAGGCTTCTTAGTGATGAGGCTGACAATAATGTAAGCTGCGATTGCCAGAACCAGCGCTGCGAAGAATGTATGTGTATTGGCAAGAAGTGAAGGCATATTAGGATTATCCTGTACCAGATAATACCACAGTGAACCTACAACTGAACCAGTGAGCATTGCTGCTACTGCGCCGCCCTTAGTTCCCTTCTTCCAGTAGAGTCCGCCAACGATACATGGGATGAAAGCAGGTGAGAGAACTGACCATGCGATCCATGTGAGTTGGTATACGCCAACTGAGAAGAGTGGAATGAAGCACATTGCACCTGATATTGCTCCGAAGATGTAAGTTGACCATCTAGTGATCATCATCTTGCTATCTTCTGTAGTGTTTGGACGAAGGAATCCGATGAGGTCATTACCTACTGATGCGCCGATTACCATGAGCAGTGCACTTGCTGTTGACATAATAGCTGCTGTAGCGCCTGCCAGGATAAGTCCTGCAACTGGAGCAGGGAGGTTAGCCAGTGCCAGCATTGGCATAATGTATTCTGCGTTTCCATCAGGAAGCATTGAAGCGTCAGGGTAAGCTACACGGCCAACCATACCGAGAATGTATACGCCAAATGCGAGTACGAATCCGAAACATGCACCAATGAGTGGTACCAGTCTGATTGACTTTTCGTCCTTAACTGCAACTGTCTTGATAATGAGGTGAGGCTGACCCATGTAACCGATGAAGTAAACAAGAGCGATACCAGCGATCATGAGTGGAGCTCCCTTGAGGTAGTAATCTTCACCCCAGAGTGTAGCGAGACCTTCGTTGATTTCGGCAAGTCCGTGGTTCATGCCTGTAAGACCATTTACGCTGCTGATACTTACAGGAATGAGGATGAAGAGTCCGATAATCATAAGGATCGACTGAACGAAGTCAGTATATGCTACTGAGAGATATCCGCCAGCACCTGTATAGATAAGGATGATGAGACATCCGATTACGAGCGAAATTGTGTAATTCCATCCTGTAATACATGATATCAGGATACCCATTGCCATGAATTCAACAAGAAGTGAAACAACCATTGCTACGATAAGAATAATTACTGAAAGAAGTCTAACTACTTTACTGTCATATCTATGGCCGAAGAATTCAGGAATAGTCAGAGCCTTTGATTTCTCTGTGTATCTTCTCATTCTTCTGGCGATGATACCGAAGTTTAAGATAGGGCCGAATACGTCACCAGGAGCAGCCCAGAGCGCTGAAGCACCGGCTTCCCAACCGTACTGAGGACCTGCAACGTACATGCCGCCGCCAAGTGAACTTGATCCGTGTGCCAGGGCTGTGATCCAAGGGCCCATGCTTCTGCCGCCAACGAACCAGTCTTCTGAGTTTTTAACTTTACCTGCTGCCCATAAACCTACACCGATAATAATCAGAAGGTAGATAATAAGCATGATAGGAACTATGATAGGAATTTCAAATCCTAATGCCTGTTCAAGGCCTTGTATTGTCATAATAAAATAACCTCTCTAATACTAATAACTAATAGATAATTTCTGTTAAATAGAATTGTTGATTATAATCTCCATAAGCCTTTATAAAAGGTTATGGTTGCAACAGCTGCAACAACAACGGTGCCTATGATAAGAGCTGCTGTGCTTGTTGGAAAATCAAAAAACCAATGTACCATAAAATACCTCCCTTTAAAATTATGCTCATATCTTAACATATATATCCATATGATTCAACGCTTTAATGGGATAAAACAATAAACCTTTAAAGATTAAAGGGAGCATTGACCAAAGCACCCCAAAAAGTTAAAATATCTATATATGTCAAAAAATAACAATGATTTGCATATAAATTTGTTACCTATACATAGGAGAAGATATGTACGATGTCATAGTAATAGGAGCTGGTGTTGTGGGATCAGCCACAGCAAGAGAGCTTTCAAGATATAAAATCAATGCTTTAGTACTGGAAAAAGGTCATGATGTTTGTGCTGGAGCGACAAAAGCCGGAGGCGGAATGATCCATGCAGGATTTGACCCTGTTCCTGGCAGCAATAAAGCTAAATATAATGTAGAAGGCTGCAAGCTCATGTATGAAACTTGTGATGAACTGGGAGTTCCTTATATGAAAAATGGAACAACTGTATTCGCAACTGATGATAAAAGCATGCAGGAACTCTATAAACTTCAAGAGACTGCTACTGCTAATAAAGTGAATGTAGAAATCATTACCGGACAGAAGCTTAAGGAAATGCAACCTGATATTGGTGATGATGTTGTTGGTATCCTCTGGGCGCCTGATGGTGGTGTTACTGATCCCTTTGAAGTTACATATGCACTTGCTGAAAATGCCTGCGTTAACGGTGTGGAATTCATTAAGGACGCAGAGGTTACTGATATAATCAAAACTGACTACGGTTTTGAGGTTAAGGGTGCAGACTTTGCATACCAGACTAAACTCATAATCAACTGTGCCGGAGGTCATGCAGACGTTATCAACAATATGGTTTCCGAAGATACTTATAAGATTATTCCTAGATACGGTGCGCATATAGTAATAGACAAGAAGCTTGCCGGCAGACTCAATACTACTCTTATTGAGACGCCGCATGACCTTCCTGGCGGTGGACACACTAAGGGTATGGCTATTATTCCTACTATGGGAGGAACTATGATTCTGGGCTGCGATGCTACAGAAATGATCGACCCGGATCACGGCGCCGTTCCGCAGGATTCACTGGATCAGGTAATTGATTACTTCAAGGTGGCTTGGAAATACCTGCCTGTAGGTAAGGAATGTGAAGAATTCCCGGTTGATAAGATTATTTCAATGTTTGGAGGATGTAGACCTCACTGCGATAGAAATGACTTCATTATAGGTGAGCCTGCAGATGCTCCCGGATTTATCAATGCTGGTGGCATTGAATCACCAGGGTTTACTTCATCCATTGCTATAGCCAAAGAAGTGGTTAGAATAGCCTGCGATAAACTCAAACCGGAAGCAAATGATAAATTTAATCCTTATAGGAAAGCTAGAAAGCCTTTTAGAGAAATGACTCCAGGAGAAAAGAAGGCGGCAATAGAATCTGATCCTGACTATGCTAAGGTCGTTTGCAGATGCGAAATCGTAACTGAAGCTGAGATTCGAGATGCGATAAGAAGACCTGTTGGCGCTAGATCTGTAGCTGAGGTCAAACTCAGGACAAGAGCTGGAATGGGTAGATGTCAGGGTGGTTTCTGCAGTACTAGAGTAGTTGAAATACTCGCTGAAGAACTTGGTGTAGATCAATCTGAGATAACTCAGTGCGGTGGTCATTCACTGATACTAACTGCTAAAACAGGAACAAATCTATAAGGATAGTTAAAATGAGAAACATCGATCTTGTAATTATAGGCGGCGGCGCTGCAGGAATGGCGGCAGCCGTAAGCGCCAGAAAAAACGGAATAGAAGACATATTAATAATAGAACGTAATTCATATGTTGGCGGAGTATTAAGTCAGTGCATACATAACGGATTCGGGCTTCACAGATTCAGTGAAGACATGACAGGAGTTGAATTTGCCAGAAGATACAGACTTATGGTAGAGGAAATGAATATCCCGGTTATGCTTAACTCCTTCGTCATCGAAATGAATGACAAAAGAGAAATCACAGTAATAAATCCAGAGGAAGGCCTTGTGAGAATTTGTGCAAAGGCTATAGTCCTCGCCATGGGATGCAGGGAAAGAACTCGTAATAACCTGCTTATCCCAGGAGTAAGGGGAGCTGGGATTCTGACAGCAGGAACAGCGCAAAAATATGTAAATATCAATGGGTATCTGCCAGGAAAGAGAGTTGTGATACTGGGATCTGGAGATATAGGTCTTATTATGGCACGCCAGTTTGTTATGGAAGGTGTTGAGGTTAAGGCTGTTGTTGAAATAATGCCTTATTCAAGCGGCCTTCCTAGAAACATGAAGCAGTGCATAGAAGATTTCGATATTCCTGTATACTTCAGCTCAACAGTTACTGATATTAAGGGTAAGGAAAGAGTTAGTTCAGTAACAGTTGCTAAAGTTGACGAAAATAGAAGGGCTATACCTGGAACTGAATTTGAAATCGAATGTGACACGCTGATGATAAGTGCTGGACTTATTCCTGAAAACGAGCTAACAGAGCAGGCTGGTATCTTGATTGCTCCTGAAACCAGAGGCGCTATCGTAACTGAGGATTATCAGACATCAGCAGATGGTGTTTTCGCATGTGGTAACGTGCTTCACGTTCACGATCTTGTAGACTTTGTAAGCGAAGAAGCAGAAGAGGCGGGAAGGTGTGCTGCTCAGTATCTTCTTGGTGAATCTGCAGCAGATTCTGATATTATAATTGTAAAAAACGGCAATGGCGCAGGCGGAGTAGTGCCACAGAAAATAAGAAGATCTTCACTTGAAGGTCAAGGGGTAACGCTCATGTTCAGGCCAAAGAATAAATATAAGGATGTGAAGATTGTCTGCGAATCTGGCGAAAAACTCATTCATTCTCAGAATGGTTTCGCGCTGACTCCAGGAGAGATGATCAGAATGGATATTCCGTGCGATAAGCTTAAAGAAGCTGCAGACGAAATAACAGTAATGATAAAGGAGGCTGAAAATGAAAGATAAGATCGAACTTGTTTGTATCAGCTGTCCTAGAGGATGTAACCTCACCGTTAATGGGGATGAAGTAAGTGGTCACTATTGTAAGAGAGGCATTGAATACGCTAAGGCAGAAACGACCAATCCTGTCAGAGTTCTCACATGCCTCATGAGAGCAGAGGGAAGACAGAAGCCTATCAGCGTTAAAACTGATAAGCCCGTACCTAAGGCTTTGCTTTTGGAATGTGCCAAGGCTATATACGAAGTTCACCCCAAGCTTCCTGTAGCATGTGGTGACGTTCTCATCGAAAATATACTTGGAACTGGTAGTAATGTAATATCAACCTGCGATGCTGAATAAGCGTTAGATAGTTTTTTCATATTACCAATTTATAAAATGGATTATATAACATTCTGAAACTTTATGAAACTTTTTGAAACTGCCGTGTAAAAATATGTCATTAGAAAATTTAATCTTTAGTTTAGGAAATGATGAGAGGTGGGACAAATAATCATGGAATTATTAAACTCGATCATTCTAACTGTGCAGCACTATATGGCAGACTATGTACTGATCGTTGCACTTTTAGGCGGAGGAATTTGGTTTTCAGTAAGACTAAAATTCGTTCAAATTAAAGGGGTTTTCAAGGGACTAAAGATGATGTTCAGTGGCCTTTTCGGTAAGAAGGGTGAAGTCGATGATGATGGAATGTCTTCATTCCAGGCGCTGGCAACAGCTATTGCAGCTCAGGTAGGTACAGGCAATATTGCAGGTGCCGCAACTGCTATAGCAATTGGTGGTCCAGGTGCTATCTTCTGGATGTGGGTAGCAGCACTCCTGGGAATGGCGACAATTTTCTGCGAAGCAACAATGGCTCAGAAGTATAAGACTATCGGCGATGATGGCGTAGTTACTGGCGGTCCGGTTTACTACATCAGAGCAGCTTTTAAGGGCAAGTTCGGTAGGGGGCTGGCTGCAGCTTTTGCAATCCTTCTGGTAGTAGCATTAGGCTTCACTGGTAATGCTGTACAGGCAAATTCAATTGCAGTAGCATGGAATTCAGCCTTCGGATTACCTCAGTATGTAATGGGTATATTCTTAGCTATAATGGCATTCATCGTATTTACAGGTGGAATGAGCCGTATCGCTAAGGTAACAGAAACAGTAGTTCCAATTATGGCTGCATTTTATATTCTGGGATCGCTTGTTGTAATTTGCGCTAACATTACACACGTGCCATACGCTTTCTATTCAATCGTTGTAGGTGCATTTGCACCACAGACAATTGCAGGCGGTGCAGCAGGCGCAACTCTTAAATTAGCACTTACAAAGGGTGTAGCCAGAGGTCTTTTCTCAAACGAAGCAGGTATGGGTTCAACACCACATGCACACGCTGTAGCTAAGGTTAACCATCCGATCGAACAGGGTTACGTTGCTATGGCAGGCGTATTCATCGATACATTTGTTATTCTGAATATGACTGCACTTGTAATCATTACAAGCGACGCTATCCCATCAGGATTAACAGGTGCCGAACTTACACAGTTCGCATTCGGTACAGTTTTCGGCAAGATGGGCGGTATATTCATCGCAGTATGTATGCTGTTCTTCGCATTCTCAACTATTATTGGTTGGTACTTCTTCGGAATGGCAAACATTAAATATCTGTTTGGTTCAAAGGCTATAAAAGTCTACTCAGTTCTCGTAGCTATTTGCGTTCTTCTGGGTTCACTTGCTCAGGTAGATCTAATATGGAATATGGCTGACTGCTTCAACTCCATAATGGTACTGCCGAATATAATTGCACTCTTTGCACTTAGCGGAATTGTGCTTAAAGAGTATGACGATTATAAAGAAAAATATCCGACGCTTAACAAAAAATAAAAATAATAAAACCTGGTCGCCCAGGTTTTTTATTTATTTACTGTGTAATGTCCTAGAGTGCTGCATCACTATGTGAGACAGCTGCTCAATTGATTAATCAACCCAAATAAATTGATTATACCCCGCTTCCCCTCCATCTATCAGGAGGTTCTGCCCAGTCATAAACCTATTAGTCACGCCGACAAAATAAATCCATTCGGCTATTTCTTCTGTGGTTGCCCATCTCTTAAGAGGGGTGAGATCCATAATCTGTTCCCAGAGAGCAGGATCGTCCATTACAGGTTTATTGAGATCTGTAATAACGCCGCCTGGGTCGATAGAGTTGCATATAGCTTTTGGAGCTAGACGGTTTGCAACATTTTTTGTGTATGACATAAGTCCGCCTTTGGAAGCAGCGTACTCAGGGAACTCAGAGCCTGTATGGCCGCTTGCTGAGCCCACGTTTACTACGGATTTAATGTTTTCATTGTTAAAAGCGTAGTGTTCAGTTATATTAATTACCCCCTTGAGGTTAATGTCGATGTCGCTGCCGGATTCCTGTACGCCTGCATTGTTGACGATAATGTGCGGCGCATCGATAACAGGGAAGTTCTCCTTGTTGCGGACATCTATGATGTAGTGAGTGTAATTGTCGTTTTCGATAGTAGAAGGGGATACGTCAAAGCCAGTTACATTGTGACCCTTCTTAAGAAAATATAAGGCTGTAGTCTGGCCTATACCAGAGCTGGTTCCAGTGATAAGTACGTTCATATTGACCTCTCTAAATTAAGCTGTAACACTATTTTTTGAAGCGTATTCCAGATACTGGTTGCCGACTTTTTCTTTTTCCCAATCCTGGCTGACCTTGTAGCCTATAGGACTAAAGATAACTTCACAGAGAAGTTCCATTACGGCGCCTGTTACTGAGCAGAGTAGCACCTGAACCCATGTCCAACCGAAGAATGTATGGGATACTATAAGTGCGAAAATCAGATTATCAACAAACTGGGCGATTCCGGTTGATACATAGGATCTAATTGCAAAAGCCTTAAACCCTGATATTGTAAGCCTTTTGGCAATGGCGTGGTTTAGAGCGGAATTGCAGATAGCAGAAACCAGCATAGCAGTACTGCTGCCGACAACAACATACCAGCAACCACCAAAAGTAGTATTAAGTGCTGAATTTACTTCGGGCAGGCCTGTTGAATAGAATTCTCCCCAGTTACCAGGTGTAAGTGAGAGGAGTTTTAATATCAAACAGAAAAAGAGATTTGTGGCCAGTGCCAGAATAGATATCTTGGCAGCTGCTTTAGGACCAAATCTTTTGCAGATCATATCCATGCAGAGGAATGAGATCCAGCTGAGTGTGAATCCGCAGTCAAGTGCGAGATATTTAACAGAAAATAGTTCTTTGTTTGCTAAGAGGTTCATCATTATTACACTAACGACGAACAGCATAACAACAAGGCTGGGTACGTTCCTTAAGAGGACGCGGTAATCAGCCATTTCGCGTTTAATAAGATTCATTTAATTGTTTCTCCTTTGGTTTTAATATTTTAGAAGCAGGATATCGGACCCGAACTGCTTCAAGCTTTGACTCGAGACGTATTATAACATATAATTATCAATTATGAATACTAAAGTGAGCGCTAAAAACATAATATCCATGACAGGCTTATTCTGCGCATACTACTTCGGGGCAGCCTTTGCCAGCGGTAGGGAAATGATGCAGTTTTTTTCTGGTTTTGGTATTTCAGGATTTCTGGGACTGATACCGGTTGCCGTTTTATACACTGTAATGGGAATGATAATAACAGAGGGGGCATATAAAGAACAGTTTCTTGATCCATACGATTTTTTCCCATACTCCTGCGGCAGGAAGCTGGGAGCAGTTTTTGTCTGGATACTTACAGTGCTTCTGGCCGGTGACATGATGATGATGACTGCCAGTGCAGGGGCAAATCTTAACGAGAACATAGGTATGCCGCTGTTTGCGGGCAGGTGTATAGTCTTCGTATCAGCTGCTACAGTATGCCTTGGTCTTGAGAGAATCGTAGACATTGTGTCAAAACTTGGGCCGTTTGTTGCTATTTTCATTGGCGTGGTATCAATTATAGCTATAGTCAAATGCCATACCACAATGGCAGAAGGAAACGCGGCAATACCTTCGCTCGACATATATACAGGAAACAATAATATTGCAATCTCAAGCTTCAAATATACGATGTATAACGTTTTGACCATTTTGCCGGTACTTGTTGTAAGTGGCGGTAAGTCGAACAGCATTAGGGAATCCAGGATTATCAGCATCACGCAGGTGGCCGCACTCATATTCGTGTGCATACTGGTAATAATCTCTCAAATCAAGAATATCCAGGAGATATATTACCTTCAGATACCAAGCCTTATGATTATTCACATTTATATGCCTGTAATACAGAATATATTCAGTATAATTCTTTTGATCTGTACGTATTCATCGACTACAGTTATGATGTGGGCACTAGTAAGGAAATTTACAGAAGAGGGCAGGCCTAGCTATTATATTTTAACTATAGGAATATCCATTGTGATATTCATTGGATCCGGGCTATTTACTTTTAGCCAGATTCTGGATTACATTACATCGATTGGAATGTATGCTGGTGTTTTGTTCTTCATAGTAACAGTCGTAAATACAGTAAGAAGAAAGACGGGGAGAATCTAATTATGAATCTTATCGATTACTTAAATAAAGCAGTAAGCCCTTATCATGTAGTGGCCAGCCTTGAAGAAGAACTTAAGAGCAAAGGCTATAAGCCTGCTTCGATAAGCCAGATTAAGGTGCTTGATGAAGGTAAATACTTTATAAATATATTTGATACAAGCCTTGTAGCTTTTGAATTAAAGGCGGGGGCTAAGGGTATACATATGGCGTCTGCGCATACAGATTACCCTTGCTTTAAGCTTAAGCCTGAGCCAAAGATGGCTGCTGCAGGAAACTGCCAGAGGGTGAATGTTGAGCCTTACGGCGGAATGCTTAAGAGAACATGGTTTGATAGACCGCTTGGAATGGCAGGTGTTGTTTATTCTAAGGGAGAAGATGCTATGCATCCTATCAAAGCTATGGTTAATGTCCGGAAGCCGCTTTTCATTATTCCTGGCCTGGCACCTCATATGGACCGTGAAATTGAAAAAGGTGATATAAACGTTCAGAAGGAAATTGTTCCAATTTATGCCCTGGGTGAAGAAAGTGAAATCATAAGTGTGATCGCTGATGCAGCATCCTGTAAGGCGGAAGATATTCTTTCTTTTGATCTGGACCTTAACTTCTGTCAGGAACCTGTTTTGGCAGGTGCAAATGGTGAGTTTATTATGGCGCAGGGAATCGATAATATCGCATCAGTAGCTGCAATTACTAACGCTATACTTGAGGAAAAGGATAGAGACTACATAAGCATTGCTTGCTATTTTAATAATGAAGAGATAGGAAGTTCTACTAAGCAGGGTGCTGATTCAGGTGTTTTGAGTATGATTTTTGATGAATTAAAGAAGAATCCTCTCTGTGAGACAATCAGAAATGACAACTGCTTCTTTATTTCTGCAGACGGAGCACATGCGCTTCATCCTAACTATCCTGAGAAAGCAGATCCGACGTCAAAAGTACTTCTTGGCAAGGGTCTGGTCGTTAAAACTAGCGCATCTCAGAGATACGCTACAGATGCTAAAATGACTGCAATAATCAAGGGAATGTGTCATGAAAACGGAATAGATATGCAGGTTCAGGCTAACAAGTCTGGTGCTCCGGGAGGCAGTACTCTGGGTCCGATCATTTCTTCATATGTTCCTATGCTTGCGGCAGATATGGGAATACCAATGCTGGCGATGCATTCGTCATATGAAACTGCTGCATGTGCAGACTATGAAGCCTTTGAAAGATTTATGAAATTATTCTTATAAAGAAAAAGGAGCTGGAAATTACCAGCTCTATTTTCTTAAGGTATATGTGGATTATTTAATCATATGGACTATTTTATTGTTTTGCCCATGTGAAATGCTAAATCAAGTGCCTCTGGATGGTGAATGTGATCAGTATGAAGTCCCAGGTTACCGACACAAAGTCTGCCGGCATCTGACCATCCGAGGTGGTGTAAGTATTCATCGAAGTACTGATTGATAGCCTTGAAGTTACTAGGCTCGTCAACAGCTGCAGCTATGAGAAGCATCGCTGATTTGTGGTTTTCATTACTCTGCCACATTTCATTTCCCATTGAATCTACACCTTCCATTGCAGCGAACATTCTGTCCATTGCTGTCTTCATAATTCCAGTGAATCCCCAGAAGTAGAGAGGGGAAGCGAAAACGATAATATCCGAAATCGCATAGTGCTTGTAGATAATATCCATATCATCCTGGATCACACAAGGATGTTCCTGTGCCCAGTCTCCGCCAAAGCATCCCAGGCAGTGACCTATATTCATTTCATTAAGATTGCATACGTTTACAACGTTACCGCCTTCTTTAGCGCCTTTTACAAAAGCTTCAACCAGAAAGTTAGTATTTCCGTTTGATACGGGGCTTCCGTTTAATACCAGTATTCTTTTCATGTAAGTAACCTCCCTTTTGTTTAACCAAAGAGATTTAACGAAACTGTACTTATTATCATCGCAATAAGTGCAATGTAACCTACTTTTGTCAATCTATGTTTATAATACATGTATCCTACAATGGTAGTTACTATTATGCCAACAGCTCCCCATGTAGCGTAAGCTATGCCAAGATCTATGTGTATCAGTGCGAAACCGAAGGAAACATAGCTGAAAGTGTATAAAAGTATACAGGCAACTGTAGGCTTTAATTTAGTAAATCCATGAGTGGACGTTACCAGTGAAGCTGCGAAAACTTCACAAGACATCGAGAAGAGGAGAATAAGATATGCTATAACCATTAGCAGTCCTCCTTGTCTTCGTCATTATCTTTAGGTGTACCCCACATGTTAATTACGAAAGTAGCTGTTGTCAGCACTGCAACTGAAATCCAGCCGACAGGCGTTAGTTCCTGCTTGAAATAGAAAACCCCCAGAAATGTACAAAACAGGACGCCGACTACAGTCCAGGTGGCGTAAGCAACAGCAATATTAATAATGTGAAGGATTTTGGAGAATATAGAAAAGGAGAGCAAAATCATAAGAATCGAACAGATTCCCATTGCTATATTTTCGAAACCGTTACAGGCTTCAAGTAAAGCATCACCAATAAGTTCCAAAGCTATGGATATTGCTAATACAACATATGCCTTGGATTTAGATATATTTAACACTTTAATCCTCCTCATATTCCTTATCTATTATGTTATAGACCTTCCATTACGGGTAAAGTCAAGAAAAAAGTCAGTAAAGTTTGATTATTTACAAGGGTTTACATATAAATTTGACATTGATATAATTACACTAATTTAATAGAACCATATTTCCTGAAAAAAGGCTTACAGTAAGGAAGATAAATGAAAGTTTTGTTAATCAATGGCAGTCCGCACAAAAAAGGTTGTACTTATACAGCTCTTATGGAAGTTGCAGACACATTGGAAAAGAACGGTGTAGCTACAGAGCTCTATCATATAGGCAACGGAGAGGTTAGAGGGTGCTGTGGATGTGATTCATGTTTTTCTAAGAAACAGTGTGTTTTTGAAGATGACGTAAACATGATATCTAGAAGACTCGTTGAGTTTGACGGTATCGTAGTAGGTTCGCCGGTTTATTATGCTGGTCCGTCAGGACAGCTTTGCTGCTTACTTGATAGATTATTCTACAGTAATATGTCAAGCGGCAGAATGGCAGGTAAAATCGCATCAGCTGTTGTTTCCTGCAGAAGGGGCGGAGCGAGCTCTGCTTTTGACAGATTAAATAAATACTTTTCAATCAGCAAGATGATTATAGCAACATCTCAGTATTGGAATCAGGTTCATGGCAATACCCCTGAAGAAGTAAAACAGGATCTTGAGGGAATGCAGACTATGAGAACTCTCGCCAAGAACATTGCATACGCTATTAAATGCAGAGATGCAGCTCTTAACCTGGGTATTAAGTGGCCGGAATATGAACCGATTCAAATGACTAATTTTATTCGCGAAGATTAAAGAGAGTTTGAGGTATAGTTATGGATGATCGAATTAATCTGAATGAGTTTTACCAGGGTCTGGACATAATGTTTCAGCGAAAGGATAAGACTCAGACGATAAATTATCTTGAAAGCTGGCTTAGAGAAGCGGAAAGAATAAGTGATACCTCTGGAATCGTTGCGGTTAGCAATGAGCTTGGGGGTATTTGTCGTGCAATTGGCCAAGTAGATAGAGCGAAAGCTCTATATGTGAGGGTTTTGCAGCTTTTGGAAGAAATGGGCTTAAAGGAAACTCCTCACTACGCAACTGCTCTACTTAATACAGGTGATGTATATGTTAATAGCCGCGAGCTTGATGTAGCGTTAGATTATTTCCTTAAAGCTAAAGCTCTTCTTGAGCAGTGTGGACTTGAAGGCGATTACAGAATGGCAGCGCTTTGTAACAATATCAGCATGGTATACAGGGACATTGGTTTACCTGACAAGGCTGAGGAAGCGCTTAATATTTCCTTCAATATCATAAAGGGAATTCCTGAGTGCATAGGAGATCTTGCTACTACCTATATTAATCTGGGTGAACTGCAGATCAAACAGGATAAACTTGAGATGGCCCAGGAAAGTTTCGAGAAGGCTATCGAAATATATGAGAAAACTGGCGGAACAGATGTCCATTATCCTTATGCATGTTCAGGAATAGGGCAGGTGCATTATCTTAAGGGCAATAAATATCAGGCAATAAGCTGGTATCAGAAGGCTCTTGAGCTTATCGAAAGAGATTTCGGCAAGACCGATTACTATAGATTGATTGAACGCAACCTTGAAAAGGTAAGGGAGATGTAGTTTATGAAAGGAATGGAACTTTCCAAAGCATATTTTGAAAACTATGGCAGACCCATGATAGAGAAGCAGCTTAGCCAGTACGCTCCGTACATTGCAGCTGGGCTTGTGGGCGAAGGCTCCGAATGCCTGGGATTTGACGATGAACTTTCCCAAGATCACGATTTTGGCCCAGCGTTTTGCTTATTTGTGCCACAGAAAATCTATAACGAGGCTGGAGCATTGATGCAAAGTCTATATGATCAGCTTCCACAAAGCTTTATGGGATACCAGAGAATTAATACACCGCAGGCTGCTGGCAGGATCGGTGTTGTTCCGATTGAAGCATTTTATATGAAATATACTGGACTTGAGCATGCTCCGAAGGATAACATGCAGTGGTTCAGGATTCCTGAAAGCTTCCTTTCTACAGCAACTAACGGTGAAGTGTTTATGGATAACCTGGGAGAATTTACTCAGATAAGAAATTCGCTTAAGGCTTTTTATCCTGAAGATGTATTAAAGAAGAAACTTGCGGCTAGATGCGCTAAGATGGCGCAAGCCGGTCAATATAATTATCCCAGGAGCATGAAGCGTAATGATTGTCAGGCGGCATATTTCGCTTGCTCCGAATTTGTTAAAACTGCAATGTCAGCTGTATATCTTCTTAATGGGGAGTATATGCCATACTATAAATGGATATTCAGGGGTGCTGAAGGTTTCGTACATCTTAAAGAATCTGTGGCTAAGCTTAAGCAGTTAACTCAGACTCCGGATACAGCGCAGTATGCTGAGTACAAAACTGACCTTATCGAGAATATTTGCATAGAAATAGGAAGGGAACTTAACAGAAGGGGTTATACTAAGACTACTGATCCTTTCCTTCAGCTGCATGGCGAAGAACTTATGAGAAGCATTAAGGATTATAGATTATCCCAGCTTCATATTATGGTAGATTAGGGGTGTTTAAATGAGAAAGATAAGAGATAACATAAGAATTAATAGTTCTCCTCAGGATGACCTTATTAATCAGATCATCGATATTGAATGGGATATGTTCGGCAGGGTTAATAACCAGGGTGAAAGAGCCAGCTGCCAGGATGATGAATGGACATTTTATGTGATGAGATATTCGCAGTTCAGCATTTACACTTTCGGTGAACTGAGCCAGTATATGAATGATCTTATGGCGGCACTAAAAGAAGGAAGAAACATGCTGGCAGAAAAGTATGCTTATATGATGGAATATACTGATAAAGCTTACTTTGATGCATATCTTAAGGATAAGCTGCCACCTGTAAGTGCTCGAAAAGATGAGCTGGCATTAAAGATATCGGATTTGCTAGTTGAATGCCACATTGAATTTGCTCTGGTATATCCTCATATCAGTGCAGCAGGAAGACCTGAAAAAGGCACAGAAGATCCAATGGTTTCCCTTCATATCTACTCAATAGGTGAATTCAAAACATATTCGGAGCAGACTCTGGAAGCTGTTTACCGCAATTTCAAGAAAAGAGCTGAACATGGAGAGAATCTGGCAAGACTTATTCTCAGCAAAACAGTTGAGCTTTATGGATACGGTTCACTTGAAGAAGCTGAAATCAGAATGAGCAAAAACAAATAGTTATTAGTTTTAGCAGAAATGCCCAGAAACTTACCATTAGCGTCAAAGTTTTTTGGGCTTTTTTTGTGTATTTATAACCATTAATTAATATTCAATACATTTGTGATTCCTTGTATATGGAAATTTATTTCCACTCATTTGGTTTTTGGAATGCAGTAATTTCAACACATATATCGTTTATTCTTGATTTTGATACAACTTTTACCCTAAGTAATTGTTTGATTTGTTTGACATTCCATTAAGGGCAATCTATATTATTTAAAATGTATAGTTTAATTGATGATTGCAAGGAGAACTATTTTGAAGAGTAAGGATTTATACACAATAGGTGAAGTAAGTAAAATCTGCAATGTTTCAAAGAAGACTCTACGATTTTACGATCAGATTAATCTTATTTCTCCGGATTATATTTCCGAGGAAACAAAATACAGATATTATAGCCAGGAAACACTTTTGTTTGTTCCTGTAATTAAGTATTACAAGCAGATGGGATTCAGACTTGAAGAAATGAAGGTCCTGCTTGATAGCGAGTCATATGAAACACATATTAATAGCTTCAGAAATAAAATCGATGAACTCACATTAAAAAAGGAAGATATTAATATTGCGTATAAATCTGTAACTGAATGGTACAATCTCATTCTTGAAGCAGAGAGTGTAATCAAGTATAATGCTACTGAAGTATCTATTAAATATATTGATGAATTTACCGCACCATGTATGGTACAGGATTTCAGCGGTCATTATATGGAATCCATAATTAATATCGAATGGACTAATCTCCTCGAAGAAATAAATCAGGCGATATATGGACCGGTAATCATGTATTTCCCTAATGCTAAAGAGAAATACAATAAGCTCCCTACTAAGGCGGTTGTTTTCCAGCATAACGCTAAGGAAATCGAAAGTGGAGAAACTATTACAGTAGGTGGAAAGATGATGATCTCGGCATACCACATCGGATCGCATGAAAACATCAATGCTACATATGATAAGATGTACAAGTGGGCCGAGGAGCACGAGTATGTATGCTCGGAATCATCAATTGAAAGATATGTTACTGACTACTGGACGATAAAGGATAGTAAGGAATATGTGACTGAAATATTGCTTGAAATAATAGAATAAAGCAAATTTCGGAGCACGAATTGCATACCCCTTAGGGGAATGTTTAAGATTTGCTTAGTTGTACGAAATTGATAATAATATAACACTGAATTGAAATTAGATTTAAAAAAATATATATTCCAACCAAAAATAAGACCGCAGAATGATAATTCTGCGGTCTTTTCGTGCTTTTTTGTGGTAATTTTTAAATAGATAAGGTCGATTTTGTGAATGAGGACAATTAAATCTGTTAATTCCTTAACATATATATTTGTATAATTATCGCAAATTTTCTGAAGATTAAAGTTGACATTCCACCTAGGGTTATAGGTTAGAATTTTAATAGATAATTGGCTTGATATAGCTATTTTTGTTAAGTTATATCATCCAGTTCGTTATTTTCGCATATTTTATAGAGAAAACGGAGGTAAATTCTATGAGCGAAGCAACAATGACTGCGCCTAACAACGCATTAGCTGCAAAGAAAGCGCAAGAAGCATCATACCGTAAGAAGGGTATCTTTATTGCCCTCATGTCAGGTTTCCTGTACGGCGGTTATACTGCATTCATGACTCAGGGCATGGCAACAGGTGTTTGGGTTGACTACTACACTCCATCAGGTGTAGCAGCTGGTTTATCAGCATTTGCACTGGTTTACACACTTTCAGCTGTAGGTGCTGCAGTAAACGACCTTTGTTCAGCAATCTGGACAATCATCTACGCTGCAATTATCGGCAGACTTGGTGATTTCGCTAGAACAATCAACACTAAGCCTGGTAAGATCCTGATCGTTGCTGCAATTATCGGTGGTCCGCTGGCATCAACTTGCTACGTAATCGGTCTGCAGATGGCTGGTTCAATCATCGTTCCAATCGCTGCACTGAACGCAGCTATCGGTGCTATCATCGGTAGATTCCTCTACAAGCAGAAGTTATCAGGCGGCATGATCCTTGGTATCGTAATCTGCTTCATAGCAGCAGTAATCATCGGCTTATTCGGATATGGTATTCCTGAAGATGGTCTTGCTGGTATCGTTGGTAACCTTGGCGGCGGTGCTGCTCTTGGTATCATCGCAGCATTCTTCGCAGCTCTCGGCTGGGGTATTGAAGGTGCTGTAGGCGGTTATGCTTGCTGTATGGTTGACACAGAAGTTGCTATCTGTATCAGACAGTGCACATCAGGTATCGTTAACGCTGTAGTTCTCTGCTCACTGCTTTCACTGATGGGCGGCGACGGAATCGGTTCAGGCCTCGCATTAGTAGGACACGCTATGGTAGACGCTCCATCAATCTGGATGTTCTTCATCGCTGGTATCTTCGCATCATGGTCATTCAAGTTCTGGTACAAGGGCGCTTCAATGTGCGGTGCTGCTCTTGGTATGGGCTGCAATGGTACATATGCATTCTGGGGTCCTTTATACTGCCTCGTAGTTTGCGGCTGGATCTTCGGTGGCGAAGGCTGGAACATCGCATGGCCAGGTTGGGTAGGTGCAATTATCATGGTAATTGGTATCCTGATCCTCGCTATTTCACAGGATAAGGCAACAAGAGCTGAAGCATAATAAGGAGGAAAATACGTTATGAAACCATTATTTTTCGCAATGTTAAAGCTTTATGCAAAGAACGTTGGTAAAGAATATTCAAGAGTTGACGTTCAGGAAGCACTTAAGGCAACTTACGGTGGATTCAAGGCATTCAAGGATAAGGATATGGATGCTGCTCTTATGACTGCTTGCTCAAACGGTATCATCCACGAAGCTAGATATGAGCTGGATGCTGCTGGCAAGCTGGTAATCTACTATTCATGCACACAGGATGAAGCTGATGTAATTGATAGTTACATTGCTGACTAATTAGTTATAAATCTTACTGAAAGGAGATACTTAGCATGAGATACTATGCAAATGAAGCTCTGGGTATGTTAGAAACAGTAGGTATGGTCCCAGCTCTTTATGCTTGTGACAAAATGCTCAAGGCTGCTGAAGTTGAACTGATTTCATACGAAAACGTTGGTTCAACACTGGTAACAATGTTTATCAAGGGTGACGTAGCTGCAGTAAAGTCATCACTTAAGGCTGGCGAAGAGGCTGCTGCATCAATCGGTAACCTCACTGCTGTTAAGGCAATTCCTCGTCCAATTAGGCCAATTGGCGACGTTGTTTCAATTTACGACGTAGATATTCAGGCTGCACCAGAAGATGAAAGAACTAGACCACAGGCTTTAGGTTTAGTAGAAACTTTTGGTATCGTATTCTGCATTGAAGCTGCCGATGCTATGTGCAAGGCTGCTGACGTAGAACTCGTTGGTTTTGAAAATACTGCATCAGGTTACATCTCGGTTCTGGTAGAAGGAGATGTAGGCGCTTGTAAGCAGGCTGTTGCTGCTGGCGTTAAGGCAGTTCAGGACATGGGAACAGATCCATATAGTTCAGTTGTAATCGCAAGACCTCACCCAGATCTTAAGAAGATTACAAGCATCTATAATCTGGATGCACTGCTTCCTTATGGCGATGAATAAGAAATAAACTAACAGAATTGGAGAGTTGCAAATGAACATAAATATTATTGATAACGATTTGCTCTCTATCCAGGAAGCGAGAATACTTGCAGAAAATGCTAAGGATGCTCAGGTGAAGCTTGCAGGTTTTGCACAAGATAAGCTTGACGCGATTGTGGAAAACATGGCGGCCGCTGTAGCACCATTCGCTGAAGATTTGGCTAAAATGTCAGCCGAAGAAACAGAGTATGGCGTATGGCAGGACAAATATGTGAAAAACAGATTCGCATGTGAATACCTGCCGCTTCATCTTAAAGAAATGAAATGCGTTGGAATAATCAGTAGAGATGATTCTAAGAGAATTATGGATATAGGCGTTCCGATGGGTGTTTTAGTAAGCCTTTGCCCGGCAACGAGCCCTGTATCAACTACTATTTATTCAGCCCTGATTGCTATTAAATCAGGAAACTCAATCATTTTCTCACCGCATCCTAGAGCTAAAAAAACTATCGGCAAGGTATTAGATATTATGATTCAGGCTGCTGAAGAGGCAGGTCTCCCTGGAGGAGCAATGTCATATCTTCATACTATTACTAAATCAGGTACTGAAGAACTGATGAATCATAATAATACTGCTCTTATTCTTAATACAGGTGTTCCTGATATGCTCGAAAGTGCTTATAAATCAGGGAAACCGGTAATATACGGTGGAACAGGAAACGGACCTGCATTTATCGAAAGAACAGCTAACATTCATCAAGCTGTAATCGATATTATTGCAAGTAAATCATTCGATAACGGAGTTGTATCTGCTGCAGAACAGTCAATCGTAGTTGACGGATGCATCGCAGATCAGGTTAGAGAAGAATTTAAGGCTAACGGTGCTTATTTCATGACAGAAGATGAAGCTGAAAGACTCGGTAAATTATACTTCTTCAAGGATGGCACACCAAATCCCGAACTTTATGGTAAGTCTGCCAGCGATTTAGCTAAATGGGCAGAAATACCAGCTCCATCAAATGTAAGAGTACTTATTTCAGAACAGAAATATGTATCTGAAAACAACCCTTATTCGAAAGAAAAGTTAAGCCCTGTTATGGCATTCTTCGTTGAAGACGACTGGATGCACGCTTGCGAAAAGTGCATAGAATTACTGCTTTCAGAAAAGCAGGGTCACACACTTGTGATTCATTCAAATGACGAATCAGTAATTGAGCAGTTCGCATTAAAGAAGCCTGTAGGCAGAGTACTTGTTAACACTCCAGCTGTTTATGGCAGCATGGGTGCTACAACTAATCTGTTCCCGGCAATGACACTGGGCAGCGGATCAGCAGGACAGGGTATAACATCAGATAACGTTTCCCCAATGAACCTTATATATGTAAGAAAAGTTGGATACGGAGTAAGACGTATAGAGGACATCGGAATGGGAGAACCTCTTAACAATAAGAGCAATGGATTAAGTGCTGTAGATTCAGATAAACTGCAAATGCTGCAGAAGCTTATTGAATCAGCACTTGCAAATATTAACTAAGTTATTTCAATCATAGAGTAACAAAGAAAGTGAGGTCATAAATTGGATATTCGTGAATTTTCAGAAAAGATAGCTGAAGCTACACAGAATATGACAGAAGCAGAAAAGAACGCTTTAATGTCATTGTTCAAATCAGTTTCAAACGATATCTCAACAGTGACTCCTGCACAGGCAACTGCCTCACAGCCAAACAGCTGTGGTCACATTTATTACTCATCAACAGCAGCACCAACTACTGAAGTTGATGAAAATGGCGTACCTGTAGGTCCAACTCAGAGAATCTCAAACCTTAAGGCTAACTTCCTTAAGCAGGTTCCACAGATCACATTACACAGAGCAAAGGCATTTACAAAGGTAACTAAGGAAAACCCAGGTCTTCCTAAGATCTTGCTTAGAGCTAAGTGCTTCAGATATGCTTGTGAAACAGCACCACTTGTTATTCAGGATGACGAACTGATCGTAGGCGCACCTTGCGGAGCTCCTAGAGCAGGCGCTTTCTCACCTGATATCTGCTGGTACTGGTTAGAAGAGGAACTCGACACTATCTCAACTCGTCCTCAGGACCCATTCTATATCTCAGAAGAAGATAAGAAGACAGTTATGGAAGAACTGATTCCATTCTGGAGAGGCAAGTCAGTAAACGAATACAGCTATCAGCAGTATAAGGAAGCTGGCATTTGGGCGATCACTCAGGAATCATATGTAACAGACTGCTCATACCACGCAGAAAACGGTGGTGGAGACTCAAACCCTGGTTACGACGTAATCCTGATGAAGAAGGGTATGCTCGACATTCAGCAGGAAGCTAGAGACAATCTGGCTAAGCTGGACTATGAAAACCCAGAAGATCTGGACAAGATCTATTTCTATAAGGCAGCAATCGAAACAACTGAAGGCGTAATGGCTTACGCTAGAAGAATGTCAGAATATGTTGCACAGCTGGCTGCACAGTGCAACGATCCTAAGAGAAAGGCAGAACTCCTGAAGATTTCAGAAGTTAACGCTAGAGTTCCTGCACATAAGCCAGAAACATTCTACGAAGCAGTTCAGTCAATGTTCACTGTAGAATCACTTCTTCCTATCGAAGAAAACCAGACTGGTATGTCAATTGGTCGTGTTGACCAGTACATGTACCCATTCTACAAGGCTGACCTCGAATCAGGTAGAATGACTAACTTCGAAGCATTCGAAATCGCAAGCTGTATGCTGATCAAGCTGTCAGAAATGATGTGGGTCACTTCACAGGGTGCATCACAGTTCTTCGCAGGATATCAGCCATTCGTTAACATGTGCGTTGGTGGTCTTACTAGAGACGGCAGAGACGCAACTAACGATCTGACTTACCTCCTGATGGATGCTGTAAGACACACTAAGATCTATCAGCCATCACTGGCATGCAGAATCAACAACAAGTCACCACAGAAGTACCTGAAGAAGATCGTTGACGTTGTTAGAGCTGGTATGGGATTCCCTGCTTGCCACTTCGACGATACTCACATCAAGATGATGCTCGCTAAGGGCGTTTCAATCGAAGATGCTAGAGACTACTGCCTCATGGGCTGCGTAGAACCTCAGAAGTCAGGTAGACTTTATCAGTGGACTTCAACAGCTTATACTCAGTGGCCAATTTGTATCGAACTCGTACTGAACCATGGTGTACCTCTCTGGTACGGCAAGCAGGTTTGCCCAGATATGGGACCTCTCGAACAGTACAAGACTTACGAAGAATTCGATGCTGCTGTTAAGAAAATGATCGACTACGTAACTAAGTGGTCTGCAGTTGCTACAGTTATCACTCAGAGAGTACATAAGGAATGCGCTCCTAAGCCACTCATGTCACTGATGTTCGAAGGTTGCATGGAAAGCGGTAAGGACGTAACTTCAGGCGGCGCAATGTACAACTTCGGTCCTGGCGTTGTATGGTCAGGTCTTGCTACATACGCTGACTCAATGGCAGCTATCAAGAAGCTGGTATTTGATGATAAGAAGTACACTCTCGCACAGCTGAACGAAGCTCTTAAGGCTGAATTCGTTGGATACGAACAGGTTAAGGCAGACTGCCTGGCTGCTCCTAAGTATGGTAATGATGATGACTATGCTGACTACATCGCAGCTGATCTGATCAACTGGACAGAAATGACCCACAGAAAGTACAAAACTCTGTACTCAACTCTGTCACATGGTACTCTGTCAATTTCAAACAACACTCCATTCGGACAGTTACTCGGCGCTTCAGCAAACGGCAGAGACGCTTGGACTCCACTGTCAGATGGTATTTCACCAACTCAGGGCGCAGACTTCAACGGTCCTACAGCTATCATCAAGTCAGTAGCCAAACTGTCAAACGATAACATGAACATTGGTATGGTTCATAACTTCAAGCTGATGGCAGGACTTCTTGATACACCAGAAGGTGAAAACGGCATTATCACATTACTCAGAACAGCATGCGCATTTGGTAATGGTGAAATGCAGTTCAACTACATGGATAATAATACTCTGATTGATGCTCAGAAACATCCTGAAAATTACAAGGATCTGGTTGTCAGAGTAGCAGGGTACAGTGCATTCTTTACAGAATTGTGCAAAGATGTACAGGATGAAATCATCAGCAGAACTATGCTGACAAAGTTTTAATAAGTTATAGATATGGGTGCAGCAGTAAACTGCACCCGGGTAAAAACCGTAGGATTATTTACAGCGGGAGACTGAATAAGAATGAATGATAACAGCATGAATGTGATTGAACGAAAAGCATTCATTTTCAACAGACAGAAATACAATATGTACGACGGACCCGGAGTACGGACAATGATATTTTTTAAAGGCTGCCCGCTTCGCTGCAAATGGTGTTCAAACCCTGAAGGGCTGGAAAAGAAATATCAGATTATGCTGAAGCCGGCAAGCTGTGTCAGCTGTGGAGCGTGTGTACCGGTATGTCCGGCAGGTATTCACAGCATTTCAGAGAAAGGTGAGCATATCATTGACAGAAATATCAATTGCCTGGGATGCGGCAAATGTGTTGAAAGCTGTTTCCAGAGCGCACTTAAGGTTGCAGGGGAACAGCACACCATTTCCGAACTTCTGGATTACATAGAAGAGGACAGAGCATTCTATGATCAGTCGGGCGGCGGTGTTACACTTGGCGGAGGTGAAGTGACTTCACAGCCTGAAGCTGCAGCAAACCTTCTCATGGCCTGTAAGCAGGTCGGTATAAATACAGCAATAGAGACCTGCGGTTATGCCAGAAAAGAAAATCTT
>JAQXGH010000025.1 GCA_029006195.1 Bacillota bacterium
TGAAATGTGCATGCCTGGAGATAACATCATCATGACTATCGAACTGATCACTCCAATCGCTATCGAAGAAGGTCTTAGATTTGCGATCAGAGAAGGTGGCAGAACAGTAGGTTCAGGCGTTGTTACAGAAGTAATCGAATAAGAGAATAAGCGAATCGCGTTTCTCGCGGTCTGTCCTCGTCGCAGGGCACAATAACATTCGACTCAAAGAGATTGGAGAGTTTGCAAAAAAGTTGCAAACTCTAACCAATCTCTTTTTTCGTCTTCGTGTATTGTGCCGACTGCTCCTGCGAAGGCCCGCATGAAACGCGATTCGCTTATTCAGCGATGCCGTGGGTAATTCTAAGGCGAAACTATTATCGCAATATGTCGCGCGCCTCGCTCCGATAAAAAAAGCGAGCTCCTAATGGAGCTCGTTATTGTGTGCTTTATTTCAGGTCATCCTGCGCATCTGCATCTGTAGGGCCAGCGTCTTCAGCGGCTGCGATTGCAGCTTTGGCAGCTTCGGCAGCTTCGGCAGCAGCCTTGGCAGCTTTAGCTGCGACTTCGGCTGCCCTTGATGCTGCTTCAACAGCTTCGCCCAGCTGCTCAGCAGCGGCTTCCGCAGCCTGAATCTCTGCAGCAGCCCGTGCGGCCTGTGTAGCGCGGTCTCTTCGCTGGTCGTTTCTTACCAGTGAGCCGTGGTGACCGACTTTACCTTCGATAAGATCGTCGAGATTATCGAATACTTCATTGTCCTTGAGGACCTTAACTATATCGTCTGAAACCGGAACGTTTTCGATGATTTCATATTCTGTGAATTCGTCATCATCTGCAGTTATCTTCTTAGCTGATGGTGAAAGCAGCTTTCTGAAGGCAAAGGCGAAGACCACTGCGGATACACTGCATAATGCACCCATCTTAGCTGCACCCTGAACAGGGCCTGCAGGGAATGCTGATTCGCCCACGAAGAGGGATACCGTAAGGCCGGCGCCGGCGACGATACCCGCAACAACTATATCCTTCATGACTACGCCGTCAGGAAGCTTGCAACCGATCTTAGTTGAAATCCATGTCATGATAGTGATACCGAATGTCTTACCTGCCAGCAGGCTGACACAAACGATAACTGTTAACATGGAAACTGATTCCATGGCAACACCAGCACCAACAAATCCAAAGAAGAACATTCCGAAGTCTACCATTACTTCCAGGTCGTATTCCAGCCAAGTCAGAGCTGATTCACCGCTTGCCTGATAGAGACCATGCGGGCTCTTGTGGAGCTCAATCAGACCAGTTCTAGGAATGAACGGAATGATCAGAACCAGTGCGAGAGCTGGGTGCAGGTGGGCTTTGTACATGCCCATCCAGCTGATAAAACCGCAGATCATAATGAATGGTAAATAATTGTCCTTGCTTGCAACCTTGCCGAGGAGGAATGCTAAAACCATAGCAATCAGGCAAAGTGACAGCCACTGGAGCTGTACCGGATTTTCTGGATCTGGATAGAATACTGCGATAATAACAAGGCCGATAGCATCGTCTACGATGGCCAGCAGGAGCAGGAAGTTGATAACCGGATGCTTATCTCCGAATACCAGATCTGCGATCAGCCATGCAATGGCGATATCTGTAGCGGTTGTCATACCCCAGGCATTGGCCCAGTCAGGTGAACCGATAAGGCCGTTTAAGATAAAGAACACTGCGATTGGTCCTAAAACACCGCCGGCTGTAGCCATAAGTGGTGAAATCGCCTTATTAATTGGGTTGAGTGCACCGCCCTTGGCTAAACTGTGGACGATTTCAATTCCTGCCAGACCGAAGAACAGGCACATGAAAACATCATTTATAAGCCAGTGGAGGTTAAATTTCTCATCAAATAGCGGGTAATGGATAACGTGGTGGTACGTTTCCGGGGAAATGTTGCACCAAATGAGTGCAAGTACAATTCCTGCAATCAAAGGGATCGAATAATCCCTTAACTTCTGAATCGTTGCTTGTAACATTGTTACCTCTATTCCTTTCAACACATATACCAAAATACAACTTATATAACATTTTATAGGATAATAATACAACAATCTTGCTGAATTTAATATAAATTTTGATTTTGTGGATGCTATATTTTGCAAAGTCTATATGATACAATTAATACTGCAGTACCATTAGGTTATAGTAATAAATAGAATAGTAAGGAATTGGTTTATGAAAGATAGATACATAGCTGATTTAAGCACAAATGAAGATGTTACTTCATATTATATAGTTAAAAGCGTTGCACTTAAGGTGGGTTCAAACAAGAAGCTTTATCTCGACCTGCTCTTAGGCGATGCTACGGGTGAAATCAACGGTAAGAAGTGGGATGTTTCGGATGAAGAAGCGGCTGGTCTTGAGAGAATAAAAGAAGGCTGCATCATCAAGGTAAGAGCACTTGTTACTGAGTGGAACGGAATGAAGCAGCTCCGAATCTCCAGAATCAGAATGACTGGAGCAGAGGACAATCTTGATATGACAGATTATATCAAGGCCGCTCCAGAAAAGCCCGAAGATATGTACGCATATATCCTGGGCAAGGCTGAAGCTTTCGAGGATGCTGACCTCAAGGCTATCTGCACTAGAGTTTTAACTGATAAGAAGGATAAACTTATGTACTATCCTGCTGCATCAAAGAACCATCATGCAGAACTGGCTGGCCTTCTTTATCACGTTAAGAGAATGTTGATGACAGCCGAGAAGGTTTCAGAAGTATACACTAATCTCAATAAGGAGCTCCTTATGGCGGGCGTAATCCTGCATGATATGGAGAAGATAAACGAAATCGAATCAAATGAACTGGGTATTTCACCGGGATACTCATTTGAGGGTAAGATGCTGGGACATCTGGTGCTTGGCGTTAGAGAAATCGATAAGCTGGCTTTAGAGCTGAACATTCCTAGAACAAAGGCTGTAATGCTGGAGCATATGCTTATTTCTCACCATTACGAACCTGAATTCGGCAGCCCTAAGAAGCCGCTCTTCCCTGAAGCGGAAATGCTGCACTACCTTGATATGATCGATGCCAAGATGTACGACATGAAGGATGCAGTGGATAAGACTGAACCGGGCGAATTCAGTGAAAGAATCTGGACATTAGATAATAGAACTGTTTACCACGCAGAATAAGAAGAGAAGAAATGATTGAAGAATTTGAAGGCGTGATCGCCGAATTGATTTTTCATAACGATGAGAACGGCTACACTGTAGCCGTTTTTGAAACGGAAGTCGAACAATTCACAGTAGTTGGAAACCTTCCGTCTGTTAGTGTGGGCAAAAGCTACAAGCTGACCGGTGAATTCATCGAGCATAATACTTATGGCGAGCAGTTCAAGATACAGAATTTCGAAGAAATCATGCCTTCAACTAAGGAAGGTATAAAGGAATTCCTCGCTTCAGGATCCATCAAAGGAATCGGTAAGAAAACGGCGTCTGCAATTGTACAGGTGTTTGGTGTGGAAACACTTGAAGTCATCGAGAAGGAGCCTGAGCGTCTTTCGGAAGTTCCGGGAATAGGGCCTAAAACTGCGGCTAAGATAGCAGAGGCTTATCGCGACCAGAGAGAGTTCGCCATGATTGCCATGGAGCTTCAGAAGTTCGGTATCACGGCGGCTCAGACAATGAGAATATATAAGACATATGGATCACAGACAGTAACGGTTCTGATGGAGAATCCATATACGCTTGTTGGTGACGTATACGGCATTGGTTTTAAGCGTGCTGACCAGATTGCGCAGCGAATGGGAATAGCACTTGATGATGAATTCAGGATCCAGTGCGGAATCAAATTTACCCTGTCATGGTTCGCAGGAGAAGGCCATACATATCTTCCTGAGGACGAGCTTTGCGAGAAGGCTGGGCAGCTTTTGGATCAGCCTATAAACCTCATAAGAGAAAATCTGGAAGGTATGGCATTTACAGGAGATATTCATATAGATTTAATAGAGGGCAGACGCGTTGTTTATCTTATGGCGTATTACATTGCTGAGCAGAATGTATGTAAGCGCATAAGACAGCTCAATAACGCTATGCTCAAACCGATAAATGGCGTAATAGGAAGTCTTATCGCCAGAACTGAAGCTGATACAGGTATTGCTCTCAGCGAGAAGCAGAAGAGGGCGATAACTACCTGCCTTGGCAGCGGAGTTACCGTTATAACAGGCGGCCCTGGTACAGGCAAGACTACAATAATCAATGCCATAATAAATATACTTGAAGACAGCGGCCTTAAGACTGCTATTGCAGCTCCTACAGGGCGTGCGGCTAAGAGAATAACTGAAACAAGCGGACATGCAGCATCGACAATTCATAGGCTCCTTGAATATTCACCGTTTGAAAGTGAGAATGGAGCTGGGGGCTTCATGGCTTTTGGCAAAACATCAGATGATCCGCTGGAGTATGATGCGGTCATAGTGGATGAAGCGTCCATGATAGATCTTATGCTTATGAACGGACTTGTTTCTGCGATTAGGCCGGGAACAAGGTTCATATTAGTGGGCGATGATGACCAGTTGCCATCGGTTGGAGCGGGTAACGTGCTCCGTGATATCATTGCCAGTGAGTATGTGTATTGCACCAGACTTACTGAGATTTTCAGACAGGCTCAGGAGAGTATGATTGTTGTAAATGCCCATAGAATCAACAAGGGAGAGTATCCGGACTGCAATGCTAAGGGCAAGGATTTCTTCATGCTCCGCAGGAAAACCGAGCAGGAAATGCTGCTTACAATACGTGATCTGGTGACAACCAGATTGCCTGCTTACTATACTGATATGGATCCTGTGCGCGATATTCAAATACTTACGCCGGTGAGAAAGGGCACGCTGGGGTGCATCAATATGAATAGCGTGCTCCAGGAAGTTCTCAATCCGGCTTCAGAAAATAAGAAAGAAAAATCATATGGAGATAAGCTTTTTCGCGAAGGAGATAAAGTTATGCAGATCCGTAATAACTACGATATGCAGTGGAAGGATCATGATGACTTTACGGATGGAGAAGGTGTCTTCAACGGCGACGTTGGATATATTCATACCATCGATACTGAATTCAATGAAATGGTAGTAGTATTTGATGAAACCAGATACGCAACTTATAGCTTCAATCAGCTTGACGAACTTGAGCTGGCCTATGCGATTACGGTGCATAAGAGCCAGGGCAGTGAATTCCCTATAGTGGTAATGCCTATCAGCTGGTTCCCGCCGGTTCTGGCAACTCGTAACCTGCTCTATACAGGGATAACAAGGGGTAAGAATGTGGTCGTGCTGGTCGGTTCAGAAGATAAGCTGCATGCCATGGTAGATAACAACAGAATCAAGCTCAGATATTCAGGTCTTGATGATAGGCTAAAAAGATTTTTTGAAATCGACGGAACCCCTGAGACGTTAGTGTAAAGTAGTTGTGGAGTTTTTAAAGAAAAAGAAATAGAGATCAATCCCAAAGTGTTAAAATGGTTTTACCAACAAATCATTCAACGAAAGGAAGATCTCTATGGAAAACATTATACAGCAGATAGCAATTGAA
>JAQXGH010000026.1 GCA_029006195.1 Bacillota bacterium
CCGTCACTCACCTCCACGTGCTGTGTAGTATGCCAGTATTGCAGGAAAACTATAACAGGAAACAGATAAAAGCGAAAGGCCATCGGGTATTTTCATGACCCCATTGGTGTCTTTCGCAGAAAGACGGGTTATAATTATGAGGAAAAAAGGATTAAATGTTTCAGAAAGTTTGTTTTTTGCAATACTTCTGGTGAGCATCGTATTATTCGGAACAATATACAGAAACACTATATACATCGAAGTTGCCAGCAAGACTTTCTCTTTAGTGCTTTTCGCTATACTTACAATTGTAATTGGCCTTGCAGGAACGCTGGTGCTTTCTAAGGATGAGAAAACGCGTTCCATTCCGATCGCAATAGCGCTTGGCATTTGTCCGCTGTCCATATACACATTCATTTCATATGTAGGCGAACGTCCAAAGGCTATAATCTTAGCAATAATCATTTGTCTGGTTCTGATCGCTCTTTATTTCGTTCTTATGTTAAAGAACCGCAAGGTTAAGAATAAAATTAGCCGAATAGGTGCGATGGCCATTATAATAATTGCGATCGTCGGCCTCATTCCTATGGGAATGTTTACTGCAGAACTTAAGTCAGGCGATGGCCCGATCAAGAGAGCAGAAGTAAACTATAAGGACAACAGCGCAACGATCCAGAAGGAGCTTAAGACAATGAAGATGTTCACTCCGAAGAGATGGGCTAAACTAAGTCTTGATGAGAAGAAGCTGGCTGTTGAAACTGCTAAGAAGATCGAAGTTAAGAATCTGGGACTTTCTGAAGATCCTAAGCTTGTAATTAAGTCAATACCTGTTTATGAAAGCAACGGTTCAGTAGCAGGTCAGTATAACAGCAAAACTAAGACTATTTTCATTGACGAGGATTATCTGAACAGAGCGGATAAGACTGGTGAAGATGTTCTGAAAACTGTATGTCACGAATGCTATCATTATTATCAGCAGCAGCTGGTAAAGGAATGGAAGAAGTCGGAACAGAAGAATCTGGTGTGCTATAGTGGTGCTGATATCTGGAACCAGGAATACAAGTCTATCGGTGAAAACGACGGAACTGTGTTTGGTCAGTACTCAGAACTTACAGCTACGGATTATGCGGTAGCTGAAGCGGCTTCTATTATGAATATGATCGAAGCTCTTAGTAAATAATATAGAAATAAAAAGTTCGCCGGGAAATTTCCTGGCGAACTTAATTATTATTTATTGATTTTGCCCAGGTAAGCTGTACCGTCTTTAATGCCTAGCTGGTAGAGAAGTTCCATTCTTTCAGGGTCTCTTTCTGTTTTTTTAATATAAAGCGCCTCTGAAGGACGAATAACGTCAGCTACGCCTTCTGCCTGCAGTTTCATTAAATCTTCCATCTGCTTATTGTACATAGCATGTCTGTTAGCCAGACGCTGGGCAAATTCAGGGTGCTTTCGGCCATACATAAGTTTTATGAGTTTCGAGTTCATTGGCTTTTTGACATATTCAGCATCCTTTGTCAGGACAACTACCAGTTTATCGTAGCCCATATCCAGCATGGCCTTAAAAGGAATACTGTCGGTAACTGCGCCGTCAAGATAGTATTCATTGCCGAGTTTTACAGGCTTTGAGAGAAACGGCATTGAACCGGAAGCTCTCAGAGTATCCATCTGGTCAAAAACACTCTTGATTTCTATGTATTCAGGAAGTCCTGTGCGTATATTTGTTACTACTGCATAGAATGGAACCGGATTTGCCTTAAATGTTTCATCGTCAAAAGGATCCAGATATCTAGGTACCATTCTGTATGCATAATCTGTGCTTACAACGTTTCTTTCTTTAAGCAAAGGCACCAGGCCCATGTATTCCTTATCCGGATTGAATTTCTTGTTATATCTGATAACGCGGCCAGGCTGGTCTGAGAGATAATTAACACCGAAGAGTGCACCGGCAGAAACTCCAATAATAGCGTCAAACTTAATTCCTGCCTTCATCATTACGTCAAGAACGCCTGCGGTATACATCCCCTGCATAGCACCGCCTTCTAATACTAAAGCTGTCTTCATTTTATAACCCCTATAAAAACTTCTAACTTGAATGAGTCTTGTTTTAATAATACAATATTTATAATATAACGATTATAACACATCGCAAAGCGATAGAAAGGGTCTATAAATGGAATATAGAACATTAGGGAAAACAGAATTAAACATCTCACGTCTGGGTTTTGGTGGTATTCCTATCCAGAGAATCGACGCAGAAGGAACAAAGGTGCTTATGCATCAGCTTAAAGATGCAGGAATTAATTTCATAGATTCAGCCAGAGGTTATACAGTAAGTGAAGAATATCTGGGATATGCTCTCGAAGGCATCAGAGATTCATTTATTCTGGCTACTAAGAGCATGGCTAGAACTAAGGAAGCAATGGCGGCTGATATCGAGAAGAGTCTTGCTAATTTCAGAACTGACTATATCGAACTTTATCAGGTTCACAATCCTAACATGGAACAGCTAGATGTTGTTACTGGTGAAGGCGGAGCTTTAGAAGCACTTATGGAAGCTAAGGAAGCTGGCAAGATCGGACATATCGGAATCACACTTCACAGTGCTGATGTATTCGAAAAGGCTATAGAACTCGACTGGGTAGAAACAGTCATGTTCCCATATAACATCGTAGAAGTTCAGGGTGAAGAACTCATCAGAAAATGTCAGGAAAAGAATATTGGGTTCATCGACATGAAGCCTATGGCTGGCGGTGCTATCGACGATAAGACTTTAGCGATGAAGTTTGTTTTAGCTAATGATGCTGTAACAACAGTTATACCGGGAATGGCAGATCCGGAAGAGCTCGTAGAAAATCTGGCTGCAGCTCAGGAAATGGAAGGAAAGGGTAAGGATTATGAATTCTCCGCTGAAGAAGCAGCAGCTATCGCTGCAGTACGTGAGAAGCTGGGTAACGCTTTCTGCAGAAGATGCGGTTACTGCAGTCCATGCAGTGTGGGAATCAATATTGCCAGCGTATTCACATTCGCTGGTTACCTTGAAAGATATGACCTGGCTGACTGGGCTAAGGATCGTTATTTCGCTATGCCTAAGAATGCAGGTGACTGCACTCAGTGCGGCAAGTGTGAACCTAGATGCCCATATGGCCTTCCTATCCGAGAGATGATGAAGACTGTGGCAGAAGAATTCAACAAATAGAGACAACTAGTAGGGAAAGGGAATGAATAATTCAGAGGTTATTATTGCCTTATTAAAGGTTTTTATAATGATTTTACCGGGCTTCATTTTAGGAAAAATGAAGCTCCTTAATGATACGCATACAGAGGGGATGTCAGGGCTACTAACTAACGTAACCTACCCCTGCATGGTTATAGCAGCTATGCAGATGGAATACTCAAGTCAGGTAATGCGAAACAGTATCTACGTTGTTATCATATTCCTGGCTGTAGGACTGATAGCAATGGGTGTGTCCAAGGGCGTTGCTAAAACACTCAGACTAGGTTCTGATAAATCAGGTACGATGGCATTTATGATGGTGTTTGGTAATACGGGTTTTATGGGGCTTCCGGTCATCAATGGGCTTTATGGTCAGCAGGGCGTATTTTATGCAGCTATTTGTGATTCATCAATAGGCATACTGATGTTCACGCTGGGAATTATGCTTATCAAACAGGCAGCATCAGGGGACAGCAGGATGAGCGCATCGGATGTAATTAAAGGCTTTGCAAATCCATGCTTTATCTCAGTTATTATCGGATTTGCTTTCTACGCAGGACAGGCTTCTATTCCTGAAATAATTGCAGAGCCTTTGGGAATGATTGGTTCTGCTACAAGCCCGCTTGCTATGATAGTAGTAGGAGTTCACCTCTCTAAGTGCAAGTTTAAGGATATTTTCGCAGATAAGCTGGGATGGGTCGCGGCAGTACTGAAGCTTTTTATTACACCTTTAATAGCGCTGGTTATATTAAAAATAATATTTATGGTAAGCGGGGGAATGGATTCTTCACAGTTCCTTTTCGCTGCAGCCATAGTATTAGAATCAGCTATGCCATGTGCTATGTTTACTGTTATATTAAGTGAACAGTATAGAGCGGATACTTCACTTGCTACTCATGGTGTAATGCTTTCTACAATTCTCTCTGCAGTCACTATTCCGATTGTAGCGATGATTTTACAGATACTTTAATGAATTAGGAGAATTTTTATGGGAAATATATATATTACCGGACATAGAAATCCGGATATAGATAGCCTTTGCAGTGCAATGGCATACGCTACGTTAAAAAATAAAATCGATCCGGAAAATACCTATATACCTGTAAGATGCGGACATTTAAGCGATAATACTAAGACCATCTTTGAGTCGCTGGGTATTGAGGCACCTACATTTATGCCGGATGTTCTGCCTAAGGTAAGAAATGTTATGATGAGCAGCAAGACAAGGATCGATGCTTCAGCCAAATTAAGCGATATGGCTGATTCATATACTGCATCAAATCCGCCTGTAATTCCTGTATATGACGGAGACGATTTCTATGGCCTTCTGAGCGTTGATGATATAACATTCTGGCTTATGAATGAGATCTCCACAAATGGATCGATAACAGAGTATCCTCTTATCCGTGACATTATGAAGGAACAGGAGGAGCCGCTGCTTGCAAACGATTTGATCGAAGACGGTCTTGCTTCGCTGAATATGTCAAAGAAGAGGGGACTAGCTGTATTTGATGATGGTAAGTATGTTGGATACGTATCAAGAAGGTGTTTCCTCAACGTTCCTAAGTATGATGTAATTCTGGTTGACCACAATGAACCACGTCAGAGCATCAGGGGTATCGAGAAAGCTACTATTAGAGAAATCGTTGATCATCACAGAATCGACTCAGTTAGAACTGAAATGCCGATATTTATCGATGCTGAACCGGTTGGAAGTACATGCACTATTGTTCATCAGCTTTTCTTAAGAAATGGTCTTATGCCGGATAAGGAAACTGCTAAGCTCCTGCTTACAGGTATAATTTCAGATACTCTTATTTTGAGGAGCCCAACTACAACAACTATAGACGTTAGAACAGCGAATACCCTCAGCATTATCTGCGGTGTTGAACTTGAAAGCTATGGCCTTTCAATGTTCAGTAAAGTGGCAAGTCTTAAAAATAGCGATCCAGAAAAGTCTATCGGCGCAGACTTTAAGACATACGAAAAGAATAATGTTAAGGTGGGCATCGGTCAGTGCGAAGTTACTACATTAAGCGACCTGTATGATTACTCAGATAAATATCTTGATGCACTTGAATCTTTCAAGACAAAGAATGGTCTCTCATGGGCTGTTCTCATGATTACAGATATCATTAAGGAGCACAGCGTTCTGCTCAGTACAGATTACAAGTATGCTGCAGATCTGCAGTATGAACATCTGTCACGAGGCATTTTTGATATGCCTGGAGTAATGAGCCGAAAGAAGCAGCTTCTGCCAGAGGTATTAAGCGTTCTGGATTAAAAATAAGCAATAAAATAGGACGATTGCACAATCTAGCAGTCGTCCTTGTTTTTGTTAAAAACCCTTAAAGGCGCATGGCGCGCCAGTTACACATTTGCCGCAAACTTCACTTCCTACGCTGTTAGCCTCTCCGGAGCCGTTATCGTAGGAACTTCCATAGCTATTATGTACTAGAGCGTTCTCCTGGCATATGGCGTAGCATTTCTGCCTGTCGTAGCCGTTAGGTGAGAGGGCGCCGGCAGGGCACATCTCTACGCATTTCATGCAGGAACCGTTCTTCTTATAAAGACAGTGCTCTTCAGGAAGAGGGCCTGCGTGTGGAACATCCATATCAGTTACTACTGAACTATATCTGCCGCAGCAACCCTGCGCAGTGATAAGCATATTGTTTAGGCCAAATGTGCCAAGACCTGCAGCGTAAGCGAAATGGCGCTGTGACCATAAACTTACAAGCTTCTTCTGATCGAAAGTTGTAGCCTGCTCTGTAACGGCAGCCTTAAAGCCGTTTTCGGTGAGAAAATCGATAATCTCCTGGTTAAGCTGCGCGAAAAGTGCGTTAAGCTCTTCATAAGCCCTTGCCCACTGGGCTGAAGCAAGCCTGTCTTCAGGGTCGTTGGTTTTAGCCAGCTCCTTGGTAAAAGGAACAAAGTAACAAATGACCGTCTTAGCATCAGGGATAACATCCTGAGGAACCAGGTGTCTTTCATCGATGTGGTTTCTTAAACTCTGAATAAAAGGGTGCCATGCATCTGCGAAGCCGACAATAGGTGTACCGAAAGTAGTGGCAATATCGTCGCGAGACATATAATCTTGAACAGAGTTATTTATTAGATCTGTTAGTTTTTTTCTTAACATTAGCTTCCTTTTCTTTTGAAAATTCAACGTTGATGATTACTACTTCATTATTTGTTGCAACTCTCATGGCAGGACCCCAAACGCCAACACCTGAGGTTACTATTGAATTGAATGAACCTATGCTCTTATGTCCATAGGAATTCGACCACATTGAGCGAAGGAGTATATTGCCAGGAAAAATCTGACCATTATGAGTATGTCCACTTAAATCAAGATCAACTCCTGAAACTACTTTTGGTCCGAACTGATCTGGTTCGTGGTCGATATCGATAATGAATTTTTCCTGATCCAAGTCTGCAATAAGCTGGCTTATAGTTTGTCTTTCTACATTATTATTAGGCTTCTCGCCATCTATTCTGCCTATCAGCTGTATATCTTCACCAACTATAGCAGTTTCATCTTGAAGGATAGTGATATTGGCATCCTTCATCATCTGATCCAGGTTCTTAGGGATTTTGTTCTTTGGCGGGTCATATAAACTGAAGCCTGCAACCAGTTTTTCTTTGATATCGTGATTTCCGTAAACTCCGTAAACGCCGTATTTTGACTTTATCTTTGAGAGTGTTTTAGCAACTTTGTCAGGATCTTTAATAGCCCTGTAGTCGTTATCCATGATATCGCCAGCTACGCACACTAAATCGACATCTTCATCATTGATGATTTTTACCATCTTCTTCATGTGCTTATCGCCAATTGTATATCCGAGGTGCATATCGCTTACTAAAGCGATTTTAATATTATCGTTTTCAGACATCTTGTCTGATTTGATATTATAAGTTTTAACATCAATAGAGCCTGCATGAACAACGCCGTAGATACTGAATATTGCTACCATTAAAGCCACAAAGCAGGTTCTTGTAAGCATGAATCTTCTGTGACCTTCGGGAGTTGGTGCCAAAGCTATAGCCAGTTTATCTGCAGCCTTGTGGTAAAGAGATTTTATTTTATTCAGACTTGCTGAAACCTGGTCTGGAAGCTTTATTTTCTTAACTGCATCGCCATCTTCTTCTTTTTTGATGCGAATTCTGGCCTTGCGAGCCTTTATTGAATTACGACGATCACGCTCTGGTTTACGAATTAGAATGATCCATCTGATGAGGGTTACGATTTCACCAATCAGCCAGAACATAATAGTATAGAGGAAGATGCCTATCCAGACATTGCTAATGTATTTAAGTGTATGAGCCGTTCCGCTACCGTCAAACCATGTCCATGTAATAATGCTTGTCATAAGGAAAAGGTGAATCAGAGTGTAGGCACCGAGTATGGCAAGACATTTATTTCTCTGAATGGTTTCGGAACTTGTATCTTCATATGAAGGGGGTTCGCCGTTCTTAATGGAAATCAGAATATCTTTAACAAGTAACAGAAATTCCTTAAGAGTGGTATATCCGCAGATAGCGCATATTAATTGAGAGCTTCTGAACCAAAGAAACGCATTTATCGCTATGTAAACAATGGCAAGTACGATTAAATAACCCATTTTTATTATTCTCCAAGTATGATTTGTTTTTTTTCATTGATAATTAGTTTACCACGATATGGTGGTTATTTCTATGTGTTCATATCAAAGAAACACAATATATATGGCAAAAATTGTCAAAAAGTAAAATGTATAAAAAATCGGAACTCTTCTGAAAAATCGGAAATTTCTGAGTGACAATGGCAAATAAATGTAGTATATTTATGCCGTGATAGAATAAGAATGGAGGAAATGGTATGAAGTTTTATATTGCCGATGCGTTTACAAGCGTTGAATTTAGTGGCCATACTTCAGCGGTAGTAATTCCTAAAAGAAAGAATTTTTTACCTACTGAAGTGATGATGAAAACTGCAGACGAACTAAGATATTCAGTATCTGTTTTCGCTATCCCTTCACAGGAAAGACCACCAAAGGGTTATGACGGAATATGGGAGGCAAGATACTTTTCTGTAAACGAAGAGAGAGAATTTTGTTCATTTGCTACAGTTGCTTTATTCCAGAGCCTTATGGATGCCGGACTTGCTTGGCCTGGTAAGACATATCAGCTTAGAACAACAGAAAGAAAAATTCCTGTAACAATCGAATCAGGTATCATTATGATGGATATCGATGATCCTACTTTAGAAGAAGTTATAGGAGAAGATGAGAAAATCGCTAAGATTTATCAAGCTTTAGGTCTTAATTACTATCAGGAAAAGCAGATTTTTGAGATTCTGGGACAAGGTGCTCTGACACCGGAAGTTATATGTTCAGGTTCATCAAAGAATATCACAATTCCTGTAGCAACAACAGAAGAACTTAATGGAATCAAACCAGACTATGACAAGGTAGCAGAATTATGTACTAAGTATGATGCGTTTGGATTCCACGTATTCGCTCTTGATATGAATAAAGAAAAATCAGGAGACAAGGCTGTTACTTATATTCATGTTAGAAACTTCTCACCTCTCCATGGTGACTATGAAGAAGCTGCTGCAGGTGTAGCAAACTGCGAGCTGGCATTCTATCTTACAGAGCACAAGCTTATAAGAAAACCTGATTATAGAGATAAGAAAGATAAGACTTATATTACATGCATTCAGGGTGAAGTAATTGGAAGAACATCTAAAGTATATGTAGAAGTAACAAGCATGGGAGAAGAGTATATCGATGGAGACCCTAACATCAAGGTACGTATAGGCGGCAGGGGCGTTGTACTGGTTGATGGTAATATCGATATTTCAAACTACTTATAAATGATATATTTAATGTAATTATTTAGGGGGTCTTAAATGACAACAGCACAAATAATTGCGATCGTGATTTTTGTCGGTGTAATCGCAGTAATAGTAACAGAAAAATTACATAGAGCAGCAGTAGCGCTGATAGGCGCAATGCTTCTCGTTTTAATCGGAATCCTCACTCCAGAGCAGGCTTTGGGTGCAGTGGATTTCAATACAATCGGCGTACTTATGGGTATGATGATGTTCGTAGCCGTAGTAAAACACTCGGGAATATTCGAATTCCTGGCTGTTAAGGCTGCTAAATTATCAAAGGGTGATCCGTGGAAAATTATGGTTTCATTCATGGTCATCACTGCTATCCTTTCCGCATTCCTGGATAATGTAACAACAGTACTTTTCATAGGTCCTATGACATTCTCTATCTGTGATAAGTTAAAAATCAATCCTGTTCCATTTATCCTCAGCCAGATTTTATCATCAAATATAGGCGGTACAGCTACACTTGTAGGTGACCCACCTAATATCATGATCGGCAGTTCAGCTGGTATCAGCTTCCTGCAGTTCATAATATATGACGGCCCTATCGTTCTGATTGCTATGGTTGCCATGGTATTCGCTTTCAAGTTTATGTACAAGAAATCACTTGTAGCAGAACCTGAAAGAATGAATGTAATTATGCAGATGAACGAGAAAGAAATGATCAGAGACGGCGTACTCTTTAAGAAGAGCATCGTAATGATCATTGTAGTAGCATGTGCATTCTCACTTCACGATATGCTGGAAATGAAGACTAGTATCATAGCTCTTTCATGTGCAGCTATAATGATTCTCATAGGTAAGCAGGATGTAGAAGAAACTATCAGAGACGTAGAATGGCCTACAATTGCATTCTTCGCATTCCTCTTTATGGTAGTAGGCGGACTTGAAGAAGTTGGAATCATCAGTATGCTTGCTAACGCTATGATGAACGCTACAGGTACACACTATGTTGTACTTATGCTGGTAATACTTTGGGCTTCTGCTATCTGTTCAGCTGTACTGGACAACATTCCGTTCGTTGCAACCCTGATTCCTATGATCTTAACGATGCAGTCACAGGGTATCGATGTATGGCCGCTTTGGTGGGCTGTTTCAATCGGTGCGTGCTTCGGAGGAAACGGTACTCTGATCGGTGCATCAGCTAACGTTGTAATGACAGGTATTTCAGCACAGAGAGGTTATCAGATCACATTCATTGACTTTCTTAAGGTTGGTGGTCCTATGATGATCATGTCTGTAATCCTGGCAACAGGATACATGCTTATCCTCTTTGGCGGATATTGGGGCTAATAAACTTTTATGCTTATGCAAATACATATAATAAAAAAGCTGGCTTAAAAAGTCAGCTTTTAGTATGCGATCAATTAATAAACTCTGATGATGCTGTTAATTTCATTTACTGAATCAAGAGCTTCGAGTTTAGCGATAGCGTCGTCAAAGTTTTTCTGACGAACATCATCAGTCATAATTACCAGATTAGCGATTCCGTCAACTGATGGAGTCTGAACTACCTGAGTGATACTGATATTGTGTTCTCCGAAGATGTTTGAAATCCCTGCCAGAACGCCTGCACGATCAGGGACTTCCATTCTAAGGAAGAACTTGCTCTCAACTTCTGATGCTGGCTTGATAGGAATGGTCTTGTAACATGAGCAGCCGATTCTGCCTGTGCATCCCATCATGATATTTCTTGATTCTTCGATGATGTCGCCCATTACAGCACTAGCTGTTGGGAATTCACCTGCGCCTCTGCCGTAGAACATAGCATCATCAACAGCGTCACCGTGAACGAAGACTGCATTGAATGATTCTCTAACTGCAGCCAGTGGGTGAGTCTTATCGATTAAGATTGGATGTACGCTTGCTTCGATACCTTCTTCTGAATTTCTAGTGATACCTAAAAGCTTGATAACCTTACCGAAGTTTCTGGCAAATTCGATGTCCTGTGCTGTGATCTTAGTAATACCTTCAACATTAACATCTGAGAAAACAACTCTTGAGTTGAATGCCAGTGAAGCCATAATAGCAACCTTTCTGCCTGCATCATAACCTTCGATGTCAGCAGTAGGGTCAGCTTCTGCGTAACCAAGTTCTGTAGCGAGTGCTAAAGCTTCGTCAAAGTCCATGCCGTCTTCATCCATCTTTGTCAAGATGTAGTTAGTTGTACCATTTACGATACCCATAACTTCTGTAATATTGTTGCCTGCCAGACATTCCTTGAAAGGACGAATGATCGGAATACCGCCTGCTACAGCAGCTTCGAATCTCAGATCTCTGCCAGCCTTAGCAGCTTCATCAAGAAGTTCGCCGCCGTGAACTGCGATAAGGTCCTTGTTTGCAGTGACTACGCTCTTGCCTGCCTGAAGTGCGCGTGCGATTCTTTCTCTAGCGGGGTCGATGCCACCGGTTACTTCTACTACAATATCGATGCTTTCATCGTTAATAATATCTTCAAAACTATCTGTCAGAATTTCCTTAGGGATTCCAGGTCTGTCCTTGCTGGTATCTCTAACCAGGATTTTCTTAACTTCTAAATTAGCGTTGATCTTGTGTGGCAATTCGCTAGCCTGACGCTGAATCAGCTTGTAGACGCCGCCGCCTACAGTACCAACACCGAGAAGGGCCACGTTGATTGTTCTTAAATTTTCCATAATATCTAATCTCCCTAATTTGTAAATATCGATAGATATTATACACCAGGATCACAGCTTTTGCATTAAAAACACAAAAAAATAGAGGCTCATTAGTTATGAACCTCTAAAAAATAAACTCTTATTTCTTGTCGTGATAAATCATTCTATCTGTAGCATCTTCGATTTCCTTTATTTTCTCTTTGACTACATCTACATCGTGCTTAAGAGCTTCACCAGCAGTGTGTTCATGTTCTGGAACCAGCATCTTGTCTGATGCGTCTTCTATTTCGTGGATTTTGTCTAGAACTTTATCTTTAATTGTCATAGGATTACTCCTTTCTCCTCACACAAATAATCTTTTTATCATTTTATCATACGAAAAGGCTACAAACTACTTGTTTTTTCGCAAACATTTAATTGCAAGGGTTAGTCAAAATATTGTATACTGTAACTCAAGCGTTGAACTAATTTTATTAGGAGCAATCTATGGACGACAAAACTAAAAAGTATTGCGATTCACTCGTAGATATATGGAAAAAACTACAGAAGGTCTTTAGAAGAGACAATGACAAGATCGTTTTGGCTGGGAGCACCGTATTTGTATGTGCTGGTGTAGAGCCGGACATCGCTAAGATTCAGATGTGTGAGGACTTCGTCAAGAACAATACAGAGAAGAACTCACCGCTTAGAAGCATGTTCAGAATACCTTTCGTTTGTAAGATGTCATTGCAGGATAAGCCAGGCATTTATTTCGATAAGGTCAAGCATATATGTGAACTTCTGGGAACATATAAGTGGCTTACTGACGACAGCAAGATGGCATCAGCTATGATAATAGCGGATTGTTCAGACGGGGATGCGCATGATGATGCAAGTCTCAGGTACTACCTTAATGAAACTGATAAGGTTCTGAACGAGCTTAAAGAAAGATTTGGCAAGAAGCTTTCAGAAAAAGATTACCCATATGCAGCTATGCTGGCGGCATCAGACTATGAAATCGAACCTCTGGTTGATGATGTAATGGGATGCTATGAAAGACTGGCGCCAACATTTAAGGACGGTGGCGTTTGCAAGGGCCTGTCATATATCCTGGCTCTTGGCGTTGATGATCCGGCTGCTAAGAAGAACAAGCTTATCGAACTGTTTGGCGGAATCGAACAGTCAGAGATGAGATTTGGACGAGGTCAGGAACTCATTATTACTGCACCATTATCACTTCTTGAAACACCTGCTAATTTGCTGGCAGAAGATTTTCTGGAAACAGAAGTTTATATGAAGATGGATAAGCACTGCAGGGGCTATACTATGAAGCCTAATATCCGAAACCTCTATACAGCGCTTATGATTTTCGAAGCGCACCGAAATGATTTCGAATCACTTGAGGATTTCGCATTTAGTGATATCGTATCAATTATGATTCAGCTTGAAGCGGCTGTAATCACTCCTTCATCTTCTTCAATACTTTCGTTTGGAGGAGCTAAAATCAGCAATTAATAGTTACTACTGATCAGGCGACAGACTTTTAGTCGTGCGGCCGGGCTGGAAACAGCAGCAGAGTTAAGCACATCTGTGGGACAGTGATTTGTTCTATAGGTGTGTTTTTTATTATAAAGAAAGGGTATATATGAGTTACACAAAAGATGAAATGCAGGCAGTAATATATAAGATGTCAGCGGTAGGCATAATAGGTAATGTTCTTTTGGCTGCGCTTAAATTTTATGCGGGGATAGTTGGAAAATCTAGCGCTATGGTGTCAGATGCGGTTCACTCGCTATCTGATGTTCTGGCTACGGTTATAGCTTTTGCAGGAGTCAAAATCTCGAGCAAGATAGCGGATGAGAATCACCCTTACGGCCATGAGAAGTTCGAGTGCCTGGCATCACTTGTTTTGGGAGGTATTTTGGCCGCTACAGGAGTTGGCATAGGCTTAGCGGGAATCAAGAAGATTCTGGCAGGGGATTATGAGAATACTGAAATGCAGGCAGTGCTCCCGCTTGCGGCTGCAGTAATATCCATAGCGTCAAAAGAGGCCATGTATCACTACACAAAGTATTATGCTAAGAAATTGGACTCTGCTGCCTTTATGGCAGATGCCTGGCATCACAGGTCAGACGCCATATCTTCGGTGGGAGCATTTGCGGGAATAGGAGCATCGATGCTTGGGTATCCTATAATGGACTCTGTTGCCAGCATACTTATATGCCTTATGATATTAAAGGTTGCATTTGATATAATAAAAGACTCTGTGGATAAACTCACTGACTCATCATGTGGCAGCGATTTGGAGGAAGAACTTGCCGGATGCATAATGGCTGTTGATGGAGTTTTAGGCATAGATGTATTGCAGACAAGAATGTTCAGCAATGTAATATATGTTGATGTAGAGATAGTGGCAAGCAGGGAAATATCGTTCCTCGAATCTCATGAAATTGCAGAACATGTTCATGATAAAATAGAGCAGGAATTTGAAAAGGTTAAACACGTTATGGTCCACGTAAACCCTAGTGATTTCAAGTAATATTATAAACCAACTCTATAGACACGGACTGCAAAAAAGTGGTATAATGTCAAACGTATGCAATGGTATACGAGCACTTTTTGTGCGCAAAGACATGTCAACGATACCATGAAAGGAATATATAGAATATGATCAAGAATTTATCAGACAAGCCGATTGCTGAGGTGCAGACAGCGCAGGCTGAGAAATGGGACAAAGACAACCTTCTTGAAAAATGTGTTAAGTTAAGAGAAGGTCAGCCTAGTTTTGTATTTTATGAAGGACCTCCAACAGCTAATGGTAAGCCAGGTATCCACCATGTAATGGCTAGAACACTGAAGGACTCAGTTAACCGTTACAAGACAATGCAGGGCTTCAAGGTAAACAGAAAAGCTGGTTGGGATACTCACGGACTTCCAGTAGAAATCGAAGTTGAGAAGCAGCTGGGTATTGAAGGTAAGCAGGATATCGAGAAGTACGGAATTGCTGAATTCAACGAAAAGTGTAAGGCTTCAGTATTCACATACAAGGGTCTCTGGGAACAGATGACTCAGAGAATGGGCTACATGGTAGACATGGAAGACCCATACATCACATTAGATAACAACTACATCGAAACAGGTTGGTGGATCATTAAGGAATTCCACAAGGCTGGACTTATTTATGAAGGCCACAAGATTCTGCCATACTGCCCAAGATGCGGAACTGGTCTTGCTTCACACGAAGTAGCTCAAGGGTATAAGGATGTTAAGGTTAACACACTGATCGCTAAGTTTAAGCGTAAGGATGCTGAGAACGAATACTTCCTGGCATGGACAACTACTCCTTGGACACTGGCATCAAACACAGTTCTGACAGTTGGTCCTGAAATCGATTATGTTAAGGTTAAGATGACAGCTGAAGGCGACGAACAGGGTAATATTTTCTACCTGGCTAAGGGCCTGGCTGATAAGGTTCTGGGTGCTGAAAACTACGAAATCATTGAGGAAATGAAGGGTAAGGATCTGGAATACATCGAATACGAACAGCTTATGCCGTTTGTTAAAGCTGACAAGAAGGCATTCTTCGTTACATGCATGGATTATGTAAGTACAGAAGATGGTACTGGTATCGTTCATACAGCACCTGCATTTGGTGAAGATGACTATCAGTGCGGCAGAAAGTATGATCTTCCTGTACTGCAGCCTGTTGACGATAGAGGATGCTACACAGAAACACCTTGGAAGGGTCACTTCGTAATGGAAGAAGGCCTTGATATCGAAATCATCAAGTGGCTGGCAGAAGAAAATAAGATTTATGCTAAGCAGAAGATCGAACATAACTATCCACACTGCTGGAGATGCGGAACACCACTTGTTTACTATGCTAAGCCAAGCTGGTACATCGAAATGAGCAAGCTTAAGGATGATCTGGTTGCTAACAACAAGACTGTTAACTGGTATCCTGATTTCGTTGGCGAAAAGAGATTCGGCAACTGGCTCGAAGAAGTTAAGGACTGGGCTATCTCAAGAAACAGATACTGGGGTACACCAATTCCTATCTGGAGATGCGAATGCGGTCATCTGGAATGCATCGGCAGCAGAGCTGAACTGGTTGAAAAGGCAAACGAAGCTATCGACGAAAGCATCGAACTGCATAGACCACATGTTGATAATGTAACTATCACATGTCCACACTGCGGCAAGGTAATGAAGAGAATCCCTGAAGTTATGGACTGCTGGTTCGACTCAGGTGCTATGCCATATGCTCAGTGGCACTATCCGTTTGAAAATAAAGAAAGATTTGATGATGAGCTCTTCCCTGCAGACTTCATCTGTGAAGGTATCGACCAGACTAGAGGTTGGTTCTATTCACTGATGGCGATCTCAACTTTCATCAAGGGCAAGGCTCCATACAGAAACGTACTTGTTAACGACCTCATCCTGGATAAGGAAGGTAAGAAGATGTCAAAGCACGTGGGCAACACAGTTAACCCATTCGAAATGCTTGACAAATACGGTGCAGACGCAACCAGATGGTATCTGCTCCACACTTCACCTGCATGGTCACCAACAAAGTTCGACGAAGATGGTCTTATCGAAATCGTAAGCAAATTCTTCGGTACACTTAAGAACGTATACAACTTCTTCGTGCTCTATTCAAATCAGGATGATATCGATCCTGCATTACTGGAAGTTCCTTACGAAAACAGACCTGAACTTGACAGATGGATTATTTCTAAGTTCAACAAGCTGGTTAAAGGTGTAACTGAATCAATGGATAAGTACAACCACATGATCACTACTCGTCTCATTCAGGATTTCGTAAACGAAGACCTTTCAAACTGGTACATCAGAAGAGCTAGAAGAAGATTCTGGGGTGAAGAATTAACTGAAGATAAGAAGGCAGTTTACGCAACAACTTACGAAGTACTCGTAGGCATCGCTAAGCTGATCGCACCATTCGCTCCATTCATTTCAGATGAAATGTATCAGAACCTCACTGGTGAAGAATCAGTACATCTCGCTGACTTCCCTAAGGCAGATGATGCACTCATCGATGAAAAGGCTGAAGAAAGAATGGATCTGGTTAGAGCTCTCGTTGCTCTGGGCAGAGGTACTAGAGAAAAAGAAAAGATCAAGGTTAGACAGCCACTGAGCGAAGTTCTCGTTGATGGTAAGTACGAAGCTGTTATCGGCGACTTAACTCCACTGATCATGGAAGAACTGAACATTAAGAAGGTTGTATTCGAAAACAATCTTGATGAATATATGAACTACTCACTGAAGCCAAACTTCAAGGTAGCAGGTCCTGTACTTGGTAAGAACATTAAGGCATTCGGTGCTGCAATGGCTAAGGCAGATCCTAAGGAAACAGTTGCTAAACTGGAAGCTGAAGGCAAGATCACTTTAGAGCTGAACGGCGAAAATGTTGACATCACTAGCGAAATGGTAGACGTTAGAATCGATGCCAAGGAAGGTTTCGCAGTAGCAATGGAAAATAACGTATTTACTATTCTGGATACAGCTATTACTCCAGAGCTCGAATCAGAAGGTCTGGCTAGAGAAATCATTTCAAAGATCCAGCAGATGAGAAAACAGAACGAATTCGAAATGATGGATAAGATCGTGATTTCAGTTGAAGCTGATGAAGCTGTAAAGGCTGCAATCGACACTCACAGAGATTACATCATGACTGAAACTTTAGCTACAGCTATCGAAGAAAAGACTGGTCTTGATACAGTTAACCTTAACGGTCACAAGACAGGTCTCGCAGTTGCTAGAGTATAAAATTAAACAAGTTTTTTAAGCAGTGCCGGCTGAAAAATGCCGGCATTGTGTTTATTACCGGGAAAAATCGACAATGAGAAATTTACTAGGATGCACAACTAAAGAACTTTCGGAATTCGCAGTGGAGCTTGGCGAAAAGCCATTCAGAGGAAGGCAGCTCTTTAAGTGGATATACAGCGGTGAGAGAGACTTTGATAACATGACTGACCTGTCAGCTGCTTTCAGAGAAAAACTCAAAGAAAACGCATATTTAGGCGCTGTAAGCGTGAAGTATGTTCAGCGTGACCAAAAGGATGGCACTTGTAAGCTCCTTTATGGTCTCGAAGACGGAAATGCAGTTGAAGGCGTATTTATGAAGTATAAGTACGGTAATTCACTTTGCTTATCATCACAGGTGGGATGCAGAATGGGCTGCAGGTTTTGCGCATCAGCTCTTGGTGGATTCGTGAGAAATCTTACTTCGGCAGAAATGCTGGAACAGGTATATGCGGCTGAGAGATACACAGGTGAAGAGATAAACCATATTGTAGTTATGGGAATGGGCGAACCCTTTGATAACTACGAGAACTTGTCAGGATTCCTGAATCTCATACACGATAAGAACGGCAAGAATTTAAGTTTTAGAAACATTACAGTTTCAACCAGCGGTTTGATCCCTATGATGAAACGTTTCTCAGAGGAATTTCCGCAGGTGAATCTGGCAATATCCCTTCATAGATTAACAAATGAAGGCAGAAGTGAAATTATGCCTATCAATAGGAAGTATCCGGTTGATGAACTTCTGGCGGCAGCTAGAGAGTATTCAGAGAATACTGGCAGGAGAATCACTTTTGAATATACTTTAATTAAGGGCGAGAATGATTCGGCAGCTGATGTACAGCTTATGAAGAAGAAGCTCGCTGGAATGCTTTGTCATATCAACCTGATTCCGCTCAATAAAGTCGAGGAGACAGGATATGATGGATCAAGCAGAAAAAGGGCAGAAGAAATAGCCTTAGAACTAGAAAAGCATGGTATAGCAGCGACTGTTAGAAGAGAGCTTGGAAGCGAGATAGACGGTGCCTGTGGACAGCTCAGGCTGCATATGAAAGATGAATTTGAGGTTGATGCTGACTAGTTATTAGGTTATAATGATAATACTAAATTTTATAGACGCAGGAGGATAAAACTATGGTGAAGTTACTTATTGGTCACAAGGGAAGCGGTAAGACTAACAAGATGATCGATCTCGCCAATGACCGTGTAGAAAACAGTGATGGAAGCGTAATTTTTATAAATAAGAATCAGAGACTGATGTATGACTTAAAGTATCGTATTAGACTGATTTGCATGGAGGAATACCAGGGCATCACTAATACTGACGAATACGTTGGATTCTTATATGGCATCATCAGTTCAGATCATGATATAGATATGATTTACATCGACAGTATCATGAAGCACTCAGATGTAACACTGGGAGATCTCCCAGAATTCCTTGACAGACTGAAGAAGATTTCAGAACAGTTTGAAGTTGATTTCACAGTAAGCATCAGTGCTGAAAAGGAAGAAATGATCGGTGTTAACTTCGATGGTTTCGAAGTACTTAACTAAAATCAAGTAATAAAAGGCGGTGAGTACACCGCCTTTTTTTAAGGGGAATTGAGAATAAGAGGTTACAAAACAGAAAAGAGGCGATTATTTTGAGAAAAGCATATGTGTTTATAGTATTGACAGCGTTCCTGTTTGGAACCATGGAAGTTGCGTGTAAGATTGCGGGAAATGGCCTTGATCCATTTCAGCTTACGTTCATCAGATTCGCTATTGGCGGACTGATTCTCCTTCCGTTTGCTATAAGGGATTTAAGAAAGAATCACATTGTGCTGACAGCTAAAGATTTTGTTATTCTGGCCTTCACCGGCTTACTTGGCGTAACTATCAGCATGGTACTTTTCCAGATAGCAGTTGTAGATTCGAATGCATCAACAGTATCTGTGCTGATTTGTGTAAACCCATTCTTCACAATGATATTTGCTCATATGTTTACAGATGAGAAGATGACAAAGATAAAGGGTCTTGTGCTATTTATTGCCATAGTAGGCATTCTGTTTATGATGAGACCTTGGGATATTCAGGCAGGAAACTCTGCATTTGGAATGATAATGATGCTGCTTTCTGCTCTCTTCTTCGGAGCTTACACTGTTGTGGGTAAGGTCAGCGTTAAGAAAATGGGACCTTTCGCACAGACAAGCATCAGTTTTATTGCGGGATCGATCCTGCTTTTGGTAATTATACTCTTTATGGGTAAGCCTGTTATTGCAGGTGTTGCTGATAATATTCCTATCGTGCTTTATACAGGTATCGTCGTTACAGGAATCGGTTATTTCTGTTATTTCAAAGGCATCGAGCTTTCAGATGCATCGACTGGTTCTATCGCATTCTTCTTAAAGCCGGCGATTGCACCTGTTATTGCAGTAATCATTCTTGGTGAAAGTGTAATGTGGAATACTGTTGTAGGAATCATTCTGATTCTTACAGCTTCATTTATAAATATGACAGCTTCTAAGAAGGCAGCTACGCTTAGGGGATAGACATGAGTATATTAAAGTCACAGGATATTATAGATATATTTGACGGATACGACCCGCAGGGAGAAGATGGCTACTCTCATTTTTCTGTAATTGTTCCACTTGTCAGGACCGGGGATGATGAGAGCTTGAGGGTTTTGTACGAAGTTAGATCAAATAAAATAGATAGGCAGCCTGGAGAAATTTGTTTTCCGGGAGGTTTTCTTGAGGAGGGCGAGGGACCTCTTGAAGGCGGTCTTCGCGAGATGGAAGAAGAAACCGGAATTCCCGCAAGCAGCGTACAAATAATTACTAAACTTCCGTCATTATTTATTGGAGGATGTTCACAGTTGCATGCATTTCTTGGTATTATAGATGAGGAGGATTTAGATGAGGCTTCTCCAAGCGAATTTGAAGTAGCTGAGCTCTTCACAGTACCTCTTTCCTGGCTTCTTGAAAATGAGCCGGAGCTTTATAGGTGTAAGTATATCCCCAGCCCAGATGAGGATTTTCCGACAAAGAAAGTAACGGGCAAAGATAGCTATCCGTGGCGTGGGGGTTTTTATAAGATTCCTGTATATCCTGAATATGAAGGACATATAATTTGGGGACTTACAGGAAGAATCACGTTACAGTTTGTAAGGGATATCATTAAGAGGGTTTAATGTTAGGAGGCGCTTATGTTCAAAATAGCATTATGTCAGATCGCTGGGTCAGCGGATAAGGAGCTTAATAAGGCTAAGGCAGAGAAGTTTATCAGAGAAGCTGCTGAAGGTGGTGCTCAGATTGTGTGCCTGCCTGAAATGTGGAATTGCCCATACTCAAATGATTATTTCAGGAAGTTTGCAGAGCCAGAAAACGGCGAGACTGTAGCTTTCATGTCAAAGATTGCTAAGAATCTAGGCATATATCTTATCGGCGGAACTATCGCTGAAATTGATGACGATAAAGTGTATAACACTGCTTACTGCTTTGATAGAGAAGGAAAGCTTATCGGTAAGCACAGAAAAGTTCACCTGTTTGATATAGATGTTAAGGGTAAAATCAGATTTATGGAATCAGATACTTTAACAGCAGGTGACAGTCTGACTGTTATAGATACTGAATTCTGCAAGGTTGGCGTGGCTATATGCTATGATGTTAGATTCCCTGACTGGTTTAAGAATATGGTCCTTGCTGGTGCTAAGCTTATGTTCCTGCCTGCAGCTTTTAATACGACTACTGGACCTGCACACTGGGACCTGCTTATGCGCACAAGAGCAATGGATAATCAGGTTTATTTCGCAGCATGTGCACCTGCCAGAGATGATAACGGCATATTCAAGGCTTACGGCAACTCATGTGTTGCTGGTCCTTGGGCAGAGTTTGTAGCACACGCTGATGAGAAGGAATGTGTACTTTTCGCAGATATAGATTTGGATCATGTAGACAGCATTAGAGAGCAGCTTCCGCTGCTTAAGCATAGAAGGGAGGAACTTTATTAGAAATGAAAAAAAGTGGATTATTTAAAACTGTGTTGATTTTAGCCATGACAGGCCTTTTGGCTTTTGTTTTGACTTCATGTGTATCAGATGCTTCCCCTGAAGCGGTCCAGCCTGAAGAACAAATCGATTATGAAGTTGCTCTTATTACAGATGACAGCCTTATTATGGATGGCGGTCACAGCGAGATGGAATGGACTGCTATAAGCGTTTATTGCGCTGAAAACGGCTTATCACATAAGTACTATAAGGCAACAGACAATACTAAAAGAGCTTATGATAAAGCTATGGATATGGCTGTCCAGAAAGGCGCTAAGATAGTTATTGCTGATAATGACAAAGTAAGCGATGCTGTATACGATGCTGAAGAAAAGTACAAGGATATTAAGTTTATCATCCTGAATTCTTCTCCGGTAGATGAAGAGAATGGCGATATCAGAATTTCCAGCAATACTGTTGCCGTAGTCTTTGCGTCAGAAGAGGCTGGATATTTGGCTGGATATGCTGCTGTTAAAGACGGGTATGAAAATTTAGGATTTATAGGACAGACTCCTGATAAGGAATATAAGTCATACGGATATGGCTTTGTTATGGGTGCTGATAAAGCGGCTGTGGAGATGGATGCGGATGTTACTGTGAAGTTCTATAGCGTTAAGCCAGAGGACAAGAAGAGCATAGCTTATGAGAAGGCTTCCGAGTGGTTTGCTGATGGAACTCAGGTCATTATGGCATCAGGTAATAACATTGACACAGATGTGATCAGAGCTGCTGAGGCGGAAGGTGGCAAGGTTATCTGCTGTCAGGCTGATAAGAGTATGCTTTCTGATACTATTCTCACTACAGCTGAGGTTAAGGTAGATAAGGCGTTAAATGATCTTTTAGGCCTTTACTCAAAGGACAAGTTCCCATGTGGAGAAATAGTAAGTTATGACGCCGCTAATGATGGCGTGGGACTGGCTCTTAAGGTCAATGGATTCAAAAATCTGACACAGAAAGACTACAAAGATATTTACCAGAAGCTTGCAAGTGGTAAGATAAAGGTGGACATCGAGGAATTGGAAAAAGCTCATGACATTAAGTTAAAAAGAGCGCAGTTAGATTAATAATAAGCATAATAAAACCGGCTGGATGATTCAGCCGGTTATATTTTTATTTGATAAAGATATTTGGTCTTTCGTCAATTGGGATGTATTCATGGTGATCCTGAACATTTACATATGCAGGTCTCATCAGCTTAGCTCCGCCAACAAGTTCTTCGAGGCGGTGTGCGCACCAGCCTGAAAGTCTAGCTGTAGCGAAAAGCGGTGTTGCGATATCCATAGGGATATCCAGTGCTGAATATACGAAACCTGAATAGAGGTCGACATTAGCAGGCATAAGAACTTCCTTGCCGTGAACTTCTGCAAATAACTCTGGAACACGTTTTTCAATGTAATCGCAGAGAAGGAAGTCTTCAATCTTATTGTTGCTGTTCGCCAGCTTCTTAGCCATTCCCTTGAGGATTTTAGCTCTAGGATCGCTCATTGTATAAATGGCATGGCCTACACCGTAAACAAGGCCTGTTCTATCATGAGCTTCTTTACGGAGAATCTTAACAAGGTAGTCATCCAGCTTAGCGTGGTTGCCAAGATCAGGAACGTGTGCCTTGATGTCATCCATCATTTTGATTACAGCGATATTAGCACCGCCGTGCTTAGGGCCCTTAAGTGAACCTACAGCAGCAGCGATAGCTGAGTATGTATCAGTACCTGTTGATGAAATAAGGTGAGTTGTAAATGATGAGTTGTTACCACCACCGTGTTCAGCATGAAGAATCATGCAAACGTCAAGAAGCTTAGCTTCCAGATCAGTATATTCACCTGTTGGTCTAATCATTCTCAGGATATTTTCTGATGTGCTCAGTTCTGGAATAGGGTTGTGCAGGTGAAGGCTTTTGTTATCATAAAATGTACTCTTTGCCTGATATGCGTATGAAATCAGAGCAGGGAAGTAGCCGATGAGGCTGATTGACTGACGAAGTACATTTGAAATTGAAATGTCATCTGGATTATTGTCGTAGCAATAAAGAGCCAGAACGCTTCTTGCCAGCTTATTCATAATGTTGTTTGAAGGTGCAGTCAGAATCATGTCACGTGCAAATCCGTGAGGAAGTGAACGGTGCTTTCCGATTTCCTGATTGAATACTTCAAGTTCTCTTGTTGTAGGCAACGTACCCATGAGGAGCAAGAATGTTGCTTCTTCAAATCCGAAACGGTTCTCTGCGACAGCATGGTTAACGATGTCTTCGATGCTATAGCCTCTGTAATAAAGTTTGCCTTCGCATGGGATTTTATTTCCCTGTTCATCTGTATCATAGCCCTTAACTTCACCGATGTTTGTGAGTCCAACGACAACACCAGTACCGTTTGAATTTCTAAGGCCACGCTTTACATCGTACTTGGAGTAAAGTGTGTTATCGATAGTATTTGTTTCTGCAATAAACTTTGCGCCTGCTTCAAAAGGGTTATTTACTAAATGTTTATTGCTTTTCGTTGGTTTTGATAATCCTTTCAATTTTTCGAGCATTTATACCTCCTTGCAATCTTTTTCCCAAATCATCCTAATTTTTTGCCCAGCATTTCTGGGTTTGTAGAATATATCAACGCTGTATTACGCGTAATACGTCCTTCTTTATACAATTTCAAAAGGCTTTGATCCATTGAAATCATGTCTGGTGTTTGTGAAGAGTAGATAAGACCCTCTATTTGAGGAACTTTATCACTTCTAATCATATTTCTGATGGCAGGTGTAACTGTCATCACTTCAAAAGCAGGAACGATCTCGCCATCTACAGTAGGAACCAGCTGCTGTGAGATAACTGAGTTCAGTGCCATTGATAATTGAACAGCGACTTGTCTCTGCTGATTAGCAGGGAATACGTCGATGATTCGGTCTATTGTATTGGCTGCGCCTATTGTGTGCAGCGTTGAGAAGAGAAGGTGACCTGTTTCAGCTGCAGTCATTGCTACGCTGATTGTCTCATAGTCACGCATTTCTCCAAGTAAAATAACGTCAGGGCTCTGACGAAGTGCAGCCCTTAAAGCTGTAACATAATCATCAGTATCCACATTAACTTCTCTTTGGCTAACGATACTGCTCTGGTGTTTATGAAGATGTTCAAGCGGATCCTCAAGCGTAATAATATGCTTTTTCTGAGTTTTATTTATTCTATCTATTATGCAGGCAAGTGTAGTTGACTTGCCGCTGCCTGCAGGTCCAGTAACGAGAACCATACCGTTATTTGACTCGGCCAGACTCATTATGGATTCCGGAATACCTAGATCATCTGGGTGAGGCAGGTTGAAATTGATGATTCTGATTACAGCAGAAAGAGTGCCTCTCTGCTTATAAGCGCTTACTCTGAATCTGGAAAGTCCAGGGATGGCAAATGAGAAGTCATCATCACCGCAAGTCTTAAGCTGCTCCATATCACGGCTGCCTGCCAGTGTATATATTTCATGAAGAAACTGGCTGGTATCTTCAGGAAGAAGGCGTGTATCGCCTACATTTTCTATTTTATTATTCTTTCTTATTGAAATCGGCAGTCCGGCTACGATGAATACATCTGATGCGTGTTCTTCAACGGATTTCTGCAATATTTCTCTGATGTTCATAAGAATTTGCCTCCAGCAGTTTCTACTGTAATAAATTCAATTTCTGGTTGTAATTTCTATCGGCAGTATTAACTACCATCCATTTAATTATTTTGTAACCACAGCCCTCTTTAGGAGACTTTGCAATCTCCACATCAAGGATCTGATCATCATTTATCTTAATGAGCCATGAATTTTCATCAGTCTCTTGGTGTCTAAATTTATTAATTTCTTGTTCAGCCTGGTTGCAAGCTTCGTAATAAAGAGTTTTATGGTCAGCTGCTTTCTCTGCCATATTCATATCGCTTTTAGCTGTGGATAGCGAAAGCGATGCGAAACTGATAAGGACTAAAGTGACCAGTATTACGAGAAGGGAAGAAATGCCTAAACTTTTCATTATTTGACCTCCCCTCTGACATTGTGGGTTATATCAAGGGAATAAATTTCTCCTTTAGGCGCAGAATATGCAAAAGCTGCAATCTCCGCCTCTATCATCCCTTTATCCGCATCTTTTACCGAAGTTTTAACTACATACATAGCCTTGCTTTTGTCGCATTCACTAAACCTTTCATCAAAGTAAATGTCGCCTGCCAGGTCATATGCAGCCTTAGAAGTGTCGCATCCTGATATTGTTTCTGCTACACTCGAGCACTCTCTTACTGCGAAGGAGAGTGCATTGGCATCTCTTGAGATGTCATGTGCTTTAACAAACATCTGAACACAAACAGCGCTTGCCAGTGCGAAAAACAGTATTGCTATTATTAATTCCAGCATGAGAAGACTGGAGTTTCTGGGCGTTTTAGCTTTGTTCATCACAGAATTCTCCGTTTATAATGTTAATCGCATCTGTAAAGTACATTGGATTTTTCGGTAGTACCGTCATTTCCTGTACACTGGATGTGAATGATGCCGTCAGATTTGCTGCTGCTAAAATCTTTAAGATCTACAATATCTATGCCGCTGGCAGCTGTAGCACCCGAACCAGATTTGGCATAGAGTTCTTTCAGTGCGCCATCGGCGATATATATATAAGTAACATAACCTTTTTCACTATTATCCTTAATGATTAAGGCCTGACATCCATCGAAGGAACCTACTGATATGCAGCCTTTGGAATCATTTGCGTGAATTTTCTCAGTTACATACAAAACAGCGGTGCTGCATGAATTGTTTCTGACTGAAGTCTTCGCTTTATCCTCATAAGAATCAGCTGCAAACAGCATAATCATTAAAGCTAGGATAGCGAAGGTAAAAAACAGCACAATTGGAAAAATGAAATCGATTGTGTGTGTCTTTCTGTTAATAATCTTCAAGGGGTTACTCCTTAATTTCGATTATTGTAACGCCAGGCATCATGTTTGAGCCTGATGCACGGTAATCCACGTAGAATTTATCTTCATCGTAGACGAGGCCGTAGTTTTCTTTTATGTAATCCAGGCTTTCGGGATATGAACCTTCCAGCGCATAGCAGTTAGCTATGCTTCGCATAATGGAATTTTCGAGATTTTCCTTTTGTCTTTTGCTCTGGCCACTGGAAACAGATGAAATGCACCAGCAGAATATTGCTATAATCAGAACAAAAAGTAGTATACTGGATATCTTGATCTTAGCCATAAGGACCCCTCCTGATAAAGGTCTAAAGCGTAGACATAATACCCATAAGAGGGAGCATTACAGAAAGCAGTACTATGCCAACAATGACTGAAAGTATTATTACAAGCGATGGTTCAAGAAGCCCGATGAATCTGTTGATTCTGTCGTCAATTTCTTCCTGATATAGAACTGCTATGTCTTCCATGGCTTTATCCTGTGACCCTGTCAGGCTTCCGATGCTTGCCATACGTGCATGCTGACCTGAGAAGATGTTTACTTCTTTAAGAGCGGAGGTGAATTCTGTGCCTCCATCCATAAGGCGTGTGCATTCACTTAATTTCTCAGCGAACGTACTGTCCTCATTAAGTTCTTTGGCTAGCTCAATGCTCCTGTCAAGAGCCTGGCCGCTTGAAAGGGATATTGCCATTGAGCTGGCAAATCTACATGCTGCTGTACATTCAAAGATGCGAGCAATAGATTTGAATTTATAACCTATTCTTTTGATTTGCTGCCTGCCTGATGCTGTTACTATTGAAAGGGTAACAAGTGCGGCAATTATGAGCAGGATCACTACAATGAAGCAGGCAGACCTGCTTATTATTTGCCCTGCGTTCATCAAAAATGCAGAAAACCCTGTAAGTTCTGATCCAAGCTGAATCAAAACCTGGTTGAATACAGGCATTACCTTTACCATCAAAACGATGATTACAATTGCAATCATACCTGTCATTATGAGCGGATATGTTACAGCATTTTTTATGCCCTTGGCAATGGATTCTTCTCTTTCGTAATGAAGTGCCAGATGATGGAGCACATCGTCGAGACGTCCTGTTTCAGAACCGATTTCTATCATTTTGACAGCGTAATGCGGAAACAGACCATCCTTTGAAAGTGCGGAAGAGAAGTCGCCGGTTTCGATATAGTTATCTATAATTTGCTGGAGGACAGTTTGCTCTTCATTTGATTCAGCAGATTCCACCATAAGAGATAGACCTTCTATAAGTGAGATGCCAGACTTAAGGATAATCTCAAGCTGCGAGCAAAATGAGGCTATTTCTACATTTGTAAATTGCTTTCCGGCTTGTCTGGAGTTTGCCATGTAAGTCCTCCGTTTTTGTCAATAGTTATATTTAACTGTGTAGTTTGAACCGTCTCCAACGTAGTTTTTAACACTCTTTTGTCCATTGCTGGCAGCTAGAGTCGGATCCATCAGAGACCAGTGCTTGCCATCAAATTCTATTACATTGTCTACCCATCCGGTTTCCTCTGTGTAAACGCTTATCCATGCGTGATATACAGAACCTGAATATCCCACAACCAGCTTTGTTGGAACTCCTTGTGAGCGGAGTAATGCTGTCATCAGTGATGCGTAGTCAAAACATATTCCTGATTTAGATTTTAAGGTAGAGTCGATATCTGGAATATAGTCTGCAGTTATATTCTTGGCTTTCTCATAATCATATTGGATGTTTGTGGTTACATATTCGTATACATTCTCCACGAACTTGAGGTCTGTGGTAGAACTTTCTGAAAGCTCCTTGCCTAAATCCATTGCTTCCATGCCTTTCTCGTACCACGCATACTGGTTAGGGTAGAGGAAAGGTGTGAAATCATCATCAAGTTTGACATCGATAGTATCTGTTAAGCTCATAACATACATGTCATCTCTAATGTTCTCAAAAACCTGTATTTCATACGAACCATCCCCTGTAGTGAGGGGATATGTTTCGTATTCTTCACTGTGCTGAGTGTATGAATATGTTTCGCCATCAGTACCTATGATCTGGACCTTGATTTTGTTTGAAAGTCCGCTCTTCACCATCAGGTAACCCTTAGATGTGTTTGAAACATCGATATTAATGCCGTTGCCCGAAATGGTCTTATCGCCTGATGCTTCAGGTTTTAAGAATTTATCTGTGCTTCCTCGGCTGTTTTGTTCATCTGTTGCAGCTTCATTTGTACCGCATGATACAAATAAAAAGACTGCACATACTATGATGAGAAAAACATTTAAGCAACGAATTGTTCTTTTCATATATCTGCAGCCTCCTGAATTTAATAATTATTGAGCTGTTAAAACAAGCTGTAGTGTATTGCCTGCTTTGTCAGGTAAAAAGATGTTTAAACTTTCATTGTTGTATTCAAATGCTATTTTTCCCTTTTTTGGATTATCATCAAGCACCTCAGGCTTAGTTTTGTCTCCTGTAATACTTTCAGCATATATGCCGCTATAGTCTATTCCGGATTTTTCGTCGCTGAGATTTATGATGAGCTTGCCATCTAATTTCTCGTAGCTGTCCAGAACAGGAGTATCGTAATCTGCGTCAACTGTTGTTACCTGTGTTGAGATGCTGTCATACTGTTTATTTAGGAGAGAAACCTTAATTAACAGTTCTCCATTTGCATCTGGTTCAATTGAATAAATTCCCTCGTCTGTCTGGTATACAGGCACTTTGTTGCCATTTAACTCTGCTGATACATTTGAAATTGGTATGAGTGAGTTTACTGATAAGTTATATGAAATGCCATTGCTGTCATTCTGTACCGGATTAAGCGAGAGTACAGGTGCAACAAAGAGGGCAGGGACAAGAAGGAAAATGACAATGATAACTGCGATTGCCACCTTCTGAATTGTAAATTTATCCCTTCTGTAATTGCTGTATGATTCCAGATCTTCTAGCGGTACTGTGTTTGGCTCAACATCACATGCTTCGAAGATGTTTTGAAGCATATGGCCAGCTGAATCTGGTGATAGTAATTCTTCTTTCTTTCTCTTAAATATCATATCGTTTGGCTCCGTTTAACTTGGCTGTGTCGTTTTCAAAATGTCCTTGAGGTGTTCCTGACCGTTTCTTAAGTATCGTTTGACCGTACTCTTGCTGACATCCATTATGTCAGCTACCTCGTCAATTTTCATCTCATGGTAAAAACGCAATGTGATTGCTTGAGCTTCGGAAAACGGAAGCTTCATTATTTGATTGAGTATGTACTCACCTTCATCGGTTTTAACGACCTGGCTTTCAGGACTGACACCCGAAGATGAGTTGTCTGCTATTACATCTGCTTCTATAGGGTTCATCTCATCGTGATATTTCTTTTGTTTCTGATAAATCTTAAAGCAGACTCTAAAGCATATCTGATTCAGCCATGCTACAAACAGCTGTGGATCGTTGATATTCTGTATTCCTTTGAGCGCTAAAATATAAGTCTCCTGCAGGGCATCCTGCGCCAGAAACTCATCTTTTAAATAACTGTACGCAAAACGATACTGCTTCCTGTAGGTTGCAGCGTATAGCTCTGCGAACGCGTTACTGTCGCCTTGTTGTGCACTTAATACAAGTGATTTTAAGTACTGATAATCTAATGCCATAATACTATAATGTCGATTTAATAAACGTAAACACTATTTTTTCTAGATTCTTCTGTCGCTGAGTGCGATCAGTTCTGTTATAGAGCTTGCCTTGTCATACTTCTGAGCAGAAATGCCATATTTGTATTCGACAGGCATCTTGTCTGTATCAGAATTATGAGTTCTAACTTTCTGAGCAATTCTAAGAAGGAACTGTTCAAGCTTATCCTCGGCACCTTCTTCAAAGATAGCGAGATACTTGTTTCCGCCGTTACGAGCAACAAAGCAAAGGTTTACAGATGCCATTCTAAGAATGTTTGCGAAATCTCTAATCAGGCCATTACCTTCAACGTGACCGTAAAGCTGATTGATTTCTCTTATATTAGAAAGCTCAAACATAATGCAGTACATTTTTTCTGGAACTTCTCTATCAACATATTTGTCGATAAGAGCATCTGAACTGAATCTGTTGGCGATTCCTGCTACAGGGTCAGAATGAATAACATAGTCCAGTTCCTTGTAGTCATGTTTGAACTTAGTAAACAGATGGAAGTCGAGGAAAATGAACATGAATGAAATGGCTAAAGCGAGCCAAAGCATTGCACACATTAACTTAACATTACTGTCAACTGCGATAGTATGGAAGAGTTCCTTGTTAAGGAACACTATAAGTGCACATATAACAGTAAATACAATGAAAACTATTAGCTGAATTGTCTTGAGTAGGTCAAATTTTTTCATTTTTTATTGTCCTCACTAATAATAACTATAAGTATACAAAGTAATAATACCATAATGTCGGACAAAATGAAACTGCTTTGGGAATGTATACGATTTGACTTAAAGCAAAGAAAAACGCCTGCCACTTCAGTGACAGGTGCCTTATTAATATTAGATTGTTTCTTCGCTAATGCCCTTGAATTCGAAACCTGTATCGGCAACGATCTGCTTAACCTTGTCTGAATCAAGAGAGCCTTCGGAAATTACAACTGTCTGATTCTCTTCACGTGAAGAAGTAACTTCCTGAACTGTAAATCCTTCTGAGATTGCGTCATTCATGTGTTTTTCGCACATACCGCACATCATACCTTCGATATTAATAGTTGTTTTGATCATTTGACTTTGCCTCCTAATCTATCTAGGAAGGATGATCTTACGATCTTCCTTGTTCTTAGCTGGTCTATAGAGAACGAATCTTCTGCCGATTGCCTGTACGAATTCAGCGTTTAAGATTTCAGCAGCTTCATTAGCTGCGTCCTTGGCATCAAGAAGGCTGCCTTCCTGAAGCTTAACCTTAATGAGTTCGCGTGAAGACAGAAGTATATCCATTTCTTTAATTACATTCTCAGTCATATCGTTCTTGCCGATATAAACAACTGGCTCGAGGCTCTGGCCGAGCTTTCTTAAATAGCTTCTCTGCTTTCCTGTGATCATTTATGTTTCTCCTAATAATTCTTAATCCAAACTATTATAGCACACACTATTTCTTTCTAAAAGCAAATAGTCTTTGCCCAGAGTAATTTAATACAACGAATAGAACCATGCCAACACACATAGCAATGTTTTCCTGCAAAACCTGCGAGCCCTGAACAAGGTAAAGCGTAAGCGGTTTAGCTATGCCATAGGCAAGCAGATAGCAGAGAGCTATGTTGATAGCAAATCGGATGGCACTGCCAAGGATATCGCCTCTGTGCTTAAACGTGTAGTACTTGTTGAGAAAAAAGCTGAGTATGCTTGTTAGCCCGTAATTGAGAGCAGAAGACACCCAGTAAGAGCAGCCTGCCAGATTGTAAAGGCCGAACATAAGGGCAGTTCCAACAAGTGTATTTATTATTCCAACGATTATGAACCTGGAAACGCTGGAATTCTGCATTTTAGTAATCATATCTTTCATGAAAATAATTATACAGGATTAAAGAAAAATTTTAAATGAGTTGACAAAAGCCTAAATGCACAATATTATATCATTGTACTAAGCGCTTAGGACAACAATACACCGGTAGTATTGTAAGGAAAAAGAATCTTGTTTCAAAGAGGTGATTTGATGGAATGGAATTTTGATGACAGCAGACCGATCTGGCCGCAGATAAAGGATAAACTCACGCGTGAAATAGTATCTGGCGGTTTCGAAAAGGGCTCTTCTTTTCCGACAGTAAGAGAGCTTGCTGAGGATGCCAAAGTTAATAGAAATACTATGCAGAGAGCACTCAGTGAACTTGAAAATGACGGTCTGGTAATAACAAACAGGACAGTTGGAAGAACGGTAACTGAAGATGAAGAATTGATAGGAAAAAAGAAAATGGAAATCGCAAATGCCTGCATAGATTCATTTATCGAAGAAATGAAATCTATGGGATACTCAGTCAGTGAAGTAATCGATATGATGAAGGAGAAAGAAGGTAATAAGTAATGAATGCTCAGGAATTAGTTAGATGCCAGGGCCTGACTAAGAATTATTCGGGAGTTAAGGCACTGGATAATATCGACCTTACTATCGGCAGAGGTAAGGTGATAGGTCTTTTGGGACCAAATGGAAGTGGCAAGAC
>JAQXGH010000027.1 GCA_029006195.1 Bacillota bacterium
TGCTTTCCTCCCTGATTTGAACGTGAATTTTATTCACCATTTTCGTACATTATAGTATTGTGGTTTTGTGTTGTCAACTTATTTTCACATTTTTGTTGATTAATTTTCAACACAGCCTTATAATTGCATTACAGGAGGGAATCAGCATGGATAAGTTATATATAAACATCAGAAAGCGCAGAGAACAATTGGGATTATCTCAAGATGATTTAGCCAGATTAGCTGGATATACAAGCAGATCATCTATCGCAAAGATAGAATCAGGTCTTGTTGATTTATCGCTTCCTAAACTCGAAGCCATTTCAAGAGCACTAAACACAAAACCAACAACTCTTTTAGAATGGGATATCACACCTGAAGATATTGAGGAATTCCATGATAGTGTTGACTTTCTTGAAAAGGAATTATCTACAGCAGATAAACTCCAAATGGTTCTGAGTGAAGATGAAATCATTGGTGATCACCAGTACTCCGATGATGAACTTCGTGAAATATTAGAATTTGCTAGATTTAAGGCAGGTGTTAGATAATGGCAGGATACAAGAGAAAAGGTAAAGGCGATGCCTGGCACTTAGAAGTTACACTAGGAACTGACTTCACTGGCAAACGTAAACGCTTTAATAAAACAGTTCACTGCAAAACCGAGCGTGAAGCAGATAAAGAGCTTGCACGTTTTCTCATTGATTGCGAAGATGAAAACTTCAATACGGCTACGCCTACCACAGTAAATGCTCTAATAGACATTTATGTACAGGATTACGTATTAAGAAATCTGAAAAGAAATTCACAGATATCAACTATGTCACATTTTGATAACTGGGTTCGCCCTTTCATCGGCAAGCGAAAAGTATCATCAATTAAAAAGTACGATATTAAGCAAATCATCAATTTAATGGATGATCAGGGCAAATCCGCCAAAACAATTCGAAACATATACAGCGACATTAAGCAGCTTTTCAGATTCGCCGTTGAAGATCTCGAATTAATCACTTCATCTCCATGCAGGGACATTCCACTCCCTAAACTTAAAAAAAAAGAAAGCAAGAGCTATAAGAAAGAGCATGTGCCTATTATTCTTAGTGCACTTGATTCTTCCAGGGCTGAAGATCAGGCGCTTAAGGTCTTTGTATTATTAGCCTTATTCGGCGGATTCAGAAAAGGTGAGATTCTTGGTTTTGATTGGGATGATGTGAACATTAAAGATTGCACTCTGAAAGTGCGTCAGACTCGTTACAGAGACTCAAAGGAAGGCGAAGGAATATTCCTTGATACGCCTAAGTCTGAGAAATCCGAAAGAACTGTATCTCTACCGGCGTTTATATTCGATGAAATAAAAAAGCTGGAATTGCAGCAGAAAATCGACAAATTAAAATTCGGTCAATACTATGCTGATTCTCCTGCTTTACTACGTATGGCAAACGGATCCGCATTAAATCCGTCAAAGCCTTATAAATGGTTTTATGCATTATGCATTAAAAATAATCTTCCTACTTATGGGATCCACGCATTAAGACATACACATGCTTCATTACTCCAGAGTATCGGTGCTAATTATGTGGATGTATCTCAGAGGCTCGGACATTCTGAAGTATCTACTACGCTCAGGATTTATACACATCTATTCGAAGATAAGGATACATCCTTTGCGGATCAGCTGGGAGAATACAGGAATAAACTTGTTAAACAAAAAGAAGGCTATTCGCCTTCTTCAATCTGAGCAGCTTATTTTAAGCTGCTTGGTTTTTTCATTTTTGTTCTAAGTCCGTCAATATGCTCATGTAATTCTGGATTAATATGCATCCACATAGGATCTAGTATAAAATCAATGCCTTCTCTTCTAGCGAGCTTAGATGCTGGCACAAAGTCACTATCTCCAGCAATTAATATAATTCGATCCACTTGATGTTTATATGCCAGCGATGCTATATCAACACCAATCTTCATATCTACGCCCTTTTGTTTAACATCTGGAACGAAATCACTTTCTTCTAGCTCTGTAATATCAATTTTGCCATTGAACAATTTTTTCATAGCTGAAGATGTTAGAACGTAATTTGTCTTTGTTTCCGATAAAAAACCTAATCTTAATGCTACTTTTCTTTGCTGTTTCATTTCATCCAAGAACGCTTTATTCCATATGCATATATCTGTCTTAGAAAAATCTACAAGTTTCTTGGTTAATGGATGTGTTAACTTTTTTTCTAATGGTGGACAATCATAATAGAAAATACGATACAGCTCATCATTTGGTGCATTTTTATTTACAAGGTGCCTTAAGCAATAATTATATAATTTATTTGCACTTTCTTCTGGGCTTTCTTTGTTCTTAAAATCTTTTGAAACCTTTCTATAAAACCCTCCATCAACTAGTATTGCTGTTTTTGCCATTTATAACCTCCATGATGCACAAAAGCCTCAAGGTTCGCCTGATCCCTTATAGTGGGAGGGTTACTGCTTGAGGCACTATAGTCTCTGATTGTTTATTTATCTTAACACTGTCTACATCTTTATGCAAGAAAAATATCCAATATATTAGAAATAATACAATAAATGCTTTTGCCGTAATTTGTCGGAATTTTGTCGGAATTTTCGAAAGAAAAAACCGCTAAACGTTGAAATCTAGCGGTTTTTGTGGTGGAAGTGAGGGGAATCGAACCCCTGTCCGAAAGCATTTCCCCCAGAATTTCTCCGAGCGCAGCTTTTGTTTTATTGTTTCGCATCCTTCATCGCCCAAAAGCAGGCTATGAAATCAGCTATCCTGTAAGTCCTCTACGCTACCAGGAGCTCACGCAGAGTTTTCCTGCATGGTCGACGTTCAAATCTGGGCCTGCAGGTGAACCCAGGTGAACGCGCGGGGCAGAAACTAAGCTGCCAGTGCGAAATTATTTGTTCTTTTAGCGTTTATATTTAAACGGCCCTTTTTAGCGCAGACTGGGCGACTGCGGCTCGCTTATCCGGCTTCCACACCCCCGTCGAAACCAGTGCACCCCCATGAGTGCGGACCCTTATAGGTCCTATAAAAACACTATCTTCTAACCGCCTGCTGCATCCTTCTATCAGCATCACGCTTAGCGATATCGTGTCTCTTATCGTATTCTTTCTTACCTCTAGCGACAGCAAGTTCTACCTTCGCGAGGCCCTTGTCATTAATATACATCCTCAGTGGGACCAAAGTCAAACCTTTCTGAGTAGTGTATCCGATCAGCTTCCTGATTTCCTTCTTGTGGAGCAGAAGCTTACGCGGACGAAGCGGTTCTACGTTGAATCTATTGCCCTGTTCGTATGGACTTATATTCATGCCGTAAATGAAAACCTCTTCGCGTTCTATCTTAGCGAAGCTTTCTTTGATACTCACTCTGCCCTGGCGGACTGACTTGATTTCAGTGCCGGTAAGTGAAATCCCAGCTTCGTAAGTTTCCTCTATGAAATAATCATGTCTAGCTTTCTTATTGTTAGCTACAAGTTTCATCTATTTCACCTTCTTATAAGATAGTAATCTGGTTGAATGGGAAGAGTCTGATAAAGGCTTTGCCTACAATATCTTCTTCAGGGACTGTTCCTACTTCAGGTGCTCTGCTGTCCAGGCTGACTTCTCTGTTATCACCCATGCAGAAAACTTCGTCCTGAGGAACCTTAAAATCATCGATTTCCATTCCTTCATCGTCGTAAGTTGCACCCTGTTCATTTACATATGGTTCGTCAAGCAGCTTTCCGTTTCTGTAAACGTAGCCGTCTTCGATAGTAACTGTATCGCCTTCAGTTGCGATAACACGCTTTATCAGAAGCTTCTTGCCGCCATCTTCATAGTTATCGATATCAGATTTAAAAATTACGATATCGCCATAATTAGGATGATCCTTAAACTTATAGGCCAGCTTATTTACAAACAGATAGTTGTTCTCAAATAAAGTTGACTCCATCGAGCTTTCTTTTACTATTGTGGGTTTGATAACTGCAGTAATTGCCAAAACAATTATTACAGCAAACGCAAGGTCTTTTAAAAATTCCTTCATTATATCTCCTAGGTTACTTTAATTTAGCCCAAATCTTCTCGAACTCTTCTGGGACCTGAGCCTTTACAACTAAGCCGTCAAGTTCAGCGAGTTCTTCTGGCATCTGACCAAATTCTAATCTGTAAGCGTGAAGAAGCTGTGTAGTTAGGCCAAATTTCTTGATTTTTTCGTTGACCCTGAAATCACCGTACTTGGAATCTCCGATGAGCGGGTAGCCTTTGTGAGAAAGGTGTGCTCTGATCTGATGAGTTCTGCCTGTAACAAGCTCAACCTCGATAAGTGAATATCCCTTTCCTTTTTCCAAAGGCCTCACAACTGTAGTTGCACTTAATCCTTCGCCATCAGCAACTACGTGCACTGTGTTCTTCTCTCCGATTTTCTCCAGTGACTCCTGGATAGTAATTGGTTTGGTGAAATTACCGCTTACTATAGTAATGTAGTATTTTGAAATATGGTCGCGCTCTCTGATGAGTTTTGTTAATAGTCTGAGTGCCTGAGCATTCTTACCAAAGATAACGAGACCTGTTGTATTTCTGTCCAGCCTGTTAACAGGTGATGGTGTGAATGTTCTCTCAGTTGCAGGGTCATATTCCCCCTTCTCCTGAAGGTATCCGCATACCTGATTCATGAGAGTATTCTTCTTCTCATGTGAATCACCATGTGTCAGAAGGCCCCAAGGCTTCTCTACGATCAACACATTGTCATCTTCATAGGCAATGTGGAACTGACGCTTAGCCTTTCTCTTCTTAACGGGTTTAGACATTTCATCGAAACGTTCCTGCGGCATGTAGAATGTCAGTTCATCGCCCAACTCTAAAACAGTATCTTCCTTGGCTCTTTTACCGTTTACCTTAAGTTCTTTTCTTATTATCTTGTATATGGCACTGAGTGGAGCTCTCTTAAGATACTTCTTTAAGAATCTATCGAGTCTCTGACCAGCTTCATTTTCTGTTATTGTTATATTTACCATTAATAGTAATTGCTCCTAATCAAACTGTCCTTCATTATACACCTAAGTGACCCTCTATTACAACTCACAGAATATTCATTTGAGAAATAGCAGCTTTTGTGTTAGAGTATCTAAAGAAAAGGAGAACACTATGAACGCAATTAAGAATTTTATATATAAGCAGAACGATCTTTTTATCGCACTAATCATATTAGTTGTAGCAGCAATTATAATCTTTAACAGGATAAACGTTATAATGGAATACCCTGCTAAGATTGCAGAGCAGCATGCTGAGCAACAGCAGGAACAGATGATAGAAGAAGAAGCTGAAGAAACTAAATAAAATAATCCGGCGATTTTAATAACCGCCGGATTTTTAATTGCCTGTTTATCGATTTACAATAAATTATTCTGCTGCACCATCGCATCCCAGAACGTCAACGATCTTATGAGCAACCATATCCTTGATAGCCTGTCTAGCTGGCTTCAGATACTGTCTTGGGTCGAAGTGATCTGGATGCTCTGCCATGTATTCACGGATTGATGAAGTCATAGCAAGTCTTAAGTCTGAGTCGATGTTGATCTTACATACAGCCATTCCTGCAGCCTGTCTCAGCTGATCTTCTGGAACACCAATAGCTCCTGGCATGTTGCCGCCGAACTTGTTGATCTTTTCAACGAATTCCTGTGGAACTGAACTTGCACCGTGAAGAACGATTGGGAAGTTAGGCAGTCTCTTCTGTACTTCTTCGAGGATGTCGAATCTGAGCTGTGGATCAGTACCTGGCTTGAACTTGTAAGCACCGTGGCTTGTTCCGATAGCGATTGCCAGTGAGTCACATCCAGTTCTTTCTACAAATTCCTGAACGTCTTCTGGCTTAGTGTATGATGAATCTTCTGCTGATACGTTTACTTCATCTTCAACGCCTGCTAAAGTTCCCAGTTCAGCTTCTACTACAACGCCTCTAGCGTGAGCATATTCAACTACCTTACGAGTGATTTCGATGTTTTCTTCAAATGGCTTTGATGAAGCATCGATCATTACTGATGTGAAACCGCCGTCAATGCAGCTTTTGCATATTTCGAAGCTGTCGCCGTGGTCGAGATGAAGTGCGATAGGAAGGCCAGTTTCTTCAACTGCTGCTTCTACGAGCTTCATTAGATATGTATGATTAGCATACGCTCTAGCACCCTTTGATACCTGAAGGATCAGCGGAGCATTTAATTCCTTAGCTGCTTCAGTGATGCCCTGAACGATTTCCATGTTGTTTACGTTAAAAGCTCCGATTGCATATCCACCCTTGTAAGCTTTTTCGAACATTTCCTTTGTTGTTACTAATGGCATAGTTATTCTCCTTTACTAAATATATATTTACATCGAAGTTAAGTTATCTCTTTCCTTCGAGCATATCCTGCTTAAGTTTCCAGAGTTCTGGTGACAGGTCAACATAGTATGTCTGCGGGTTCTCGAAACGTTTCATTTCATCCCACAGAGTATCCATCTGTTCCTTGCAGTATTCCTTAATTTCGTGGATAGATGGGCTCTCGTATATACACTTACCATCTTTAAATATCTGTTCTCTCAGACACTTAACATAGAAGTTCTTCACAGTCTTACGCTTCCATACATGGCTAGGGTCAAAGATTTCGATTTCTTCAGCTGTTGGAAGTCCTTCGCTATGAAGCGCGATAACATCTGCCAAAGCCTTATCAGTATCCTTATCATAGAGTCTATAAAGTGACTTAAAACCAGGGTTAGTGATTTTCTCAGTATTTTCGCTGATTTTGATTTTAGGGATCATTTCTCCGTCCTTCTCAAGTGCAGCCAGCTTATATACACCGCCAAATACCGGTTCTGATTTAGCAGTGATAAGTCTTTCGCCTACACCAAATGAATCAACGCATGCACCTTCAAGGAGAATGTCTCTAATAAGATATTCATCAAGTGAATTTGAAATTACGATCTTACAATCCTGAAGGCCTGCTTCATCCAGCATTGCTCTAGCCTTCTTAGTAAGATAAGCTATATCTCCTGAGTCGATTCTGATTCCTTTATTAGGTGGATCCAGTTCCTTAAATACCTTGATGGCAGCTGGAATACCTGACTTGAGTACATTATATGTATCAACCAGCAGTGTAGCATTTGTTGGATAAGCCTTAGTATATGCTTTAAATGCTTCGTATTCATTATCAAACATCTGTACCCAGCTGTGAGCCATTGTTCCCAGTGCTGGCGTACCGAACTCTTCATCAGCAACTGTACAAGCAGTACCTGCACATCCGCCTATATATGCAGCACGAGCACCGTAGATGGCAGCTGTAGTTGAATGTGATCTTCTAGTTCCGAATTCCATAATAGGTCTGCCCTTGGCAGCTCTAACTATTCTGCTGGCCTTAGTTGCGACAAGACTCTGATGGTTGATCAGAAGCAGAATCATTGTTTCTACGAACTGCGCCTGGATAACAGGACCTCTAACAGTAATAATTGGTTCATATGGGAAAATAGGCGTTCCTTCTGGTACTGCCCAGATATCGCACTTAAATTCGAAGTTTCTAAGGTAATCGAGGAACTTCTCGTCAAAAAGATTCTTGCTTCTGAGATATTCAATGTCTTTTTCTTCGAACTTAAGTCCCTTACAGTATTCGATAACCTGCTCTAAACCTGCCATTATTGCATAGGAACCCTTGTCGGGTACTCTTCTAAAAAACATATCGAAGTATGCAATATCTTCCTGCATGCCTGCTGTGAAATAGCCATTGGCCATTGTCAGCTCATAAAAGTCTGTTAGCATGGTCAGGTTGTTCTTCTCTATCATTGTAAATAACCTCCATACACTGTCAACCCTTAACCGGTAAGCGGGCTGAAGTCTAAACGATAATATGTGGAGTATATTATATCACTATTGATCGGCTTTGCACAGTATGCCTTTAAGGAATTCACCTGTATAAGAACCCGGCACCTGTGAAACCGCTTCAGGAGTACCCTCAGCTACAATGCTGCCTCCCCTGAATCCGCCGTCAGGGCCCAGGTCTATAATGTGGTCTGCGCACTTGATAACATCAAGATTATGCTCAATTACAACAACAGTATTGCCCTGTTCCACCAGTCTATCCAGCATGCTGATAAGTCTATCAACGTCTGCGAAATGAAGACCTGTTGTAGGCTCATCAAGAATGTACAGAGTCTTGCCTGTGCTCTTCTTTGAGAGCTCTGATGCCAGTTTGATTCTCTGAGCCTCACCACCAGAAAGCTGAGTACTTGGCTGACCCAGTTTAATATAGCCAAGACCAACGTCTTCCAGAGTCTGCAGCTGTCTTGAGATAGCCGGATGATTCTTAAAGAACTCCAGCGCCTCAGTAACATTCATGTCCAGAACATCAAAGATGCTCTTGCCTTTATATTTAACTTCAAGTGTTTCTCTATTGTATCTCTTGCCTTTGCACACTTCGCACGGAACATAGACATCCGGCAGGAAGAGCATTTCAATCTTCTTGATACCGTCGCCGCTGCAGGCTTCGCATCTTCCTCCCTTAACGTTGAAGGAGAATCTGCCTTTACCGAAACCTCTAAGCTTGGCTTCAGGCACCTGTGCAAACAAATCTCTGATATGAGTGAAGACTCCGGTATAAGTTGCAGGGTTTGACCTTGGCGTTTTACCAATAGGCTTCTGGTCAATATCTATGATCTTATCGATAGCATCAAGACCTAATATCTCGTCGTGCTTGCCAGGCTTATCCTTTGATCTATAAAGCTGAGCTGATACAGCCTTAAAGAGTATCTGATTTATCAGACTGCTCTTACCTGATCCTGATACACCTGTTACGCAGACGAACTTGCCTAAAGGAATATCTACATCTATATTCTTAAGATTATTTTCGGATGCGCCCTTAAGGGTAATGACGTTTCCGTTCCCTTCTCTTCTTGTAGCCGGAACCTCTATCTTCTTCTTG
>JAQXGH010000028.1 GCA_029006195.1 Bacillota bacterium
TGAAATGTGCATGCCTGGAGATAACATCATCATGACTATCGAACTGATCACTCCAATCGCTATCGAAGAAGGTCTTAGATTTGCGATCAGAGAAGGTGGCAGAACAGTAGGTTCAGGCGTTGTTACAGAAGTAATCGAATAGTTTCGAACTTAGAATTGCCCACGGCTTCGTTGCTGTGGGCTTTTTTAGTGCTTCCGATAAAAAAGCGAGCTCCTTTCGGAACTCGCTGTATTTTATTTTTTGAATTCAATTGTATCGCTTCCAAGCAGCTCTTGTGTGCTCTTATTGTATACGTTGAAGGTGAGTTTGCCTTCTTTTCCCATAAGTGGGATGACGTACATGAATCTCGCTGTGCCCTTAGAGCCGTCCTCCCAGCCGGCGCCGAAGTTCTCGGTTTCAGTTTTGCCGCCAGGCCACTTAGCTTCGTAATAAGTGTCAAGGCCTTCATCAGGTGGGCCGCCGCTTACTGTTACGTGGAAGTAAACTACATCCTTACGGCTAGCTGATGAAATATCTGTGCCGTAATCGTCTTCTTCAAGGTTGGCAACTATTTTCAGGTGCCATGCGTAGTACTTCTTGTAGATGCTGTTAATATCTGAGTAATCTATCTTGTGAAGGTCGTTCAGATACTCTTCAAAAGTCTCTCCGCCTTCATCAACATGAGCTTTGACATATTCGTACTTTGATTTTCTGATTTTGTTGATAAGGCTGTCAGTGCTCTTGATATCCTTGGCTAATCTATAGTACTTGATTGAATCATTGTAGTACTTCTTGTCAACGCAGGCATCACCTGCATCAACATAGCTGTGCCAAAGGAAATTATCGAAGCTGCCGGCGAATTTCACGATGTTACTATCGAGACATTCGGATTCAGCTTTGACTTTCTCTGCTTCTTCCTTCTCCATAGCTGGCTTAATAGCGTAGTAGTAAGACATTAAGCTTGCTGTTGCAACCAGAATAAGAAGGATAACGATAGCGATGATGATTTTAGCGCGCTTGCTGAGGGTGTTGGATTTCTTTTGTGGATTTTTGCCATCGTCATTTCCATTGCCATTTCCCTTGCCGCCATCGCCGCTAGTAATTGATTCGTCAGAAGGAGCAACTTCATTCTTGTATGAAGCCAGTTGTGTGCCAGGCTTTCTCAGTATAAAGATAGAACGAAGTATATCCTGAGTCAGACCGCAGTTAGTACAGAAATCTCCTTTGTTGATGTGTCCGCAGCTGCATGACCAGTAATCGCCAAATTCTTCGTACCAGTACTTAGGTTTTGTTGGAGCTGTAGTGAACTTCTCCATAATCGCATCGTAGTTAATATCGTCAGGAGAAATTGGCTTAGGTGCAAATTCAGGCCCCTCAGCCGATTCTGTATCTGGCTCTAATGTATCTTTAGATGCTTCATTAGAGATAGGCTCTTCGGTTGATTCGTCAGGCGATTCTTCGTCATCTATAGGCTCGAGAGGTTCAGTGATAATATGATTGATCGGCTGACCTACACCATGTGTGTATTTGAGCTCATCTGATGCTGCTGAACGCTTCTGAAGTTCAACTAAATCTTCTAAGTTAGCAGCCTGCTGGGTGTGGCGCGAGCTTGGCGCCTGTCCGATATCGTAATCGGCAACATCCTCAGGCTGGTAGTTTACGTCTATGAGAGTATTTGTGCTAAACTCTTTTTGTTTATTCCATTTTTTTTCGCTCAAAACATTCCCCTTTTATGCTATATATATCCATTATATCAATACCAAATAGCGTAAACAATTATCTTAATGTTAATATTCTGTGAGAATTTGCTGCATAGCTGCATAAGCCTGTCCCAGAGCAATGCCTCCGTCGTTAGGGCTAACAGAAATATTGTAATATGGCTTAAAGCCTCGTTTTCTGAGTTTAGTCAAAACTCCCTCCATCAGGATTTTGTTCTGAAAAGTTCCGCCAGTCAAAGCAACCTGATTTATGTCCTCATTTGAGGATTCTCTGATTTTCTCACACTGGTTCAGGATCATATCGATTATCCTGTCATGAAAAGCTAGCGCCAAATCGCTGGCAGGGTCTTCTCCCGGATGAGCTTTTGCAAAGGCTGCAGCATCTTCCAGCATCATTGCGCATTTGCCCTCATGTTGGTTGTAATCGCAGATCCCGAGAAGGGAAGATACGGCGTCAAAAAGTCGTCCCATACTTGAACTCTTGATGACATTAATGCCGGCTTCGATAGCCTTCATTGTGAGCGTAGCGGAAGGCATAGCCAAAAGTCTTTCTCTGCCAAATTTTATAATATCAGATATATCTAAATCGATTTCATTTGCGGAGCTTGTAGACTTGGCATATGAGGCGATGTAGCTGAGCGCGGATTTGGCCGCATCCTTCATCGATGTGTCGCCACCGATCATGTTTACGTATTTGAGGTGGGAAACACGTTCCATATCAGCGCCACGGCAAACCATAAATTCGCCGCCCCAGATATTGCCGTCGGTTCCATATCCTGTGCCGTCAAAACTTACGCCGATAACCGGGCCTTTAAGGTTGTTTTCGGCTATGACTGAGCAGACATGCGCATGGTGATGCTGAACAGGTATTACGCGGTAGCCTTCGTCCTTACATTTGGCTGCGAACTGGCTTGTGAAATAAAGCGGATGCATGTCGCAGGCAATGACAGTCGGCTGTATCCTGAAGAGCGACTTCATGCGTTCGATGTTTTCCAGATAAAGATTCTGGTTTTCGATCGTATCCATATCGCCGAAGTACTGGCTCATGTATACGAATGGGCCCTTGGTCAGGGCGAAGGAATTCTTAAGCTGGCTGCCGGTTGCCAGAATCTGAGGAAGGGTATCTGCTTTTTCATTGTCAACAAAAAGCGGAACAGGTGCATAGCCTTTTGACCTTCTGATCATCTGCGGCTGCTGATCGATAACTCTAACAACGGAGTCATCAACGCGCGTCAGAATTCGTCTCTTATTATATATCAACCCGTCGATCAGATCTGTTTTTTCAAAAGCTTCAAGCATTTCATCATCATCCTTTATCATAGGCATGTCAGATGTGTTGGCGCTTGTGAAAATCAGAGGGCTTATTCTGTCAAGAAGCATATACTGAGCTGCGAAGCTTGGCAGGAAAGAGCCGATAAAGCGGCTTGTGATAAGGTCACCTATATATTTATCCTTTGTGTCTATTTGATTCAGTTTGTGCTCGAGAAGTATGATAGGTCTGGCTGATGATGTCAGAAGTTTGGATTCGATCTCGTTCACATTACAGTAGCTAGAAATTTCATCAAGGCTTCTGAACATTACAGCGAAAGGCTTGCTAGGTCTGTGTTTGAATTCACGAAGTTTAGCAACAGCTTCTTCATTAAAAGGATCAGCTACCAGGTTGTATCCGCCTACGCTTTTGAAGGCGATTACGCCGCCACCACGTAAAATTTCGGACGCTTTGTCGAGAATTTGTTTATCGTCCATAAGCGATGTGTCGCCAGAAACCTTAGAATTCCAACAAAGCTGAGGACCGCAGTGGTGGCAGGAGATAGTCTGTGCGTGATATCGTCTATTGACGATATCTGTGTATTCTGACTCGCAGAATTCGCACATAGGAAAATCGATCATAGTCGTATTATCCCTATCGTAGGGAATTTTATCTATGATCGTATATCTCGGGCCGCAAATCATGCAGCTAATGAATGGGTGTTTTTCTCTAGGGTTTCCTTCTTGATAGAGTTCCTCAAGGCAGCTAGGGCAGATGGCAAGGTCTGCTGGAATCATAGCTGCTTCGTCAGCGCCGTGACCACTGCTAACGATGTGGAAAGCGTCAAACTCTTTATAGTCTATTACTTCTCTTTTGACGTGAACTATTTCAGATGGGCCAGGTTTATTGGCAATAAGAGAATTCAAAAATGCGTCGATTCTTGATTCTTCATCAGTTAATGTAATTTCAACAAGGCCGCCGATGTTGAGAACCTCGCCGACCATTGAAAGTTTCTGTGCCATTTTAGCAACAAAGGGTCGAAAACCGACCCCTTGAACTATGCCCCATAATTTAATTTTTTCTGTCTGTTTGTTATTCATGATGATGATGGTGATGATGATCGTGATCGTGATGGTGGTGTTCCTTCACTTCTAAGTTTGCAGCCTTTGCTTCGAGCCAAGCGGCAACTTCAGCAAAACCTTCACCAGTCTTTCCTGATACCTTGAATACTGGAGCGTCCTTGTTGAGAGCTCTCAGGCCCTTCATGTAGAACTCTTCGTCGAAGTCAAGGTAAGGCATAAGGTCAACCTTGTTAAGGATGATAACGTCTGCCTTCTCGAATGCGAGAGGGTACTTGTAAGGCTTGTCGCTGCCTTCTGTTACTGTTGAAATCAGCATCAGTACGTGTTCGCCGATAGTGAATTCTGCTGGGCAAACAAGGTTACCGATATTTTCGATGAACATGATGCCTGGTTCGTCAAATGCCAGGTGATGAGTTGCATGTTCGATCATTGGTGCGTCCAGATGGCATGCACCGTATGTGTTGATCTGGTAAGCTGTAACGCCCAGGTTCTGAAGGTCAACTGTATCGATATCGCTCTCGATGTCGCCTTCAACAACGTATGGCTTAACAGTCATGTGCTTGATGATGTTCTTAAGTGTTGTAGTTTTACCAACGCCAGGAGCGCCCATTTCGTTTACAACCAGTACGCCGTGGTCTGTCATGTGTTCATTAACATGTTCTGCGATATGGTCGTTAGCATCGAGGATGCCTTCCTGAACGTCTATTCTTCTAATGTCGTGCATTTTGTTGTTTCCTCCCTATTATTCGATTTCTATCGTATCGATGAAAAATTCTTTGCCTATTTCAGTAGGTTCACCCTGACCATCGCAATAAGGACAATCAAATGTCAGGAGCTGCTTCTTAAAGAGCTGTCCGCATTTGTTGCATCTTAATTTAGGTTCAACATGTGTGATGTCGCAGATCGCACCTTCACAGAGAGTGCCTTCAGAGATTATGTCGAAATACATCTGAACGGACTCACCCACGTAACCTGAATAGTCACCGATGACTAAATTGACTTTAACGACTCTTTTTCCGTTGTTATCTTCGCAATGTTTAGATGCGATTTTGATAATGTTTTGTGTAATTGGTAATTCATGCATAATGTAGTCATTATATATTAAATTGAGAATTCAGACAACTCCATTATCGCTTAAGAGACACAGATTTGTTTGGTTTCATTGACAGTCAAAGGAGAAATTTATATAATAATAAAATACTATATTTTTGTGAAGAAGGAGAGAAGCTTTTGAAAAGAGAACAATGGAACAGTAAAGTGGGATTTATTTTAGCAGCAATCGGTTCAGCTGTAGGCCTGGGTAACCTGTGGCGTTTTCCGTATGTTGCGGCAACTAACGGCGGCGGTGCGTTTATTTTTCCGTACCTGTTCGCTATCTTAACAGCAGGTATTCCAATTCTTATTCTGGAATACACTCTGGGTAAGACATATCATTCAGGGGCTCCTGGCGTATTCGCCAAGATAAATAGAAAGTTCGAATGGCTCGGATGGCTTCAGGTTATGGTTTCATTCCTGATCCTCATCTACTACGTAGCAATTGTAATTTGGGTTCTTTGCTACTTAGGATTCTCATTCGGCACTCAGTGGGGAGATGACACTGCAGGATTCTTCTACGGATTCATCGGACTTACTGATTCAATCACAACAATCGGCGGTCTTAAGACAAATCTGCTGATCCCATTCATTGTCGTTTGGGGAATTGCAGCATTTATCATGTACAGAGGTATCAATAAGGGCATCAACCTGGCTTGCAAAATCTGCCTGCCTGTACTGATGGGCTGTATCATTATTATCGTAATCAGAGGTATCACTCTGCCTGGCGCTGTTGACGGTCTGGCTTATATGTTCACACCTGACTGGAGCAAAATCGCACACGCAGACGTATGGGTAGCTGCTTATGGACAGGTATTCTACAGCTTATCCATCGCATTTGGTATCATGCTGGCTTACTCAAGTTATCTTCCTAAGGAAGAAGACGTTGTTAACACTGCATTCTTAACAGCTTGCTGTAACCACGGTTTCGAAGTATTCGCCGGTATCGGTATCTTCGCTATCTTAGGTTATATGGCAAACGTTCAGGGTGTTGGAATCGAAGATGTAGCTGCAGCAGGTGTTGGTCTGGCATTTGTAGTATTCCCTACAGCTGTTAATGCACTTCCTGCATTCAATACTTTATTCGGACTGCTGTTCTTCTTATCACTGTTTACAGCAGGTGTTACATCATTCATTTCAATTTCACAGTGCGTAATCACAGGTATTGAAGACAAATTCAAGATGAGCCATTTCAAGTCAACAACACTGGTAATGGCTCCTGCATTTGTTCTTTCATTAATATTCATTACAGGCGCTGGTATGTACATACTGGATCTGGCAGACTACATTGCTAACAGCATCGGTATCGTAACATGCGGCGTAATCGAAGTTGTAATTATCGGATGGCTGTTCAAGCCTGAAGAACTCAGAGTACTCGCTAACGAACATTCAAACTTCCATGTTGGAAAGTGGTGGACATTATGTCTGAAGTTCGTAACAGTAATTGTACTTGGTTACACAACAATCTTGAACTTTATTACTTACTTCACTTCAGGTTACGAAGGATACCCTATGTGGATCGGTATCATCTTCATCGCATTCCTGGTAGTAGGAACTATCGTATTCACTGCTAAGAAGAATACTGTTCCTACATTCTATGACAAACCGGAATATGCACCTGTATACGGTAAGAGCAAGGAGGTATAGTAATGAGTATTAGCGCAATTATCATGATGTGCATCGCATGTGTTGGCCTTTGGGGTGGTGCTGCAGTATTCTTAGGCATCATACTGAAGTCAAAGAGCGATGACTAAACAAGCCTATTAAGAGAGGAGAAAGAAGTCATGTGCGTAGCAATTCCGGGTAAGGTAATCGCTAGAGATGGCAGCACTGCCAAAGTTGATTTCAATGGAAATATAGTGAATGTCAATGCGGGTCTTGTAGATCCTCAGATCGGACAGTATGTACTGGTACATGCCGGCTGTGCCATCGAAGTTATGGAGAAGGATGCGGCTCAGGAAATCATTGATATCTTCGCTGACATAGAGGAAATTGAAAATGGAAATTAAAGATATAATCCAGTACCTGTCAGAATATGACGGCAAACCGCTCAAACTTATGGAAGTTTGCGGAACACATACTGCTGCCATATTCAAAAATGGAATCAGAGAACTGATTTCACCAAAAATCAAACTCATTTCAGGTCCTGGATGTCCGGTTTGCGTAACTCCGACAGCCTTTATCGACAAATGTGTTGAATATGCAAAGGCTACAGGCTGCGAACTCCTGACCTTCGGAGATATGATGAAGGTACCGGGAACCGGCGGCAGCCTTTCGGAGAACAAGGCTGGTATTGACGGTGAAAACAGAGCGGATATTACGATCATGTATTCACCATTTGAGGCTATAGAGAAGGCTAAGGCGCAGCCTGATAAGACATTTGTAGTTGCTGCAGTAGGATTCGAAACTACTGCACCTACATATGCGCTTTTACTGAAGCAGGCTAAGCAGGAAGGTATCACTAACATCAAGCTGGTAACAGCACTTAAGACAGCGATACCTGCTCTTAACTGGATCTGTGAAAACCAGGAGGATATCGATGGATTTATCTGCCCTGGCCATGTAAGCGTTATTACCGGTGTGCATGTATATGATGACCTCGCGGCTAAATTTAAAAAGCCTTTCGTTGTTGCTGGTTTTGAGGCTGAGCATATTCTGGCAGCTATCTACAGAATCGTTAAGCAGATCGAAGCAGGGGAAGGCAAGACCGAGAATATGTACAAGAATGCCGTTCGTGAGAATGGTAATCCTAAGGCATTAGAGGTTTTGGAAGAAGTGTATGAAGAAGGACCGGCAATGTGGAGAGGCCTTGGCATAATTGAAGGCTCTGGTCTTTATCTTAAGGGTGAATATGCTGCTTACGATGGCGGCAGTCACGCACTTTATGAAGACATGGAACTTCCTAAGGCATGTAGATGCGGTGATGTTATCACAGGAAGAATTAATCCTGATGAGTGCCCTATGTTCGGACAGCACTGCACACCAATGAATCCATTTGGACCATGTATGGTTTCATCAGAAGGTTCATGTGGAATTTGGTATAGAAACAAATTTTAAAATAATTTGTAGAGGAGAGAGAAAATGAAAATCACAATGGCTCATGGCAGTGGCGGTAAGAGTTCAGCTCAGCTCATGAGTGAAATATTCGGTAAGCATTTTAATAATGAAGTCCTTTCTAAGATGGAAGACGCGGCAGTTCTTAATGTGGGTGGCAAAATCGCCTGCAGCACAGACTCATTCGTAGTAACACCGCTTCAGTTTAATGGCGGTGATATCGGTAAGCTCTGCGTATGCGGTACAGTAAATGACCTGCTTATGATGGGCGCTGTTCCTAAGTATCTGACATGCGGATTCATTATGGAAGAAGGACTTGATGTAGATCTCCTCGATAAGCTTGTAGAATCAATGGCTAAGCAGGCAAGAGAAGCCGGCGTAATCATCGTTGCTGGAGACACAAAGGTTGTTGAAGGAGACGGTGGCCTTTATATTAACACTACAGGAATTGGTGAAATCCCAGAGGGCAGAGATGTCAGCTCTTCAAACTGTAAGGACGGCGATGTTATCATCTGCTCAGGTAATCTGGGTGATCATCATGCATGCATTCTTAGCCACAGAATGGAAATCGAAAACAACATTAAGAGCGACTGTGCTGCGCTTAACGATATCGTTGACGGTTTGTTCGCAGCAGGCATTAATGTTAAGACTATGAGAGACGTTACAAGAGGCGGTCTCGGAACAGTTATCAATGAAATCTCAGAAAGCTCAGGCGTTAGAATCGAGCTTGATGAAGAGGGTATCCCTGTGGATCCAGAAGTTAAGGGATTCGCAGACATCCTGGGCCTTGATCCGCTCTATATGGGTAATGAAGGCAAGATGATAGCTGTAGTTCCTGCGGATCAGGCGGATGCAGCTCTGGCTGCCATGAGAAATACTGAACATGGCAGGAATGCTGCAGTGATTGGCAGAGTAAAGGAAGGTGAAGGCGCATTTATTAGAACAAGACTTGGGGCAACAAGAAGATTCGACGTACTTTACGGAGAAGGCCTGCCTCGTATCTGTTAATAGGGATAATATGTGGAAAATTAGAGAGTTAAAAAAGAAAGCTCGAAGCAACATAAAACAAAATTATTGGGCCATGATAGCTGTATGTTTCATAATGGCTCTTTTGGTTTCGGAGTACTCAGTATCAGGCGTACTGTTTGCACGAATGGAAGGTAGCGCTGATGGAAACGCTATAACAAAGGCCGAACAAGAAGTGCAGATGATCGAAAACGGCGATGAGTTAGATATGCTTACACCTAACGATGGTTATGCTATTGAGGGTATAACGCCGTCTGATGTTATCCAGCATTATGCTCAGGAAATTACAGGTATTGAAGTACCTGAAGAAGGCTTAAATGCAACGCAGGGTGTTTTAGCTACACTTGTAAACGGCTGGCTTAGAGGTGTCAATATCCTCAAATATGCGGTTATTATGGTGGATAGTTTCCTGCTTCACCATGAGAGACTGGAGTGGCTGGTTGCACTTCTTCTTGTTGTTGCCAATGTACTCTTTTTTGTCTTCGTCAAAAATATTCTGTTGATTGGAGAAAGACGTTTCTTTCTGGAAAACAATAGATATCATGACACACAGATAAGAAGAATACTGGTTCTCTATAAGGAAAAGAAAGTCCTTAATCCGGCTAAGATCATGCTTATGAAAACAGTGTTTAATGCGCTGTGGGGTCTGACTATCGTCGGTGGAATTTATAAGTACTATGAGTATAAGATGATCCGCTATATTCTGGCTGAAAATCCAGATATTGGCTGGCGCGAATGCTTCAAGCTGTCAAAGCAGATGACAAGAGGCTGTAAATGGAATATGTTCCTGGTGGACTGCTCATTTATTGGCTGGTACCTGCTTTCCATACTGCTCGCGGGTATTCCAGCTCTGCTGTATGTAAATCCATACTATACAGCAACTGAAGCTGAAATCTACTTTACACTTCGTGACAGAGCATATGTAGAAGGGCTTGAAGGTTTTGAATTATTAAATGATGACTTACTAGTTCATGAACCGGAAGAACGCGTCAAGGATATCTATTTTTCACTCGAAATAAAAATTCATGATAAACCATTTAAGAGTTGGAAGAAGTATTATTCACCAGTAAACATGCTGATGTTCTTCTTCACGTTTATGTTCATAGGCTGGTGCTGGGAAGTAATCTATACGTTTATGCTTCACGGCGAACTGTGCAACCGTGGATCGCTCCATGGACCTTGGCTGCCTATATATGGCTTTGGCGGAGCGATGGTAATTCTGCTCTTCAGAAAGATCGGCGAAAAACCACATATGGTATTCATTCTTTCATTTATATGTTGCGGAATTATGGAATACTGCACAGGCTGGTATTTCGATAACATTAAGGGAATAAAGTACTGGGATTACTCAAATTATTTCCTGAACCTTAACGGATATATCTGTCTGGAAGGTCTCCTGATGTTCGCATTCCTGGCCAGCGTCGGATTCTATCTGATAGCACCCTTATTTGACGATTGGTTTAATAAGATACCACTTCGCGTGAGATACGTTTTACTCTGTATCTTTGTACCGCTCTTCCTCTTTGATGTGGGATATTCACATTTCCATCCTAATGTTGGAGAAGGAATTGGTGGGGCGGATTACGAACAATAAACCACAAATAAAAGAGATATCGCTACTGCGATATCTCTTCATTATATGCTTTAATAATATCAACTGACGCACTGCATCCAAGCCTGTCTGCACCTGCTTCGATCATTGCTTTGGCATCTTCTAAAGTGCGGATGCCGCCTGAAGCCTTGATCTGGATGAAGTCCCCGATAATACTCTTCATGAGCTCAATATCGTGAACTGTTGCGCCTGATGGACGTCCGTTTGAAGGTGTGGCAAAACCTGTTGATGTCTTGACGAAATCAGCGCCACCACCCATAGCAGCAGTACATGCATCGACAATTTCATCATCGCTGAGAAGGCAAGTCTCAATGATTACCTTAAGTACAGCGGGCTGGCCTGAAGCGGTCTTCTTATCGTGGCAGATATTTGCCAGTGTCATTACTTCATTCAGAACGTAGTCCCAATCCCCATCCTTGGCAACGCCAATGTTAATAACCATATCGATTTCGTCAGCTCCGTCCATAAGAGCCTGAGTAGTTTCGAATTCCTTGGCCTCTGTGTTCATGGCGCCAAGCGGGAAACCTACAACTGCAGCAACCTTAACACCGGGAGCTGCTTCATTCATATACTCTCTTGCCATAGCAACTCTGCTGCTGTTTACACAAACTGATGCGAAATCATATTCGGCAGCCTGAGCGAAAAGTGCCTCCATCTGCTCTGCACTAGCATCTGGCTTTAAGAGAGTGTGGTCGAAATACTTGTTAAAAGGTTTCGCGACTGGATGGTCATCTGAGTTATTATTCATTTTTGCTTTTGTCCTCCGTTATTATGTTCTTAACACCGATTTTTACTAACTGATTAATCATAGCACAATTTATGATATACTTGAACAAACAATGGAAAAAAGGACAAAAAAGGTGTGGAAATGACAAAAGAAGACGAAATGCTGCTTGCACAGATAGAAGACAAAATCGAGCAGTGTAAAGATAGATACATGATTACATATAGCGATTTTTTAGACACGCATCAGCGAAAAGTGGTAAAAGACTACCTGTTAAAAATGAAAATCCCACCGGTTGATGCCAAAGTTCAGACTGAACGACACGTGTTTTTTGGCGGGTATAAAGATGCAGAGCGTACTATGGTGGCATTTCTTCCTGATTACATACAGTGTGAGGAAGGCGTTCCTGATGAGGTTATGGAGCTTTTGCAAGTCATAAAGGTTAAATCTCCGAAGGGAAGCAGGAAGCTTGGGCACAGGGATTACCTGGGATCGCTGCTTGGGCTGGGGATAGACAGGAGCGTGACTGGAGATATACTGGTGCACGAAGATGGCGCTGACATAGTAGTGCTGGCGGATATGGCCGATTTCATAGAGCTGAATTACGCGAAAGCAGGTAGAACTAATCTGACTGCCAGAGCTTACGACATTGGCCAGCTCGACGTTGGCGAAATAAATATCGAGGAGAAAACTGACACGGTGGCATCGCTTAGGCTGGATAACATTGTGAGCTCTGCTTTTAGAATTTCTCGTGCAAAGGCTGCAGACGCCATCAGAGGCGGCATCGTATCATTAAATAGCGTCGAAGCGACTAAGGTGGATGCAGAAGTTGCAGAGGGAGATAAGATAGTATTAAGGGGTAAAGGCAGAATGATTCTGGCTGAAATTGGAGGCGAAAGTAAGAAGGGAAGAATCTATATTAAGATGAATCTTTATGTCTAAAAATAGAGTCAAAAAGTTACAAAAAGTAAGGAGGTAATAATATGTCAATAAGTTTCAATCCGGATGAAAATATCGTTAAGATGATCAAAGAAGGACTTAAAGAAAAAGATGGCTACTGCCCTTGCAAATTGGGGAAGCTGCCAGAAAATAAGTGCATGTGTCAGGAGTTCAAAGATCAGATAGCTGATCCTGAATTTGAAGGTTTTTGTCACTGCAGGCTTTATTATAAGAGCTTAGATTAAATTTGCTTATAATAATATAAGTTTTTACCGATTAAAAGAATTCAGAATTTATTTTATTATTCAATGAATGGTGCTAAAATTTCATTAGAATAGTAAATGATTCTGAATTTTTTAATAATTCGGATTGCATACAATATACTAAATGACGGAGGTTAAAATGACTATGGTTCAGGAAAAGGCAAAGGTAATACTGGCGCTTTTACCAGGTGTAGACTGCGCTGGACATGGCGGATGCGGATATCCTACATGTCAGGCTTGTGCTCAGGCTATAGCTGATGGTGCGCCTATCACAACATGCTCTGCAGCAAACAATGAAACAATTGCTGCTATCGCGTATGTTATGGGTGTAGAACCTGTAAAGGTTGATAAGAAAGTAGCTTTTATCAAATGTGCCGGTCATGCTGCAGGAAAGATCAGACTTAAGGCAGCTGGAGTTGAAAGCTGTGATAAGGCTAAAGAGAAGGGCTTTGATAAGGGCGAATGCAGCTATGGTTGTATGGGAATCGGAACTTGCATTGAGAGATGTAAGTTTGGAGCAATGACAAACGTAGATGGACAGATAGTAATCGATAAGGAGAAGTGTACAGGTTGTGAAGCTTGTCTTTCAAGCTGTGTACAGGGACTTATTAAGCTGGTTCCTGAAGATGCTACTAACTTCATTCCATGTTCATCAAAGAACAATGAACAGGAAAGTTTCGAAGTATGCGGATACGGATGTATCGGTTGTGGAGACTGTGCGATAGCTTGTCCTAAGGAGGCTATCAATATGGTTATCGGCAATAAGATCGATGGCAGATATGCTGAAATCGACTACGATAAGTGCGAAGGCTGCGTATCATGTACTGCAGCATGCAGAAGAAAGATTATCGTTGATACAGTTCACGACCTTGCTGAAATCAAAGACACTGTAGCCTTTGTAAAATGCACTGGCGGAGCATGGGGCAACGGTAAGCTGGTAGAAGAAGGCTATGCAAGCTGTCTTGAAATCGAAAAGTCAAAGGTAGCTCTCGATGCCAGAGATGTATGTAAGTACAGCTGCCTGGGCCTTGGTGATTGTATAGAAGCTTGTAGATACGGCGCAATTTCAAACGAAAATGGAGTTGCAGAAGTGGACTATAACAAGTGCGTTGGCTGTGGCGACTGCTTCAGAGCTTGCCCTAGACACAAGATCGAAATGGTGCCATACATTGGTGTTAAGCAGTCAGCTTGTGAATCAGCGGATTCTACAGAAAGAAGAATGGAAGTGTGCGGACTGGGCTGCATCGGCTGCGGCGACTGCGCAGAGAACTGCCCTAACGAAGCAATTGAAATGAGATACGGACATCCGTATATTCATGATGATAAATGTCAGAACTGTGGCGTATGTACATATCTTTGCACTAGAAGTGCTATTAAGGAAAGAGTCGTTCCTGAGTATAACTATCTGCAGAGAAACGCTCTTAAGTTAGACGAATAACGGATGAAAGGAGAGACTAAACAATGAGAGTCAGAAAAACAATGGACGGCAACGCAGCAGCTGCTCATGTAGCATATGCGTTCTCAGAAGTTGCCGCTATCTACCCAATTACACCTTCATCTGCAATGGCTGAAAATGTTGACAACTGGTCATCACTTAAGAGAAAGAATGTGTTCGGTGAAGAAGTTAAAGTAGTAGAAATGGAATCAGAAGGCGGAGCAGCTGGTGCACTTCACGGTGCTGTTACTGCAGGCGCACTGACAACAACATTTACAGCATCACAGGGACTTCTTCTCATGATCCCTAACATGTTCAAGATTGCAGCTGAAGGAACTCCTGCTGTAATTCACGTTGCAGCTAGAACAATTTCAACACATGCACTTAATATATTCGGCGATCATTCCGACGTTATGGCATGCAGACAGACTGGTTTCGCAATGCTGTCATCAAGAAGCCCTCAGGAAGTTATGGACCTGGCAGCTGTAGCTCACCTTTCAGCAATTGAAGGTAGAGTTCCTGTTCTACACTTCTTTGACGGTTTCAGAACATCACACGAATACCAGAAGATTTATACATGGGACTATAAGCAGCTGAAGGACATGCTTAATATGGATGCTGTTAAGCAGTTTAAGGCTAACGCTCTTAACCCTAACCATCCTAACCACGTAGGTTCAGCTGAACAGCCTGAAACCTTCTTCCAGCACAGAGAAGCGTGCAACAAGAATTATGAAGAACAGGTTGAAGTTATCGTTGACTGCATGAACAGAGTCAGCGAAAGAGTTGAAAGAACTGCTCCATATAAGCCATATGAATACTATGGTGCACCAGATGCAGAAGAAATCATTATCGCTATGGGTTCAGTTTGTGACTGCATCGAAGAAGTAGTTGATTACTTAAACGATAAGAAGGGTAAGAAAGTCGGCGTTCTTTCAGTAAGACTTTACAGACCTTTCTCAACTAAATATTTCGTTCCAGAAATTCCTGAAACTGTTAAGAAGATCGCAGTTTTAGACAGAACTAAGGAACCTGGTTCACTTGGCGAACCGCTTTACCTTGATGTAGTGGCGGCTCTTAAGGGAACTCAGTTCGAAAGTGCTTACATCGCTAGAGGCAGATATGGTCTTGGTTCTAAGGACGTACAGCCTGGAGATATCCTGGCAGTTTACGAAAATCTCTGGTCAGAAGATCCTAAGGGTGAATTTACACTTTCAATC
>JAQXGH010000029.1 GCA_029006195.1 Bacillota bacterium
TGCAGATAGAGTGTGGTATTTAACACGCCTTCCTTCTGACGCTAGAATTCCAAACTGAAGAGGTGTTACAGAAAGTGCCGATGTGGTGATTTCAGTTACGCCGTTTTCTTTATGTATGTGCTGCATATGAGTGTGGCCACTTAAATAAAGGTGCACGCCGTATTCTTCAAAAAGCGCACGAAGCTCCTTCGCCTGCACGATGGTAAAACCGTCAGCGAACATAATCGTATCATATATAATCTGGTGGCCGGCAGCCCATACTGCCATATGGTTTTCCTTGGCATCGACAAACTGCGTGCGTATCCACGCTAAAGTCTCATCTGAGATATTGCACTCAGATTCAGTATTAGAATCGATCATCAGAATGCGCAGGGTATCGCTTGCCTGATATACATAGCTTAAAGACGATTTATCCTTGGCTAGTGCCTGCGAATATCCGAAATCTTTATAGGTATCCATAAACTGTTCGCCGTTAAAATCTGGAGTAATGTCATGATTGCCAGGTGTAACGATTACATCGATACCGGCTTCTTCGATTGACCTAAGCTTGTCAGCAATTGCCATATGATCTCGCTCATCGCCATTAAACGATATGTCTCCTGTAAGTATTAAAATTTCGGGATTCTGGTTAATCACAGCCCTAATGAATTCATCCGTCAGCTCTTCTGAGCGCTCTAAGATTTTGCCATCATTTGACTCTAAAATCGCTTCATATTCGGTATCGCTCATGTCATTTTCTAAAGCCAAGTAGTGTATATCTGTGGCAATAGCTGCATAGCAATTAGCCTTTGGAACTGATAACTTATCGTAAATTACGTAACCTATGGTGACGAGTATCAGAAGTATGGTGAATGTTGCGATAAAATATTTAATTACCTTATTTAGATTCATGATGTTTGAGGAAATTCTCATAAGGGCAGTCTGCCATGAAAGTCCCGCTAAAGAGTGCAGAAAGTTCGAGCCAAGGCTTAAGCTCATATGACTCCTGCTTTTTTAGGTACATATACCTGTCTTCGAAAGTCGATGCATCAATGCTGACATAATCTTCGTTCAATCTATATCTGTCGCGTTCTCTAACAATGCAGCTTTCGCCAGTGGATGTAATTCCGGCAGCGCTGTCTAAAGCCTTTCGCAGTACAGAAAGTGAAACATTGAAATTGTTAGCACCGGCAGAAGCATTGCTCTTATCAAATAGCTTCTCGATAATGTAATCCTTAGTGATGGAGCGACCTCTATTCACAACAAGAAGCTGCAAAAGCCTCAGGCTAGAGGATCTCTTAATTGTGAGAGGAATGCTGTTATATGAAACTGAGAAGTTATCATAGTCGAAACTATGCCTATCTTTCTTTATTTTAAAAATGGTATAATAGGACAAAAGGGAAAATGAAAGGACGTAAAGTATGAGAATATTTGAAAGTAAAACAGGAAATACCGTTACTTTAAGACTTAGAGGAAGACTCGAAGTTAATACTGCTGAATATCTCCGTGAAGCGATGAAAAAGATCGACACAGAGAATGAGAAACTGGTTTTAGATCTTTCCGAACTCGAATATATCTCTTCTGCGGGTATCAGAGAGCTGATGATTTGCCAGACAAAAATGGGCAAAGGCAATATGGATATCATCAAAATATCCAAGTCTATTATGGAAACATTTGAACTCACAGGTTTTGACGACATTCTGCCGGTATCCCGAGAAGATATAGAAGTGCCTTCGTATATGGGCGTATCTTTCAAGTCATTTATTGAGAGAAAGGCACGCACATGCGGAGATAAAGTGGTAATCGTAGACTCAGATAGAGAATGGACATGGGAGCAGATCGACAAATGCGCCCAGATTATGGCTGTGGACCTGTCATATATGGGAGTTAAGAAAGGCACAAGAGTAGCACTTTGTGGTGCCAATTCAGTGGGCTGGATCATCTGTTTCTTCGCACTTCAGAAACTGGGTGCAATGGCAGTACTCATCAACTTCGCTCTCAAACCATCAGAAGTAGCTACAATATCAGAACTTGGTGACATAAACTACCTTTGCTATGGTGAAATGACTGCAATGGATGATGAATTCACATATATCAAGGAGGTAAGAGCTTGTCATGAGAACAAGATCACAAACTTCTTTAGCCTCCAGAGCCCTATCATGTACCTGCAGCGTTTAGGCGAATATGAAATCGTTAAGAACTATTATCATGAGCCAATTGACGCGGATGCACCAAGCGTAATGTTATATACATCGGGTTCAACAGGTAAGCCAAAAGGCGTTATCCTGTCCTCATATAATCTGCTCCGTTCAGCAGATGTAAGCCGTCAGGCACAGAAACTTACAGAAGACGACCGTCTCTGTCAGGCACCACCGCTTTTTCATATATTCGGTCTTGTATTTGGCCTTCTGTCATTCCTTTTGGCAGACGCCAAAGTCTTTCTGCCGGATACAGTGAAGAGTGACGAGCTTCTGAGAACTATCGAAGAGAATAAGTGTACGGTATATCATGCCGTTCCTACAATGATGTTAATGCTTCTGGGAAGCAAAGACTTCACACCTGAGAAGGTTTCATCCGTTAGATGTTCAATGCTTGCTGGAGCTCCTACAAGCCCGGCTCAGATGGAATACATGCAGAAACTTATGCCGGGTAATCATTTCATGCAGGTTTACGGACTTAGTGAAATTGCGCCGGCAACAATAACAGAATATGGAGATACTCAGGATCACCTGCTCAATACTGTAGGTAAACCTGTTATCTGCTGCGAACTTATGATAAGAAATGTCGAAACAGGTAAGGAATGTGCTCCTGGAGAAATGGGAGAAATACTTATCAAGGGATTCAATATGATGCTGGGATATTATAAGCTGCCGTATGACAGTCAGCCTATCGATGCAGATGGATGGCTCCGTTCAGGTGACCTGGGCATCATAACTGAAGACGGATACCTTAAGATTTCAGGAAGATTAAAGGAACTCATTATCCGTGGCGGTGAAAATATCGTGCCTAACGAAATCGCTGATGCTATCGTTAAGATGGATGAAATAGAAGATGTTAAGGTAGTAGGCGTACCTAGCAAATTCTATGGAGAAGAAGTGGCAGCATGCATCAGACTCAAAGAGGGTGCAGAATTTGACGAAGAGAAGGCTAGAGACTTCCTGTCAAAGGAACTCGCTAAGTATAAGATCCCATCATACTTCTTTATTTACGACAAGTTCCCTACACTTCCAAGCGGTAAGATGGATAGCGTTCGTCTTAAGAAGGAAGCTGCAGAAAGAACAGCAGAGTCAGCTGAAATTACAGATTAGAGGTTTTGCAAGAAATGAATAAAGGAGCGTTATGAATTACGAAGAAATAAAACAGAATGATACTATAAATACATACATAAGAACTGCAGATGAATCTCTGAATGCACTAGGTTTCACTGAACATAGCTTCGCTCATGTTACACTGGTAGCCGAAAGAGCTGGATATATAATGGAAACTCTGGGATATTCGGCAAGATATGTTGAGCTTACAAAAATTGCTGGATATATGCATGACATAGGCAATCTGGTAAATAGAGTGGATCATAGCCAGAGCGGTGCTGTAATGGCATTTAGAATTCTGGATCACAGCGGATTTATTCCTGAAGAAATAGCTCCTATTGTATCTGCGATCGGTAATCACGATGAGGGCACAGGTGTACCTGTAAGCCCTATGGCTGCAGCCCTTATATTGGCAGATAAGAGCGATGTTAGGAGAACTCGCGTACGTAATCAGGAAAAGAGTGAATTTGATATCCATGACAGAGTTAACTATTCAGTTACTAAGTCAGAACTTAAAATCAATGAAGCTCACACTATCGTTAAACTGAAATTAACTGTTGATGTACATTACAGTTCGATCATGGAATTCTTTGAAATCTTCATGCAGCGTATGATTTTGTGCCGTAAAGCAGCTGAAACACTTGGTCTGGAATTCAAATTAATTATCAATGAACAGCAGCTTATTTAGTAAAGTGTAAGCTATAAAAACTCAAACTGTTAGAATACACTTTTGTAATATTGGGCCAATATGCCGAATTGTACATACTAAAATATTAAAATCTGTCCATTTTATTAGGTAGAGATTTAAATTATAATGTACTATAGGAATTGGCCAGTTCCCTTAAATACTCACTGTAAGATAGATAGGGGGATGAATAAAAATGAATAATAATCAAACTACCGCAGACAGAACGAAAATGCTGGTAATAAGTGCACTGTTCATCGCGCTTACTTTTGTCGCAACCATGTTTATTAACATTAGGTTGCCGATTATGGGAAACGGAGGACTTATCCATCTGGGCAATGTACCTCTCTTCCTTGCAGCCTTTGTATTTGGCAGAAAGACTGGTGCGCTGGCAGGAGCTTTCGGTATGGGTTTATTTGACCTGATTTCAGGCTGGACAGCTTGGGCGCCTTTTACTTTTATCATTGTAGGCGCTATGGGCTATGTTAGTGGACTTATCGGAGAAAAATGGCAGGTAAACAATACTCTTAAGTATACAGTCGCTGTTATCGTTGCCTGCATAATTAAAATCGTAGGCTACTATTTCGCAGAAGTAATTCTGTATCATAACTGGATCATTCCACTTGGTTCAATTCCAGGTAATGTTATCCAGGTGCTTGTTGCGGGAGTTATTGTGATTCCATTTGCAGGCAGACTCGCTAAGATTGCCAGATCAATGGGACTTTAGAAAAAAGAAGGGTAGATATGTATAAGATTATGACAGCTGGACCTTCACAGGTCAGAGAAAATGTAAGAATGGCGAGAGCTCTGGAAACAACTAATCCAGATATCGACGTGGATTTTGTGGAATATTACAAGAGCTTATGCGATAAACTCCAGGCGATGGTAAATTCAACAGGCACTGCTTATATCCTTGGCGGAGAAGGCATCCTGGGATTAGAAGCAGCATGTGCTTCACTTACTGAGCCTTCTGACAGAGTTCTGGTATTGGATAATGGTGTTTTCGGACACGGATTTGCTGACTTCGTTACAATGTATGGCGGACAACCGGTATTTTTTGAATCAGATTATAAAAAGGCTATAAGCGCTGACGAGCTTCGCGCTTTCCTGGAAAAGGACAGCGATTTTAAGTATGCCACAGTAGTTCACTGCGATACACCAAGCGGGATGTTAAATCCTATCGATGAAATTTGTCCGGTATTAGCAGAGTATGGAATTCTGACAGTTGTTGATTCAGTAGCTGGAATGTTTGGCGAACCTGTTGATGTTGATGGCAGTCAAATCGATATCCTGTGCGGCGGATCACAGAAGTGCATGAGTGCTCCTCCGGGACTGACTATGGTTTGGGTAAGCGATAAGGCTATGGAAGCTATGCTGGCTAGAAAGACTCCGATTAGATCATTTTATGCTAATCTGCTTACATTCAGAACTTACTACGAAGATAAATGGTTCCCATACACAATGCCGATTAGCGATATCAACGGACTTGGTGTAGCTATCGATAACATTCTGGCTGATCCGGATATATATGATAGACACGCTAAGATCGCATCAGCTACTCGTCAGGCGGTTACTGAAGCTGGACTGACAATGTACGCAGATGGTGCGTATTCAAATACTGTTACAGCTATTGAAGTACCTGAAGGAACAACTGATAAGGCTATCCTTAAGGTTCTTAAAGAAAAATATGGCATCATGATTTCATCATCATTTGATGTTTTCGCAGGTAAGCTTATCAGAATAGGGCATATGGGTGAAAGCGCTAACGCTGCGGACACTCGTCAGACTCTGGCGGCTCTTGATGATGCTTTTGCTATGGAAGGTATAAGCCTTAAGTGCAGCCTGGCAGCAGCATTTGATAAGGCATTATAAGATAAAGGTAAAAATAAAAAAACGCCGCAAGTAGCGGCGTATTTTATTAGATATCTTCCTGGATGTCGAGAGCTTCAACAAGCTGCATGTCAGGATACTTCTGAACGTAGAAATTCAGAGTGAACTGGTTAGGGAAGAGGATAAGAGGTCTCTTCTTAGCGTCAAATACCAGTTTAAGTCTTGAGTCAAGCGTGCGCTTGATTTCGTCAAGGTCGTCTGTGAGAACCCATCTTGCCAGTGAGTAGTCCAGAGGTTCCTTACGAATATCTGAGTTGTATTCGTTCTTAAGTCTATATTCAAAAACTTCAAACTGCAGCTGACCAACAGCGCCCAGAATTACTTCATTGTATTCAGTTCTGTAAACCTGAACAGCGCCTTCCTGAACCAGCTGATCCACGCCCTTGTTGAAGTGCTTAGCCTTCATCGTATCCTTAGCTGATACCATCATAAAGAGTTCAGGAGGGAATGTAGGCAGCGGTTCGAAGAAGATAGGCTCCTTAGTAGTTGTAATTGAATCACCAACCTGATAATTGCCTGTATCGTAAATACCGATGATATCGCCAGCATATGCTTCGTCAACTGTTTCTCTCTCGTTAGCGAAGAGCTGTGTTGACTGTGAGAGCTTGATCGGTTTACCTGTTCTGGAGAGCTGAACTGTCATGCCTCTTTCGAACTTACCCGAGCAGATTCTCAGGAATGCCAGTCTGTCTCTATGTGCAGGGTTCATGTTAGCCTGAATCTTAAAGATGAATCCTGAGAAGAAATCATCTTCAGGGTTAACTTCGCCATCTATTGTCTTTCTCGCACCTGGAGCAGGGGACATTTCGAGGAAGTGGTGAAGGAAGGGTGTAGTACCGAAGTCCGCTAAGGCTGAACCGAAGAAGACTGGTGACAGCTGACCTGCGTCTACCATTTCTCTGTCGAATTCATTACCTGCGCCTTCTAGAAGTTCGATTTCATCTCTGAGTTCGCTGAGTGAATATCCAGGAAGGATTTCCTCGAGTTCCGGACCGAATACTCCGTCTTCGCCAAGTTCTATAACATCTGTCTGCTTGCCCTGATCATAGAGATAAACCTTGTTTTCGAGCATATCGTAAATGCCCTTGAAGTTAAGGCCTGATCCGATGGGCCAGGTTACAGGTGTTGAAGGGAGTCCCAGAACATCCTCAAGCTCCTGCATAAGATCCAGTGGATCTCTAGCTTCTCTATCGAACTTGTTCATAAATGTGAATACAGGGATACCTCTCATTGAGCATACCTTAAAGAGCTTCTTAGTCTGAGCTTCTATACCCTTAGCTCCGTCGATAACCATTACAGCACTGTCTACTGAAGTCAGTATTCTATAAGTATCTTCACCGAAGTCGTTATGGCCCGGTGTATCCATGATTGAGATGATTTTACCATCATATTCAAACTGCATTACAGATGATGTTACTGAAATGCCACGCTTTTTTTCTATTTCCATCCAGTCGGATGTAGCAAACTTATCTGTTCTTCTGGCTTTAACAGTACCTGCTTCTCTGATAGCGCCTCCGTGCAGGAGCAGCTTCTCGGTAAGAGTTGTTTTACCAGCATCCGGGTGTGAAATTATACCAAATATTCTTCTTGAACTAATATCCTGTTTCATAATTTATTCCTTTCGCAACATCTGTAGATTTTACCACATTTTAAGCCTATTAGGAAGGACTCACAGGTAATAAAAAACTCCGTGAGAGTAGTACACACGGAGTTATTATTTTTAGTTGTTTTTCTTACAGCTTACCAGCTGAATTTCTCTGCTTAAGTTCCTGTTTAACGCCATCGACGATAACAGTACCGTCTTCCATGATTTCTACCTGGTGCTTCTTCTTATCAACAGCATTTACAACGAAGAAGATAACAGCACTTACCAGGATACCGTACATGATAGGTGTAGTTGCTGCCATACCATCCTTGATCATAAATATTACTACAGTGATGAAGCTGCCCAGAAGTGAAAGCAGGCCAGCCTTGGCACTTACCTTCTTCAGAAGGAATGCGAATACCAGTGGAACGAAGATACATCCTGACAGGAATGCGTAAGCTACATCCAGTGCAACCAGTACGCTCTGGATCCAGAGTGCACAAACGATAGCAACAAGACCAGTAACTATAGCCAGTCCTCTAGTGATAAGAACGCCTTTCTTTTCTGAGTAGTTCTTGTTTCCGCCTAAGATGAGATCGTTAAAGATTACAGTTGCTGTACCCATGATTTCACTTGATGCAGTTGACATTACTGCAGCCAGTGCAGCAGCGAGCAGTACGCCACGTACGCCAGTTGGTGTGAATGTTGTTGTTGCTGTAGCGAATGCCAGAGTAGGGTCTTCCATATTTGGCATTGCGATGTAGAGGCACATACCTAAAACTGTTATAGCCAGAGCATAGATGAAGATGTATGCTGCAGCCATCATTGTGCCGCGTCTAGCAACCTTAGGACTCTTAGCTGTGAACGCTCTCTGCCAGATATCCTGACCAACCAGGAATCCTGGAGTATAAAGCAGGATGTAAGCTATGATCTTAGGTGCTCCGATGCTTGTGATGTCCCAGTGAGTTGCTGGAACTGATTCGATAAATGTTCCGAATCCGCCGATACCGTGAATAGCCATAACTGGGCAGATGATGATAACGCCGACTGTCATGATAAGGAACTGGATAATGTCAGTGTAAGTAACAGCCCACATACCGCCGATTACAACGTAGAGAAGAACTACGAGTCCGCCGATGAGCATTGATACCTGCAGAGACCATCCGAACATTACGTTCATGATAGTGCCGGCTGCTACAACCTGAACAACGGCAACCATGAAGAGGTAAACTACCATTACCAGTGAACTGAGAAGTCTAGCCTGTGGTCCATAGAACACACCGAAACCTTCGCATGCACTGAGGATTCTCATGTTTGTAAGCTTAGTTCTAAGAAGTAAGCTGAGTAAGAAGATACTTACAGCGAAGATACCACCGAGCCACAGTGCGCTGATACCGAAGTTGTAGCCCAAAGTCGCGCCACCAGTAGTGAGGGCACCGCCGATTACACATGCTGCCATTGCAGCTGTGAAACGCCAGATACCTATATTTCTGCCGGCAACCATGAAGTCTTCTGTTGTCTTAGTTTTCTTAGCTGTCCAAATACCTACTACAATAAGTGTCAGTAAGTAAGCAATAACTATTATGATGTCTAGTGTAGTGAAATTAGCCATTCTCTCCTCCAATAAATTAATATACAAAATACTTTATAAGTATACATATTCATATGTGAATAGTCAAACGAAAATGGCTGAATTTCTAGGAATTATACATATATTTATATATAGAGATCGAAATGGTTTCTGTTTGTCTTGAGAATGCCTTCTTTTTGCAGTTTCGAAAGCTCAACCGACATTGCAGCTCGTTCTACGCAGAGAAAATCCGCCAAGTGCTGTCTATCGTAAGGAATATCAAAATGCAGGCTTTCCTGCCTTATAGATTCTGCTGACAGGTAAGAGAGAAGTTTTTCTCTTGTTGTTCTCTGGCTCATATGCGTGATTTTGTCGTTTAAAATCAAAATCTTCTTAGCGAGAACTGCAACCAGATTACGAGTGATTCTCTGATGATGCTCACAGCTGTTTGAGCAAGATGATAGAAGTCTTCTGACTTCTACCAACATAATTTCACAAGGCTCTTCTGCTACTACGCTTATGTTCAGAACTGTGCCAGGGGTAGCGGCATATGGTTCACCAAAGAAATCGCCGGGAATGCAGTTGGAAAGAATGTTTCTGTGTCCCCAAAGATCCTCCTGAATGATAAGTGCTTTTCCGCTGAGAACTAGCCCCATCTGAGTGGTTGATTCACCAGCACGGAATATGTATTCGCCAGCCTGCTTTTTTATTACAGCGCCATTAACACAATGTATCGTTGCCAGAATCTCTTCTTCTGTTAAACCATTAAAAAACGGGCATGCTCTTAATAACTTCAAATGCTGTCTCATATTAACTCCTTTGTTAGATATCAAACATTAATGTATGATTTGATTATAATAAAGCGGAATTAATTTGTGAATAATTTTGTTATAAAGAACCTATAGATTTCGCGCAGATGATAGCTTTCGGCCTTATCTGGATCGGAATCGTCATTTTCACGATAGGGCAGTTCAAAAACCTAAAAAAGCAATAAAATGCACAAATTTATGATATACTAATTTAAAAATAAAGAAAAGGGAGGAGTATTCATATGGATCCACGTACAATGTTCAAGCTGTCATACGGACTTTTTGTTTTGACTGCTAAGCAGGGCGATAAGGACAATGGCTGCATTATAAATACAGCTATACAGGCAGCATCAGAACCAAATCAGATAAGCATTTGCGTTAACAAAGCGAATCTGACTCACGATATTGTTAAGGAAACAGGAGAATTTACTGTTTCGATTATCAGTAAGGATGCGACATTTGATCTCTTTAAGCGATTTGGCTACCAGTCAGGTAGAGATGTTGACAAGTTTGCAGATTTTGCAAGTGTGAAGAGAGGCGATAACGGCATCTACATCGTTACTGAAGGAACAAATGGATATATCTCAGTGAAGGTTGAGAAGACAGAGGATCTGGGATCGCATACTATGTTCATCGGTACTGTTACTGATATGGACAGCCTTTCGGACACTGAATCCGTAACTTACACATACTACATGGATAACATCAAGCCAAAGCCTGAAATGGTAGGCAAGACGCCAGCTGGTCAGACAGTATGGCGCTGCAGAATATGCGGATATGAGTATGTTGGAGAAGAACTTCCGGAGGACTTTATTTGTCCTATCTGTAAGCATCCGGCAGCTGATTTCGAGAAAGTTGAAGTAAAGGAAGCAGTCAAGGAGGAAAAAATGGCTAACAAGTACGCAGGAACTAAGACTGAGAAGAATTTATGGGAAGCATTCGCTGGCGAATCAATGGCTAGAAACAAGTACACTTATTTCGCTTCAGTAGCTAAGAAGGCTGGATACGAACAGATCGCAGCTTTATTCTTAAAGACAGCTGATAACGAGAAGGAACACGCTAAGCTTTGGTTCAAGGCTCTTGGCGAACTTGGTGATACTCCGGCTAATCTGCTTCACGCGGCAGAAGGCGAAAACGCTGAATGGACTGATATGTACGATAGAATGGCTAAGGAAGCTGAAGAAGAAGGTTTCCCTGAACTGGCAGCTCAGTTTAGAGGCGTAGCAGCTATCGAGAAGGAACACGAAGAAAGATATCGTGCACTGCTTCACAATGTTGAAGAAATGGAAGTATTTAAGAAGAGTGGCGTAACTATGTGGGAATGCAGAAACTGCGGACATATCGTAGTTGGCACAGAAGCGCCAAACATTTTCCCAGTTTGCTCACATCCACAGGCTTACTTCGAAGTTAGAGCTCAGAATTTCTAAGAAAAAGGAGGGTGTGATATGAAGATATATAAGTGTGAAATTTGCGGTAGAATCATTGATGAACTGACTGCAGGCGCAGGCGTTCCGGTTTGCTGCGGTAAGCCAATGACAGAAATGATTCCGGGAACTTCAGACGGAGCAGCTGAGAAGCATGTACCGGTTTACGAAGTAGAAGGAAACAAGGTATCAGTTACAGTAGGTTCAGTAGCACATCCAATGGCAGACGTTCATTATATTGAATGGATCGCTATTGAAACAACTTCAGGAATGCAGAGAAAGATGCTGAAACCTGCACAGGAACCTAAGGCAGATTTCTTAATGGCTGAAGGTGAAGAATTAGTTGCTGTATATGCATACTGTAATCTTCACGGATTTTGGAAGGCATAAATAAGAATTAAAAAAGCACGCGTTTTATATGCGTGCTTTTTTATTTACTCTCGTAAGGATGAATATTGTAATAAATAGCATAATTGCCAGAGCAGCATAAGCTATTAAGAGACTGCCTGTGAGGCCTTTAGCAATATATGCGATTACGGCCATTACACCGCAGATTGCTGCGTATGGAATCTGTGTTTTGACGTGGTCTAAAATTGCAATGCCGCCACTCATTGAGGCAACGATGGATGTGTCTGCCAGTGGTGAACAGAGTGCGCCGAGGGCTCCTGCTGCAACCATAGCTGAAAGGCACATGGAAAGGTCAGCGCCAGTCGCTAATGCGAACGGTACGATAACAGGTGTCATAACCGCATAAGTTGTCCAGCCGCCGCCGATGGCAAATGTCATTCCGCTGCAGATCAGAAGCAGAAGTGCTGGAATGAGGAATACAGGAACTGTATCTCCGAAGAGAGAAATCATGAAGTCTGCGATTCCCATTGATTCCGAAATGCTTCCCAGTGTCCAGCCAAGTGAAAGTACGCAGAGCGCATAGAACATTGACTTGAAGCCTGTGATGATAGCATTGATCAGTTCGCCAACTGTTGCCAGCTTCCTCAGATTCAGATAGATTACTGTGATTATTATTGAGCAGATAAAGCCTGACAGGATAGCAGGGATGCCGTCCATTTCGTTTACTGTTCTAACTACGCTGTGATGCTGGAAGAATCCGCCTGACTGCATCATGAACAGTACTACTGATGTGATCAGAATAGCGATAGGGATGATGAGGTCCTTAGCCTGACCCTTTGAGATTTCCAGGCTGGCGAAATCGTCTTCATCAGATCCGCTGAAAGTATTATCCCAAAGTTTGCCTGTTGTTTCCGCTCTAAGTTCTGCCTTTCTCATAGGTCCTATATTGATGCCGAAAATCGCAACTGAGAAGAGCATTACTATGGAAGCGATGGCAAAGAAGTTGTTAGGGATGGAACTGAGATAAACCATATAAGTGTTTTTGTCAATTCCTGCGCTTACCAGGCTGGCCCCAAGCATTGAGCATACGAAAGCTGCCCAGCTTGAAATTGGTGACAGCTGACATGCAGCTGCAGTGACTGAATCCAGATAATAAGTAAGCTTTTCTCTAGCCATCTTGTTCTTGTCGCAGATTTCCTTGTTGATTGTACCATTGATAAGCAGGTCAAAATAATCATCTACGAACATAAAAGAGCCTAAAACGCATGTTAGTATTCCGGCTTTACTCTTAGTATTGATCTTTTTGATAAGAAGGTTTGCAAAAGCTTGTGATCCGCCTGATTTAACAAGCAGACCGAGCATGCCGCCTATTAGAATTATGACGAGTAGCAGCATGCAGTTGTCGGGGTCTGTGATTGCCCCTGCTACGAAATTGCCATCCTCATCTGTAGTGCCTGCCAGTGTAACAAGCAAAAGCTTCAGTGCTTCAAGTGGCACGAAGTGCGTTTTAAGCAGTACACCGAGGATGACCCCGATCGATAACGACAAAAGAATTTCTCGTGTAATTATTGCCAGTGCAATGGTCACGAGCGGTGGAACGACCGACCAGAAAGTTAAATCTAAAAAATCCATTTTCTTCTCCTTTTTTAACAAAATTGGGTTGGTTTATGGTGTCGTTTTTTTCTCTATTAAATTGTTCCTTTCTGGTTGCTCAGCTTTCGCATTAGATTACATAAGTGGAACTTAATCCCTTATGCCATTTAATAATATCAGAAAATAACGACAATTTCTTTAACAAAATTGCTGGTTTAGTACCATTAATTTGTCTATAACCCATATGGGCCATGGAAAGGTACCCATATTTTGCACAATAGTTTGAGTGGATAAAAGCTTTTGCTGGTGGTAGAATGAGGGGCAAGCAGTAATCACAATTCATGCCAATAATATTAAAAGGAAGGACAATCAAATGAAACAGAAGCCGTCAATGGACAAATGGTTAGAAGAAGCGAAGGCGCATGAGAGCGCATCTAAGTGCGGAATGTACCTTACACATAATGGAGTTGTTAGGGAAACAGCCAAGGCTAAGGTAAGACAGGGTGTGTCCGACACTAAGCCAATTAGAGCCGTTGAATTCTCATACTATGCAGCTAAAGTTGATGCAGCTATCGCTAAAGCATATCAGATGGAGGGAATTTACTACATTAAAGTATGGCTTAATGAAGGCGAGGTACCGGTTGGCGGTGATCTTATGTATGTTCTGATAGGCGGGGATATCAGACCGCATGTTATAGATTGCCTGCAGGCTCTTGTAGGTGAAATCAAGAACAACTGTGTTATTGAGAAGGAAATAGAGGAGGATTAGGAATGAATAAGTATGCTTTTTTAGAAAACGTGCCTGGACTTTCAGTTGATAATTATGTAGGCGTGTTTAATGATGGTGAGTGGGAAAACATAATTGCTGGATGCGACGGCGTTGATGCGGTTATGGATTATGCTAAGAAGCTCATTTCTGAAGGCGCTGAACTTATCAACTTATGTGGCGATTTCACAGAGGAGAACGTTAAGGAGCTTGAAGCTTTTGCACCTGGTAAGGTAACAGCTCACTATGCAGCATATACACCTAAGGAAATGGCTAAGCTGGAAGCATTATCACAGTATGTTGAATATGTAATGATTATCTTCGGCAACGTTGAGGAGCCTCATCTTGTTGAACTGAATTCTCCAGAAATGCACACTTGCGCAGTATTCGTAAAGGATGTTGATATGGCCGTTTCTGTTGCGCAGGAATATGCGAAGAAGGGCATTGATGGAATCGAACTTTGCAGTGGTTTCCATGAAGAAGAAACAAATAAAGTTATCGCAGCTGTAGAAGAAATCGATTCTAAGGTTCCTGTTGGATCAAACGGACTTTAAATAGATTGGTACAAATAAAAATGCGCTGACAAAGGTCAGCGCAAATATTTTTTTAACTACTTGAGTGCAGTTACTTCCTTGTAGAATGCATCCATGTCTTCCTTTTCTGAGAAGTTAATGAGGAACATGTAGTTACCCATAGCTCCTGAGAGTGCATCTGAAACAGGGCAATCCATCTTGATGCTGTCAGCGTACTTCGCGCGGATTTCGTCACGGCTCATTACGTGGTCGAGTCCGTCACGCAGTCCGATGAATGCGCAGTAGTAATGTTCGCCTTCTTCGATTTCAGTCTTATCGAATGCGATCATGTCAGCGAAGATCTTGTAAACGTTAGTTGAGTTAGCGAAGTTCAGCATATCTGGAGTGTTACCGCCTGATGGTCTCATGTTAACTTCCAGAGCAACAACTTCTCCCTTCTTGCCAAGGCCCTTCTGGTCTTTCTGGAGACGGAAGAATTCGAAGTGAACGAAACGGCTCTTAACTTCGAAGCTCTTAACAGCTGCACGGCCATACTTCTTAACATCTTCAGGAAGGTTCTTCTGGATGTAGTAGATTGAGTCAGTAGCGTTATTTACTACGTCAACCAGAGCCAGAACCGTTACGTTACCTGATTCGAAGAGAGGTTCTCCCTTTGAGTTGATGATTGCATCGTATGAGCAGATTTCGCCGAAGATGTATTCTTCCATGATGAACTGAATTGAGTCATCCTTTTCTGAGAAGAAAACGTCTAATTCTGCGTCATTTTCGATTCTATATGTAAGGCTAGCGCCCACACCGTTATCTGGCTTAGTGATTACTGGATAACCAACTTCCTTGATGAACTTCTTACAGCCTTCAAGTGTATCTACCATATGGTAGCGAGCTACAGGAATGCCAGCCTTTTCATAGTAAGCCTTCATGCCTGATTTGTACTTGATTCTAGCCATATCTTCATTCTTGAAGCCTGATGTGATATTGAATTCTGTACGGAGGTTAGCGTCGTTTTCAAGCCAGTATTCGTTGTTTGATTCCAGCCAGTCAATCTTACCGTACTTGAATGAGAAGAATGCTACTGCACGGAATACTTCGTCTTCGTTTTCGAGACTGTTTACTTTATAGTACTCGTTAAGTGAATCTCTCAGTTCCTGAGTCAGCTCATCATATGGGCATTCGCCGATACCCAGTACGTTCAAGCCGTTGTTCTTCAGTTCACGGCAGAACATCCAATAGTTTGTTGGAAAGTTTGGTGAAATAAATACAAAATTCTTCATAGCTTCTATCCCTCTCTATAAAATAAATCCTATTAAATACGGGTTATTAAACCAAGTATGGCAGGAAGTATTCAACCTGCTTGTACCACCAGTCCCAATCGTGGTTGCAGTCAAAGCCCCAGTAATCGTACCATATAGGGATCCCCAGTCTATCTGTGATGCTCTGCAGGTTTCTAGTGTATTCAGGCTGTTCCCAAGCACCCTGACCTACACAGATGATACCCTTGTTCTGTCTGTACATCTGAACGTATTCGTGATCTTCAGGCATGTTTGACAGGAAGTGAACCGGTGAATTGTTGTAAAGAATGTCATCCACATATCCGTCGAAACCGAAATCAACAGTGTAGATACCGGAAAGTGCCAGTGTCTTCTTGAAGATCTGTGGGAAGCGGAAATAGAGGATAGCTGCGTGAGTAGCACCCAGGCTAGCGCCGTAAGTCATGATGCCTTCGTTATCAACATCGAAGCCGGAAGCGCGAGCGATATCCTGCATGAATGGAACCATTTCATTAACAATGTAGAAGATCCATGCTTCGTAGCGTTCAGCACGCCATCTAGGATCCCCATCCTTGTTTGACCATGTTTCAGCGTCGATAGTATCTATAGTAAACACCATACATCTGCCATCGTCAATAAACGGTCTGAAGTAGTCGATCATCTTAAAGTTTTCGAAATCTACGAATCTGCCATCCTGACATGGAATGAAAAGGATCGGCTGACCTGCGTGGCCGTAGATTTTGCATTCAACGTCTTTGCCGAGGATTTCACTATATCCTCTAACGTATTCTATTTTCATACTGCATCCTCCTCAGGTAAATCACACTTTATTTGATTTTCTCTAGCTTCTCTGGCGAGTTCTTCTTCTAAACGGTCTACGCGGTACATAAGGGTCTGAATAGCGAAAGGAAGCTGTTTTTCCCAGCTGGCTTCACAGTGTGAACCTTCAGGTACCATTCTGCTGTTTACACATACGCCCTTACGGTATGCTGTGTTGACAATATCAAAGAAAAGACTGAGTTTGTCGTAGTATGCAGATGTTTCGTATTCGCCAAAATCAATGTATAGGTCTGTTACATGGTCGACCTCGGTATTCTTAATAAGCTCTTTAAGCTTTCTTGGTGCAACCCAGATCGAAGGTGACATGCTCATGGCTCCGGAGAAAACATCATTTCTCGCAAAGACTGCATAGAGGCTCATGAGTCCGCCCATGCTGCTTCCGCCTATATAAGTGAATTCTCTATCTGGAAGAGTAGGGTAGTTAGCATCGATATAGGGCTTCAGTGTTTTAATGTACCAGTCTAATGTGATGTCGCCTTTGCCTTTAATGTGTCCATAGATATCATCGCTAAAATCATATGGTGAATATTCCTTGAGCCTGCCGTGATCAGGGCTGTGATTGCATTCAACTGCAACAACCATTAGCTGAACTTCGTTGTTATCAAGGTATTCCTTCATTCCCCATGATTTCCCGTATGTGGCATGGGTGTCAAAGAAGACATTATGTCCGTCAAACATATAAAGCACCGGATATCTTAATCCTGGGTCATCTTCGTATGAATCGGGTACATATACATAGACTTTTCTCTTCTCTTTTCCCGTTAAAGGTGGGATCTGAATATCCCAAAATTTGATCATAAAAAGTACTCCCAAAAAGTTTGTTGTTAAAGATGAAATATACCATAAAACTTGTGTTTTTGCAACAAACTGGGTATTATATTCCATATAAGAGGAAGGATATTTAAATATGAATAATGTTAGCTATGAATTAAGAGATAAAGATAAGGCTACCGCAATCATTGAGGAAGCAATGAAGAAGGCAGCCAAAAAGATAACTAAAGGCCATGTTGCTACTTACATTCCGGAGCTTGGTAAGGTGGATCCTAACCAGCTTGGAATTTGCGTGCTCCCTGTTGAAGGAGAGAAAATCTGCCTTGGTGATTATGACAAGCGCTTCACTATCCAGTCAGTATCAAAGATTATTATGCTGATTATGGCTCTTGAAATCTGCGGAATCGATAGAGTTACAGAAATCGTAGGTGCTGAACCTTCGGGTGAAGCCTTCAACTCACTTGTAGAACTGGACAGAGAAGATTCCAGACCTTATAATCCGCTGATCAACTCAGGAGCTATCGCGGTATGCGGTATGCTGATAGACGAGATATCATTTCAGGATATGCTGAGATTTACGAGAAAGATCTGCTGTGATGAGGACATATTTATGGATAGAGATGTGTTTGAATCAGAAATGAGGACATGCTCCAGAAACAAATCCATAGCATATCTTTTAGAAAGTAAGAATATTATCAAGAGTGATGTGGATGATACCCTTAAGTTCTACACTAAGTGCTGCTCAATGAGCGTCACTGCAGAATCTCTAGCACATATGGCCAGAGTTTTAGCAAACGACGGCGTGAGTATGGTGTCAAAGAAACGTTTCATGTCATCAAGAACAGCTAGAATCGTTAAGACTCTCATGCTGACTTGCGGCATGTATGACGGATCGGGTACATTCGCGATCACAGTTGGTATCCCGTCAAAGTCAGGTGTAGGTGGCGGACTTATGTCGGTATCAGATAAGCGCGCAGGAATCGGAGTGTTCAGTCCGGCTCTTGATTCTAAGGGGAACAGTATCGCTGGTGTTGATCTTCTGGGAAGAATTGCCAGCAAGCTCAGACTCAATCTGTTCTATGACCCTGAATGGACAAAGGACGACCATGAAACTGTAGGTAAGGAGATTATCCAGACTTAGTTCGATGCATAATTAATATAGCAAAAGCCGGGAGTGATCTCGGCTTATTTTGTTCTAAGTCTTCTATATAATGTAGATTCGCTAATACCCAGAGCATCTGCTGCCTGACGTTTACCTTCGAGTGTCCAGCCGTATGAATCCAGGGCTCTTTTTATGATTTCTTGCTCCGCCTCGGCGAGTTGCTCCTTTAGATTGCCTATAGACGATACGACAGGGCTCGCCTCTGCAAAGGCTTCAGGCTCCTTCTCGGTGATCCTTTCCGGAAGGTCCACTAAGCGTATGGCGTTGGTTGTCGTCATGTTGATCGCGTATTCTATTACATTTTCCAGCTCTCTGACGTTGCCGGGCCACTTGTAACTCAGGAGTGTAGCCTTTGCGCCTGGCTGAATGAAGTAGACTGGCTTTCCCAGCTTCGATGAGAATTTGTCAATTGCGTGATTCAGCAGGAGTTCAATGTCATCGGGACGCTCTCTTAAAGCAGGAATCTTGATCGGAATAACGTTAAGCCTGAAGTAAAGATCTTCTCTGAATTGCTTTTCGGCGATAAGCTTTTCTAGATCTTTATTGGTAGCTGAAATAACGCGAACATCGATGTCGATAGGTTTAGTGGCGCCTATTGGATCTATCTGATGGTTCTGCAGGGTGGTCAGGAGCTTAGCCTGGAGGTGAAGCGGCATATCGCCGATTTCATCCAGGAATATCGTTCCGCCTTCAGCTAGCTGAAATTTGCCTAGCTTGCCACTTCTTTCTGCTCCGGTAAATGCCCCTTTGACGTAACCGAATAGTTCGCTTTCTAGAAGTGTCTCTGGAATAGCAGCGCAGTTAATGCTTATGAAAGGCTTGTTTTTTCTGGGACTTTCTGTATGTATTGCACGGGCTAGAAGGTCCTTGCCTGTTCCGCTTTCACCGGTAATTAAAATGGTGGAATCGCTTGATGAGATCTGCATAGCTCTTTGCTTTAATAACATCATGGCAGAACTTGTTCCGATTATAGTGTCAAAAGATGTGTTGCTTTCTCCTGGCAGCAGCGACTCGATTTTGTCCTGTAATTTAATATTGCTGATTTCGGCTTCATATTTACCGGATATGAGTTCGGCCATACTGCGAAGGAAACTTGTGAATTCGTTTACTTTTGACATTATAAGCTGTCTCTGCGTTTCAGTAAGTGCGATCAGACCGATAAGTCCGACAGCTTCCCCGCCAAGTCTGATTGGGCAGCACAGTTCGGCTTTCTCATCTTCCATTGCTCTGTAGTTTGGATCAAGGAGAGGATTGAAATTTATGTATTCGTGATTTTCTCTGAGGCATGTTGCGTAAACCAGATTACCATTTAAGTCTCCGTTCTCTTCATATTCGCCTATTTTCTCATAGTACCTTCCAGTACCTCCAATTATCATAAGGTTTTCATCTACTATTTCAGTTTCCAGTTCTATAGCTGCGGTAATAGCTGTTGCAGCCTGCTGGACTGTATCCTTGATCATAAAAAGTGACATGGCAAGCTCCTTTCATTCTTATTGTCAATTATGACATTGATTGTCAATTTTGACAATAAGATATTGTCAAAATTGACAATGTTTGTGATGAAATGTCGATAAATTACCGTTTTTTGGTGCGAAAAAGTTGGCATCAAAATTGCTTTATATATAAGCATGAAAATCATAATAATAAATTATTACATAATTGTTAAAGGAGATAGAAATGATTACAGATAAGTTAAGCCCGTACAGATTAGTAACAGTTGAAGAATTAGCTAAGCTTAGAGCTAGAGAAAATGAAACATTCATGAAGAGAACTCCTAAGAGTAAGGCTCTCTTTGATGCAGCTCATCAGAATCTGCTTGATGGTGTTCCAATGCCATGGATGGCAGACTGGGGAACAGATCATCCGATTTTCCTCGAAAAGGCTAAAGATGCTAGATGCTATGACGTGGACGGCAACGAATACATAGACTTCTGTCTTGGTGATACTGGCGCTATGTTTGGTCACTCACCAGATGCTACTGCAGCAACAATCGCAGAAAGAGCTTACATGGGTATTACTACAATGATGCCTACAGAAGATGCTCTTGAAATCGGTAAGGAACTGGCAGAAAGATTCGGACTTCCTACTTGGCAGGTTGCAATGACAGCGACAGAAGCTAACAGATACGTTATCAGAAACTGCAGAACATTAACTGGCAGACCTAAAGTACTGGTTATGCAGGAATGCTACCATGGTTCACTTGATGAAACACTTCCACATATCGGCGAAGACGGTAAGCTTTGCCTTAGATCACCATGGGATATGAATCCTGGTCTTCCTAAGGATCAGCTGACTAGAGTAGTTGAATTCAACGATGTTGAAGCTCTCGAAAGAGAACTGGCATATGAAGACGTAGCTTGCGTTCTGCTGGAACCAGTTATGACAAACTGCGGTATGGTTCTTCCTGATGAAGGTTATCTGGATGCTGTTAGAGAGCTTTGCACAAAGTATGGCTCATACATGGTCATCGACGAAACTCATACAATGTCAGAAGGATGGGGCGGCTACACTAGAGCTCACAATCTCAAGCCTGACTTCGTAACTCTCGGTAAGTCAATCGCTGGTGGTGTTCCTATCGCTGTATATGGCTTCACTAAGGAAGTTACAGATAAGATCGGAACTATGTATGGTAACGGCGGCGTATCAGACCCAATGGGTATCGGCGGTACTCTGGCTGCTAACCAGTTCGCTATCGCTTGCATGAGAACTCAGCTTTCAAAGGTTGCTACTAAGGAAGCTTATGAAAGAATGTTTGCTGGCCTTAACAGACTGGCTGACGGCATCGAAGCAGTTTTAGCTAAGTACAATGTACCTTGGTCACTGACTAGATCAGGCGCTAGATGTGAACTGCAGTTCATGCCAACAAGCCCGATCAATGGTACTGACGCTAAGAACAACTTTGACTGGGAACTCATGTACTACACTCACATTTACCTCCACAACAGAGGTATTGTAATCACTCCGTTCCATAATATGATGCTGGTATCACCTGTAACTTCAGATGAAGATATCGATAAGCTGATCCAGTGCTGGGATGACTGTCTTAAGGAACTGACAGAAGTTGGTACTTACAATAGATAAAAAACGATTTGGGGGTGGCGGTAACTGCTGCCATCTCCTTTTTTATGCAAATTTTTAAGTAAATATATAGGGAGGAAGGTATCTATGAACATGTTTTCGCTTGAAGGCAAGGTTGCGGTAGTAACTGGAGCATCACAGGGCCTCGGTCTTGAAACAGTTAAAAGATTTAATGAAGCTGGCGCAGATGTTATAATGGCAGATATAAAAGACTGTGCAGCTCTGGCAGCAGAAATTGGCGCTGACTTCATTCAGTGTGATGTAAGCAAAGAAGAATCCGTTGCAAACTTAATGAAGACAGCAGCAGATAGACATGGTAATCTCGATATAGTAGTTAATAATGCGGGCATTATCTGTCCAGAAGAAAGAATCGAAGATGCTGAGCAGAAAACTTACGAAGCACTCTTCCACATAAATGTAATGGGAGTTGTGTTCGGCATGAAGTACGGTCAGAAATATATGAATGATGGTGGTGTTATACTTAACACAGCATCAAATTCAGCTAATGGTGACTACTCAGGCTACGGCCCGTACATTATGAGTAAGATCTCAATCGTTGGTCTCACTAAGGTTGCGTCGATCGAACTAGCACCAAGAAACATCAGAGTAAACTGCATCTGTCCAAACACAATGGATACACCTATGGCGTATGCAGACGGATGCGAAACAGAACTTAACTGCATGAAGATACAGACTCCACTGGCTCGTATGTGCGATCCTAAGGAAGCTGCTGCTTTATTCCACTTCCTGGCATCAGACGACTGCAGATATATTACTGGAGAAGACATTTATATCGATGGTGGACTCAAGGCTGGTCCAGCTGAACAGCTGATAGATGCAGTACTTAAATCATTAGAAGTTTAGGAGGAAGAAGAAATGGCAAAAGGCTTTATTAATTTCGAAGGACAGGTTGCACTCGTAACAGGTGCAGGCAGCCCTACAGGCATAGGTTTTAACGCAGCGAGAATAATAGGCGAATGCGGTGGTAAAATCGCAGTGGTTGCAACTACAGAAAGAATCTATCAGAGAGTAGAAGAACTCGAGGCTTTAGGCATAGAAGCTAAGGGCTACATCGCTAACCTTATGGACCGTCAGCAGGTAAATGATATGGTCAAGGCTGTTATCGCTGACTTTGGCAAAATTGATGTACTTGTAAACAATGCCGGCATGGTGCAGGTTGGTGTGGAAGAAGACTTCTCAGGTTTCCTGGAAATGACTTATGAAAGCTGGGATGATTCTATCGATCGTAACCTGAACATTCCGTTTAACGTAACAAAGGCAGTTCTTCCTTATATGGTAGAAGCTAATTACGGCAGAATCGTTAACACTTCAAGTGTAACGGGTCCTATCGTAAGTAACCCTGGTGAAGGTGCTTATTCAGCTGCAAAGGCTGCAATCCTCGGTATGAGCCGTGCTATCGCTATAGAATTTGGTGATAGAGGAATCACAATCAATAACGTACTTCCGGGATGGATCGGTACAGCGGCACAAACTGAAGCGGAAGCGGCTGGTGGATTAAACACTCCACTTAGAAGAAGTGCACGTGCTGAAGAAGTTGCTAATGCTATCGTTTTCCTGGCATCAAAAGAAGCTTCATACATTACAGGTGAGGCTATAGTTGTTGATGGCGGTAATACAATTCAGGAGTATAAAGGCCCGTCAGAACTATATTATTAAAAATTTAACAAAGTCTAAAAGGGGGCTTTTGTGCAAAAAGCTCCCTTTTTAAGTGCAAAACGTCATTTTCAGAAAATTTTGTGTTTTTTTAACAAATCTGTTGACTTCCACTTAGGGGAAAGTTTTATAACACAATTGAGGCAAATTTAGTTAATGGTATATTAGGAGGAAAAACATGGCAGCTAAAGGTTGTAATTGCGAAGCAAACAGAAGAGAGCAGTTCAAGGAACTGGAACCTGTTATGCAGAAATTAGCTGACGTTCCAGGCAGTTTGATAACGATCCTTCAGGAAGCTCAGGGAATTTATGGCTATCTTTCAACTGAGCTGATTAATTACATTTCAGAAAGAACAGGGATCACTCCAGCGAGAATATATGGAGTAGCAACATTCTACGCGCAGTTCAGACTACAGCCGATAGGAAAGTATCTGATCATGCTCTGTAAGGGAACAGCGTGTCACGTTAATGGTGCGGATATGATAGAAGAAGCTATCTGTGATCACCTTGGTATCGTAGATGGAGAAACAACAGAAGATGAAATCTTCACACTTAATAATGTAGCTTGTCTGGGTTGTTGTTCACTTGCTCCAGTAATGATGATCAGAAGTGCAGAAGGCGATGAGACTTTCGGCAACCTCACTAAAGATAAAGTAATCAAAATTCTTGATGATCTTAAAGAAAGAGCTTAGGAGGTAAGGAAATGAGAATCGTAGTAGGACAGGGCAGCTGTGGCGTAGCAACTGGAGCTAAGAAAACAGCTCAGGAATTTGAAAATATATTAAATGAAAACAAAATGGATATTCCTGTTTCAGTAACAGGCTGTATTGGTACATGTTATCTTGAACCGATCGTTGATATCTATAATGATGACGAAGAACTTACAAGATACGTAGGAGTTCAGCCTGCAGACGTAGAGGCAATATTCAAATCACATATAATTGATGGCAAAGTATTAGAAGAAAAGGCGATCACAGCAGACGATAGCCTTTTCCTCGAAAAGCAGGAAAGAATCGTTCTCAGAAACTGTGGCGTTATCAATCCTGAAAATATAGATGAATACATCGCACGCGGTGGATATAAGGCAATCGAGCATGCACTTAAAGACCTCACTCCTGAAGAAGTAATTGAAGAAATCAAGATTTCAGGCCTGAGAGGTAGAGGTGGTGCGGGCTTCCCAACATGGTTCAAGTGGAACGCAGCTAAGGAAGCTCCAGGACATGAGAAGTATCTGGTATGTAACGCCGATGAAGGTGACCCAGGTGCATTCATGGACAGATCAGTACTGGAAGGTGACCCACATTCACTTCTCGAAGGCATGATCATCGCAGGTTATGCCATGGGTGCAAGTGAAGGTATCATTTACTGCCGTGCTGAATATCCACTGGCTATCAAGAGACTTGAAATAGCAATGGCTCAGGCTAGAGAAAGAGGCCTTCTGGGCAAGAAAATCTTTGGCAGAGGTTTCGATTTTGACATCTCCATCAAGGCTGGTGCAGGCGCATTCGTATGCGGCGAAGAAACTGCACTCATCGCTTCACTTGAAGGTCAGAGAGGTATGCCTAGACTTAAGCCTCCATTCCCTGCAGAACAGGGTTACTGGAGAAAGCCAACTGATATCAATAATGTAGAAACACTGGCTAACGTTCCATGGATCCTCATAAACGGGGGTAAAGCTTTTGCAGAATACGGCACTGATAAGTCATCAGGTACTAAGGTATTCGCACTGGCTGGTAAGATCAAGAGAGGCGGCCTGGTAGAAGTTCCAATGGGAATGACTCTCCGTGACATCCTCTTTGGCATCGGCGGCGGAATCAAGAATGACAGAGAGTTCAAGGCAGTTCAGATGGGCGGCCCTTCAGGCGGATGTATTCCGGCTGAGCTCATCGATACTCCTGTAACATATGAAGATATTTCAAAGACAGGCGCTATCGTTGGCTCCGGCGGTATGATAGTAATGGACGAAGATACTTGCATGGTTGATATGGCAAGATACTTCCTCAACTTCACAAGAGACGAATCATGCGGCAAGTGCACATACTGCAGAGTAGGCACTAAGAGAATGCTCGAGATCCTGGAAAGAATCACTGAGGGTCAGGGCAAGCCTGGCGACATCGAACTTCTGGAAGAACTGGCTAGTAAGATCAAGGACGGTGCGCTTTGTGGTCTGGGACAGACAGCACCAAATCCTGTTCTCACAACAATCAAGTATTTCAGAAACGAATACGAAGATCATATCTATAGAAAGAAATGTACTGCCAAGTCATGTAAGGCACTCATTTCCTACGAAATCACTGATGCGTGCAAAGGCTGCACAGCCTGCACTAAGAAGTGCCCTGTTAACGCAATTTCAGGTTCAGTTAAGAAAAAGCACGAAATCGATATGGAACTTTGCGTTAAGTGCGGCAGATGTGCAAGCAGCTGTAAGTTTGATGCAATAATTAAGAAGTAGGAGGAAAGATATGCAGTATTATAGCCTTAGTATAGATGGCAAGGAAGTTCAGGGTGTACCTGGACAGACTATATTAGAAGTATGCAGAGAAAATGATATCTTTATCCCTACACTCTGCTACGACGAAAGAACAAGAATTTACGGATCATGCGGAATCTGCGTTGTAGAAGTAGACGGCAACCCTAAACTGGTAAAAGCCTGCGCTACAGCCATCGCGCCTAAGATGATCGTAAAGACAAATACAGAAAGAGTAATCGAATCAAGAAAGACAAATCTCGAACTTCTTCTGTCAAACCACACTGGTGACTGTAGACCACCATGCGTTCGTGCGTGTCCTGCACAGACAGACTGTCAGGGCTATGTTGGTCTTATCGCTAACGGAGAATATGGCAAGGCATTAGAACTTGTTAAGGATAGACTTCCGCTGCCAGCATCACTTGGTAGAGTTTGTCCACATCCTTGCGAAAAAGATTGCAGAAGAGGTCTTATCGATGAACCTATCTCAATTCAGATGCTCAAGCGTTTCGTTGCTGATAAAGACCTGGCAGGCGATGAAAGATTCGTACCAGAAATCGGTAAGGAAACAAGAAAGAGAGTTGCAATAATCGGTGGCGGCCCTATGGGTCTTTCCGCAGCATATTTCTTAAGACAGATGGGTCATGGGGTAACTATATATGAAGCAATGCCTAAGCCAGGCGGAATGCTTAGATATGGTATCCCTGAATATAGACTTCCGAAGGCTGTACTGGAAGACGAAATCAAAACTATCCAGATGATGGGCGTTGATATCCAGTGCAACACAAAAATCGGTGAAGATATTTCATTCGAAGCTATTCAGGCAGATTACGATGCGGTACTTCTGGGTATTGGAGCGTGGGTATCAACAGGCGTTGGTTGCCCTGGTGAAGACGCAGAGAACATTATTGGCGGTATCGACTTCCTCAGAAGAGTTGTTAGAAACCAGCCAATGCACCTGGGTAAGAAGGTTGCAATCGTAGGCGGCGGTAACACAGCAATGGATGCGTGCAGAACTGCTGTCAGACTGGGAGCTGATGAAGTTTACAATATTTACAGAAGAACTAAGGACGAAATGCCTGCTGACAGAGTGGAAATTGAAGAAGCTGAAGAAGAAGGCGTAATCTTCAAGAACCTTACTAATCCTATCGAATTTGTGAAGGATGAAGATGGAGCTGTTAAGCAGGTTAGACTTCAGTGCATGGACCTTGGTGAACCTGATGCATCAGGAAGAAGAAAACCTATACCTGTTGAAGGCAAAATCGAAACACTTGATGTTGACACCGTGATACTGGCTATCGGACAGGCGGTAGATGCTAGCTTCTTTGACTGCGACAAGACAAGAAAGGGAGGCATTGCCTATGATACTGAAACATTCATGACAAGCATCCCTGGCGTTTTCGCAGGCGGTGACTGCGGTAATGATAAGATCAGCATTGCTGTAGAAGCTATCGCTGATGCTAAGAAGGTATCAACAGTAATCGATGAATACCTGGCTGGCGTTAAGGTTAAGTATGAAGAACCATACTTTGTACATAGAGATGACATAACAGAAAAGACATTCGAAGACAGAGAAAGAATGTGCAGACCTGAAATTCCTCAGCTTTCAGCTGAAGAAAGAAAGAACAACTTCAGTGAAGTAATCCCTGAAGGATTCACAGAAGATCAGGCTGAAGAAGAAGCAAACAGATGTCTGGAATGCGGATGCCATGACTACTTCGAATGTAAGCTGGTTTCGCTTGCAAACGAATATGAAGTTAAGCCGGAAAGATTCGCGGGTGAAAAGAACATTATCGAATACGAAGATGAACATCCATTCATTCTCAGAGACCCTAATAAGTGCATCCTCTGCGGCAGATGCGTTAGAGTATGTGCACAGGTAATGAGAATCGGTGCTTTAGGTCTTGTTGGCAGAGGATTTGATACTGTTATCAAACCTAATATGGAAAAAGCCCTCGCAGAATCAGGCTGCATCTCATGTGGACAGTGCGTAACAGTATGTCCAACAGGTGCACTTCAGGAAAAGACTTCAATCGCAAAGGCTGTACCGCTCAAGAAGGAAGAAACAGTTACAACATGTCCTTATTGTTCAATCGGATGTACTATCGTACTGGAAACATGCGGTAACCTGCTTATTCGTGCGGTACCTGATAAGAATGGTGCAGTAAACAAGGGTATTTCATGCGGTAGAGGTAAATTCGGCTTCGACTGCGCAACTTTAGAAAACAAGCTTATGCTGCCGCTCGTTAAGGGCAAGGACGGCTTCAGAGAAACAGATTATCATGAATCACTTACTCTGATCGCTAAGAGAATGCAGTCAGTAGCAGCTAAGTACGGCAGAGATGCAATAGGGGTTTCAATTTCAGATAGATTCACAAACGAAGAAGCATACGCTATGAAGAGAATGGCAGAAGCAATGGGAGCTAAGGTATTCTCAGCAAACAGCATAAAGAGCGGTATGGAACCGGTTCTCGGATTTGATGCTTCACCAAATACTATCAGTGAACTGGATAGTACAGATTTCATCCTGGTGGCTGGTTACAGCCCTAAGGATAACCCGATTATTCAGGTAAGACTTAAGGTTGCCGTAAATAACGGTGCTAAAGTAGTAGTTGTAAATCCTAAGGAATCACCGATCTCAGTTCCAGGTCTTGTTAAGGAAGTTTATACTGATGACCTGACTCTTCTGAAGGAAGTAGCAAAGGCTATAGTAGACATCAAGGGCAAGCAGGATATCCCAGGCTTTGATAAGTTCGCGAGATCATTAAGAAAGATCGAGCCAAGCGAAGAAGCTATTGAAATCGCTAAGATGTATGTTGAGGCTAAGAAGGCGATGATCGTATTCAGCCAGCACAAGATCACAGTTGAAGCGGCTACACTTCTGGCAAATATGGCTGTTGCTTCAGGTCACATCGGTGGACCAAGAGACGGTATCCTTCAGCTTAAGGGTAAGAATAATGGCCAGGGCCTCATCGATATGGGTATCACAGAAGGTATCGAAACAATGGAAGACCTCAAGGCAATGCTGGTATTCGGCGAAGAATTTGATATCGATCCAGATCAATTCGACTTCCTGGCAGTATGTGATACACATATGACACAGCTCGCAGCTAAGGCTGACGTTGTACTCCCATGTAATGGTTTCGCAGCGGTAAGGGGTACATTTACAAATACAGAAAGAAGACTTCAGCGCGTTCGCAGGGCAATAGATGAAGGCCTTGAAATGAGCAACTGGGAAGTTGCCAAGTCTATTGCTCACATATTCGAAGTAGACTGTGAATGGGAAAGCACAGCTGACATAAGAGATGAAATGGAACTTACAGTACCTAAGTACACTAAGGCTGTAGTGGGACAGATTCTCGGAGGCGTTCTTACTCCAGAAAATATCTGCATGCAGCCTATCAAGGGAAATGATTTCGCGGATATCAACCCTTGCACAGACAGCTTAATGAATGTAATTTCAGAAAGACTGCCACAGCGTGCTAATCCAACAGATCCAGTGAAATAAACATATTAATAAATGGTTATTGGTGTATTTTATGGAGGGTTGGTATATGTTAGAAAATGGTATTACCCGCGACTTTATATTAGAGAACATATCGGGAATAATAGTTACAGATACCGATGGTAAAGTACTTTATTACAATCAGGATGCCGCTAAGTATTTCGTTATACCTCTTGATAGCGTCATCGGAACTGATATTTCGGTAGCTTTTCCTGAGTCTAAGATGCCGGAAGATCTGTTTATTGATGAACCGAAGCCGGTTTACTATCACACTGAAATCGGCATTGGAGTATCGGTGCATGTTCCTTTGTTTGATGAGGGTAAAAGAATTGGGCTTTTGGAATATGACCTTTTATCAAACCCTAGACTTCTATATGAATTCCCTAACAGCTATTCGAGATTTCTTGATGATGCTCTTAAAAGCATCAGGTTCAAGATGAGAGGTCAGGGCGTTGAAGCCAGATATACCATAGATAGTATAATAGGCCACTCTAAGCAGATAGATAATCTGAAGAAACAGATAGCTGTCGCTGCTAAGTCGAATTCGCAGGTAATAATTACAGGCGAGACAGGAACTGGTAAAGAAATGGTAGCTCAGGCTATTCACAATTTGAGCGAACGCAGAAATCACAAGATGATTTCGCTCAATGCGGCAGCCATTCCTGAAAATCTAGTGGAATCAGAACTTTTCGGATATAGAGAAGGTGCATTTACGGGCGCTAAAAATGGAGGAATGAAGGGTAAGTTCGAACTTGCAGACAAAAGTACGCTTTTCATCGATGAAATCAGTAAACTTCCTCTTGCTGTACAGCCGAAACTTCTCCGTGTCCTTCAAGAGAAATGCATAGAGCCAATAGGTTCTGACGAAGTTATTCCTGTGGACGTTAGAATAATAGTAGCAACTAACGAAGATCTTAGGGCTCTTGTTGAACAGGGTAAATTCCAGGCTGACTTATATTACCGTATCAACGTACTTAATATACAGACGCCGCCGTTAAGATCCAGATTTGAAGATTTGCCTGACTTGATGATGGCAAAGATAGATGAACTGAATTATCTTCTTGGCAAAAATATAACCGGTGTTAACCCGCATGTTTACGAGGAAATTTCTAAGTATAACTGGCCTGGAAATGTCAGAGAACTACATAACAAACTTGAGCAGGCCATGAACTACGCTCAGGGAGAAGAACTTCAAGTAGAAGATTTCTTCTGGGATGAATCAACACCGTTAAACACCAGAGTTGTATTTGATGTTGATGAGAAACCTATTGATGCAGTACGTGATAAAGCCGAGAAAGAATTGATAATCAGAGTAATCGAGCTCTGTAACGGCAATAAATCTGAAGCTGCGAAATACCTGAAAATAAATAGAACATTACTTTATCAAAAGATGAAAAGATTAGGAATAAAGTAAGCTACAACACTGTATGTTTATACATACAGTGTATTTTTTTACATACACGCCCTGAAAACGTTGAAAAATGAAGGGTCTGAAGAGTGTTAATATTCTGACAACTCAAAGTGTCTGTTTTGAAATACAGTCTCCAAACAGGCACAAAGGCTACAATCGTTGAAAAATAGCGGTTTGTAGCCTTTGCGTAAACTTGGCACGCTAGTTGCTTTTTATATAGGTACGTTATAATACTCACTATTCTTTACTTAAGGAGGATGTTATGGATAATTATGGTATTATCAGTATCCTGCCGGTATTAGTTGTTATCGTTACCGCAGTAATTACCAAAAGAGCTCTCGAATCACTGTTCCTGGGAACAATCACAGCAGCTATTATCATTGCAAAGGCTGCATTCTGGGGCACATGGTTCGAACACACAATCTCAGAAGTAGGAGCTAATGCTGGATATATCATCATGTTTGGTATGTTCGGCGCATTCATCCGTATTCTGGACACTTCCGGTGCTGCTATGGGATTTGCAGACATCGGCGTTAAAGTTGCCAATGGTCCTAAGAAGACACAGATTTTCGCATGGATCCTTGGTATCATAATCTTCGTAGAAGACTACCTCAATGCACTTGGCGTTGGTGTAGCAATGAGAACACTAACTGACAGATGGAAAATCTCAAGAGAAAAACTTTCGTTTATCGTTAACTCAACTGGGGCTGCAGTATGCGTACTGGTTCCATTCTCAACTTGGGGCGTTCTCTACTGTACTCAGATCGATCAGGTTGGAGCATTCGATAACATGACTGGTGTTCAGGCTTATGTACATTCAATTCCATTCATGCTTTACTCATGGATCGCAGTAATCATCGTTCCTCTCTTCATTCTGAAGGTTATTCCACTCTTCGGACCAATGAAGCAGGCTGAACTTAGAGCACAGAACGAAGGTAAAGTATTCCCTGAATGGTATTATGAAGATAAAGAAGAGGTTGAAGAATTAGAAAACACTCAGAAGAAGTGCAGCGCTATCAACTTTATCATTCCTATGATTGTACTGTGTGTAATCGCTATTAAGACTGGCGATATCACTCTCGCAGTTATCATCTCATGCGTAGTTACATTCCTTATGTTAGCTGTACAGAGAAAGATGAGTCTGGCTGAATTCTGTGACTGCATCCTCGGCGGTTTCAGTGACATGATGTATGTAACAATGCTGGTACTGATGGCATTTGAACTGGCTACATTCAATGATGAACTGGGTCTGACTCCATTTGTAATCGACGCAGTACAGCCTGTAATGAGCCCAGCACTCTTACCAGTTGTATCATTCCTCGTAGTAGCTGCTCTGTCATTCGCAACAGGAAGCTTCTGGGGTGTTGCAGCTATTTCATTCCCAATCATTCTGCCTCTGGCAATCGCACTGGGAACTAACCCATTCATCGCAATCGGCGCAGTTGCATCAGCAACTTCATTCGGAAGCCACGCTTGCTTCTACTCAGACGCAGTAACAGTAACCTGCGCAGCTACAGGCATTAAGAACATAGACTACGCTAAGACCTCAATACCTCTTATCATGCTGCCATTTGCACTTGGTGTCATAGCATTCGCTATTGTAGGTTTCGTATTTAACTAACTAGATGGTTTGACTTATACAGGAGGTCTGATTTATGGGAATTGCAGATAAAGTTATAAAGAGTAATCTGATTTTTACTGCATGTGATGATGAACCGATCAGCGGCGCAGTTATCGTAAACGGCAATAAAATCACAGCTGTTGCCTCTGATGCGGAGGTTGACGCTTACATTGGTGCAGAAACTGAAGTATACGAATATAAGGATCAGCTTGTAATGCCGGGTCTCATAGATGCACACGAACACCTCTGGTGGGGTGCGGTTGCAGACAGCCCTCATATGGTGGATATTACTTCATCAACATCAGAGGAAGAAGCTGTACAGATGATCAAGGCTTATGCAGATGCTAATCCTCAGGAAAAGAGAATTAGAGGCTTCGGATGGTTCCCTTCAAACTGGAACGACGATCCTCTGCCTACGAAGAATTCACTGGATGAGATTATTTCCGATAGGCCTGTATATATGCTGGCAGCAGATGCACATACAGGTTGGCTGAATTCGCTGGCACTTGAGGAATCCGGTTACTATCCAGGAATGGAACTGGATGGCGGTTCAATAGGCATTGATGAAAACGGAGAAATGAACGGTCTGATCTTTGAACCGGATGCACTTATTCACGCATGGAATAAGCTCTATGCTTTTCCTGAAGAAGAAGTTGAAGGAATCGTCGATGCCTTTATGGCAGGCCTTGCATCATATGGCGTTACTTCAATAAGCGAAATGAGCGCAGATGCATACAATGATGAAATTCATAAGAGATATCAGATGTTCCAGAAAATGGCTGATGAAGGTAAGATGACTTCAAGAGTTCATGCTTATACTAAACTCATGAAGATGACCGACTTCACTACTGCTAAGGAATGGGCTGAAGAATTTAGTGGCGGAATATTCAAAGTATCTGGTCTTAAGGGCTTCCTGGATGGCGTAGCTTCAACATATACTGCTTATCTTAAAGAACCTTATACAGATAGAACTGATACATGTGGCGAAGGAGTTCCGCTCGCTACTAAGGAGTCGCTTGAAGCCAGCGTAATAGCAGGTAATGCTGCAGGACTTCCGGTTAGAATTCATGCAATCGGTGACGCTGCTGTAGCTATGGCTCTGGATGCTTATGAATGTTCATTAAGGGCAAACGGAAATCATGGCCTTGTTAATACAATTGAGCATATAGAAACTGCAGATCCTGCTGATATTCCTAGATTTAAGGAACTTGGCGTTTTGGCATCAATGCAGGGCGAACACATTCCTCTTGATGCAGACGAGAAGGTAATAAGAATGGGACCTGAAAGAACAAGATGGCAGTGGCCGATCAAGTCATTCCTTGATGCAGGAGTAGACGTTGCATTCGGCACAGACTATCCGATTGTAAGATATAATCAGTTTGTTGGAATTTACTCAGCTATTACTAGAGAAAATTATGATGGAACTCCATCAAATCAGGGACTTAGTGATGTTGAAAAGATTACACTTCCTCAGGCTCTTAGAGCTAACACAATGGGTGGTGCTATCGCATACAGCAGACCTGATGAAATCGGATCTCTTGAAGCTGGTAAACTTGCTGATATAATTGTTCTTGATAGAGCCCTGTTCGGACAGGACGTAAGCGAAGTAAAGAATGCTAAAGTTGTTCTTACAATGATGGACGGCAAGATCACTTATAAGGCTTAAATTGTTTCTTGTTAATTAAAAGGTTCGTCTTACGGATGAACCTTTTTCTTTTAGCTAAAAAGGAGAAGAATTATGTTTAGAGAAGTATTCAGAGACAAGAGGCAAATCATGACCCTGGAGCAGAATGAGGAAATCCTTACTAAGGCTAAGGCTGGCATACTCAGCGTTCATGGTGATGATGGTTATCCATACGGAGTCCCTCTTAATTTTGTTTATGCTAACAATAAACTGTATTTCCACTGCATGCCGGAACATGGACATAAGCTGGATGCTATAAAAAGAGATCCTAAGGTATCATTTTCTATCATATATAAAGATGACGTTGTAAAAGAAGAATATACTTCATATTTTCAGAGCGTTATAGTTTTCGGACGTGCTCGCATTGTAGAAGATGTTGAAGAAAAGATCGCTATGCACGAAATCCTGGTAAAGAAATATATGCCTGAACTCTGGGAAGGCTGCTATGAAATTTTCAAAGACCGTATAGCTTGGATGGGCGTAATCGAAGTTGAAATCGATCATATCTCTGGAAAACAGGCAATTGAACTTGCTGTTCCGGGCTTTGTGCTTGAAGAGCTTAGAAAGTAATTGGTATAATTATTAATAATAAATAATTAACACTATTATTTAAGGAGATATTATTATGAAGCTTACTACTAAAGAACAAGAGCGCGTGCTTCTTTTTGGCGTTGCTGAAATCTCAAGAAGAAGATGGAGAAGAGGCGTTAAGCTCAACTACATCGAAGCTTCTGCAATTATAATGGACGAACTTCTCGAAAGAGGTAGAGCGGGCACAAATGATATCGGTGAACTTATAGAGATAGGTTCTCAGATAATCACAGCAGAAGACGTAATGGAAGGTACACCTGCGTTAATGCCGTGCATTATGTTCGAAGTTCAATTCCCTGATGGTAATAAGCTGGTTACAGTGCATGATCCAATCAGATTAGAAAAGAAGGAAGAAGCAATTCCTGTGGAAGAACTTCTCTCCATGACATATTAACATCGGAAAGGAAGGTAACAATATGACACATCCAATTGGTGAAATCATTTTCGCTGACGGCGAAATTGAAATCAACAGCGGTAGAGAAACAAAGAAAGTTACTGTTACTAATTCCGGTGACAGAACAATTCAGGTCTGCTCACACTACCATTTCTTCGAAGCTAATAACGCGCTGAAGTTTGATAGAGAAGCGGCATTCGGCTATAGACTTGATATTCCTGCTGGTTCAGCTATCAGATTCGAACCGGGCGAAGAAAAGGAAGTTCGGCTCACAACATTCGCAGGAGAAAGAAAACTCTACGGATTCCAGGGATGGACTATGGGATGCGTAGATGATCCTAAGGTTAAAGAAGCAGCTATCGCGAAAATGAAGGAAGCGCTTAAGGAGGATTAAAATGGCAGTAAAGTTAACACGTCAGGAATACTGTGAGCTTCACGGCCCTACAGTCGGTGACAAGCTTCATCTTGGCGATACAGGTCTGATCGCTGAAATTGAGAAAGACTATTGCGCTGGCACTTATGGCGATGAAATGACATGGGGCAGCGGCAAGACAGATAGAGACGGCATGGGTCAGCAGGCAGGTCTTCCTGTCGAAGGCACTGACGTATTAGACGTAGTTGTAACATGTGCCACTATCATCGATCCAATGCTCGGAATTATCAAGGCTGACATCGGTATCAAGGATGGCAGGATCGTTGGCATCGGTAAATCAGGAAATCCAGACACAATGGACATTACTCCAGGCCTCGTTGTAGGCGTTGGTACAGAAGAAGTTTGTGCTGAAGGCCTCATCGTAACTCCTGGCGGAATCGACGTACACATTCACTTCGAAAGCCCGGGACAGGCA
>JAQXGH010000030.1 GCA_029006195.1 Bacillota bacterium
CATAGAAAAGCTATGCTGAGAAATCTGGTAACTGACCTGCTCAGAGAAGGCAGAATTCAGACTACTGAATTCAGAGCTAAGGAAGCAAGAAGACAGGCAGAAAAGATGATTACTCTTGGTAAGCGCGGAGATCTTCACGCAAGAAGACAGGCTCTGGCTTACATCTATGATGAAGCTGTAGTAACTAAGCTGTTTGAAGAAATCGCACCTAAGTACGAAAACAAGCAGGGTGGTTATACAAGAATTCTGAAGCTTGGACCTCGTAAGGGCGACAATGCTGAAATCGTTTTCTTAGAACTCGTATAAGCTTAATAATAAAATTAAGAGCTATGGATTTGATCCATAGCTCTATTTTATTACTTAAATGCACTAAGGACAGTGCTGAATAGCCTTTTGTTGATTTTTTTGACAGGTGAGCCTGAGAGGTTAGAGAGCACAACTAGTACCATATCGAGCTCTGGGCAGATCCAGAAGCTGGCTCTAAAACCGTCATCTGTTCCTTCGTGCCCATATAAAGTATAAGATGTGCCGCAAACTTCCTGTTTTCTCATAAACCAGCCTAGGCCCATGTATTCTCCATTGTTGGGAACGATAGCATAGCCTGTCCACATCTTATCGTAAGTCTCATCCTTAAAGAATCGAGAATTACCTAAATGTGCGCGCCCCCATTTGAGAAGGTCAGCCGTATTAGTGGTTAAAGTCGATGAAGGTGCATGAGCAGGGTTATATGGGTAAACATCAAGAAGCTCTATATCATTGTTTTGGTTTTTAGCGTGAGGTTTCGCCATAACATCAGTACCCCAGTCTGACCTGTCATATGTTCTCATGGAAGATGAGTCCATATCAAGCGGCTGGAATATACAATACTTAATAAGCTCCTCATATGGCAGTTTGCACCCGCTTAAAATTGGTGATTTTTCGGACGCCAAATAGCCTAAAATCTCAAAAGCGTTATTACTATAACGGAAGCGGTTTTCGTCCGCCATAGGGCGATTTTGAGGTTTCCAGAGCATGCTCTGCCCTGCAACGTCGTTGCGACAAATGTAATTATAAATAGCATCTATATCCATATCCGGTGCGTACCATTCATAATCATCACAATCGCCTATTCCAGCTGTATGCGTAAGCATATTCCAAAGCTTAACATCACCATACATTTTGTCTTCAAGCGAATATCCAGGAAGAATATCAGTCATATAAGAATCAAGGTTAAAATCGGCATCAGTTGATTCAAGAATCTTCATAATAGCTGAAGTAGTCATAAGCTTTGAAACTGAAGCGCAGTGAAAAATATCGTCTTTATCCAGGCTTGAAGGTTTTGGATCAAAACGAGTGCTGAAGTCCCGGTAGCCAGCGGCGCCGCGAAACTCGTAGGAATCTCCGATAGAAAGGCCTATGGAGACACCCGGAATATCATACTCGTCAAAAATACTGTCCAAAAACTCGTTTAAAACCTCGTCCATTTTGTCTTTATCAAAAATCATATTCTTCTCCTAATTGAAGTTTAGCTCTCTCTAAATTATAATCATAGTATAGCATTTGGAGGCTATAAAGGAGAAGAATATGAAGTACACAAATTACAAAGGAAATCCAATCGAAGTATCGTTTTTAGGTATGGGAGCAATGAGACTTCCGGCAGCTAAGGATGATAAGGCAGACGTAGAGAAATCAATCGAACTCATCAGACATGCAATTGATAAAGGAATAACATATGTGGATACAGCCTACAATTACCATCAGGGTGAAAGCGAAAGCATCGTTGGCAAGGCACTTAAGGATGGTTACAGAGAAAAGGTAATTCTCGCCACTAAACTTCCTATCTGGATGTGCAGAACTGAAGAGGACATGGAGAGAATTTTTGGCGAACAGCTCCAGCACCTTGAAGTAGAATGCATCGACAATTATCTCATTCACAACATCATTCCTTATAACTGGAAGAAGTTCAATAAGCTTGGTGCAGCGGCTTTTCTTGACGATAAGAAGGCTAAGGGCCTGATCAAGTACGCAGGATTCTCATTCCATGGCAATCTGGAGCTCTTTAAGGAAGTTATCGATGCTTATCCATGGGACTTCTGTCAGATCCAGCTGAATTACATTGACGCAGATGAACAGGCTGGCCTCGAAGGTCTGAAGTACGCTAAGGATAAGGGCATTGACGTAATTATCATGGAACCTCTTAAGGGCGGCAAGCTCACAGATAACGTTCCGAAAGCAATAGCTGAAATGTGGGAAAGCGCGCCTGCTAAGAGAACTCCGGCGCAGTGGGCATTTAACTGGCTGGCTGGACAGGAAGGCATCCTGTGCGTATTAAGCGGCATGAGCAATATCGAGCAGCTTGATCAGAATATCGAGACATTTAGCGATGATAATTTCGGCGAGCTGACTGCAGAAGAAATGGAATTATATGCAAAGGCTGCAAACGAATACAACAGCCTCATCAAGTATCAGTGCACTGGATGTAAGTACTGCATGCCATGTGCAGCTAAGATCGATATCCCATCGGTTATCGACTACACAAACAGCTGGTACGCATACGGGAAGAATGACGGCACATATATGGAATACACTAGATGGATCGATAAACATGGATCAGATTGCATAGAGTGCGGCGAATGTGAAACAAAGTGTCCTCAGAGCCTGCCAATCAAGGCAATTATGAAGGATGCTGAAGAACAGTTCGGAATCTAGACAAAAAATAACAAAGGGGCTGTCGCGTTAGCGAAAAATAATCGCTAGTGCGGCGCCCTTTCTTTATTTCTTTGGTGTAATTTCGTAAGGAAGTACAAATGTGAAACTGTACTTACCCATACCGCTTACCAGAATTTCGTGAGTGCCTATGCTCTTACAATCGTCCGGATAAGTTACCGTATAGGATTTACCCTTAGTCAGAGTTTTGCCCTTAAGGTTTATAACCTTAACTGTAGGCTTACGATTTTTGCCGTTATATGTGTATTTGGTTTTGCTGAGCTTGCAAGTTTTAATATAGTCCTGATCGCCAAGGATTGTAACATTCATTGTAGCGATTGTTCTGTTAAAGTCTGAAAGAACTCCGTGGAACTGATATGTGCCCAGTTTCTTGTTATTGTAAGCGTCAATAATGCTTTTGCCATCTTCGCTTATCCACTTAATGTCTGTCCACTTGCTCGTGCCATCTGAGTACGTGCAGTTTACCTGGTTCCACCAAATCAGTCTCCAGATTTCATCTTCTGTATAATTAATGCTGGCATTAAGCACTACTTCCGGTGAATCGAATGAAGTGATATATGGCTTGGAATCGCCATCGGAACCCGTGTAAACGTAGTTAAATACGTTAAGTGAATCATAAGCCTTGCCGTCCTGATCGAACATTGCTATGTTATCCCAGGTTGAACCGCCGGCATTGGAGTCTGCATAGTTCTTAACAGTATAGTAGCCCTTTGAGTGTGATGAAGCCCATCCGCATCCGAACTTTTCCCAGAGTTCAAAGTTCTTATCGTACTGCTCCTGCCATGCATCGCCCTGAAGGTTTGTAGTATCGCCAACAGTGATCCATGCAGGTTCCCAGTAACAGTATCCGGTACCCTTGTGATCATTAAGGTTAGAAACCAGCTCAATAACATCTCTGATTTCCTGAGCCTGGCCCTGAGGTGAAATATCCCAAGGCATCTGCTTATTGAGATCAACATAGTCTGAATATGAGAAGTTGTTTC
>JAQXGH010000031.1 GCA_029006195.1 Bacillota bacterium
AGAATGGCCTGCATATGATGAAAGCGCTCTTGTTAAGGACGAAGAACCATTCAAGAACCTGCTCACTCAGGGTATGGTAATAAAAGATGGCGCTAAGATGAGTAAGTCACTTGGCAACGTTGTCAGCCCAGCTGAAATCATCGAAAAGTACGGTGCTGATACTGCTAGACTGTTTATCCTCTTCGCAGCTCCACCTGAAAGAGAACTTGACTGGTCAGATAAGGGTGTTGAAGGTAGCTACAGATTCCTCAACAGAGTTTGGAGAATGGTATATGACTATTCAGCAAACTACAATGCTAACCCTGGCAAAATTGAAGTTAAGAGTGATGCTGATAAGAAGCTGGCTTACACTCTCAACTACACAGTAAAGAAAGTTACAGAAGACGTTTCTGACAGATTCAATTTCAATACTGCAATCAGTTCAATCATGGAACTGGTTAACGAAATGTATAAGTACAGAGAAGGCGAAATCAATGCTGACCTCTACTCAACAGCAATTAAGGATGTAATCGTAATGCTGGCGCCATTTGTTCCACACATCACTGATGAAATGTGGGAAAGCCTGGGTTATGAAGAATCAGTACACGCTGAAGAATGGCCTGCATATGATGAAAGCGCTCTTGTTAAGGATACAATAGAAATCGTTGTTCAGATTAACGGCAAGAACAAAGAAAAGATCAACATCCCTGGCGATGCTACTAGAGACGATATGTTAAAGCTCGCCGAAGAGGATGAGACAATTAAGGGATTAACAGAAGGCAAGAACGTTGTTAAGGTTATCGCAGTACCTGGTAGACTTATTAACATCGTAGTTAAAGGCTAAAGCCTTTTGCACCTAATCCCGCGAAAGGATAATAATGAAAGGTAAAAACAAGAATGTAGAAAAGGAGAAAACAGGACATAGAAATAGAAGACGAAGAAGCTCCTCGAAACATCACTCAAATCACACTTCTGAAAAGAGAAATGACAAAGTAGAAGTTAATGTTGAGGCCAAACACGAAGAAACAAGAAAATCCAAATCACCGGCCAAAAAAAGGAATACCAGAAAACCTAAGAATAACTTTAAAAAGCCTGTTCCAGAGGTTAGGGTTATTCCGCTTGGCGGGCTTGGTGAAATCGGAAAGAATATGACCCTGATCGAATATGCTGATGAGATTCTTATCATCGACTGCGGTCTTTCTTTCCCGGATGACGATATGTTCGGTATTGATAAGGTTATCCCAGATTTTCAGTATCTTAAGGATAGTGAGAAGAAGATAAAGGGCCTTATCATTACTCACGGACACGAGGATCATATAGGAGCTATTCCATATCTTCTCAAGGAAATCAATGTTCCTGTTTACGGATTACAGTTCCCGCTCGGACTTATTGAAAACAAGCTTAAGGAACATGGAATCCAGGCTGAAATGAGAACTATTATGCCAGGAACTATGTTCAGGGTAGGTAATTATTTCACTATAGAGCCTTTGCACATAACACATTCAATTCCTGATGCAGTTTGCTACTGTATCAAAACACCTGCGGGAAGAATATTCCACACAGGAGATTTCAAAATAGACTATACACCTGTAGATGGAAATTATATAGATTTTGCCAGACTGGCTCAGATAGGTTCCGAAGGAGTTCTGCTTATGATGGCAGACAGTACTAACGTAATGAGACCTGGATTTACTCAGTCTGAGAAGGTTGTTGGCAAGACACTTGATGGCATCTTTAGAAACTCCAAGAAGAGAATTATCGTTGCAACGTTCTCTTCAAACGTACATAGAATTCAGAAGATAATCGATATATCTCTCATGTGCAAACGTAAAGTTGCCATTTCAGGACGAAGTATGGTTAATGTATTTGAGCTGGCAAGAGAGCTGGGATACATTAAAATACCAGATTCAATGTTGGTCGATATATCTAAGACATCAAATATCCCTGATAATGAGCTGGTTGTAATTACAACAGGCAGCCAGGGTGAACCGATGTCCGCACTTGCCAGAATGGCATCAAATGATCACAAGTCGATCAACATAAGAAAGAACGATATGGTTATTCTTTCTTCAACTCCTGTACCCGGAAATGAGATTACTGTTACCAATGTAGTAAACAAGCTCATTGAGAAGGGTGCTGAGGTTATTTATTCAGATATTGCAGAAACACACGTTTCAGGTCATGCCTGTCAGGAAGAGCTGAAACTGATGCATTCTCTTATTAGACCTAAATACTTTATGCCAGTACATGGCGAAGCCAGACATCTTAAGACTCATGCTAATTTGGCACACGAGCTGGGAATGCCGGTTGAGAATATTTTTGAACTTAGAAACGGAGACTGCCTTGTAGCATCTTCAAAGAAAGCAAAAATACAGCCTAATGTTACTGAAGCAGAAGGAATCATGGTTGACGGTCTTGGCGTAGGTGATGTAGGTAACATCGTCCTTAGAGACAGAAGACTTCTTTCGGAATCAGGTCTTATAATTGCAATTGCCACTATCGATAAGGATGCAGGATATATTGCATCTGGTCCGGAAATCATCTCTAGAGGATTTGTATACGTTAGAGAAAATGAAGATCTTATCGAAGCTGCGAGAGCTGAAACAGAAAGACTTATAAACAGCTGCCTTGATAAGAATGTCAAGGACTGGAACAGCATAAAGACTGTCGTTCGCGACGGATTAAGAAAGCATATCTATAATAAAACAATGAGAAGTCCTGTTATTCTTCCTATTTTCATGGAAATATAGCAGACCCCACAGGAGGTTAAATTATGAATGTATATGATCAGGCTCACCAGCTGGCGACAGCTATCAAGCAGTCAGAAGAATTCAAGCAGTTTGATGATAGAAAGAAAAAACTCGCTGAAAACCCAGAACTCGAATCTGCAATGAAGGATTTCATGCAGAAGCAGTTTCAGATGCAGACAGCTCAGCTTACTGGACAGCAGATGGACCAGAATTTAATGATGGAACTTCAGAGACTCAGCGCTATCTTGATGCAGGATCCTACTACAGCAGAATATCTTCAGTGTCAGCTTAGATTCAGCATGATGATGACTGATGTTTACAAGATTATAGGTGAAGTTTCAGATATCGGCATGGGTTCGCTGGCTGATATGGTAAAGATGTAGCAATGTTCAGTAATGTGGTATTTGCATAATTTGAAATATTTGGTATAATAAACATTGTATTGATGATAATTATTAAATTTTTGAGAAGAAAGGCGATATAAATATGATTTATGCAGGCGATTTTAGAAAAGGTATGACATTCGAAATCAATGGAGATCCGCATGTTGTTATAGACTTCCAGCACGTTAAGCCAGGTAAGGGTGCTGCTTTCGTAAGAACAAAGCATAAGAACATCCTGACAGGTGCTATCAAGGAAGAATCATTCAACCCAGATGCTAAGTTCCCTAAGGCTCACATTGAAACTAAGGTTATGCAGTATCTTTACAATGATGGCGAACTGTACTATTTCATGGATCCTGAAACATATGATCAGATTCCTCTTACTTTCGACCAGGTTGAAGAAGCAATGAAGTACATCAGAGAAAATGATGAAGCTACAATCAAGTTCTACAAGGGTAACGCATTCCAGGTTGAAGCACCTAACTTCGTTGATCTTCTCGTTACTGAAACTGAACCAGGCGTTAAGGGCGACACTGCTACTAACGTTACTAAGGCTGCTACAGTTGAAACTGGTGCTGTTATTCAGGTTCCTATCTTCATCGAAGAAGGCGAAAGAGTACAGATCGATACAAGAACAGGCGAATATCTTGGTAGATCAAAGAACTAATAGTATTCTGCGAAGGGCGTATTGTATTGATACGCCCTTTTTTTACAAATAAAACTCGGAGGTATTAAAATGTCCAAAAAAGGTGGCATTAACCTAAAAGCAATTATTGTAATTCTTTTAATAGTAGTAGTTGCGTTAACAGGTGGTATTATTTATTATCTGCAGGGACTTGGTGCAGTAGATCCTGATAATAAGGATGATGTAACAGTTACTATTCCTAACGGAAGCGGTGCTTCATCAATAGTTTATATCTTAAACGATGAAGGCCTAATCAAGAATCTTACTTGCGCAAGAATCAATGCTAAGTTTGGCGGTTACGATTCACTGCAGGCAAATACTTACATTCTGAACAAATCAATGACTGTAACCGAAATGATGAATATTATCAACACGGGAGATTTCGAATATCTTTCAAAGAGTTCTTTCGAAATGAAGGAAGGATACAGAATTCAGCAGAATGCTGAACTTTTAACTCAGAGTATTCCATATTCAGCTAAGGAAATAATGAATGTATGGAATGATAAGGAATACCTTCACACTCTTATCGATAAGTACTGGTTCCTTACAGATGAAATCCTTAATAAGGATGTAATGTTCCCACTTGAAGGATATTTATACCCTGATACTTACTTCATTACAGATGATAATCCTACAATTGAAAGCGTAACAGAAATGATGCTTGATCAGATGGATACTCAGCTTTCAAGCAGAAGAGATCAGATTGAAGCTTCTGGCTTTACTGTTAACGAATTCCTTTCACTGGCATCGATCGTATGCAAGGAAGGTGGAAGTAACGAAGCAGAAGCACCTCATATCGCAGGCGTATTCATCAATAGACTTAAACAGGGCATGAGCCTTGGCAGTGATGTTACAGTATGCTACATCTATCAGGAAGACAGGGTTGATCTCAGAGAATCACAGCTGAACTCAACTTCAAAATACAACACTAGAAAGTATGCTGGATTAACACCAGGACCTATCTGTGCAGTACCTGCAATCGATATGGATGCTGTACTTAACTACGAGAAGACTGATGATCTGTTCTTCTATGCAGGACCTGATGGAACAGTATATTATGCTACTACTAACGAAGGACATTCTAAGAATGTACAGGAGCATCCATGGACGGAAGAAGATCTGGCGCAATAATCAATTCACTGGTATCAGCTTATATTGATGATATTTATGTGAATAAAAACGAAAATATAGAGGCACTTAGAGTACTGGCAGAGGAAAAACATGTTCCAATTATTCTTAAGGACGCAGAGAGTCTTCTTAATATTCTTGTTAAGATAAGAAATCCTAAGAGAATACTTGAAATTGGAACAGCTGTTGGATATTCTGCCAGCTTCTTCGCCAATTCATGTGATGCAGAAATTGTAACTATTGAAGCTGATAAGATATGCATGAAGCTGCAATTTCCAATATAGAAAATCTTGGTTTTTCCGACAGAATAACAGCATTATTAGGTGATGCCAGAGAAGTGCTTGAAGGACTAAAAGGAGAAGAACCTTTTGATTTCGTATTTATAGATGCTGCCAAGAGTCATTATAAGGCATTTTGGGATCTGGCATTTCCTCTTTGCGAGGATAACGCTCTCATAGTATGTGATAATGTTCTCATGAAAGGCATGACAGCTTCAGACGAATTTGATACAAAACATAGATATAAGACTAGTATAAGAAAGATGCGCGAATTTCTAGACTACATAAACAACATCGAAGGTGTCGAAACTTCTGTTCTTCCAGTCGGAGATGGCGTATCAATCAGTGTAATTAATAAATAAACAAGATAAGTATGAAGAAACTAGAACTGCTGGCTCCAGCCGGCGACCTTGAAAAACTAAAAATCGCAGTTGATTACGGTGCTGATGCCGTATATTTCGGAGGTGAGCTATTTAGTCTTAGAGCAGGTGCTGGAAACCTTTCTTTAGACGAAATCAGAGAAGGTGTTTCCTATGCTCACGCTAAAGGCGTTAAATGCCATATGGCTATTAACATTTATGCTCACAATGAGGATATTGACGGCCTTAGAGACTACATAACCAGCATTAAGGACATAGATATCGATGCATTTATTGTTTCAGACCCGGCTATTATTCTCACTATCAAAGAGTTGATTCCAAATGCAGAAATACATCTTTCAACTCAGGCTAATATGACCAACTATGTCACAGCTAATTTCTGGCACGATTTAGGTGTTAAGAGACTTGTAATGGCAAGAGAACTTACCCTGGATGAAATAGCTGAAATAAATGACAAAACTCCTGATGATCTGGAGATTGAAGCCTTTGGACACGGAGCAATGTGCATTTCTTATTCAGGAAGATGCCTTCTCAGCAACTTTATGACAGGAAGAGATGCAAATAGAGGCGCGTGTGCACATCCATGCCGATATAAGTATCGCCTCGAAGAAGAGAAAAGACCAGGCGAATACTGGCCTGTTGATGAAGATAACAGAGGAACTTATATCTTTAACAGCAAGGACCTCTGCATGCTCGAGCATATTCCTGAAATGATTAAGGCAGGTATCGTTTCAATTAAAATCGAAGGCAGAATGAAGAGTATCTTCTATGTGGCTCACGTAATTTCTGCTTACAGGAAGGCAATAGACGCCTATTACGCTGATCCTGAAAACTATGAATTTAATGAAGAATGGTTTACAGAAATGTGCAAGGCAAGCCATAGAGAATTTACTACTGGTTTTTATTTTAATAAGCCTACAGCTGAGGATCAGAATTACCTTACAAGTGCATATACTAGAGATTACTCTTTTGTAGGCCTGGTTAAGACTTATGATGAAACTACAGGAATGGCTATCATCGAACAGCGTAATAAGATGAGTATCGGTGATGAAATAGAAATTTTTGGACCAGGCACAGGATATTTCAAGCAGAAAATCGAAGTTATGCTTGATGAAGAGGGCCAGCCAATTGAATCAGCTCCTCATCCTCAGCAGATCCTTCAAATGAAAATGGCGCAACCTGTTTTACCAATGTTTATGTTAAGAAAGGAACAATAGTATGTCATCTGACACGTGGCCCATGTGGGGAATTATAATTCTAGTTATTCTTATTGTTATTAACGGATATTTTACAGCAGCCAGAAGAGCTTTAACTTCTATCAATAGGGCTGCTGTGAGAGATCTCATTGAGGAGGGTAATGATAAAGCAAAGGCTATCTTGCCGATTATAGATGAGCCTAACAAATACAAACTGGCTATCAGATCATTGAATTTTGTTATATGCACAGTTTCAACATTTATTGCCCTCAAGATATTCTTAGTTCCTGCATGTAATTTGCTGGAGCATCTTGGAGTGGAGCTAACAGATTTGTCCACATCAATTACAGCAATAATCATTATTTTGATTTATTGCTTCTTCCTTATTTCTTTTGGCGAGGTTTTCCCTAGAAGGCTTGCCGTAATTTTTGATGAAAAAATTGCGCTTAAGACAGCAGGTTCTGTTAAAGTTTTTACGGTTATAATGGCACCACTGACAACGCTCGTATCAGCGCTGGTTTTTGTGCTTCTTAAGATTCTAAGACTACGAACCGACCTCAATGACAATGAATATTCAGAAGATGATATCGTTGAAATGCTTGAAGCAGGGCAGGTAAGCGGTGAACTTAAAGAAGAAGGCAAAAAGATGATCACAGGCGTATTCGCCTTTGACGACATATTAGCCTATGAAATTATGACTCCAAGAACTGATGTATTCGCTATAGATATTAACGATCCTGCAGAAGAATACATTGACGAACTTATGGAACTCAGGTATTCCAGAATTCCTGTATACGAAGATGATCAGGATAATATCATAGGCATCCTCTACATAAAGGACTACCTCATCAAAGCAAGGACAGATGGTTTTGATCATGTAGACTTCCGTGAAATTTTAAGAAAACCTTATTTAGTTCCTGAAACTAAGAATATAGATTCTCTATTCTTTGAACTTCAGAAAACTAAACAGCATATAGCTATTCTTATCGACGAGTACGGGGGATTTTGCGGAATCGTAACAATGGAAGACATAATCGAAGAGGTTATGGGTGATATTGATGACGAATACGATGAAGAAGAGCAGGAACTTCAGAAGATCGGTGATAATCTTTATATCGTTGAAGGCGGTATGAATCTTGATGACCTTAATGAAGAACTTGGCATTAATATTCAATCAGATGCAGCTGAAACAATTGGAGGATTTATTATCGATATGTTCGGTGAAATACCTGATGAAGATGACATAGGTAAAGAAATTTTCTATGAACAATATGTGTTTACGATCAAGTCTGTTAAGGACAGAAGAATCGAACAAATAACGCTTAAGATATTACCAGTAATCGAAGACAAAGATAAAATCGATTACATTGAAGGTCAGGAATATAAAAAAGCCAACAAAAAAACAAAAAAATAGCCTATATAATGATATAATAATCCTTGTGAGAGGTGGTAATTATGAATCAAGATACTGAAAGAATCGAAGTTTCTGATGAAGTGATCGCCATTTGTGCAGCTAATGCGACAAGAAAAACACCCGGAGTAATGCGTATGGAGGGTGGCATTTCTAACGCTATCAGAAGAAACCTTCTGGGTAAGGAATCTCTAGCAAAGGGCATTAAAGTTGATCATATAGATAAGGATTCTACTATAGAAATAGATACACATGTTATAGTTAAATATGGAAGCCATATTCCATCAGTTGCCTGGGATATCCAGGAGAACGTTAAGAATAAAATCGCTGAAATGACAGGACTTACGGTTTCAGCTGTTAATATCAATGTTGAAGGAGTCGAAGCTGATGACAAGAAATGAAGCGCGTGAAAAATTGATGCAGATAATCTATGAAATGGATGCGTCAAAAGCACTTTTAGAAGATAATGCTATAGAGACAGCAAGTTCAATTATCAAAGAAAGATTAAGCGGCAATCATATAACAAGAGGCAATGTGATCGTTGGCAATATTATTGATAATTTAAGCGATATCGATGAAACAATAAATAAACACAGTACAAAGTGGAAGACTACAAGAATGCCTAAGGTAGATCTGGCTATTATGCGTCTTGCTATTGGCGAAATCAGATATAACGATGAAGCTACTGATGCTGTTGTAATAAACGAAGCTATTAATATGGCTAAGAAATACAGTACAGATAATTCAGCTAAGTTCATCCACGGAGTACTTGGTGCAGTATTAAAGGGCTAAGGCTCGTTATGGCAGCGGCTAAATACATTTTAGGCATCGACACAAGCAACTATAAGACGTCAGTTGCTATTGTATGTGAAGATAAAATAGTTTGCGATTTACGTAAATTTTTAATAGTAAAAAAGGGCGAAAGAGGGCTCAGACAGTCAGAGGCCTTTTTTCAGCATATCCAGAATCTGCCGGAAATGTTCGAAGCTATCTCTAGAGAAAAGCTCAATATTTCAGGCATTTCTTATTCATATGCTCCTAGACCGATCGAAGGCTCATATATGCCATGCTTTACAGCCGGAGCATCCTTCGCTAAATCAATAGGAGCACTACTAAATGTTCCTGTGTATAAGTTTTCGCATCAGGAGGGGCATATAGAAGCAGTTAAGTACTTTTCTCAGTTAAAGGACACTGATGAATTTATTGGCTGTCATTTTTCCGGAGGCACATGCGAAGTCCTTAAAATAAGAACGAGCAAATCCGGTGAGCGAGTATATGATATAGAACAGATTGGTGGATCTAAGGATATATCATTTGGTCAGGTACTTGATAGAGCAGGCGTTTATATGGATATGAATTTCCCTGCCGGAGAAGAAATGGACAATCTGGCTTTAAGCTCAGATATTAAAACTTCTTTGCTGACTAAAATAAAAGTTAAAGACGGCGAGCTTAATCTCTCCGGGATTGATACTCAGATCAAGAACATTCTGGCTGATATAGATAAATATAAAGATCAGGATATGACGCTGGAAGCCTTTAAGGCAGCTTTTACGAAGGAAATCTTCACTAAACTATCAGATGCTATATACAATCTGTTATTACAATGTGTGAAGAAGGCAGACATGAGAGATATTCTCATGTCAGGCGGAGTATCTTCAAGCTTATTCATAAGACAGGAAATAGTAAAGAAATTTGAACAATCGGATATAAATATTCATTTTGATGATATGAACTTATCGTCAGATAATGCTGTAGGCACTGCTATTTTAGGAGGCAGATTCATATGGGAATAAAGCCTATAAAAGTTGCTCAGCTTAACAGTTACATTAACAGAGTCCTGAATTTAGACCCTATACTTGGAAACGTTTCTGTAGTCGGAGAAATATCTAATCTCAAATTTCACGGCTCAGGTCACGTTTACTTTTCCCTTAAGGATGATACATCTACAGTTAGGTGCTTCATTGCCGCAAGCAATGTAATGAAAATGACCTGTCCAATAGAAGAGGGAATGGAAGTCATTGCTACAGGTTACATCGCTGTTTACGAAAGAGGCGGCTATTATTCTCTAAATGTCAGAGAACTTGAAACAAACGGCATAGGTCAGCTGGCTGTACAATTTCAGAAACTTAAGGACAAGCTTAGCAGGGAAGGACTTTTTGATGAAACACATAAAAAAGCGATTCCAGCTTTTGCATCAAAAATCGCTGTTGTAACTTCTGAAACAGGAGCAGCAATAAGAGATATAATAAGAACAATAAAAAACAAAAATACATATACTGATATCCTCGTGTATCCTGTACTCGTTCAGGGACCGGCGGCTGCTGGAGAAATCAGCAGGGCCATCGATGATCTTAATGCAAACCATAAGGACGTGGATGTTATAATTACAGGTAGAGGCGGCGGATCGATGGAAGAGCTTTGGGCCTTTAATGAAGAAATCGTTGCAAGGTCCATATATAATTCAAAGATACCGGTAATATCCGCAGTTGGCCATGAGACGGATTTTACCATAGCTGATTTTGTAGCAGACCTTAGAGCTGCTACTCCTACAGCTGCAGCTGAAGCTGCTGCCTTTGATACATTCGAAATGCTAAACTACCTTGAGGAAGTTAAGACAAACCTTAAAAACAGTTTATTGTCAATTGCTGAGATTAAGAAAAACCGCCTTGAAAGCCTCAATCCATCTGTATTTGAATCTGTTCTGAGAAGCAGAATAACTTACGAACAGATGAATGCGGACAGTATAATCGAGAAGATGGAAAGCGATATCAAAACTAAACTAAGTGCGCTTAGAGATAAGATAGAGCATGAACGAGAAGTACTTGAAGCAGCAAATCCTAAATCAATATTTGCTAGAGGATATTCCGTTATTAGAGACAATAACGGGAAGATAATAAACACTACAGCCGATCTAAACATTGGTAATACAATCAGCATTGAAACATTTGATGGTAACGCCAAGGCTAAGATCACCGAACTTTAGTTAAGGGAAGGATGTGGTTATTATGACTGAAAAAAATGATAAAATAACATTTGAAGAAGCTCTTAAAGCTCTCGAAGAGGCATCCGGAAAACTCAAATCCACTGATGTGCCGCTCGACGAAGCTATAAAGAATTATGAAGTAGGTATTGAGTATTACAAGTTGTGTAGCCAAATATTAAATGAAGCTGAACAGAAACTTGAAAGTATAACTAAATAGGGGAATGAAATGAACGATTTTACTTTTGATGATTACAGACAGTTTGTTGAAGAAAATTTAACTGGCTTTCTTCCAGACGTTGACCACAAGAGCATTACACTTTATGAATCAATGAAGTACAGCGTTAATGCAGGCGGTAAGAGAATTAGACCTATACTTTTACTCGCTGCATGTGATTTCTGCGGAGGCAACATTAATGAAGCCCTCCCTTATGCATGTGCACTTGAGTATATTCATACATATTCGCTTATCCATGACGATTTACCATGCATGGATGACGATGATCTCAGAAGAGGCCTTCCAACAAACCACAAGGTTTATGGTGAAGCAGTAGCTACACTAGCAGGTGACGGATTACTGTCATCAGCTTTCGAATTAATGACACACGATATGCTCCTTTATTTCGATAACCCAACAGAATTAAAGAGAAGAGTAAGTGCGTGCTACGAAATAGCTAAGGGATGCGGATGCCGCGGCATGATAGCAGGCCAAATAGCAGATATAGAAGCAGAAAACAGCACTTGTTCAACAGAAATGCTTGATTATATTCACATAACTAAGACAGCTGATCTTATTCTGTCAGCAGTTCGTGCGGGAGCACAGCTTGGTGGAGCAGATGCTGATACACTGAATGACCTTACAATTTTCGCAGAGAATCTGGGACTTGCTTTCCAGATCTGTGATGACATCCTGGATGTAGAGGGCGACGAAACCAAGCTTGGGAAGAAGACTGGTATGGATGAAGCTAATGCAAAGGCTACATATCCAGCCATCCATGGTCTTGAAAAATCAAAAGAAAAATTAATCGAACATACAGAAAACGCAATCAATGCATTAGCTAAGTACTATGATAATGCTGAGATTTTGACTAATTTAGCTAAAGAGCTTGCAGTAAGGGCTAACTAGAAAAGAGACATTTATGAGTAGTAATTACATAAAAAATCATAACTTTCCTGAAGATCTCAGAACAATGGATTACGATGAATTGGAATTACTTTCATATGAACTTAGAGATTTTCTCATCTCATCTGTATCAAAGACAGGTGGACACCTTTCATCTAACCTTGGAGCTGTAGAACTTACCATAGCTCTACATAAATGCTTTGATACACCTAAAGATAAACTCATATGGGACGTAGGACATCAGACATATGTTCATAAACTCCTTACAGGAAGAATAGATGGATTCTCTTCGCTTCGTCAATTTGGCGGAATGAGCGGATTCCCTAAAGTTTGTGAGAGTGAATATGACGTGTTTGATACAGGTCATAGCAGCACATCTATTTCAATGGGACTTGGTATGGCTGCAGCCAGAGAACTCACAGGTGATGATTACAACATAGTATCAATAATCGGAGATGGTGCCATGACAGGTGGTCTGGCATTTGAAGCTCTTAATAATGCTGGAAACTCCAAGTACAATTTTATTGTTGTCCTTAACGATAACGGTATGTCCATCTCACCAAACACAGGTGGATTATCCAAATCACTGGGAAGAATCACTTCAACCGGCAAATACATTCAAATCAAAGACCAGATCAAGAAGGGTTTTTCTAAAGTTCCGGTAGTTGGCGAAGGTATGATTTCAGGTATCCATCATGCCAAAGACAGCCTGAAATATGCTGTTATAGACGGTATATATTTTGAGGAACTGGGCTTTAAGTACATAGGACCTGTAGATGGCCATAATGTCAGAGAACTGTGTGAAACACTCGAACTTGCTAAGGGTATTCACGGACCAGTCCTTATTCACTGTGTAACTAAGAAAGGCAAAGGCTATTCAGTTGCAGAAGATAAGGCTAATATCTTCCACGGTATAGGACCATTCGATGTTGAAACCGGTAAACCAATTAATAAATCATCAGGGAAATCATATTCAGATGTATTTGGCGACACACTTATAGAAGAAGCTAAGACTAACGATAAAATTGTTGCGATCAGCGCTGCAATGATCGATGGAGTTGGACTTAGCAGATTCCAGAAAGAATACGAAAATAGAATATTTGACGTAGGTATAGCAGAAGGGCATGCAGTAACATTCGCAAGCGGACTTGCTAAGGCAGGCCTTAGACCTTTTGTTGCTGTATATTCAACATTCCTGCAGAGAGCTTACGATAATATCATCGAAGATGTGTGTCTGCAGAAACTTCCTGTGACACTTTGCATAGATAGAGCTGGTATAGTAGGAGCTGACGGAGAAACGCACCATGGCCTTTACGACATTTCTTATCTTAAATCAATGCCTAACATGATAGTTATGGCACCTAAAGATGGAGAAGAGCTTAGCGATATGATTCATTTCTGTGCAGAGTCTGATATGCCATGCGCTATCAGATATCCTAGAGGTGAGGCCGCAGCAATAGCTAATTCATCAGATAACAATCAGCTCATATTAGGTAAATCAGAAAGACTTATTGAGAGCGGAAGCGTTGATATCTGGGCTACAGGAAATATGGTTTCTACTGCACTTGAAACTGCTCAGCTTCTTAATGAAGCTGGAATCGATGCTGGTGTTGTAAATGTCAGATTCATTAAACCTTTTGATAAAGAAAACCTTATTGAAGCAGCTAAGACTTCTAAATTAATAGTTACATTAGAAGATGGAGCGCTCATCGGTGGTATTGGTGAATACATCGATAGCCTTTTAATTAACGAAGATATTAGGGTAATGAATCTCGGATGGCCAGATAAATTCATTGAACACGGCTCAGCAGCCGAGCTTTATGACAAATATGGTCTTGATGCAAAGCGCATTTCACAAAAAATAAAATCAGAGGTGTAACGTTTTGAAAAAACGATTAGATGTAATACTAACAGAAAAAGACTTCTTTCAGTCAAGAGAAAAGGCTAAAGCGTCAATTATGGCCGGCATTGTATATGTAGACGGTCAGAGAGTTGATAAACCAGGAACTCCTGTTGACGAAGAGTCTGAAATAACAATTAAAGAAACTCTTTGCCCATATGTCAGCAGAGGCGGACTTAAACTTGAGAAGGCGTTAAAGCTCTATGATTTCGATTTACACGGCGCAAAGGCTGTAGATATTGGTGCATCAACAGGCGGTTTCACAGACTGCATGCTTCAAAACGGTGCAGCTCACGTTTACTGCATAGACGTTGGTTATGGACAGCTTGACTGGAAACTTAGAAATGACGAGCGTGTAACTAACATGGAAAAATGCAACGTCAGATACCTTGACGTTGACACAATAGGCAGAGATGTAGATTTTATAAGCATTGACGTTTCATTCATATCACTTAAACTCGTACTTCCTGTGGCTACTCAGCTCCTCGGAGAAAACGGTTGCCTGGTAGCCCTTGTTAAGCCTCAGTTTGAAGCAGGCAAAGAACAGGTAGGTAAGAAGGGTATCGTTAGAGATCCTGCAGTACACGAAGAAGTTATCCGAAACGTTATCGGTTATGGTGAGGCTAACGGACTTTATTCACATGGACTTACATATTCACCGGTAACAGGTACAAAGGGCAATATCGAATATCTGCTTTTCATGAAGAAAAGCAAGAACGAAACAGAATTAGATGTTAAAGAAGCAGTTGCTTCATCACATGCTGATTTGAAATAGTGATTACATGGGTGGCGGTGATAAATACTGTCACCTTTTTTGGAGGTTATAATGGCAAAGCCAAAACTGTCCCCAATGATGCAGCAGTATCTTGATATTAAGGAAAATTACAGCGACTGCATACTGTTCTTCAGACTTGGAGACTTCTATGAAATGTTCTTTGATGATGCTAAAACAGCAGCCAGAGAACTCGAATTAACACTTACAGGCAAAAGCTGCGGACTTGAGGAAAGAGCTCCCATGTGCGGAGTTCCTTATCATGCATCTGAAACCTATATTTCCAAACTCATAGATAAAGGCTATAAAGTCGCAATCTGTGAACAGGTAGAAGATCCTGCAGCAGCTAAAGGTATAGTAAAAAGAGAAGTAATACAGATAGTTACACCTGGTACAGTTTTAAGCAGCACAATGCTTAACGAAAAGGAAAATAACTACATCGCTTCAATCTACGCAGTAGATTCACAGATCGGTTTATCATACTGCGATGTATCAACAGGTGAAACCTTCCTTACAACATTTAATATCGTATCAGGTACAGATGAAGTTATTAATGAACTGGTAAAAATCGATGCCAGCGAAGTACTTCTTGACCATAATACTGCAAATATCATTGATATTGACTATATCAAACCTATAACAGAAGCTTATTTCAATATCATTTCTGACGAATTCTACAGGAAAGATGCTGCCAGAGATGCAATCAAGAGACAGTTTAGCATAGGTGCACTGCACGGTATAGGAATCGAGGAAGATTCTGCTTCAGAAATGGCAATTGGAGCAATGCTTCTTTACCTTATCGATACACAGAAGAGCAGCCTTTCACATATCCAGACTGTAAACATCTATACTGTTGGACAGCATATGTCACTTGATAAATCAACCATCAAGAATCTGGAACTCACAGAAACACTCTTTGAAAAGAAACTTCAGGGTTCACTTCTAGGAGTAATAGATAAAACTAATACAGCTATGGGCTCACGTAAAATGAAGCAGTGGATCAAGGAGCCACTTAACGACGCTGCATCCATTAACGCCAGACTGGAAGCTGTTGAAGCACTTACGGAGAATGTCCTTGCCCGTAACAATATTAAAGAATGCCTTAAGAGCGTATATGACTTCGAAAGACTGGCAGGAAGAATCGCTACAGGCAGGGCTAATGGCAAAGACATGATAGCCCTTAAGAACTCATGCGCCGTAATTCCCGATATAAAGGAAGAATTAAGCGACATAGTATACGAATACCAATCAGAGCTTTTACAGAGCTTAAACGACAATATATGCCCTCTGAGAGAGGTCTATGAACTCATCGAGGCAGGTATTGTTGAGGAACCACCATTTACAATTAAAGAGGGTGGAGTAATCAAGAGCGGTTATTCAGAAGAATTGGATGAATTAAAGTCATCCATCAGTGACGCACAAAACTGGATCGCATCTCTTGAATCAGTAGAAAGAGAAAGAACCGGTATCAAAAATCTCAAAGTAGGATTCAACAAAGTATTCGGATACTACCTTGAAGTAACAAGATCATTCTATGACCTTGTACCGGATGACTATATAAGAAAACAGACTCTGGCAAATGCAGAACGTTTCGTAACACCTCAGCTTAAGGAAACAGAACGACTGGTTCTTAATGCTGAAGCTGAGATAAATAAGTTAGAATACGAAATCTTTAACGAAATCAGGCAAAAGCTACAGGACTGGATCGGACAGATCCAGAGCACATCCAAGGCTATAGCTTCGATCGACGTTTTAACTTCATTTGCCCAGGTAGCAGAAAAGAACGGCTATATAAGGCCTACTGTTGACGAATCAGACGTAATATCAATAATTGGTGGAAGACATCCGGTTATTGAACAGACTATCAGAGATGGCATATTTGTAAGTAATGATACTTATCTTGACCGTGATCAGCAGAACATGCTTATTATTACCGGTCCTAACATGTCAGGTAAGTCCACATACATGAGACAGACTGCACTTATTGTCCTTATGGCACAGGCAGGATGCTTCGTCCCATGCGAGACAGCCAGAATTGGTGTTTGCGATAGAATATTCACTAGAATAGGTGCGTCTGACAATCTGGCTCAGGGACAAAGTACATTCTTCGTTGAAATGAGTGAGCTTTCACACATCTTAAACACAGCAACTAAGAAAAGCCTCGTTATCCTTGATGAAATAGGTAGAGGAACAAGTACTTACGATGGACTTTCAATTGCCTGGGCTGCAGCTGAATATCTCTGCCAAAACGGCAGACACGTTAGAACGCTCTTCGCAACTCACTATCACGAGATGACAGTTCTCGAAGATACGATCAAGGGCATTAAGAACTATAACGTTGATGTAGACGAAGAAAACGGGAATGTTGTATTCTTGCACAAAATCGTTCAGGGAAGCGCAAGCAAAAGCTACGGTATCCATGTTGCCAAACTTGCCGGAGCCCCTAAGGAACTCATCGAAAGCGCTCAGTATCATCTCGATTCACTGAATGCCAAGAATGAAAGCAACGTAAACTCTATTATAGAACCTGTTAGTCAGACAAAAGAAGAAAAATCACAAGTATTCCATGAAGAGGTTCAGCTTTCTCTATTCGATGCTGTACCAAATCAGGTCCTCCAGAAACTCAGAGAGATCGATCTCATGAACACTACACCTTCAGCAGCTTATAAACTGCTCGAAGAGTTAAAGGAAATCATTTAAACATGATAAAAATATTAGATAAGAGAACAGCAGATAAAATAGCGGCAGGCGAGGTCATCGATAGACCGGTCTCCATAATTAAAGAGCTGGTCGAAAATTCAATAGATGCCGGAGCAACTTCCATTACAGTTGAAATCAGTAATGGAGGTAAATCCTATATAAGAGTAACCGATAACGGTTGCGGCATACCTGCAGATGAAGTTGAACTCGCTTTTAAAAGGCATGCAACAAGTAAAATCTCAGATGTATCCGATCTTGATTCAATTTATACTCTGGGCTTTAGAGGTGAAGCTCTGGCAAGCATTTGTGCAGTTGCCCGCGTTGAAGTAATGACTAAAACCGAAGATGCTAAAGCTGGTCGCAGAGTTATAGTTGAAGGTAGCAACATACTCGAGAATGCAGGTTTTGGATGCCCTGTGGGTACTACTATAACTGTTAGAGATTTATTCTATAATATCCCGGCAAGACTAAAATTCCTGGCATCTGATGCAGCTGAAGCCAGAAGGATCATCGACATGATCTCAAAGATAGCGCTTTCGTATCCTGACATCAGATTCAAGATGATAAACGGAAACAAGCATGTGTTTACAACAACAGGTAAGGGGATAATTCTCAATAATATCGTTAACATTTACGGTGCAGATTTAAGCAAAGACCTCATAGCTGTAGATAAAAAGACAGATAGATTCAGCATTAAAGGATTCGTATCTAACCCTGCATATTCACTGACATCAAGAATAAGGCAGATTTTCTGTGTAAATGGCCGCGTTATTTCAAGCAGCATAATAGAAAGAGGTTTAGAAAAAGCCTATAAAGAACGACTGTTCCAAGGCAGATTTCCTGTAGCCTTCCTGTTTATTTCACTTCCGCCAGAAGAAGTTGATGTAAATGTTCATCCTACAAAGAAGGAAATACGTTTTGACGACAATGCAGAGGTAGAAGATTTCGTAGAATCAGCTGTTCGTGAGGCTTTAGCAAGAACAGAAGCTATTCCGTCAGCGAAAATAAGAGAAGAAAATATCCCGGTTTCTAAGAAACAAGAGCCTCAGGTTGCTAAACCAATTGAAAAAACTAGGGTTTCAGAACCAAAATTTGAATATAAGCCAGAAAGAAAAAGCATACCGCAGGGTGAACAGGTTGACATAAAAAAATTATTATCTTACATACGTAAAGAAGAAGAAAAAAAGGTCGAACCTGTAAAACCTGAAGCAGAAATAAAACAGGAAATTAAAATTGCTCGTCCATTTGAACCAGCATCACTAAATATTATAGGCTCAGTCTTTAACACATATATACTGGCATATGATGAGAACTGTTTCTATATGGTGGATCAGCACGCTGCTCACGAAAGGGTATTCTATGAGAAGTTTAAGGCACAGTATGAAGCCATAGATAAAGTAGCTCAACAGCTTCTTATACCTCTAAATTTCAACGTTCCGTCCGATGTAGTAACAATGGAAGACTCATGGCTTCCTAAGGTTATTCAGATGGGTTACAGCATTGAATATTTCGGTAACAATACTTATATGGTACGTGAAGTTCCGTCATTTATGACTCCTTATGAAGCAGAAAGTTTCCTAAGAACATTATTTACAGAATTCAAAGGCGGCAAGCTGCCGGATAACCAGAAACTTCTGGATAGAATCATCATGAATTCATGTAAGGCTGCAATTAAAGGCGGAGATAATATTTCTTTAGATGAAATGAATGCTTTAATGATGCAGCTTTCGGCCTGCGAAAATCCCTTCTCATGTCCTCATGGCAGACCGGTATTCGTCAAAATGACACAATATGAAATTGAAAAAATGTTTAAGAGGGTTCAATGATAAATAAACCTAAAATTTTAGTTATTGCAGGTCCAACTGCGGTAGGAAAAACCAAATATGCAATTGAAATGGCAAGAAGATTTGACGGTGAAGTAGTTAATTGCGATTCTATGCAGATATATAAATATATGGACATAGGAAGTGCTAAACCTACTGCCGAGGAACTCTCACTTGCTGTACATCACCTTGTGGATTTTGTTGATCCCAGAGAAGATTTCTCAGTTGCTGAGTATCAGAAACTGGCTAAGGAAGCCATTAGAGACATCATTAGCAGAGGTAAGCTTCCTGTAATTTCAGGTGGTACAGGACTTTATCTTAATTCTCTACTCTATGAAATGGATTTTTCAAATGCTCCGAGAGACACAGCTTACAGAGATAGGCTCTGGAAAATAGCAGAAGAAAATGGAAGTAGCCATCTTCATAAAATGCTTATGGAAAAAGATCCTGAAATTGCAGTAACGATTCACGAAAACAACACTAAGAAAATAATAAGAGCTTTAGAAAGATTAAACGAAAGCGGTTCAATTAGAGCCTTTACGGAAGTAAACAAAGCAAACGAATATTACGATCCTATACTTGTAGGACTATCTAGAGATAGGGCTGAACTTTATGACCGTATCAATGCCAGAGTAGACATTCTCATGGAAAAGGGGCTTATCGATGAAGTAAAGAAGCTTATGGATATGGGACTTACTTTTGATAGCATATCAATGAAAGGTATAGGTTATAAAGAAATTATTTCATATCTTGAAGGCCAGGTAGACATTAGTGAAGCTACTGATAATATCAAAAAAAACAGTCGCCATTATGCTAAAAGACAGTTAACCTGGTTTAGAAGATATGATAAAATGTTTTGGCTAAATATATCGGATTATGAAAGTGATAATGATGCATTGGAGGCGCTTACAAAATGGCTTCAGATAAGGTTGTAAAACTGCATAACAGAAGCGATAAGCCTGATAACGTAGTTCTTAATGAATACGAAATCGTCAGCAAATGCGAAGATATACAGTCGCAATTGCCTTCTTTTCTTAGAAGTTTTTACGTATATCTTAAGGGCAACGTGCTCCCGAGAACCAGACTTTCATATTTGTCTGACATCAGATTCTTTTGCCAGTATCTGATCGATCAGACTGATCTTACAAGTGCTAAATCCACTAAAGAGATCAAATTATCTGATTTTCAGCAAATACAGGCAGTAGATGTTAATATTTTTATTGACTACTGCAGGAAATATACTGTTGAGAAAGATAACGAAGTTGTTGTCTATGAAAACGGTAATAAAACATTAGCAAGAAAGAAATCATCGATTTCAGTTATGTTTAAGCAGCTTTATAGAGACGGACTTCTAAACAAGAATATAACTGATGGATTCGATCCCATTAAGGTACCTAAAGCAGGTGAGAGAGAAATCAAGGCCCTCCAGGATGACGAGGTAATGATAATGCTTGATGCGGTAACAACCGGATCTCATCTTACTGAGAAGGAACGTCAATACTGGGAAAAGACAAAGAAGAGAGATAAGGCCATATTGATACTATTCCTGACATATGGACTTAGACTCTTTGAACTCCAGCAGCTGAACATATCATCATTTAACTTCAGCCGAGGAGAATTCAAAATCTACAGAAAAAGAGATAAAGAGGCAATAATGCCACTCAATGAATCGGTTACTATGGTTGTACTTGATTACATTGAGAACGAGCGTGCGGCTGTTGACAGTCTGGCAGATGAATATAAGGATGCTTTATTCCTGTCGCTTCAAGGCAGACGCATGACAGAAAGACAGATTAGAGAATTAGTAAAAAAATACACTTCCATAGGCATGTCAACGTCAAGAAAGGGAGGATATAGTCCTCATAAACTAAGGGCAACGGCAGCGACAAGCCTTATCGGAAGGGGCAATTCAATATTTGATGTCCAGGCTTTGCTTGACCACGAACAAGTGACTACTACACAATTATATGCGAGCCACAAAATGAATGTTAAACGTGATTTAGTAAAAGGTATGGAATGGGAACTAGAACGAAAGGACTCAGAATAATATCATGAAAAAGATTTCATTCTTATATCTTTTGACAGCTGGCATACTGGCTGGAACTGCGCTCGCTCCAGCAAATGTTAATGCTGTCAATAATTATAGCTACAATGAAAGCGGCTATTATGATGAATATGGTAATTATATTGAACCAGTAGTATACGATGAAACAGCTAAAGACACTTCCTGGTTTGATTATGAACATCCTAAAAAAGTATATAAAATTGGAACAGAAGGAGAGCTCATAGGTTTTGCCAGTCTGGTAAATGAACAGCAAACAGACAGATGGAAACCATCATACTTCGAAACATTCGAAGGTGTAACAATTGAATTAACCGATGACATTGAACTGACAAAACCATGGAAGCCTATAGGTCCGGATAAGGACGTATGTTTCAAGGGCATATTTGATGGTAAAGGTCATTCAATTTCGGGTATAAAAGTAGATACTAATGCTGCCACAGTAGGTTTATTTGGCTATCTTGACGGTACTGTTAAGAACCTTAACCTTTCTGGTGCTGTTTTTAGCGGCAACAAGGAATGCGGTGCTGTATGCGGCATCCTTACAGAAAATGGTAGAATTTCAAATATTATTTCTAACGTTGCTGTAAGCGGAAAGACAAAGACAGGTGGTATCTGCGGTTTTAATGCTAATGGCGTTATCACAAACTGTGTTAACTATGCTGATGTTGTAGGTACTACTAAAGTAGGCGGCGTTGTTGGTGAAAACTGGGGTAAGATCAAGAAGTCAGGAAATAGAGGAACAGTATATTCAACTATGTCTGGCGCACTTACTTTCGGAACAGGCGGTGTTGCCGGTAGATCAGTTTCATCTTCATCGATGATTTTATCATGTTATAACACAGGAAATGTTGTTTCAACTACAACTGGAACAGGTGGCGTTGTCGGATACACTAACGGATCCGGAGCTAAAATCTACTGTTCTTACAACACTGGAGATGTAACTGTTAAGAAGGATAAGCACATAGTATCATCTTCCTCAGACAACTATTCTGGAGGAGTTGTTGGAGTTGCCGGTACTTATGGTGTATCCGTTAAACGTTGCTATAATGCTGGTGAAATCTCCACTAAGCACAGTACTTCAGGCGGTATAATAGGCCTTTATGACAACGATGCTGCACCTGGCAGAGATGAGAACATCTCAGGAAACTACTATCTCAATTCAGGTCTTCGCGGACTTGGATCTGATGGCAGTGGAGTATCAAGAGACTTAAACGATGGAACAACTGCCATTTCTTCAGGTACACTCATAAACTCAGCAGCAGCGCTGGGTTCACAGTATGTAAATGACCTTGGAGGAACTAAGGGCAGTAAGGGATATCCTGTTTTATCATGGCAGGAAGATATAGAGGATTATGTTAAACCTTTTGTTAAATCAGTTCCTGTAGATGTACAGAAGAAGCTGAACAAATTAGCAGCCAAAGATAATGATAAGAAATTCGGAGAACCAATATTAATGTTCTTTGATTATAATATCTTCACTTCTCATGTATTAGCTTATTACAATGACCATAAAATGAGTCCTGAAAAGCTTGAGAAGTACAAAGAAAAAAAGTTAAATAACAAGTAACCATTGGAGGAAAAATGCAGAAGAACACATTCGAACTTTTAAGAGATTCTTTCGGAATCTCAGAAAAAATTCTCAACCTTATCGACGAAAGTGAAAAGGATGTATCACAGCACTTTGACGAGCTGGACGACATCATGGCTTACAATCAGTACAAGGTGCTTTCAGCATTCCAGAAGAACGGTATCTGTGACAGACATTTCGCATGGAACACTGGATACGGTTATGATGATGCAGGAAGAGATGCTGTGGAGAGAGTATACTCAGATATCTTCAATACAGAAGCAGCTCTGGTTAGACCTATCATCGTAAACGGAACACACGCACTGACTCTGACTCTCACAGGTATCTTAAGACCTGGAGATGAACTCATCTACTGCACAGGCGCTCCATATGATACTCTGGAAGAAGTAATCGGAATCAGAGGAAGAGGCGACGGTAAGGGTTCATTAAAGGAATATGGCGTTACTTACAGTCAGGTAGAACTCACAGAAGACGGTAGAATCGACTTCGAAACTCTGAAGAATACAATTAAGCCAAACACAAAGATGATCACACTCCAGAGAGCAACAGGCTATGGCTGGAGAAAGGCCATCACAATCGAAGAAATCGAAGAATGGACAAAGTTCGTTAAGGGTATCAACCCTAATATCATTTGTATGGTAGATAACTGCTACGGAGAATTCCTCCACGTTAAGGAACCAACTGACGTAGGTGTTGATATCATGGCAGGTTCACTTATCAAGAATCCAGGTGGCGGTTTAGCGCTGACCGGTGGATACGTTGTTGGCAGACAGGACCTTGTTGACCTCATTTCATATAGAATGACTTCACCTGGCATCGGTGGTGAATGCGGCCTCACATTTGGCCAGACTAGAACAATGCTTCAGGGTCTCTTTATGGCTCCAAAGGTAGTTAACGGTGCTGTTAAGGGTGCAGTACTCTGCGCTAAGGCATATGAAAACCTTGGCTATGAATGTTGTCCAAAGGCTACAGACACAAGAAGTGACATCATTGAAGCTGTTAAGCTGGGATCACCAGAAGCTGTCATCGCATTCTGTAAGGGTATCCAGGCCGCTGCTCCAATCGATTCACATGTTTCACCTGAACCTTGGGCTATGCCAGGTTACGAAGATCCTGTTATTATGGCAGCAGGCGCTTTCGTTCAGGGTTCATCAATTGAACTTTCAGCTGATGCACCTATCAGAGAGCCTTATATCGTATACTTCCAGGGTGGACTTACTTACGAACACTCCAAGTTTGGCGTAATCAAATCATTACAGCAGCTGGTAGACAGCAATATTATCAATTTATAAATGGAAGACAGAAATAAAATAAAAAAAATATCAGCGGCAGTTAAATTACTGCTGCTGTTTATTATTCTTATTGGGTTACCTCTCTACATATACTTTTGCCATCACGATATCATAGATAAATTCTCTGACATTACATATTGTGAACAGCTTTTATCAGAGTATAAAACTCAGAGCATTCCGATTTATTTAGGCATACAGGTTTTGCAAATCGTAATTTGCATACTGCCTGGACAAGCCATTCAGCTTGCAGGTGGTTATATGTATGGCTTTTGGTTAGGATACCTTCTGTCCATAGCAGGTACCTTCGTGGGAACAGTTTTGACATATTATATTGCCGAGATTCTTGGTCATAATGCGATGGCAGTTCTATTCGGTCAGGATAAGATGGACTCCTTTGCCGATAAGCTTAAGGGAAAGAAGGGTATAGCTACAATGATTATTCTGTTCATTATCCCTGGTTTTCCTAAAGATATCCTGACATATGCAGCTGGTATTTCTGAGCTCAGTCTTAAATGGCTGCTTATAATATCACTTATATGCAGAACTCCAGCTATGATGGGAAGCCTTCTTATTGGACATCAGCTGGTTAAAGGCTATTATACAAGTGCTATTGTAATCGCAATCATAGCTGCTATTCTCTTTATTTTAGGCATTATTTTTAAGAATAAAGTTATGTATCTCTTTGATAAAATTTATGATAAAACAATCGGCAAAGGTGATAATTAGTGAAGCGAGGATCATTTAATTTAGATAAAATTGAATATGAAGAACTCTCTCTGAAAGTCTTCTCTGAAATCTCAGGCATGAATAGAAATGGGGCAAAAGCAAGGAGAATAGAAGAGGGCGGCTTAGCCATGCGCCAGAAAGCCATAGAAGCGCTTGATATAAAGTCCCAGTATCTTTTTCTTGAAAAAGGGGAATTCGAATTAGTAGAAGACACCCTTGAACTTGGAAATTTAGAATTAAAGTGCCATGCTTTTAGCTTAATAGATTCAGAATCCATAGAAGGCGTTTATTTATATGTGGCTTCAGCAGGAAGCTTCATAAATACTGATGAAACTTCGCTAAAGCAGGTTTACCTGGATTTATGGGGCACGGCATATGTTGATGCTCTAAGACACACCTTACGAAATAGAATCAGTAAATCAAACAAAATAAGCGAAAACTTCGGCCCAGGTTTTTATGGCATGAATGTAGGCAGCATATCAGTATTTAAGGAATTACTGAATTTTGACAATCTCGGCATTAGAATTAACAGCAGTAACGTTATGATCCCTCTTAAATCATGCTGCGGTCTATTCTTTGTCGTTAATGATAATTACAGCAGTGTAGGAGACGAATGTATGTACTGCATGAATGAAACTAAAAATTGCAAACTCTGCAGCATACATAATGCGTTAAAAGAAAAGAAATGATAAGGTGCATCGGAAACTGCAGTAAATGCGGTAAATGTAAAAATTACGCTCTCATGAGCAATTCAAATAAAATAAAGGCCAGCTCATTGCAGATGCCATCTGATTTCGAAGCAGATACCAATTCAGAAGGCTATGGCATTGCCTTTGATATCGGTACAACAACTGTTGTTGGCATGCTTTGGAATCTTAAAAGTGGTTCTCATATAGAGTCTATGGCTTTGGCAAACCCTCAGTCAAAGTACGGTGCTGATGTGATTTCCAGAATCACATACTGCGGCCGGGATGAAGAACATTTGGCAGAGCTTAGGCAATGCATATGCGGCTGCCTTAATGAGATAATTGCAAACTTTGTTAATAAACACGGGTTTAACAATGATGATATTATGCGAATATGTGTTTGCGGCAATACCACTATGTCACATCTGTTTGCTGGATATCATGTAATGAGCCTGGCTCTTGCACCTTTCACACCGGCTTATGAAGGGAAATTAACAATTAAAGGCAGTGAATCCTGGCTGAATATAAACGAAAACGCTGAAGTTTCTGTAATACCAAATATTGCGGGACACGTTGGCGGCGATATCGTATCAGGTCTGGTTTCTGTGAGACTGCTTGATAAAACCAAGCTGACCCTTTACATCGACATAGGAACTAACGGCGAGATTGTTCTGGTAGATGGAGATAAAGCCTTCGCCTGCTCGACAGCTGCAGGCCCTGCATTTGAAGGTGCTGCTATCCAGTGCGGCATGAGAGCAGCAGATGGCGCCATTGAGAAGGTTCTCATTAGTGAAGGGAACGTGTATTTCAGAACTATAGGCGATTGTCAGCCTACAGGAATTTGTGGTTCAGGCATAATCGATGCTGCAGCGCAAATGCTACAAAACGGTATTATAAATTCCAAAGGCCGTATGACTGGTTCTAAAGAGCTTATACTTACTGATAATATAAAGATCACACAAAAGGATATTAGAGAAATACAGCTTGCCAAAGGTGCGATAAGCTCCGGAACAGAAATTCTGCTTAAAGAAGCTGGGCGAGAGGCATCAGAACTGGAAGAAATTATTATTGCTGGAGCTTTCGGTTCATATATTGATATAGATAGTGCAATAAAAATTGGTTTGCTCCCGGCAGTAAAAAAGGATATAATTGTTTGCGCAGGCAATGCAGCCGGTAGCGGAGTTTCTATGGCTATGATGTCAGAAAGAGAAATGAATGCTGCAATAGGCATACCAAATATGGTTAAACACGTTGAACTGGCTGATAGAGATGATTTCATGGATATCTATATGAAATCCCTATTATTCTAGAGGAGGATATATAAATGTGCGATGCTACTAAATACAATGAATTAGCAATTGAAGCAATTCTTGATGCAGATGAAGATGCAGCAATAGAAATTTTAGATAATGCTAAAGCAGAAGGAATCACTGCAGTTGATCTTCTGAAAGATGGATTTGGTAAAGGAATGGAAATTCTGGGTGATGACTTCGCAGAAGGAGAAGCTTTCCTCCCGGATCTTTTGATGGCTTCAGAAGTTATGAAGATCGTAACAGATAGAGTAGAAGAAGAAGCTAACGCTGGTAATGGAAATATCGAAAAAAAGGGTACTGTTGTTATCGGCACTGTTAAGGACGATGCTCACGACATCGGTAAGACTATCTGCGCTTCAATGCTCAAGGCATCTGGCTTTGATGTATGCGACTTAGGCAAGCAGGTTGAGCTTCAGGATTTCATCGATAAAGCAGTTGAATTAGACGCTGATATTATCGGCTCAAGCGCACTTCTGACAACTACTATGGAACATCAGGAAACTATCGAGAAAATGTTAACTGAAGCAGGCTATAAGGGTAAGATCAAGACTATGGTTGGCGGAGCCCCTGTATCACAGGAATGGGCTGATAAAATCGGTGCTGATGGATATTCAAGCGATGCCATTTCTTGCTGCAGACTTGCAGAAAAGCTAATTGCAGAGTAAATAACCCTGATTTAATAAAAAACACTTCTAAACTGTCACAAAAGTGGCAGTTTTTTGTTTACTATTTGATACAATGTGATAAAATATGACAGGTGACAAGACACCTGTCATAATTATTGTAAAGAACAGAAATTTCAAAGTCTTATAAACTTCGCAGCAATAATATCGGAGGTAAAAATGAAAGGCAGAATTAAAATAAATGCAATGAGCGAAGAAGAGCTCGCTCTTTTCACTAGCCGTATGGAACAGCTTCTTATCGAAAGAGGCGTTTCAATTGATCATCCTGAGCTTATGAATATCATGGAGAAGGCTGGTTGCCGTATAGAAGGAAACCATATGTGGTTTACTAAGGAAGTAATCGACAAGGCTATAGCAGCAGTGCCTGAAGCCTTTACATTATATTCACCTGATGGACAGCATGATATGACTTATCCTCATCCAGAAGGTAAGTTCTACACAAGAACGAACACAGGTGCTCCATACTACTGCAATGTAGACGGTAATAAACACCAGGGCACTCTGGATGATCTTAAAGAATGGTATCATCTGACTAATCAGCTTGATAATATTTCATTTGTGGCATTGCCATCAGCATGCGATCCATCAATTCCTAGTAAATCAATCGATGTATGCGCGCTTGAAGTTGCACTCACATCATCAAAGAAGCATATTTGGATCCAGCCATATGAAGCTAAAAACGTAAGTTATCTGATTGAAATGTGTCAGGCTGCTGCAGGCGGACCAGATCAGCTTAGAGAAAAGCCGATCGTAAGCTTTATTTCATGCAGCGTTCCTGTTCTTCAGTTCAAGTATATGGACTCAGAAATCATCTTAAGATGTGCTCAGGCAGGCATCCCTGTACAGCCATGTGCACTTCCTGCAGGCGGAGCCAATACTCCTGTAACAGCTCAGGGTACTGCTCTGGCAGCCTCAGCAGACGTTTTAGCACAGATAGTTATGCTGGAAACAATTTGTCCTGGATTACCAGTAATAGCTACACCATTACTGTTCTCAATGGATATGAGAACAACAATGACTATTCAGTCAAACACTGAAATCACTTTTGGCAGACTCATCTGCATGCAGGCGTTTGAACAGGGTTATAACATCAGATGCCATTCATATGGAACTGGTACTGACAGCTTAAAGCTTGATGGCCAGAACATGATCGAACGTACATCACTCATACAGGCAATGGCTATGTCAGATGCCAGCGTTCTGGGTGGCGCAGGACAGGTTGAAACAGCTATGACAATCAACCCGCTTGTTCTCATAGCAGATGATGAAATATTCGAAATCGCACAGAGACTCAGAACAGGACTTGAAGTATCTGATGAAGAAATGGACTTCGAAGAATTACTTGCAGGTAATGACGAAACCACATTCCTGGCAACTAAGCATACACGTCGTCATTATAAGAAAATGCATATGCCTAAACTCTTCTATAAGGGAAAGATTCCTAATCTCGATGAAGAAAACCGAGAGTTTATGGATAGAGTTAAAGATAAATACGATAAGTTAACGGCTAACCCTGTAGAACCGGTATTTTCAGAAGAAACAATTAATAAAATTCACGATATCGCAGAAAACGCTATTAAGGAATTAGAAAAATAGATGAAAATAACAAAAACAGAAAAAATATGGCTTATAGCAGTCATAGTATTTTATGTAGCTTATAATTTGCCTTTTGTACCCGCTTACGGCTCAGCTAAAGGCACAATTATACACGGATTGATTACTCTTATACCACTGTGGATAGCTGTCTATATAGGTATGTTTAAGACCTTTAAGATCCACCCACTCCGTAAAATAAAAGAGAAGGGGGATGAAGGCAATGCTTAGTTCAGTATCGATTTGGGTAATATTTGCACTATATCTTGGCTTCATGCTGACTATAGCTGTAATAGAGAATAAGCGCAGTCAAAATAACAATGCACGTAAGTTTGCAACTGCAGGCGGATCTATCAAATGGCCGATATTAGTAATGACATACCTGGCATCTCTTATGAGTACATGGGTATTCTTCGCAGGTCCTGGAGCTTATTATAGAGGCGGTATCGGATACTGGGCTTCAGAACTCAGCTACATTTGTCTGCTCCCGGTAATCATGCACTTCGTAATGAACAAGGTGTGGGTTACTAACAGCATTAGACATTACACAACTCCAGCTGACTTCTATTATGATAGATTCAAAAGCCCCGTACTTAGATTAGTGCTTGCTTTGGTATTCTTAAGCGCTTCATTTCCTTATGTTACAAGCGTTCTCATTGCTATAGCAAAGGCTGCAGAAATCGCCACAGGCGGCGCTGCATCATACAAAAATGTAGTAATAATAGTAGGACTTGTAATTGTATTATATGTAATGATCGGCGGACTCAAATCCATTGCAATTACTGACACTATTCAGGGGTTGGTTTACATAAGCATTTTATGGATAATTGTTATAGCTTGTCTGTTTGCAGCCTTTGGAGGATCAATTCCTACTGCTGTTTCAACGATTTGGGATAACACAAGAAGCTGGTTCTCATATCCAGGTCCTGATGCCTGGGTTCCATATAGCGCTAGATTCGGATATCCTTTTAGCTGCGCTATTGGATGGACAGTTATGCTTCCACATGTATTCATCAGATCGGGCTACTCAGGAGAATCGCTGGATACACAGCGTAAAACTATGATTATTACTCCGTTCCTTCAGGCGTTAGTTTGGACAGGCACAATGCTTATAGGAATGGTCAGCATAGCGCTTTTACCTGGCCTCAGCTCATCTGATTCAGAATATCTGATCCCTTATCTTATAGAGAATGTAATTTCAGGTATTCATCCTGTAGCTGCAGTTCTTCTAATGATCGGTTTCTTCGTTGGAGCTGTATCTGTTGGTATTACAACAGCAGATTCGTTCCTTCTGGTAAGCGGATCAATAATATCCAATGATATTATTTCAAAGACTTTACATATTAAGTTGTCAGATAAACAGCAGATGCTCTCTATAAGAGCTGTAATCGCTGTTATAGGCGTTGTCAGCATAATAATGGCCCTGAACCCGCCAGACCTTATTTTCACGCTTATAATGTTCGCTATTGCCCTGGTAATGCCACTGTTCCCTATACTTGTACTGGGGATTTACTGGAAGAGGGCAACGAAGCAGGCTGCAGTAGTTGCTTCAATAGTAGGAACAGCACTTGTACTCATGACATATTTCGTTTGGAATATGGGTGGAAACTGGTACGGAGCATTCGGATTCTTTGGCTCATTAATATGTATGGTAGTAATAAGTTTGTTTACAAAACAAGACGAACAGGACTCTTACGAGTTCTATGAAGCTCTTAAAACAGGCGAACAAACGTACTACGAAAAATAACAAAAACGAACAAACGGCTGAAACAGTTGAAATTCAGCCGTTCTTTTTTTTTTTATTTTTATAAACATTCGTTCTTTTTTTCTTGACAAGGAACAGCTGTTCTGTTATATTATAGCTACAAACAAAACGAACAAACGTTCATAGAGTAGGTAAGAGCGAGGTATAGCTATGAATACTAAGAATAACAGAAATAACAATAAGGTTAAGAGATATAAGGTTAAGTCAAAGTTCAGATTCATCACATTCATTGTTATAGTAATGTGCATGTGTGTAGGCGTATTTGGATTCATTACAGGTATTGGTGATTCAACAGCTTTAACTAAGCCAGCTGATAATCAAACTGTAGAAATTCTTGCTGGTGATACATTATGGGATATCGCTAATGAATTTAAGTCTGACGACACAGATACACGAGAAGCTGTATATGAAATTTGTAAGCTAAATAACATCAAGGCTGATGATCTGGTTCCTGGAATGATTTTAGAGGTACCGCAGGACCTTTAAAAAAATAAAAACGCTTAGATAGAACCTCTATAAGCCAATGTGCTTCAAACTATATCAAAAGAGACATAACTATTCCCAAAATTATGATTATCGGAATAGTTATGTCTCTTTCATTTCATTTCTCTTTCTTTGTATGGATACTGGTTTAATGCCACTCCCCTCTAGAAGTTCTTCTGTGAATCCAGGTATCCCTGCAGAATCAGAATAGCTGCCTGCTTATCGATTACTGTCTTACGTTTTTTACGGCTTAAATCAGCTTCTATAAGAACACGTTCAGCCATAACTGTTGTAAGTCTTTCATCGTAAAATTCAATTTTAATGTCGCCAAGACCCATGCTTCTCATCTTATTCTCAAGCTTAGTCTTAAATTCATATACCTTCTCAGTCTGCGGGCTATCTGTACCATCAAGTTTTCTAGGAAGTCCTATAACAACTGTGTCACATCCGTGCTCCTGAATAAGTTCTACTACTTTAGTTGTGTCTTTCTTAATGCCTATTCTCTCGATAGTCATTATACCCTGGGCAGTAATATTTAAGGCGTCACTAACAGCGACGCCTATTGTTTTATCACCCACATCAAGTCCAATTTTCTTCATGTGTTCAATATTCCTTTTTTATTAATTATTTGTGCAGATAAGCCTTAATGAGTTCTTCAACCAGGTCATCTCTTTCGATTCTGCCCATAACGTTTCTAGCGTTATTGTGGCTTGTAATATATGAAGGATCTCCTGATAAGATGTATCCTACCATCTGATCGATAGCGTTATATCCTCTTTCTTCTAATGCATCGTAAACCAGAGTAAGAATTTCTTCGATTGTTCTCTGTTCAACTCTATCCAAATTATTGTACATTCTTGTCTGTCTATCCATCTTAAACCTCCTATAATTTAGTTCAGTATAACATCTATTAATTACGAATTACAAGGGCATTTACAGAAGTTCTGCAGCCTTAGCAAATGCATCTGGAATCTTGCTAGGATCCTTAGCGCCAGCCTGAGCCATGTCAGCCTTACCGCCACCGCCGCCACCTGCAGCTGCTGCGATTTCCTTGATCATCTTACCAGCATGTACTCCGTTTTCTACGAGGTCATCTGTTACTGATACGAGGAATGTAACCTTACCCTTAGCTTCTGTTGCGAATACCATTACAACGTTCTTATTTGATGCCTTAATCTGGTCTGAAAGTTCTCTCAGATCATTAACACCGTAATCATCGAACTTCTTAGTGATAAGTCTGATGCCGTTAACATCTGTAGCTTCATCGATGAGTGAATCAAGTCCGCTAGACATAGCAGCCTTCTTCATTTCCTCAATTTCCTTCTTAAGAGCCTTGTTTTCTTCTACGAGTGCTGCAGCCTTCTCTACTGCAACATCCTTCTTAGCCTTCATTGCTTCAGCTACTGAATCCAGAGTGTTTTCTGTCTTAATAAGTCTTTCGAGGATAGCCTGTCCTGTTATAGCTTCGATTCTTCTAACACCTGATGCAACGCCTGATTCGCTTAAAATCTTAAACGCACCGATTTCGCCTGAGTTACTTACGTGTGTACCACCACAAAGTTCTCTACTGAAATCGCCAATTGATACAACTCTTACGATATCGCCGTACTTTTCACCAAAGAGTGCCATTGTGCCTTCTGAAACAGCATCATCAATAGACATTTCCTTAGTAGTTACAGGCATAAAGTGTGTAATGTTCTTGTTTACGATTTCTTCTACCTTAGCAATTTCTTCTGCAGTCATAGCTTCATAGTGGCTGAAGTCAAATCTTAAGCCGTCTGCAGTAACCTGTGAACCTGCCTGCTTAACATGTTCGCCTAATACTTCCTGTAGAGCTTTCTGGAGCATATGAGTTGCTGAATGGTTAGCTGCTGTTCTGTTACGCTGTGGTTCAAGTATCATAGCATCAACCATTTCTCTTAATTCAAACTCACCTACAGTAACTTCTACCTTGTGAGTAATTACATCGTTGTTCTTCTGAACATCCATTACGTAAGCAGCTGCTCCGTTATCATTATAGATATAACCGTTGTCTGCTGCCTGACCACCACTTTCTGCATAGAATGGAGTCTTGTCGAGGATGAATGTACAAACATCGCCAACCTTAACCTTATCAACTGATTCATTATCCTTAATGATAGTTTCCAGAGTTGCATGCTCCTTACAAGCAGTGTAACCAGTAAATTCAGTCTTACCTTCGAATGAAATGTCTGAAGTAACTTCATCCCAAGCCAGATCCTTCATGTTTGAACCAGCCTGAGCCTTCTTCTTCTGTTCATCCATAGCTGCTGCGAAACCTTCTTTATCAACTTCGTAGCCTTCTTCGCCGATGATTTCTTCAGTAAGATCGATTGGGAATCCATATGTATCGTGAAGCTTGAATGCCTTGTCACCAGAAAGAACCTTAGTGTCTTCAGCCTTCATTTCTTCAATGTATTCACCGATGATTCTCATACCCTGGTTGATTGTAGCATCGAACTTTTCTTCTTCTGCTGCGATAACCTTACCGATAAGAACACGTTTAGTTTCGAGATCAGGATATGCTCCTGATGATACATCGATAACCTTATTGCTCAGTTCAGCAAGGAATGGTCCTTCGATTCCAAGCTTTCTTCCGTGTATAATAGCTCTTCTTATGATTCTTCTCAGAACGTATTCTCTACCTTCGTTACCAGGTAAGATAAGGTCTGAAATCATAAATGTCATTGATCTTAAGTGGTCTGTAACGATTCTGATCGATACATCCTGCATTGAGTTGCTCTTTTCATATTTAACGCCAGCCTTTTCACAGATAGCATTAAGAATATGTTCAACAGTATCTACATCAAAGATTGACTTAGTTCCCTGCATTACGCAAGCCATTCTTTCAAGACCCATACCAGTATCAATATTAGGGTTAGGAAGTGGTAAGTATGTACCGTCTTCCTGCTTGTCAAACTGAGTGAATACCAGATTCCAGAATTCAACGTATCTATCACATTCACATCCAGGCTTACAATCAGGTGATCCGCATCCGTGCTCCTCTCCTCTATCGAAGTATATTTCTGAACATGGACCGCATGGGCCTACACCGTGTTCCCAGAAATTGTCTTCCTTACCAAGTCTAACGATTCTTTCTTCAGGAACACCAACCGTCTTATTCCACATTTCATAAGCTTCATCGTCATCCTGATAGACTGTTACCCAAAGCTTATCAACAGGCAGCTTCAGAACTTCTGTTACGAATTCCCAAGCCCAAGTGATTGCATCCTTTTTGAAGTAATCGCCAAATGAAAAGTTACCTAACATTTCAAAGAATGTACCATGTCTATCAGTAAAACCTACATTCTCCAGGTCACCAGTTCTGATGCACTTCTGACATGTAGTCATTCTCTTTGAAGGTGGAACTTCAAGGCCGGCAAAGTAAGGCTTAAGAGGCGCCATACCAGCGTTTATAAGCAGTAAGCTCTTGTCCTTCTCAGGTACAAGTGAAAAGCTCGCATGTCTGTAATGTTCCTTGCTTTGGAAGAATGATAAATATGCTTCTCTAATCTGATTAAGTCCCATTTTTTCCATAGGTAAAATTTCCTTTCGTCTATCTATATTTTGAATATAATCTATATTAATTCCCAAAATTATACAAAATATATTATATTACAAAAGCCTCAGAATTACAACCTTCTGAGGCTTTTATGTCTAAACTGTGTATTGAGTTTCGTTAAGAAATTCCTCTATTTTCTGCGTCTCTTAGGAGCAGTATGAAGTGATTCGCCGATAGCATCTTCGAAAGCTTCAGTGATACCTTCATTGTATGTAGGATGAGGTCTAACTGCAGAAATAATCTGCTGAGCTGTAAGCTTATTAACGATAGCTGTGCCCATTTCTGAGATCATATCAGTTGCTCTAGCGCACATCATCTGTGAACCGATGATAACGTCATCTTCTGCTCTAAGAACAACCTTAATGAATCCTCTCTTTTCCTTTGTGATCACTGATTTGCCGTTAGCACTCATAATGAACTTACCGACCTTAACATCAATGCCTGCAGCCTTCGCATCTTCTTCTGTCATACCGACCTGAGCGATTTCAGGATCAGTATAAACACATGATGGAATAACATCCAGGTTGATTTCAGGTGTGTGACCTGCCATCTTTTCAACACAGTAAATACCCTGTGCACTTGCAGTATGAGCAAGCTTGATACCGTGAGTGCAGTCGCCAATAGCATATACGCCAGGGATGCTTGTTTCAAAGTTTTCGTTAGTATCGATCAGCTTGCCAGCCATTGCAATTTCAACGCCTTCGCCGAATACTCCGTCCAGGTTAGGCTTTCTGCCGGCAGCACATACCACGTACTGACCAGTAGCTTCCTGAATCTTGCCCTTTTCGTCATAAGTTACCTTATATCCGCCGTCTACTGCTTCAATTTTCTGGCACATAGCGTTTGCATGAATGTCAACGCCTTCCTTTTTAAGGATCATCTTAAGGTTCTGTGAGATTTCCTTATCAAGCATATCTAATACCTTAGGCATTGCTTCGATAATTGTAACCTTAGCGCCAAGATTAGCGTACACTGTAGCAAATTCAACACCGATAACACCGCCGCCGATGATAACCAGTGATTCAGGCATTTCTTCAAGTGCAAATACTCCATCACTTGTAAGAACACCAGGAAGGTCGATTCCTTCGATAGGAATGAGTGCAGGAACTGAACCTGTAGCAATGATGACTTTATCTGCTTCGTATGAAGTTTCGTTACCTTCTGTATCAGTTACTGTAACGCTCTTATCTGCTTCCAGTCTGCCCTTTCCTTCGATTCTAGTGATTCCGTTAGCATCCAGAAGACCTTCGATACCTGTAACCAGAGTATCTGTTGTGCTTTTCTTATATTCAACGATTTTACCATAGTTAAAGCTAGGATTTTCGCATGATATACCAAGCTCCTCACATCCATCTACCATCATCTTGTAGTTTTCCGATGCGTGGATCATAGCCTTTGCAGGAATGCAGCCTCTGTTCAGGCAAGTACCGCCTGCTCTGATATTTTCTACTACTGCAGTGTTCATACCAAGCTTAGCAGCTTTGATTGCAGCAACGTATCCACCAGGACCAGCTCCGATTACTATAAGATCAAATTTTTCCATTTATAATAACCTCCAGTAGGTTTTTGAATAAATAAGAGTGCTATAGACCAATGCTATAGCACTCAAATGATACACTTAAGCGTTCCTTAAAATTCGTATTTAAGGATAGGATTTCTAGCAGCGCCAACTTCATCAAGTCTAGTTACAGGAGTTGTAACTGGAGCGTTGTGAAGTACTTCAGCATCGTTATAAGCCAGGTCATAAAGTGACTTAAATACTTCGATAGCATTATCCAGAGTTTCCTTTGATTCTGTTTCTGTAGGTTCAGCCATAAGAGCTTCATGTACAGTAAGTGGGAAGTACATTGTTGGCGGATGAATATCGTTATCAAGGAGTCCCTTAGCGATATCCATAGCTGTGATACCAGTTTCCTTAGCCTGTCTGCCGATATCCATAATGAATTCGTGCATGCAAACTGCAGGATTGAATGCGATATCATACTTTTCGCTGAGCTTCTTCATCATGTAGTTAGCATTGAGAACTGCGTTGAGTGAAGCTTCAGGAATGCCTTCCTTACCAAGCATCTTGATGTAAGTCAGAGCCTTAACGATAACAGTAAAGTTACCGAAGAATGACTTCATTTCTCCAAGACTTGCTTCAGCCTTTGATAATGTGTAATTACCCTTTTCGCCTTCAATAACAGCGCCAGGCATGAACTTAGCCAGATGTTCCTTACATCCTACTGGACCAGCTCCAGGACCGCCGCAAGCGTGTGGAGTTGAGAATGTCTTATGCAGGTTGATGTGAACACAGTCGAAGCCCATATCACCAGGACGAGCCCAACCCATAATAGCGTTCAGATTAGCGCCATCATAGTAGCACTGGCCACCACATTCGTGAACGATTTCAGTGATTTCCTTGATGTTAGGGTCAAACAGACCAGCTGTGTTAGGGTTAGTCAGCATCAGACCAGCGATTTCGTTGTTGCCTTCGCAAACTTCTCTAAGCTTAGCTACGTCAACGAGACCGTCTGGAGTTGAGTCAATGTTGATAACCTTCATGCCAGCCATTACTGCTGAAGCAGGGTTAGTTCCGTGAGCTGAGTCAGGAACGATGATTTTATTTCTCTGTGTTTCTCCGTTTGCTTCATGATAAGCCTTGATCAGGAGCAGACCAGTGAACTCACCGTGAGCACCTGCTGCAGGCTGTAATGTCATGTTGCTCATGCCAGCGATAGCACATAAAGCTTTTTCTGTTTCCTTCAGAACTTCCAGACAGCCCTGTACAGTTTCTACAGGCTGCAGAGGATGGATCTGAGTGAAGCCTGGCAGATTTGCCATTGCCTCGTTGATTCTAGGGTTGTACTTCATTGTACATGAACCTAATGGGTAGAATCCGTCGTTTACACCGTGAGCCTTCTTAGCCAGCTCTGTATAATGTCTGCTGATGTCAACTTCAGCCATTTCAGGCAGATGAAGTTCGCTTTCTCTAGCATCCTTTTCTGGGATCGCTACGATATCTACATCGCATGCAGGAAGTGCACTGATTCCTCTACCAGGTCTTGATTTTTCAAATACCAGCATTATTTACACCTCCTTAACAATTGCAATAACTTCATCGATATCAGCCTTGCTGTTCATTTCTGTACAGCACCACAGGATTCTGTTATCGTCGAGCGGATATCCACCAAGAATTCCTTCTGCTTCAAGAGCCTTCAGAATAGCTTCTGATGACTTGTCTGACTTAGTGATGAATTCATGGAAGAAGTCCTTATTTTCTACTTCGAGGCCAATAGCTTCGAACTGACCAGCCATGTAATGAGCCTTTGAATAGCTCTGTGTAGCTACGTTCTTAAGACCTTCGTTGCCCATGCATGAGAGGTATACACCTACAGCCATAGCGCAAGCAGCCTGGTTTGAACATACATTTGATGATGCCTTTTCACGTCTGATGTGCTGTTCTCTAGCCTGCAGTGTGAGAACGTAACCGATCTTACCATTGTGGTCAGTAGTCTGTCCTACGATTCTTCCTGGCAGGTTTCTCTTAAGAGCATCTGTACTTGCCATGAATCCAACGTAAGGGCCACCGAATGCCAGTGAAAGTCCGAGAGGCTGTCCATCGCCTACAGCGATATCTGCACCATATTCTCTAGGAGTCTTAAGAACGCCTAAAGTCATAGGGTTAACGCCCATAATGAACTTACACTTCTTTACTGTGTGTACAGCTTCGCCGATTTCAGCAGCAGCTTCCAGGTTACCATAGTAGTTAGGGTGCTGGATATATACGCAGCAAACTGATGGATCAAGCTTAGCCTTAAGGTCTTCGATATCTGTAACGCCGTCCTTTTCAGCGATTACTTCAAGTTCCATACCGTTACCGAAGCAATATGTTTCGATAACTTTCATAACTGATGGCTGAATAGCAGCTGATACGAGAGCCTTATTCATTTTTCTTTCTCTGCTTGCTGCTACAGCTTCAGCTGCTGCAGTAGCACCGTCATATACTGATGCGTTTGAAACATCCATTCCTGTCAGATCGCAAATCATTGTCTGATATTCGAAGATTGACTGGAGGATACCCTGGCTCTTTTCAGCCTGGTATGGAGTATATGCAGTTGAAAGAGTTTCGTTTGAAAGAACGTGTCCAACCATTGCAGGTACGTAGTGATTATAAGCACCAGCACCTCTGAAGATTGAATCAAACACAACGTTCTTAGCAGCGATTTTCTTAACCGCCTTGCTAGCTTCCATTTCAGATAATCCTGATGGAAGATCTAATTCTCCCTTAAACTTAACATCTTCAGGGAGATGAGCAGTAAGGTCCTGGAGGCTGTTAAAGCCCAGTTCCTTCAGCATTTCCAGCTGCTGCTCTTTAGTATTAGGAACAAATGTACCCATTTATATGCGCCTCCTCAATGAAGTTGTTAGTTTTTATGCTTCTTCGCTTTCGCAGAATGCTTCGTATTCTTCAGCAGTCATGAGATCATCAGCCTGTGCGCTAACGCCTTCAACCTTGATGAACCAAGCAGCAAAAGCATCTTCATTGATTGATTCAGGAGCGTCAAGCAGTTCTTCGTTGATTTCTGCAACTGTACCTGAAATTGGTGAGTAGATGTCTGAAACAGCCTTTACTGATTCAACGTCAGCGAAAACTTCGCCAGCTTCTACTTCGTCGCCTTCTTCTGGAAGGTTAACGAATACCAGATCACCCAGTTCTGACTGTGCGAAATCTGAAATACCGATTGTTGCTGTATCTCCTTCGATCTTTACCCATTCGTGTGACTTAGCGTAAAGTAATCCTGCCATTGTAGTTGCCATAATATTGTTCTCCTTTAATTAAAATATTTCTTAGATCCAAACTAAAATAATTTTATCTCTTGTAGAAAGGAAGTTCGATAACTTCTGCTTCTACTCTACGACCTCTAATATCGATTTCAACCTTTGTGCCGACTTCCTTATACTCTCTAGGAACTCTAGCCATAGCGATAGGATAATCGAATGATGGACACTTAGTACCTGAAGTAGTGTATCCGATCTTCTTGTCGCCATCATAAATGTCCTGATGTTCTCTAGCGATACCTCTGCCTGTGATCTTAAGACCAACTCTTACGATCTGAGGAATACCAGCATCGATCATTGCCTGCTTACCAATGAAGTCAACTTCTTTCTTGAGCTTGATAGCGAACATGAGACCTGCTTCTCTTGGTGAAATATCGTCGTCCATTTCGTGACCATAAAGAGGCATTGCAGCTTCCATTCTCAGTGTATCTCTAGCACCGAGACCGCAAGGAATAAGACCATCGTCCTTACCTGCTTCATAGATAGCGTCCCACATTTCTTCTGCCTTAGCAGCAGGAAGATAAATTTCAACGCCTTCTTCACCAGTATAACCAGTATTTGAAACGATACATGGAATACCAGCAACTTCAGCATTAAATCTAGCATGGTAGTACTTTTCAGGCATGCTGCCTTCTGTAGCAATCTTAGCAACGATACCCTTAGCTAAAGGACCCTGAACTGCAATCTGTGCATACTGATCTGAAACATCAGTAAATGTTACATCACCAAACTGGTGATCACACATCCATGCATAGTCCTTATCCTTATTAGCAGCGTTTACAACGATGAAGTACTTGTTATCTTCCATCTTATAAACGATAAGGTCATCAACTGTACCGCCGTGTTCATTACACATTGGTGAATATCTAGCCTGTTCATCGACCATGCTAGTAAAGTCATTTGTCAACATCATGTTAAGATTGTTAAGAGCATCTGGGCCTTCACAAAGGATTTCACCCATATGTGAAACGTCAAACATACCAGCCTTTTCTCTTACAGCCTTATGTTCTGTAACAACCCCTGAGCTCTTATACTGTACTGGCAGAATGTAGCCGGCGAAAGGTACCATCTTACCACCATATCTTACATGAGTGTCATATAAAGGTGTTTTAAGTTCCATAAGTCCCTCCTAATTAATCCAATTTATTAATACACAATTTTTATTCACACTTAAACTTAAAAACGAAATATCCTATTTGATTTTTCTTGCTTCAATATAGTATCTCTTGTCTTCTGCATGACCCATTGAGAAAGTCTTTCTTGGCAGTGCGCCATCATTGATTACCGACTTAAACAGGTCGCCCTTATCCATTGCTGGGAGCAGGAATGCGATGTTACCTGGCTTCTGTCCGAGTTCAATTGTAATCTCGTCGCCGTGTACATAGTCGATTTCTGCGCCGCTTTCCTTGATGAATTCATCAAGATAAGCCTGAAGTGTACCAACTTCCAGCTGAGCCTGAGGGTTAGGAACTGTAATGTAACCTTCTGCGCCTTCATAAGCGTATCTGATCACATGACCTTCGCCCTTACCTTCTGTTGTTCCTGGATACTTAGCCTTAAGTCCATCAAGAACTGCTACAGGGTCAACTCCGAAGATAACTCTGTGGATAGGTTCAAATTCAAGAGCAGTATCATAAAGGTTAACGATTTCAACCAGAGCATATCTTGAAGGTAATGTTTCTTCTGAGCCAGGGCCGAATTTAGCCTTTTCTTCTTCATATAATGCCTTAGCTGATGCCAGTGAATGGTTACCATCACCTACTGCGAAAAGAAGAGGCTGCTTGTCTGCGAGAGCTTCTAATGCTGCTGATGCACCATTCTTAAGTTCATCGTTTAAGAGCCAAGCCTTAGCGTGACCGCCACCTTCCATGAGGTCGAAATCATAAACTACTTCGTCTGCATTCTTAAGTGGTCCGATTACAGTATCTTCAGGGTCATCGATCAGAAGCATTACATGTGGCAATTCAACTGCTGCATCTCTTCTGATTGCAACACGAGGTGGAATTCTGTCAAGAACTGTACCTTCAGTTGCTCTAACCAGTGAAGTGCTGCCTACGGAATAATCATACTCTTCTAAGTCGATCTTTCCGATAAGACCTTTTCTTACTTTACCGTCACTCTGAACTCTTTCAAGATAGATCATTGAATCTTCATGTTCAGTGAAAACACCACTTGCAAGATATTCTCTCATTGTTTCATTGATCTTAGCTACCTTCTCTTCAGTCTTACCTTCTGAAAGAAGTGCTTCTGGGAGAATGATTCTCAGAGTTGAAGTGTTATCACCAACATTTTTTTCTACTCTTTCCCAATAATCCAGCTGAGATGTGAACTGATCGCAAGCTACTACAGCCCAGCTTTCATAATTACCCGCACTTGGAAGTAAAATGTTAGCTGATGAAAATCCTGTCTTACTCATAATAAAATAATCCTTTCATTAATCATTGTGTACGTGCTCAGTAAAAAACAAAACAGGAAAACATTTCTGTTTCCCTGTTGTTTTCATTTCCAGAGTGCCGTCCAGATTTGCTCCATTGTACCTGAGAGTTTCAGCCAAAATTGCCTTGCCCCTTCGGTGCCTATTTTCATAAGAACTCTCGCAAATCCTTCAACCGAACAATGTAAAATTTTGTAACTAAATAATATCATATAAGCAAATTAATAACAATGACAAATTGTATGAAAATTTCTCCAAATTTAGCTGATATGCATAGTGCAAGATTTTTATTAATCTACTATAATAAAAATGATACCTTAAATCATTTAAGGAAAAAGGAGATTCATATAATGAAAAAAATACAGTTAGGAAACACAGGTATTTTTGTTACACCTATTGGATTCGGAGTTTTAACGATAGGCAACACACAACTTAACCTTACACTAGAAGAAGGTGCTAAAGTTGTCAGATACGCTTATGACCACGGAATCAATTTTTTTGACACAGCTCAATATTATGAGACTTATAAGTACATGCGTGAAGCTTTTGCAGGAATAGATATGTCTCCTGAAAATCCTGATCGACCTATCATCGCCAGCAAATGTCTGGACTCCAGCTACGAAGAAATGGAGTTTGCCATCAAAGAATGTATGGATGAAATCGGTCTTGAGATCATCGACATCTTCCTCCTCCACGAAGTAAGAAGCGATCCCGATTTTGATAACAGAAGCGGTGCATGGCAGTGCTTAAAGGACTATAAGGCTAAAGGAATAATAAAGGCCATCGGTGTTTCAACTCATTATGTTGATGTAACTGAGAGAATGGCTTGTGAACCGGATTGCGACATAGTTTTCCCTCTTATCAACTATGCTGGACTCGGTATTCGTAACGGAAGTGAAGCAGGTACCAGCGAAGAGATGGCAAGTGCTATCGATAAGTGCATCAAGGCAGGCAAAGGCCTTATGGGCATGAAAGCATTCGGCGGTGGTAATCTCACGGGAACATACCAGAAGGCTTTGAACTATGTAATCGGCCTTGGCGTCCATACTCTTATGATCGGTATGGGTAAAACTTCAGAAGTAGATGATATTATCAGTTTCGCCGAAGGTACAATGCCAGCTGATTATCAGCCAGAAGTAAAAAACAAGAAAATCCATATAGATCAAGGTGACTGCGAAGCTTGTTACACTTGTAAGGAGAGATGTCCAAATCAGGCTATTTTCATTAACGAAAGCGGCCTTTGTGATATAAATTATCATGTTTGCTTAAACTGTGGTTACTGCGCACCGGTATGCCCTGTTAGAGCAATAATAATGTGGTAAAGGATCAATAAAATGAAACTAAACAAAGAACAATTCAAACAAATAGCATTACTTTTATTTTTAGCAATGGTAATGGCTTTAGTAGTTATTTACAGCAAGAATATTGCTGACGCTGCCATTACAGTTGTAAATATTATTACGCCATTCATTATAGGCGGTGCAATCGCCTTCGTTTTGAACATTCCTATGACTTCCATAGAGCAAAGGCTTTTTTCAAAACTGGATGGACCAAAAACAAAGCATCTTAAAAGACCTGCAAGTATCATTACAACATTAGTACTAGTAGTAGTTATACTGGGACTTATGGGCGTAATAGTTATCCCTAATCTCTCAAAGACAGCCCACGATTTTGCTACTACAGTTCCTGTATTCCTGACTAAGCTGGATGATTTCCTCATACACCTCAATTTAACAATTTTCGCTGATGAAAACATGACATTAAATTACATCACTGAAAACTGGGAAAAGATTTGTGAAGAAATTTTTGTTTTCATTAAATCAGGCGCAGTTTCATTCTTCACTTCAACTATTCAGCTTGTTACAAATGTATTTGGAGCGATTATAAATTCAGTTATTGCTTTCATCTTCTCAATTTATATTCTTTTCCAGAAGGAAACCTTAGGAGTTCAATTTAAAAAGCTCCTCAAGGCTTATATCCCTGAGAAGCAGAATGATTATATTCTTAAAGTATGTAGTCTCCTGTATGCTAACTTCAAACACTTCATTACAGGACAGTGTCTTGACGCCATGCTTTTAGGAACAATATGTACAGTGGTTCTCTTCATATGTAAGATTCCATATTCACTGATGATAGGTGTTCTCATCGCATTTACAGCACTCATTCCTGTTGTCGGTGCATTTATCGGTTGTGTAATCGGCGTTCTTCTGATCGTAATGGTTGAACCAATTAAAGCACTCTGGTTCATAATCATCTTCATCATAGTACAGCAGATTGACAATAATCTGATTTACCCTAAGGTTGTTGGTAATTCAATCGGACTTCCGTCAATATGGGTACTGGTTGCCATTACCATAGGCGGCAGCCTTTGCGGTGTTGTGGGAATGTTATGTTTCATTCCTCTCGTTTCAACTATTTACACTCTTATTAGAGAAGATGTTTACCACAGAATAAAAGACTAAAGAGTACTGAACGTATTACCGATTCGGAATTCTTCTATCATTTCCTGAGTAAGAGCTGGCCTGTTATCATTAGGTTCAAGCTCTTCTCTGGAGATAAAGAAAGCTGTCGAAAGCTCATTTTCATCCATCGTGATCTCAGCAGACCCATCTACTTCAGCCCAGAATCCTATCTGCAGATTTCCTGCGAATCCCCAAGGCTGTGATCCATAATATTTTATATTCTTGACCTTAAGTCCTACTTCTTCCATAACTTCTCTAGCTACGCATTCTTCAGTAGATTCACCGATTTCAACAAAACCCGCTATAAGTGCGTACATGTTAGTCTGTGCCCTGCCTCTATATTTAGTAACAAGAAGCTTGTCGTCGTGTATGAGAGCAACAGTAACAGCCGGGTTGATTCTAGGATAGATTACATTGCCGCATTCAGGACACTTCATGTGTCTTTCATTAATGCCGTATTTTGTCTTTGTTCCGCATTTTCCGCAATACTGATTGTTATTATACCAAGTATTAAGATGGCAGGCAGTCATAGCTGCAAATGAATGATGCTTAGGCTCAGTCTTTCTAAGAACCCTGTTGGACTTAGGTGCAAAACCTTCAGGCACTTCTATTTCAATCCCTGGTTTTGCCATATAGTATTTATCTTCATCTATCGAGAAAAGATAAACAAGATCATCTTCTTTAACATCTAAATCCTTTCGCTTTGGAATCCTTATCTTATCCTCCTCGCTGCCTCCTAAATATATTTCGTCAGGGCCATGCTGCGCCTTAACAAAAATGAAAACAAAATCATCTTCGCCAGGGCAAACGTCTGCCTTGAACTGGTTATCCATCTTCTTATTTCCAATTTCCTGTATCATTATGTCTCCCTATTTTACTGAGATTAACTGCCATATGAACTAAAGAAGACCTGCAATATTCGCAGGTCTTTAATTTGCTTTTGATTTTATTATTCTTCAGGAATATCATCGTGATCATGTTCATCAGCATCTTCAGTAGGATCATAACCTTCAAGGCCAGCATATTCCTTACCGTTCTTCTGAGCATAATCATAGATTGCATTCTTGATAGCATGTTCAGCTAAAACTGAGCAGTGGATCTTGATTGCAGGAAGTCCGCCAAGTTCATTAACGATCTTTTCGTTACTTACGTTAAGAGCATCTTCTACATTCATTCCAATGATCATATCAGTTGCCATGCTTGATGATGCGATAGCACTACCGCAACCATATGTCTTAAACTTAGCATCAGTGATGATTTCGTTTTCATCGATTGAAAGTGTAATCATCATCATATCGCCGCATACAGGGCTTCCATATACGCCCTTGCCATCTGGATTTTCAATTTCGCCAACATTATGTGGATTCATGAAGTGATCCATTACTGTATCGTTATATAATGCCATATCTTAGTCCCATCCTTCCATACCATTAACTGGTGATAATTCTCTAAGTCTTTTAACAACCTTAACAAGAGTTTCAACAACATAGTCGATATCTTTCTTAGTTGTAAAGTCACCTACTGTGAATCTAACAGCTCCGTTTGATCTAGCAATTGATACGCCGATAGCATCCAGAACGTGTGATGAAGCCAGTGACTTTGATGAACATGCTGAACCAGTTGATACGCAAATTCCGTTGCAGTCAAGCAGGAGAAGAATTGATTCGCCTTCGATGTAATCGAAGCAAACATTCAGGTTACCAGGATGACGCTTGTCAAAATCAACAGGGCCGTTAAGGTATACGTCAGTTACCTGCTCCTGGATCTTTTCCCACAGGTATGCTCTAAGCTCTCTTGAATGAGCGATGTGTTCGTCAAGGCCTAAACGAGCAAGTTCTGCAGCCTTACCGAATCCAACGATACCTGATGAGTTCTCTGTACCAGCTCTCTTCTTTCTTTCCTGAGCACCGCCGTGTACATAACTAGGGATCTGGATACCCTTTCTCTTATACAGTGCACCTATACCCTTAGGGCCGTAAATCTTGTGAGCTGACATTGAAATAAAGTCAACACCTAAATCCTTAACATCAATTGGTAAATTACCAAGACCCTGTACAGCGTCAGTGTGGAACAGAACGCCATGCTTCTTAGCGATAGCTGCCAGTTCCTTGATTGGCTGAACTGTACCGATTTCGTTATTTACCATCATTACGCTGGCAAGAATAGTGTTGTCCTTAATAGCAGCTTCAAAAGCAGCCGGATCAACGAAACCTTCGCTGTCAACGTCAAGATAAGTAACTTCTACACCGTGCTTTTCCAGGTATTCACAAGTGTGAAGAATAGCATGGTGTTCGATCTTTGTTGTAATGATGTGATTTCCCTTAGCGCTCTTAGCATCGCAAACAGCTTCAAGTACCCAGTTATCAGCTTCAGTACCGCATGATGTGAAATAGATTTCTGCTGGTTCTGCATTTATTAATTCAGCAACCTGGTTTCTAGCATTATCAATACCAGCTTTAGCTTCGAGACCAGGGCCGTATAAACTTGATGGATTTCCGAAATATTCACTTAAGAAAGGAATCATTTCCTTAACAACTTCTTCCTTAACAGGAGTAGTTGCTGAATAGTCCAAATAAACGTTTCTCATTGTAATTCTCCCAAATATTTAATCTGTACTATTTAAGTCAAACATCGTTTATTATATTATACCTGTTTGTTCTTCTTTGCAAGTTCTTCTTTAAGCTCTTCTTCAGATAAATCTTCAACAAATTTAACGCTTGAAAGAGATGAACGAACCTGACCTCTTATAGCTGCCAGATAATCCTTATAGAGAGCCTTCTGTTCCAGCTTTTCTTCTTCTGTGAGCCCTTCACCCTTCTTCTTATGAGCGAGCTCATTGATTCTGTCGATCATTTCCTTAGTAATCTGCAATTCTATTCCTCCGTATTAGTATTTTAGTCTTCAGGCGTATACTCAAATGTAGGCATGAGTTCCAGCTTGAAGAGATTTGTCTTGTGCTTATAATCAATCTTTTCTTTGATTTCAGGATCTTCGCAAATACCTTCTCTGATGTATCTATCAAGAACAGCATAAGTGAATCCTAAGTTATCTTCGTCAGTCTTGTCCTGCAGACCATCGATTGGAGTCTTATCTACAAACATTGAAGGAAGGCCAAGTACTCTACCTACAGCCTTAACTTCCTGTACAGTCAGTCTGCCGAGCGGGCTGAAATCACCAGCGCCATCGCCATATCTTGTAGCATATCCTACCCAGTCTTCTGACAGGTTACAAGTATTAGCTACTCTACCGTTTACATTCTGTGATACGCAGTAAACCATAGCCATTCTGAGTCTTGGTGGAAGGTTAGTTTTAGCCAGAACAGAAATTTCACCAAATTCTCTATTGATTTCATTTACAACGCCTTCAAATGCTCCCTTAATATTCATAACATAGTGCTTGATATCAAGGTGCTTAACGAGAGCGTATGATACATCAATATCGAACTGATCACCATTAGGCATCAGTACGCCGATTACTCTATCTTTACCAAGAGCTTCTACGCACAGTGCAGCAACAATTGATGAGTCCTTACCGCCTGAAATACCAATTACTGCGTTGCAGCCCTTACCGTTTTCTTCAAACCAATCCTGTATCCACTTTACGATGTCATTCTTAACTTTTTCAGCGTTAAACATAAGCTTCCTCCTTTAGTTCCAGAAATCTGAAATATTATTTTCTTTTATGTATTTAACTAGTGTAGTTAATAAGTGCTGTGCATTCTCTGCATATGCCTTAAAAGGCTGCATCTTCTCTCCAGAAGGCATCATATACCTATCTATAAAGCTCTCCTGCATTTCTTCATCACTTAAACCTTCAGCAAGCATTGATTTCACATAAGAAATCTTCTCTTTACATGATTCAACGAAAAGCTGAAAATACTTATCATTGAAATCAGAAGGAATAAGTCCGAAGTGAGGCAGAAATATCTGTTTAGCCCCAAGCGACATGCATTTCTTAACGGATGCCTCTACATCGCTAAAACTCTTAAGTATTGGTGTATGGATATAATCCATTGTTTCCATAATACCTGTGCTTTCGCTTGTGAACATTAAATCTATCGGTTTAAGCAGGAAAGTCATAGAGCAGTCTGTATGGCCTTTTGTCGCAAAGGCTATAATGCTCTCCTTACCAAGACTTATTTCATCACCATCATTTAACACAGTGTCGACCCTAAGATTCTGAGTTTTGATTTCATAATCAGGGTCACCGCCATAAAGCTCCCTGGCATTTTCACCCATCATTTTAATGAAAGCCTTGGCATTATCGCTCCTAAACACCCTCTCGCATTTAGCGCTGCCATAAACCCTAGCTTCCGGAAAAGCATCAAGCATATAAGGTAAAGCGCCTATATGGTCATAATGTGAGTGAGAGCAAATAATAATATCAAGCTTATCTGTATATTTACGAATATTATCAATAGTCTCATCTGCACAGTACGCCATGCCACCATCGATAACAGCAGTCTTCTCACTTCCCTTTATCAGTATGCCGTTTCCTCCGCATCCTGCTGCAATGAAATGTACACGCCTTGGTAAACCAAGCCTGTCAAAATCAGGTCCGAATATATTTAGAAAATCAGCTTCAATTCCGTAATACTGTGACATTAGTATCTGTCTTCCTCCATTGAAAGATTTTCGCCAAATTCGTAGTCATCCTTATCGAAAACGATAGTTCCATTATTGTAATCGTCTTCGGCTGCTACGAGATCTGAAAATGACATTGTGTAGCTGTCCAGTTCATAGTCGACAGCATTTTCAAAATTGTATCTGAATCTATCTCCACCAAGTCTTTCAACTCTGGCTGATGTAATAGCATCTCTAAGACAGAAGTAGCGCGGTGCTCCACCGTTTTCCGGTAAAAGCTCAACTTCTGATTCCTCAGAATACCAGTTTCTGAATCTATGGAATTCATCAGTGAATCTTCTTATGTCACTGTCATCTTCTGCATTCATGATAAGTCCAGTAAGGCACATCTTGATCTGTTCAAGAAGAGAACAAATTTCACCTGAATCTTCAGGCAGTCCTCCCATAATGTCTTCAAAGAAATCATTAAGAAGTTCAGAGATCATTGTATTATCAGCACCGTCAAAGAGCTGATACAGAGCTTCCTGCTCAATATATTCCTCAGACTCGATCATATCAGCCATTGCTTCGAAATACTGAAAATCAGCAGCATCTTCAAGATCAAGATATTCCATTAATTCTTCGAAATTCATTCATTCACCTCATATTACTTATTTATCTTCTTGTTAAGTTCCTTCTCAAGGTCGAAATTCAGGAACTTAACTTTAGCGTCTTCTTCTTCGTCTTCAAATATATGGTCTATCATATTTATGAAGTTTTCACTAAGGTCACTGGCATAGAATACGTTTCTGAAATCAGATCCCTGAGCCAGCATATCTTTTTCTGTAAGTATTTTCTCGATCCTGTTCACTATAATGCTAGAAGGATTAAGTATTTTAAGATCGGGATAGATACGTTCGATATTCTTCTTTATAAGTGGATAATGCGTACAGCCGAGTATAACTGTATCAATCTTATTATCCTTAACGAAATCATCCATATAATACTTGATAGTCAAATCCATGATATCGTTCTCAATAATGCCCTCTTCAATAAGCGGAACAAATGCAGGGCAAGCAATCTCATGAATGTTGATATCAGGGTTCATTTCTTTAACCATTCCTGAATAAGCATGGCTGGCAATAGTAACCTTAGTACCGATAATGCCTACATTGCTGTCCTGACATGTATCAGCAACCTCCTGTGCAGCAGGTGCAATAATGCCTACGATAGGAATCTTAGGGAACTTCTCTCTAAGAAGATCCACACATGTAGCACTTACCGTGTTACATGCTATAACTATCATCTTAACGTTACACTTCACCAGGAAATCTGCAATTTCCATACTGAAGCTTTTTATAGTGCTTACCGCCTTAGAACCATAAGGAGTTCTGGCTGTATCACCGAAATATATAATCTTCTCTTCAGGTAATTTCTTCATCAGCGGAGTTATGCACGTAAGTCCGCCAAGACCCGAATCAAAAAAGCCTATAGGCCTGTTGTCCATCTGTCAAAATACCTCTCAATTTGTTGAATAAGTAACTAAATTATTATACAATAAGAACATTGTAAAGTAAATTAATACGGAGGTAAAAATGAGCTCAAAAGAATTAAAAACAAGAGATCAGATAGATAAAAAATACAAGTGGAATATCGAAGCTATGATTCCAGACGAATCAGTTATTGAAGGTCAGCTTGCAGAATGTAAGGAAGCTGCCGAAAGGTATGCTGATAAATTCACAGGACATCTGGCTGACAGCGCTGAAATGCTGCTTGAAGCCTTTGCAGAGAAAGATGAAATTTGGAGAAAGGTCGAGAAGATTTACGTATACGCTCATATGAAGCGTGACGAAAACAACGCGGAAAGCCGATACCAGGGCATGACAGATCAGGCAATTGCCTGCATTTCAAGCATTTCTGCCCTCCTCTCATTCTTCACTCCTGAACTTATAGAAGCTGACGAAGAAACCGTTCTCGGCTATATTGAATCATGCGAAGGACTTAAGACTTATGAATTCGCTATCAAGGATACACTCAGAGAAAAGCAGCATATCTTAAGCCAGGCTGAAGAAGCCATTCTGGCTCAAATGGGTGAAATTACAGGCGCTACCAACAATATCTTTACCATGCTTAACAATGCCGACATCAAATTCGGCACTATAAGGGATGAAGAGGGTAACGAAGTTGAACTTACTCATGGCAACTACATTAACTTCATGGAAAGCCATGACCGTGAAGTTCGTAAGGCTGCATACGAGAAGCTTTATGAAACTTACAAAGGCCTCATAAACACAATTTCAACAACTTACAGCTATAACACTAAGACAGATGTTATAGGTGCCAGAATCAGAAAATATGAATCAGCAAGAGCTGCTGCACTTTCAGGCGACAATATCGACGGAAGCGTTTACGATAATCTTATCGCAGAAGTAAACAATAATCTTCCTTCACTTCATAGATACATTGAACTCAGAAAGAAGATATTGGGTTACGATAAAATGTTTATGTCAGACATTTATGTTCCACTCATCGAACTTCCTGACAAGAAAGTTTCTTTCGAAGAAGGCCTTGATATCATGAGACAGGCTCTTAAACCGCTGGGCGAAGAGTATATCGCTAAGATGAATGAAGGTATCAGCCAGGGCTGGATAGACGTTTATGAAAACAAGGGCAAAACAAGCGGAGCATACAGCTTCGGATGTTATGACAGTTACCCTTATATCCTGCTGAATTACACAGATAAGCTTAAGGATGTATTCACAATTATCCACGAAATGGGTCATTCAATGCATTCTAAGTATACTCGTGAAGTACAGCCTTATATCTACGGCAGCCACTCAATTTTCACTGCAGAAGTTGCTTCAACAGTTAATGAATCACTTCTTATGAAGCACCTTCTGGCTAACGAAACTGATAAAGAAATGAGAAAGTACCTTCTGAATCTTTATCTTGAAGAATTCAGAGCTACCCTCTTCCGTCAGACTATGTTCGCTGAATTCGAAGACATTACTCATAATGCTATCGAGAGCGGTCAGGTTCTTACTGGCGAATGGATGAATCAACAGTACCAGGCATTAAACGATAAGTATTATGGACCAGCTGTAGAAAAGGATGAATATATCAAGTATGAATGGGCTAGAATTCCTCATTTCTACAACGCATTTTATGTATATAAGTACGCTACAGGTTATTCAGCAGCAACTGCAATAAGCAGTAAGATTCTTAATGAAGGCCAACCTGCTGCTGATGCATATATCGAATTCCTGAAAACCGGTGAATCAGATTACCCTATCGAACTTCTTAAGATCGCAGGTGTAGATATGAGTTCACCTGAACCTGTAAAGGCTGCAATGGCTGAATTCAATAGAATTCTGGATGAATTCGAATCACTTCTTTAATTTTAGAGGATCATTTAATGGATAAGAAGATTATTACTGTATTTTCAAATGATACACAGCTTTCAACTGAATCAAGAGTTTTGATGGTTAGACTTCTTCATGATAAGGGTTATGAGGTAACTCGCGAATACACAGATAAAACAAGCCTTATTGTTTGCATAGGCGGCGACGGTTCATTCCTTGAAACTGTACATAAATGCGATTTTCCTGACTGCCCTATCGTCGGTATCAACACTGGACATCTCGGCTTTTTTCAGGAAATACATCCTAGCCAGATAGCAGAATTTGTAGAGAATTACGATAATGGCAATTATTCTGTACAGGAACTGAATACTGTTGAATATACAGTAACAACTGCAGATGGAACTACAGCTTCAAACTATGGACTTAACGAAGTGACAATAAGCGGTCACGTATCCACTACGATTCATATGAGAATTTCCATCGATAATAAGACGATCGAGAAGTTCAGTGGAAGCGGCATAACAGTATCCACTTCCGCCGGATCAACAGCCTATAACTATTCACTTGGCGGCTCAATAGTCGATCCGAGATTAAAGGTTATGCAGGTTACACCGATTGCCCCAATCAATACAACAGCATACCGTTCATTAACCTCAAGCATAATGCTCCCTTCGGATCTTCCTTTAGGAATCCATCCAGAAAGAGCTAAAAACGAGATATGTATAAATTACGACGGTATCACAGCAGTTTATAAAGATGTGACAGATATCCGCGTAGAAATACCGGATAGAACAGTTAAGCTAATAAGATTTAAGGACTACGATTTCTGGGATAAGGTAAAAGATAAGTTCCTCTAGAGATAAAGGAGAATACATTTTATGACAACATTCAAGCACATAGTATCAGCAAATGAAGAAGATATGGAAGTTCGCGAAATAATGCGCGAACACTTCGATTTCTCTGCACGCCTGCGTAACCGTGTTAAAAGAGAAAAACTTGTTAAAAGAAACGGCCTTCAGACTGAAGGATGGCATAGAGTTCGTGAGGGAGATGTAATATCAGTCACACTCCCTGATGAACAGAGCAATTTCCCACCAGAGGATATCCCTCTCGACATTGTTTTTGAGGATAACGACATTATGATCATAAACAAACAACCTGGTCTCATCGTTCATCCTACAAAGGGGCATCCATATGGCACAGTAGCCAACGCCCTCTCCTATTATATGCAGGAGAAAGAACAGGCTTGGAAGATTCGCTTCGTTAACAGACTGGATATGGACACATCAGGACTCCTGGTAATTGCCAAGAATTCATATTGTCAGAACGAATACACTAATCAATCAAGAAAAAATCAGGTCAAAAAACGTTACATAGCTATCGTTAAGGGAATCATCGAGGAAGAAAACGGTACTATCGATTTACCTATCGGCAGACCTGATCCAGTAGACGTTAGACGTGCTGTAATTGAGGGCGGATCACCTTCAGTTACACACTACACGGTTTTAGAACGCTACGAGAAGACAGGTTTTACACTTGTTGAATTACTTCTCGAAACAGGCAGAACTCATCAGATAAGAGTGCATATGTCCTTCATCGGACACCCAATTCTTGGTGATCACCTTTATGGCGGTGAAGATGTTAGACTCATCGAAAGACAGGCTCTTCATGCAGCAAAACTTGAATTTAAGCATCCTATAACAAAAGAAAAGCTTAAGCTTACCGCTCCTATTCCTCAGGATATGATGGATGCGATCGATAAAATCAAATAACACTTATTACACCGTTTAGTGTTTTATGCTTCAATTACCTGAGCTATAGTCTTGCCCTTAAGTTCTTTCTCGAGCACTTCCTGAATTCGCTGAAGTTCGTGATGCACCTTACAAGGAAGGTCATTAGTATTTCGACCGCATTCTTCCTTCATGCAGTGAACTATTGCCAGATCCTCTTCTGTAACGCTCACAATATCATAAATAGTAAGTTCATTAAGATTCTTATTGAGATAATAACCGCCCTGGTTTCCTCTTTCTGATTTAACCAGTTCGTTCATTTCCATTTCGCGAATAATCTTATATGCGAATGCCTTAGGAATATCCTCAAGTTCGCATATTTCTCTGACATTATGAATCTTACCATCCTTTAATGCTCTGCAGATTCTAATGGCATAATCGCTTCTACGTGTAATAATCATATTTCGCCTTTCTGAACACCCTACTTCTTAAATGTTCTATAAACTTTAACCTTAGGCATTTCTCCTGTTTTATACTTAATGAGCTCACTTACTGTAACTGTCTGAATCCCTTGTTTTTTAAGCCAAGGAACAATTTTCTCAGTAGCATCAGCAGTTTCGTCGTAAATTGAATGCATTAAAATAATCTTACCATCAAGATGCTTAGTGTTTTTAACTGATTTGAAAATCTTCTTAGGATTTCTAGTCTTCCAGTCAAGTGTATCGATAGTCCATAGAATAGCTGGCATATCAGCAACCTTCTCAACTCTATCGCTAAAGTCACCATAAGGTGGTCTGAGAAGAGTTGGTTCAACTCCGATATATTCCTTTATGGCATCATTTGTCTTACCGATTTGTTTCCTGATCTGCTTCTTGTTGCAAGTTGTAAGCGGAGGATGATCCCAGGAATGGTTACCGATCTCACATCCTATCTCTACAGCTTTCTTGCCGTTATAAGCGAAATCATCGACTCTATAACCTACATAAAAGAATGTTGCAACGCTTCCATTCTTCTCCAGACATTTAAGGATTCTCTTCTCACTTTTATCTCCAGGGCCATCGTCATAAGTAATGGCAACCATTGGCTTATTAGGGTCGATATACCTATCAATAACAGCCTCTCTGATAGTATAATCCATATAAAAATACGGAATATCTACGGATACTACTCCGTAAGACTTATCAATAACAGTACCCTCATCAAAGAAGAATTCGATGCCTTCTTTTGTCATGATAAAATTCTCATAGTTATCATCATTATCAGGGTCAAGATAACTTTCCCAGCCTTCACAGAATTCATCATCTGAATATGTTCTCTCGAAATACTTATTTACGAACTGGCTGGCTCTATCCTTATATGTAATATTAAGCGCCTGTATAGGTTCAATAGAATTATAAGTTTCTTCAGAAAGAAGCAGCGTTTCGATATCTGATGATTCGAGTTCCATCTTTCTAGTACCTGCCTTATACATCTTACAATATACAGCTACGCTGACAGCACCGGTTCCAGATTCAGTTACCGATGTATCTATTATGATAGCACGCTCGGGAGTCTTGAACTTATCACCCTTTTTCTTATACTCTTCCTGATCTGCCTTAGCTGCCTCCAGCTGACATTTGCTTATAAATGAATTTATAAGAACAGACTCCTTATTACTTACCGAATCACCTAATGTAATGTCCTTTCTTACAGCCATAGAAAAAGGCGTATCGTAAGTATACTCAATATCATCTGATCCATTGGCTGTTAAAAGTCTATCCTTCCCAAGTTCATGAGATGCAAAGTCTATAAACTCTGCCTTATTCTGATATTTATCTGTATCGAAATATATTAAAGCTCCTCCGTAAGCACAAGCTGACAAAAAAACAAGAACGATAATTATAACAAACCATCGAACATTTCTAAAACTCTTATTGTTATCCATATGCACCTTTATCCATCTATATTAAAAGATTTACTTCTCTCATTTCCAAAAGCTAGATTAGTATACCACAAAACCATTTATATTTCACTAAAATAGTAAAGATTAAATATTCGACTTTTATTAAATAAAAAACAGGCATCCTGTTTACGAATACCTGTCCATTATCCGCCTTAAATATTATTCAGTAAGCTCTGATGTGCAGTGTGGACATCTAGTTGCTTCGATAGCGATTTCTGACTTGCAGAATGGGCAAACCTTAGTAGTTGGAGCCGATTCTTCTTCAGGCTTCTTAGTCAGGTTACCTGCCTTGTTGAATGCCTTGATAACTATAAAGAGTACGAAAGCAACGATGAGGAAATTAACTACTGCCATAATAAATGCACCATATCTGATGTCAACGCCAGCTACTGATGCAACCAGGTCTGTGAAGTCTACCTTAACAAAAAGACCGATGATTGGTGAGATAATATCATCAACCAGTGAAGTTACGATAGCAGTGAATGCAGCACCTATAATGATACCAACAGCCATTTCCATAACATTGCCCTTCATGGCAAATTCTTTGAATTCATTTAAAAACGCTTTCATTCTGATTCATCTCCTAAGTTTATTATAAAAAAAAAAAAAAATAATTCCAGCAAAGTATTCTATCACCTTATTTTAATGTAAACAAGACAAAAAAACAGGCTGCCTTTAGGAGGCAGCCTATATAGCTTTTGCTTATTAGAAATGTAATTCAGTTCTCTGAATAAGGTCGTTCTGAAGAGCTTCACCAAGTTCAACGAAGTAAGCACTGTATCCAGCTACTCTTACCAGCATGTCTCTATATGAATCCGGATCTTTCTGAGCCGCTTTCATCTTTTCTGAGCTCATGATATTGAACTGAACGTGCATTGGATCGTTAGTCATATAACCATCAACGAAACTCATCAGATTATCTCTACCTTCTTCTCCAGCAACTGCGTTTTCAGGGAACTTAACGTTGAGCAGTGTACCGTTTGTTGCAATACTGTGATCAACCTTACCAACTGAGTTTGCCAGAGCTGTTGGGCCTGCGATATCATGTGAACCGCCGTCTGTATGAACCGGACCCATGTTATCTGAGATTGCTTCTCCCTTTGTTCTACCGTCAAGTGAAGCGTTAGTGCCAAGACCCATTGAAACGTTACCGCTTACTGAGTAAACGCCAGGGCTGAATGAGCCGCCTCTTACAGTTGGTCTGCCTGCAATAGTGTTGCAGTAAGTTTCAAATATAAACTTGAATAATTCATCAGCGTAATCATCATCGTTACCGTAGTGATGAACCTTTGAGCTGTTAACCAGATGATAGAGAACATCGTGACCTTCCCAGTTATCCTTAACGGCCTGGAGAAGTTCTGCTCCTGTGAATTTCTTTTCATCAAATACCAGCTGCTTGATAGCTGCTAAGCTGTCTGCACATGTTGCAAGGCCACTTGCCTGTGGTCCTATGCCGTTATACTTAGCGCCGCCTGCAGTAATATCAACGCCCTTTTCCAGGCAGTCTACGAAGAATGCTGATACGTAAGGCAGAGGCTTTCTAGTGCTGTGAGCTCTATCTATGATATTAAGAGCTGTGCACATGAGATCGAGCCAGTACTTGAACTGCTTCTTAACGCTTTCCAGTACTTCATCCATATTCTTATAGTTTTCTAGGCTTCCTGTGTCAGGACCAAGGTGCTTACCTAAGCTTCCGCACTTTTCCCATCTAGGACAGTGGCTTCCGCAGTCCAGACATCTGCCGCCGTTAAGAACCATTTCCATGAACTTAACAGTATTGATATATGCTGCATCATGCCAGCCGTATTCCTTGCCTGGAAGTGAAGGTTCTACGCATCCTACGATAGCGTAATCAGCAGCTTCTTCAGGTGAAATGCCCTTTCTGATCATTGCTTTAATTGTAGGTTCATCGTTAAAGAGTTTAGGATGTCCATAGCCTGCTCTGATGCATTCAACAGCCTTTACTTTAACTTCATATGGAGTTCCTGCATGCATTCTTACAAGGAGCCAAGGACACATCATTCTAGTGTGAACTGAAGCATCCAGCATCATCATAGTAAGGTCATTAGTCAGGTCGTTTCCGTCCTTATCACATCCACCGATTGTCAGACATTCACCGCCGAAACCTCTACCCTGTCTAACCTTAGCAGTTGCACCGTCTCTAACCTTAGTAGGGTTATTCATCTTAACGAAAGTAACTTCCAGAAGTTCCTGTGCGAAGTCCTTAGTAATAGTTCCGTCTGCGATGTCCTTTTCATAGTATGGATAGAGCCACTGATCCATTCTGCCGTATGAAATTGAATGACCGTTACTTTCTACCTGAGTTAATGTAGTAGCAAAGTTAAAGAGCTGCAGAGCCTGCCAGAAAGTCTTAGCTGGACCACCAGCGATCTGAGCGCAGTTGTCTGCCATAGCCAGGAGTTCTTCTTTTCTCTTTGCGTCTGATTCCTTAGCTGCCATATCGCGAGCTAACTTCTCATATCTCTTTATGTATTCGATAGCTGCCTTATGACAGATTATAACAGCTTCGTAGAATTCCTTCTTAACAGCGTAATCAGGGTCAACCTTAGTGAGCTTAGCCATACCATCTTCGGCACGCTTAATCATGCCGTTATAACCTTCTCTTAAAATTCTCTCATAATCCATTACCAGGTGACCAACACCGCCATAATGGTAGAGGTTAGTCTGGAAAATCTTCTTTCCAACTTCTGAACCCTTAATGATTTCATCGTCATAGTATGAATTAGCCAGATCTTCAACAGTCTTACCCTTCCAGTATTCACAAAGCTCGATGAATTCCTGTCTATCTTCTTCATTAGCGAAGTAATGCTGGTCATGCGCTCTTTCTTCGAAGGGTTCATTATGAACTTCGTGGATCATCCAGTCTATTGAGAATTCCGGATACTGCGGTGATGCCTTAGCAGGAGCACAGATTTCACCCAGAATAAGATCTTCGTCATAAATGAAAAGAGTTGCATTCATTAAGATCTTCTCAAAAGCACGAGCGCACTTGATTTTTGTAGGTGCATTTTCGTTTTCTTTATAACTTTCAGTAACGTTTCTGAATCTCTCAACATCAATAAGATAAGTTCTATCCATAAATGTCTTTCTGAGATTATTTACTCTGGAATAAGGTGACCAGTCGCTATGGCCAACTTCATATCCCAGACTGTAAGTCTTGTCATAACTTTCAAGACCACAAGCACTGCAATGAGTTTCCTTAAATTTAGTCATTTTGATTTCCCCTTCTCTCATTTTTCTTTTGTTCCAACAACACAGTGGATGCCGTAATCATTAAAGTAATCCGCAATACACTTTACCTTTTTCTGAAATTCTTCTCGATCAAATTCCAGGTCTCTCATCTGATATTCACGTCCAAGTGAAATGCACTTTTCTTCGCCCATTCGCATGAAGGAGAGAAGCTGCAAAGTCCTCAGACTCTTACCAATGTTTTCATTTATATATTCTGCAGTAGCAGATATATTCGCATCATCATCATTTATTCCCGGTATAACAGGTATACGCAGAATCATTTCGTGACCGCCTGCTGCGATCTTTTTTAGATTTTCTAATATTAATTTATTTGACGCTCCAGTCCATTTCTTATGAACCTCATCATCCATAACTTTGATATCAGAAATAATAAGATCAGCATGTTTGATTACCGGCTCAATAACTTCCCAGCCGGCATCAAAAGTTGATTCAAGGCAGGTATGAATTCCAGCCTTCTGACATTCGGCTAAGATAGCCTTTGTAAAATCAGCCTGAACGAGAGGTTCTCCTCCAGAAATTGTGACGCCTCCACCTGACTTCTCGTAGAATCCCCTGTCCTTTTCTACAAGATTCATGACTTCCTCAAGGCTCATGAGTTTGCCCCAAGGTTTAATAGCTTCTGAAGGACATGCATCCGCACAGGCCATGCAGCCTATGCATTTACTCCTATCGATCTTAACGATTTTTTCTTGGCCAAACAGAAGAGCCTGCTGCTTACAAGCTTTAATGCAAAGCCCGCATTTGCTTTCGCCTATACACTTACTCATGTAAACGCCCGGCTCCATCTTGGCATTCTGGCTTTCCGGATTGCTGCACCATTTACATTTTAGCGGGCAGCCTTTTAAGAAAATTTCTGTTCTAATTCCAGGTCCGTCATTTATAGTATATCTTTGTATGTTAAATACAATTCCCTTATCAGTCAAAGCCATCACCCTTTCCTTAATTACATTTTAATATTAAAACGAATAAAGGCAATAAAAAATGAGCTGTACTACTCATTTTTATAGGGAATGTTTCCTATACAGCTCAAATTTATTATTGATTTTATATTTATTAAAGATTTTCTGAACCTGATTCTTAACGGTATGATAAGAAAGTCCCAGCTGGCTGGCAGCTTCTTTATAAGTAAGGCCCTGGCAGATTAGATCAGCCACCCTTTTCTCTGCTGGAGTAAGCTCTACATCACGCCTTTCTTCTTTAATTATAGCCGGTGCTATATCCTGTACAATTTTTCGTTTTTCTTCTTCAGGCATTATCGTTATCCAGTAGTACCTGTCTATAATGTCATGACTATAAGTCTGATTAAATGTATGTATGAAAAAATCATAATTTCTAACAACTCTATGACAGACCTTCTCAGTAGAATCAATGTCTCCCAGAAGGAAAGGCAGCCAACTGCATTTATTCTCTATTCCGAAAGTATCAGATACATTATCACCAAGAATTTCCTCAAGATAACTCTGCGCCCTCTTGTTACATACAAGGACATGCATATTATCGTCGGTAATCATATATGAATTAGCACCTGAATTAATTATCTCATCCTGTATGCTAGAGAAAATCTTAGACTGTTCGTGAAGCTTAAAGTTCTTATATGCTCTGGCTACATAAGTGTAAAGCCTATAAAGCTCGTCCTTTTCTTCTTCAGAAAAAGGCCCTTCACCCTCAGATTTATAGCAAACAATTTCAAGATATGCATTTTTACCAAAGGCCATAATGGCGCAATGCGCCATGCCTAAAATCTCATTCATGTTTTTGGCAAATTGAGATTCCTCGTAGTCCTCAAGCATTTCACAAGGGAAATATACCTTAGGCTCAAGGTTCATGTGATTAAGATTATCTCGCCCAGCATCCTTATAAATGACAGTTCTAACGCTATCATCTTCAGCAAAAGCCTTATGACTTACATCATCAAAGCCGTGCTGAATGCCCCTGCTATCTATCCATGAGATAAAGTTATTTCTCTCATCGAAACAGATAATCGAAGCATTAGTAAGCCCGAAATTACGTTCAAGTGATTGCAGTAATGAAGGACTAAAGAAATCTCTTGCTGAGATCTGATTCTCCGCCATTTCTGATATGAAATTTTTTTGACATGATTCATCAAAATGCATAAATAATCTCCGTAATCTCCTTGATATACTTTGAAGCATAAACTCTAGTTTTCATCTTAGGATTATAACTCGCTTTGTGTTAAAAAAAATACCTTTAGTTTGCACATTGCAATGCCACTTTCCTACTACTATTTTAATTGTATTATCTATAAAAACAACAAAAATGAGCATTTAAGCTAATTTTTCCTAGTGGTAGGCCCTTTCCAAGACTGCACTCATAGCTGTCAATAATCTCATGCAAAAGCCATAGAACAGGTTTTTCTAAATCCAGTTTCTGAAGTTTTCTCTTAAGAATTTTATGATCGATATTATCAAAGAACTTTCTCACATCGCATTTTAGCACCCACCCGTCAGAGCCGTGATTTGTTATAGTAATCTCGCAGAAATCTGCTTACTCTGTCCATAGCGAAATGCGTTCCCTTGCCAAATTTCTCGAAAGATCCATTTCAAAATCTATCACTTCTTTATTGTTGCGTTTGCCCTTTCTAGCGGCTTTGTGTGCCTGATATAAACTGGCGAAGCTATGTATCTTTTCAAAGTCGTTCATTTGTTTATTCTCTTCAAAAATAATAAGGCTGGCAGAGTATCTCGATACCTAAGAACCCAAAAGCATCTGCGTAAAGGTTCCCTGCCAGCTTGTATTTACCCTATATAGGGAAGGAATACGGCTCCTTAACCTCCAGCTCTGGCGGCCACACCTGTGGACTCGCTTCTCGCAACTTGGAGATTATGCGGGACGAATGCCATTATTGTCGTTGTTGACATTGTTGCCAAATGTATCATTAGCTCTGAATAGATTCTCAATGACATCTAGGCTGTAATTCTGCAATCTACAGACATATGTATATCTGAAATGCTTAGGCGATTTCTGAGTCACTGTCATTACATAAGAGAATAGATCCTTTGATTTAGTTATAATTGAAAGATCGGATTGTTGTTTCATGTTTTACATCAAATTAAATACATCGGCTATTACTTCGCTATTAGATTTGTTTTGCCAATGTACAATTTCCATTTTACCTCCATTTGTTCGTAGTTTCTTTCTAAGATCATTTTCGCTCTCGTTTCTACAGACTATTATCACTTTAGCATTCGCTTTACTCAGCGTGAAATCTCTTATTAACGCATTAATATGACTATCGTCATCATTGATTCCATATCCTATAATTATCAAACAATCTGTTTCTGAAAGAATGTGAACAGCTCTGTGATATGTTTCGATTTGTGTCCTATTTATAATGGGTTTCACATATGATTGGCCAAGTACATAAGGGAAAAATATTCGATTTGAATCCAAGGTACCTGATAGAGTATTTATACTGGTTATATCTGGTATTTCGAATAAACCAATCCTACCATTTAAGTACACAAGTTTACTTTCATCATTCACGCAATCTTTAACGTAAGGTGTATAATTTGTAGTTAGAATGCCACAACATGAATAATTACTTTCTTTATCGCATAATCGCGCTCTTATCAAATTATAGTATGTATCATCATTACAATTAAAATCTTCGGGTTCCATATTTGATATTATTTTATCGACTTCTTCTAGCCTACTTAATATTAAACACTCATTATTATCACTCACATCAACATCGAGTTTTTTTGAAAAATACGCCTTATTATTTTTAATCATATAATTTACTATGCAGGTATAACATGCCCAATAGTAATTCATTATTATTGAGAATTTTACCTTTCCATATTTAGAAGGATTAATTATTGTATGAAAATATGAGTCCAATACCCCTGCCGTGCTTATCGACAATTTACTTTCATCAAACTTTAATATTCCTGCTTTATTGTAGAAGAAAGGTTTCAGTACTGGCGATATTCTTGATATTTCAAATTTTTCATTTACCTTTGATAGTAACGTCTTTAGTTCTTTATCAAAGTCAGTTTTATTGCTATTCTTTTCCTTAACTTCTTTGATTTCACTTTCATCATAAAACTCCTCCAATTGATCATTTGTCAATATCGAAATAATATCATTTTTATAATCAGTCTTAAAAGACTCAATAGTCCTACAAAATAGAATGATACCCTTTCGTAAAATTGCACTATATATTAGGTTTTTATTGTTAATATGATTTTGTCTATATTTGTACTCATCCACCCACTCACTAAAAGTTCTTTCTGTCATTATCGTTTTAAGCTGTTCACCAATTTTATTATTAAAATCGTCGGATAAAAAGGTATCATAAAAATATGTTATTCCAGATGGCATATTATAATTTCCTTCGCCTTCTGCCCCTGCACCAAACAAGAACGTAACTTTATTTTTCATTTATTTTATTCCTTTCTCCTTTTACCTACCATCAAAGTATGGAAGATTAGAAGATTAATAATTAAAGATTAGAAATATCCACCCACAAAGCTGGACGAATGCCACAAGTGTCGTGGTAGACACTGCTGCCATTTACATACACGTAGCCGTCAGTATGGACAATTGCAGCGCTATCAGAATCGTAGCCAGGGGAGCGCAACCACCACCAGCTATTACCATTATCATCTACCCAAATTCTATTCGTTTTTGCAAATTCAGTTCCTACTGCCGCGCTATCGCTGACAGACTTGAAATATTTAACCGCTTCTTCTATGGATAGCAGGAAAATATCGTCATTAGTGTCCTTGCCTCCGCTTGTTCCATAATCCTTATTATCATTGTTTTTGATGTTTGTGTTTACGATTGCCTTATGTTCTTCATCAGAGAAAGCAGCATTCTCAAAATCTTCATTTAACCATTTTCTAAGAGTACACTTTTCCCAGGTGATAGATACGTAGACATCATTATATTTCTTAACATCGAGACATTTTTCGCTTATAAGCAGAACCTTATTGCCATCCTTATCAAGTATTCTCCATTCTATAGCCTCTTTGCCATTATCTGTATCATTATCCTGCTCATATTTGCCAAAGTAGACTTTTTCACCTACTTTCGCCTCTACATTCCCAAGTCTCATTGGTTCTATTTTCGCATCTTTTGCCTCTTCAATTTTTGCATCAGCATCCTTAAAGCCATCCATCGCTTCAAAAGCTGTTATAGCGGCGTCGTATTTTCCAACAGCCAAAAGATCGCATGCTTTTTTATAGTTATTGTTTGGTATCACTACCTGCGTAACTACAAATATGGCTATCACTGCTACAATAACAGCAGGTATTGTTACAGACAGCACTTTTTTAGTTTTCTTAGCACGTACCATTGCTGCATTACGTTTCTCCACTTCGATTCGGGCGATTCTAGCAGCTTCTTTTCTTTCTGCTTCTGCCTTTTTCTCTGCAGCTATTCTTTCCTCTTCTTTCTTTCTGGCAATTTCAGCTTTGATTCTGGCGATTTCATTTTTGCAGATAGCAACGCACTCTGTTGCATTCTTATAACCTTCAATCGATGCAAAGGCTATTTCTGCAGCTTCGTAACCTTCGAGGTTTCCGCTAGCCATTTTAGCTACAGCATCCTTATATATACCTTCTTTACGAGCTGTTTCGTTTCTGTCTTTAATATTTTTGATATATCCGTCAAGCTCTTCCTTGAGGGAATCATCGCCGAATCTTATGGCCTTTGCATAATTGTCGTTTCCATCGAATGGCATTGAACAATGTTTAAGCGCTTCGCGTTTTGATGATCTGCAGGATGCCATGAGTTTACCAAGGTATGCGTCTGCATTTTCTGGATCCTGGTCTAGAACTTTCTCGAAGTATTCGTCGGCGCTTGTCCAGTTACCATCTTCACAGAACATAAAGCCACGCTTAAGAAGCGGAGCGATGGATGCTAGCGGAGCGTTGTTAACTACTACTGTTTCCTTAATAGAAGGCTTCTGCTGATCGCTTGCGAGTATTTTCTTGATACCTCGGATGAGCTCCTGCATGAAACCGAGCTTACTCATGTCCTGCGCCTGCAGGTGTGAAAATTCTTCTGGAAGATCATAAGGATCCATGTCACGGTATGCAGGGATTAGCATTTTCTTTTCTCCCTGGCTTATGAGCGACAGGAATCTTGACCATTCATTCCTTACCCATACTGCGTTGAAATATTCAGGTTTAGTACCTAAAGCAACCATCACTTTGGCGGAGTTTAGAGCTGCGAAAATATATGGTTCATACGCTGTTCCAAGTTTATCTTCAAGTGTGATTCTGGAGAAGAATACTTTGAAGCCTTCCTGAATCAGCTGGTGATAAAGATCTGTTGCCAGAACGGAGTCAGGTGTTCTGCGGCCATTATTGTCCGTTTCCTTGTAGCAGATGAATACATCAAACGGCTTTTCTTTCTGAGAGATTTCCAGGATGCCTTTCTGGATCTCGTCTATAGCCTTGGCTTCTGCTTCGTAAACTGTTTTCTGAAGTGCATCAGCATTCTGGATGGCTGCCTTATAGTTTTCGTCAGCGAAAATAGAAGTATACTGAGCTCTGTTCACTGTAGGCACTCTTCTGTGAGTTGCCGGATCTTCCACATACTCGATGCCGTAGCGGCAGAGGACCAGAGACCAGTAGCTTTCTGCGTCAGTTGTATCCTCGTTTAGAATTCTGTTATATATCTCTGCGGCTTTATCGTAATCGTTGTTGCGCCTGAAGTGGTTTGCCCTGTCATACAGATTGGCCTTTTTTTCATCGTCTAATTTTGGCAAGGTCTGCATTGTTCCGCAGTATTCGCATTCGCAGACTGTTGCTCCGTTGTTTACTTCCAGTGTGCCACCACACATCTTGCATTTGAAGATTGCCATATTTTTTCTCCCCTATACTTTTCTCTTGTTTTCTCTACACTTGATGTTTCTTAACTCTATTAATTTCAGAAGTTCGTCGAATTTAGAATTCAAAATCTCTGCAGCCGATCCATTCTCCATTAATACTCTAATTTCACTTGTCAGCTTCATGATGGCGTGCTCCTCGGCCTGAAGGGATCCGTCAGAAACAGGATCACTGAATCTGACCGCCTCATAGATTGCCTTGGCTATGCGCTTGTCGTTTTCGTTTGTGGCCTTTGCGAGCAGCAGCTGTGCGTCGCCGGTGATTTCTCTCATAAGAGACACCTTGTTATTAAGCATAACATTAGCACTTACAGCCCTGTCGCCCGCAGTCTTGGCCATGATAATAAATATGATGGAAAACACCAGTACTGCCCCACAGACGATCACGCCTATCCATATAGGAAGATTTGGTATCGCCATGCAAGCCCCGCCAGCGATCACCATAATGATCAATTCTATGAAGCTGATCACATTGATAGGTGTTTCTCCTGCCTTATCCAGCAATTTTACTGCAAAGGCCATATGGACTATAAAGGTGAGCATTATGAAGCCGTATCCCGGCCAGAATGCTCCGTCGTATTTGCTGTAGCCGCCAACTTCTGCTGGAGTCACGAAGCAGATGATGTTAAAAAGTATCACCATCAGTGCCCAGCATATAAGGTAGTATTTCGTTTCTTTTTTCATTTCATGCACCTTGCCTTTAATTAAAGTTTCGTTCCGCACTCAAGACAGAATTTACCGCCTTGTGGTACATTAGCACCGCAATTTGGACATATATTTGCCAGAGGTTGTCCGCATTCCATGCAGAATTTCGCATTAGCAGGCAGGCTATTGCCGCAGTTTGGACATTTTGTTTGACTCTGATTCTGGGACTGTGATACCGCAGAATTATCAGATGCTGCTCCCGGCATAGCTGCACCGAAACCTTTCATCATTTCTCCCATCTGTGGTGCCATGGCATTCATAGCTGCCATGCCCATGCCCAGATTCATCATGTCACCCATGACTGAGCTGCTGCCACCGCCACCATTGACCACATCCGGACCCATATTGCCAAGGCCCTCAGCAAATGATTTCTGAACTTCAGCCTGGAGAACATCCTTCTGATTGTAGCCTTGGGCCTGCATTACCGCAGCTTCTGCCATTCCTGCCATCTGTGTAGCCTGCGCTTCTGCCTGCGCCTGTATCAGCGTTCTCTCTGCTTCTCTTCTAGCTATTTCTGTTTCTGTTGTCTGGCTTTCCAGTATCGCTTCTCTCTGCGCAATATTAATCTGAGCCTGTGCCTGTGCTTCAGCTGTCACATATGCAGCCTTGCTCTGTGCCTGAGCAGTTCTAACCTCAGCTTCAGCTTCTGCAACTCTCTTCTGGAATGAGATCGTATGCAGTTCTCTAAGGCGCTTGAAGTTAGGATCACTTTCAGGTAGAACGACATTCGACAGATACAGCTGAGGGATAGTAAGGCCGTACTCTTCGAAACCAGGCAGTATGCATTCTCTTAATCCATCGGAAAGTTCCATAAGGTGCTGATCAACTTCTACGATATCTATGTTCTTTCTCTTGATTGCTGTTGGCAACTGTGACTTGACAGCTGTTGAAATCATAGGTCTGAATGACTTCTGAAGGGATTTAGTGAAATTACCGCTTTCATCATCCCATGCAATTCCGCTAGTTGTTCCTACTAAATTGATCAGCATCTTACGTCCGTCAGATACAGCTAGGTTCATCTCGCCCGATGCTCCCAGTTCAATAGGGATTCCCATTGTAGGCTCTACAAATCTTACCTTAGAGTCGGTTCCCCATTTGACCGACATCTGCACAGTTTTATTTATGAAATAAACTTCGCAGTGAAAAACGCTTACACCTGTTACGACATTTACAAGCTTGATCAGGATTGGGATATTCTCTGCGTCCAGTTTGTATCTGCCTGGACCGAAAGTATCTGCGGCCTGTCCGTTAGCGAAGAATATAACTTCCTGACTTTCATGTACGACCAGCTCAGTCATACTATTAAAGTCTTCATGAGGATATTTCCATATAAACGTCGAGTTATCCCCCTCGTATTTAATTAGTTCCGATAATGCCATTTGTTTCTCCTATCATTTTTTCCACACAAAAAAGCACCATTAAAAACAAAGGTTTTTAATGGTGCTTAATACACTACAAAAAGAGCGGGCTTTACGCTCTACTCTGCTGTCTGCTGTCTGCTGTCTGCTGTCTGCTGTCTGCTGTCTGCTGTCTGCTGTCTGCTAGAATTGTCATGTGCAAAACTCCAAAAGTCAATAAATTTATATAATTATATCATATATTTGTATTTATAAGATTATACAATACTAAAAAAACAATACTAAAAAAGCATATACTCTACACAGAATATATGCTCAAAATTATCTAACCTTCAGTGCCCTCATGGAATTGAGAATACATATGATAGCTACGCCAACATCTCCAAAAACTGCCACCCACATTGATACCATACCGAATGCGGACAGAACCAAGATTGCAGCCTTTACAAGAAGTGCGAAAGCAATATTTGACTTAACGATTCCCATTGTTTTTTTGGCAATTCTGATAGCAGCTGGGATCTTGCGGATATCGTCATCCATGATAACGATATCTGCAGCTTCGATCGCCGCGTCAGAACCAAGTGACCCCATAGCAAAGCCTACGTCAGATCTCATGAGAACGGGAGCATCATTGATGCCATCGCCTACAAATCCAAGCTTATCCTTAGTTCCTTCAAGCTCTGTAATAAGCGCTTCAACCTGACTCACCTTATCAGCAGGAAGAAGTTCTGATTTAACAAGGTCTATTCCAAGGCTTCCGCCAACCGCGTTTGCAGTTTTGGCATTATCGCCAGTGAGCATAACAGTCTTACTTACGCCTGCTGCTTTAAGGCCCTTAATAGCCTCTATAGCGCCTTCTTTGATAGTATCCGATATAACTATGCATCCAGCGAATTTACCGTCATAAGCAACGTATACGATTGTTCCTGTTTCTTCGCATGGAACATATTCTATATTATTAGCGTTCATAAGCTTAGCATTGCCAAGCAGAAGTCCCTTACCGTCAAACTTGACGTTAACACCGTGTCCTGCAGCTTCACTTGAGTCGCTAACTCTTGTTAGATCAATAGACTTGCCATAAGCATTAAGTATCGAAGCAGCTATAGGATGAGTGCTGTGGCCTTCACCGTGAGCAGCCATCTCGATAATAGCATCTTCTGTTATATCACCAGCTGGAATTACGTGTGAAACCTTGAATTCGCCCTTAGTTAAAGTACCAGTCTTATCCATTACCAGAGTCTTCATATTAGCAGCGAGTTCCAGATAGTTTGAACCCTTAACAAGAACTCCTATTCTTGAAGCGGCGCCAATACCTCCGAAGAATCCGAGAGGAACTGAAATAACCAGTGCGCATGGACAAGATACAATCAGGAAGTTACATGCTCTGCGCACGCCTTCAAGCCAGTTAACATCAATAAGAAGCGGAATAGCTATTGCCAGCGCTACAGCTGCTATAGTGACTATAGGCGTATAGTATTTGGCAAATCTAGTGATGAAATTCTCTATTCGAGCCTTACGTGAGCTGGCATTTTCAACGAGTTCCAGAATACGCGATACAGTTGAATCTTCAAATTCCTTAGTTGCTCTAACCTTAAGAGTTGCATTTCCGTTAACGCATCCGCTTATTACTTCATCACCCACGCTGGCGCGCCTGGGAACAGACTCTCCGGTTAAAGCCGCTGTATCGATAAATGAATCACCTTCAATTACTATGCCGTCGAGAGGAATCTTTTCTCCAGGCCTAACAACCAGGATATCATCTATATGAACATCTTCTGGATCCACTTCCTCAATTTCGCCGTCTTTTTCCACATATGCCCAGTCAGGAGCAATTGCCATCATCTCAGCAATAGAATTTCTGGATTTGCCAACCGCATAGCTCTGAAAAAGCTCCCCGATCTGATAAAACAGCATTACGCCCAGAGCTTCAGGATACTCTCCTTCTCCGAATAACCCCATTCCAAAGGCTGCAAGCGTCGCTATACCCATCAGGAAATGTTCATCAAAGGCATTACCTCTTATGATGTTTCTCCAGGCTGCCCATAGAACATCATAGCCTATGATCATATAAGGCACAAAGAACATGGCTGCCTTGATAAATTCAGGCAAATTTTCAAATAAACCTATAATATGGCAAGGCATTAGTCCTGCGAACAGCACTAAAGTAATTATTATTCTAATTAACGTTTTCTTCTGTTTACGAGTCATTTCTAGTCACTTCTACTTTACGTGAATTATAGTGTCCGGTTCGATTTTCTTAGCAGTTTTTAGGATTGTTTCCATTACAGCATCAAACTGATCATCGGGTGCCTTTACCATCAGCTTCTGAGTCAGGAAGTTTACGTTAGCATCTTCTACACCATCGATCTTTTTGATAGCATCTTCCAGTTTAGCTGCGCAATGTGCACAATCAACTTCACACTTAAATTTCTTCTTCATTATATTATCCTCCATATTCATTTCAATAATTGCGCATTTGTTCAACTATTAATTTTATTTTTAAGCCGGATTTCTCCGGCTGATTTAACTTATTCTTTAATGTGTTCAAATCCCATATCCAGGATGAGTTTAACGTGATCATCTGCGATGGAATAATACACAACCTGACCTTCTCTTCTGCTCTTAACAAGATTCGCCATTCTGAGAGTCTTAAGCTGATGTGAAACAGCAGACTTAGTAAGGCCTAAAAGTGCAGCGATATCACATACGCACATTTCATGTATCTCCAGAGCATGAAGAATTGAAACTCTAGTTCCATCTCCGAAAATCTTAAACAGTGAAGCCAGGTCAGCATATTCATCCTTATCGAACATTCTATCCTGAACTTCATGTACAGTTTCGTGGTGTATTACTTCGCAATCGCAAAATTCCAAATCAAGATTCTTAGCCATAATTAACCTCTTTCATCGAATAGTTGAATGGTTGTTCAACTATTATTAATATACGCCTCTAATATTGATATGTCAACATTTAAAGCCACAAAATGTGCTTCAAAACATTGACTTCCCCTTACGGTAATGTTTTATAACTAAGATAAATTGGGAGGACTATTATTATGTTGGTAATTGATAGAAATAAATGTTGTGGCTGCGGTAGATGTGCAGCTATCAGAATGTGCCTCGACGAAATCGAAGATAAAAACGGTATTGAAGTTTATACCGAACCAGAACCTAAGGATCTGGACTTTGTACATAAGCTTATAGCAGAATGCTGGTCAGGTTGTATTGTACTTACTAGCACGCTGATTAAATAAATCGGAGGATAACCTGAATGAATGATAATGAACAAGTAAGAATAGTGCAGGAAACTGTAGCCGGTAAAGAAATTACTTTAGCTCACGTTATCGGTGGTCCTGCCCCTATCGTATACACCAAGCTGGGTCTTAACCCTCAGATTGATTACTCTACTTCAGCAATCGGAATCATGAACATGACTCCACCTGAATCAGTTGTTATCGCATCAGATATCTCTGTTAAGAGCGGTGATGTATATCTGGGTTTTGCAGATAGATTTTCAGGAACACTTATTATTACAGGTGAACTTGCTGCAGTAGACAACGCTATACATGAAGTAGTTGACTACTTCCAGGGAACTTTAGGATACGTTTCATGCCCTATCACTAAGAGGTAAGAATAATGGATGAACGAAAGACCCGTAAGGCCGTATTAGACGATATATACGGTAAGGCAATTGCCAGAATGCAGGCAGGCGCTAAAGGTAAAGGCGGTCAGATACGTTCTGTTCAAGTAACTATCCCTGGTAAAGAAATAACTCTGGCCCATGTTATAGGTTCGCCCGAATACGAAGTATTTCAGAACCTGGCTCTTGATATAGGTTTTCATGATGGAGCTAGACCTTCGGGTGCAATGGGCATAATCAATATTACTCCACCGGAATCAACAATTATCGCAGCTGATATTGCTGTTAAGTCAGGTGAAATAGATGTTGGTTTCATGGATAGATTCAGCGGAACGCTTATTATAACCGGACCTCGCGCTGATGTGGATCAGGCAATGCGAGATAATTTAGACTTTTTTAAGAACGAGCTGCATTATAGAGTTTGCAGCCTTTCCAATCAATAAATTTGTATTAAGGAGGTGCTTCAAATGGCACTCAGTCCATCAGAATTAAATGATTTAGAGTTTAAGCAGGCGAAGCACGATTCTACTGAGCTTCTAATTGACGGCAAAAGAGTACGTAAACTCTTCCTTGCCGGCAGAAGCGAATCTGGTAAGACTACTCTTATTCAGGCCTTAAAAGGCGATAATATTCTTTATGACAAAACCCAGTACATTAACAGCTGGGATATCTTTATTGACACTCCAGGTGAATACTATGAATCCAAGTATTCATCATCTTCTGTTGCACTTTGTTGCTTCTCATTCGAAAGTGATCTGGTGGGTATAATTGCAGGGGCAGATGAACCATATAGCATCTTAGGCTATGGCCTCCCTACTGCGATAAATAGACCGTTAATTGGAATCGTGACAAAAATAGATTCGCCTAAGGCAAACGTTCCTATGGCTAGACTTTGGCTGGAGAATGCCGGAGTTTCTAAAATCTTTGAAGTAGATTCAGTTACTGGCCGCGGCATTCAGGAACTTAGAGATTATCTTTTCCAGCCAGTTGACGATACGATTACTCTCGATGAAGCAATCGCTCGTCAACAAAGTAATGAGTCCGAATGGACAGTATAATTCTAGAACATTTTCATAAGTAACCTGTCAAAATCTTTTTCACATACTTTTCTCGGATTAGACTCTGTGCATATATCATCCATTGCAGCAGCAATCATGGAATCTTTAACAGCATAGAACTGTTCTTTTGAAATTCCAGCAGAGCGAAGTGTTGGCGGAACTCCATATACTCTCTGCATATCCTGTATTTTATGAATAAGACTACTAACAGCTAAAGGAGCATCAGAATATGGTAAGCCTATGAGGCGAGCCACTCTCTGATATTTTTTTGCTGCCTTTGTATCACCCTCACTTGAAATCTGAGCATTGAAATCAACTACATAAGGAAGTACCATCGCATTTGCTCTGCCGTGTGACATATGGAATTTAGCACCGATCTGGTGAGCAATACTGTGGCATATACCTACGCCCACCATATTAAACGCCATACCTGCCAGGCATGCAGCATTATGTACCTTTTCTCTAGCTTCCATATCATCGCCATGAGCATATGCATATGGCAGGAATCTAACAAGTAGTGTTATAGCCTTTTCAGCGAGAGCATCAGTGAAATCATTAGCATTTGTTGAGACATAAGCCTCGAGTGCATGAGTAAGTGCATCCATACCTGTGTCAGCAGTGATGTTTGGGGGAACTGATGCCACGAGATCCGGATCAAGTATTGCAACCATTGGCTGCAGTGACTCAAGAACCAGAGGATACTTTACGCCCTTTGATGCGTCGGTAATTACAGAAAACTGTGTAACTTCCGATCCTGTTCCACTTGTTGTAGGGATAGCATAGCATTTTTCTACATTGGCAACGTTCATACGTGTGCCAAGCTCTCTGATAGCCTTTGCAGCGTCAATTGATGAGCCGCCGCCTACAGCGATTATAATGTTAGCCCCTACTGATTTCAGACAGTTAATGCCTTCTGCAACAACTTCAATTGGCGGATCAGGTACAACATCGGCAAATACATTTACAGTATTACCTGTAAGATGTGAAGCTACTTTATCTGCTATGCCTGAATCCTTTATGAATTTATCGCAAATGATAAGTACATTCTTACCTTGGATTTCATCCAGAATGCTAAGAGAATCTTGTCCAAAATACACATTTGTGCTTAATTTAAAATTTTTCATATCAAGATACCTTTAGGGGCGAATATAAATTCGCCCCGGGTTTACTTAAAACATCTAGATCGTAAAAGGTTTTATCTTACTTCTTCTGTGGAAGGATATCTTCTACTTCTACGTGTGGTCTAGGAATTACGTGTACTGAAAGCAGTTCGCCAACTCTCTGAGCAGCAGCAGCGCCAGCATCTGTAGCAGCCTTAACTGCACCTACGTCACCTCTTACCATTACAGTAACAAGTCCGCCACCTACGAATTCCTTACCGATAAGGTATACGTTTGCAGCCTTTACCATAGCATCGGCAGCTTCGATTGAACCTACTAAACCCTTAGTTTCGATCATTCCTAATGCTTCGTTCTTAGTCATTTTAATTTCCTCCTATTAAAAATCCTTTTTATTGTATATTGTCATTAAAAACTACTTAATAATTTTTACAGTTGTCTTGGAATTGATATCCATTGCATTAGCTTCTTCAGTGTCTACGTGACATTCGAGAGCTGAAGTCTTAGTTGCACGGATAAGAACGTTATTGTAGATACCGCCTCTTGGGCCATCGATCTGAATGCTAACGATCTGACCATCAACTACGCCATATGCTGCAGCTTCTTCTGGTAACATGTGGATATGTCTCTGTGCTACCATAAGACCCTGCTTTGTCATTATTGAACCCTTAGGTCCTATAATTGTGATTCCAGGAGTTCCTTCCATATCACCTGATAACTTAGCTGGGGCCTTAACTCCGAGCTTGAAGCCGTCACCTGTGAGGATTTCAATCTGTGTATCCTTTCTTACTGGGCCGAGGATTCTAACCTTTTCGATTGCACCCTTAGGACCTGCGATTGTAACACATTCCTTACAAGCAAACTGTCCTGGCTGAGTTAAGTCCTTGATTGGAGTCAGTTCATATCCTGGTCCAAATAATGCATCAAGGTCAGCCTGTGAGAGATGAACATGGCGATTTGAAACACCTACTGGAATTCCTTCAGGAACCTGAGCTACTGCAGCTGATCCGTTATTGATCTGCTGACATGCATCAAGAAGAACCTTCAGTATTGCTTCATATTCTGCACTTGCCATATTATTCTCCCTTCATTGCCTTAACTAAAGCGTTGATCATATCATTCAGCTGATTGATATCGATTGGCTTATCGCTAGCAGCTGGAGTATCTGATGCGCCGCCGCAGCAAGGGCTGTATGAGATACCAGCGTTCTGATACTGTTCTGGAGTCTTATAGCTTCCGCTTCCAACTGTAGGAGTTGAAGCGCAGAGAACTGGACTTGGAGCAGCCTGTGCGAATGCTGGAGCATACTGAGCAACTTCTGGATGGTTGAATGTAGCATCATCCTGAACTAATGTAGTTGCAGGCTTGATTCCATAAGCAACCTTCTTACGGTTGATCAGGTGCTGAGGACCAACGTTTTCTGAGATTGAGCTTCCGCCCATAGTTCCGCAACCTAATGTCAGTGCTGGAAGCAGGCCAGTTGAAGCACCAGTACCACCCATAGTACCGCCAGTGTTAACCAGAATTCTTGAAGCAGGCTTCTTAGCGAATTCCATAACAACGTTTCTATCTTCAGTGTGTAAGCTCATTGTGTGACCGATACCATTCTGCAGCAGCTGAATGCTCAGTTCACAAGCTTCATGCCAGTCGTTTACTACGTAGAAACCGAGAACACTTGTCAGCTTTTCGTATGAAAGAGGATATCCTTCACCAACGCCGGCCTGTGGTCCGATAAGAACTGTAGTGTTAGCAGGAACACTGATTCCAGCGCCTTCTGCGATAACTGTTGCAGCTCTACCTACGAACTTAGCGTTCATTGCGTGGCCCTTCTTGAAGAGGAGCTTGCAAACCTTATCAGTTTCTTCTGGTGTCATGAAGTATGCACCGTGTCTCTTGAATTCTGCAATTACAGCGTCCTTGTTGCATTCTTCGCAGATGATTGACTGTTCTGAAGCACAGATTGTACCATAGTCAAATGTCTTACTTGCGATGATGTTAGCAACAGCCTGCTGTACGTTAGCAGTTCTTTCGATGTATGCAGGTGAGTTACCAGCACCAACGCCCAGAGCAGGCTTACCTGCACTGTAAGCAGCCTTTACCATACCAGGGCCGCCTGTAGCGATGATCATCTTAACTTCCTTGCTGTGCATCAGTTCGTCTGTTGCAGGCATTGATGGCATTGTGATACATCCGATGATGTTTGCAGGAGCACCTGCTTCGATAGCTGCATCACGCATGAGAGTTGCTGCTCTCAGTGTGCACTTAGCTGCTGATGGATGTGGTGAGAAAACAATAGCATTTCTTGCCTTAACAGCGATGATTGACTTGTAAATTGCAGTTGATGTTGGGTTTGTTGAAGGAACGATACCCATGATCAGACCAACTGGATCAGCAACTTCGATAGTTCTGTTAACAGGATCTTCTCCAATTATACCACAAGTCTTAATGTCTTTGATTGCATCATACAGAAGAGTTGAAGCCATGTGATTCTTATAAGTCTTTGAATCAACTCTACCAAAACCAGTTTCTTCTACAGCCATCTTAGCTAATGAAACTGCGTTTTCTTCTGCTACTCTTACCATATTACGAACGATCTTGTCAATCTGTTCTTCTGTATAAGTTGCAATTTGTTCAGTTGCGATCTGGCCAAGTCTAGCCAGGTCTCTAACTTCCTGAACCGATCTTAAATCGTAATCGATATTCTGCATCTTATATTTGCCTCCTTTTAAGAAATATTTATTTCGGTCTTAAAGGCCTATTTCTCGTAATGCTTTCTGATTTCTTCGATGAGAGCTGTCTTGTTAGCCTTTGAGATTTCTCTGCCGGCGATTCCAAGATCCTTGTACTCTCTAGCGATTGATCTAAGCTTTACTACTTTGATTTTTTCAATTGCTTCAATTGCAGCGTCTACGCCATTTTCTTCCGCAATTTTGTCGATAGCTTCCTTAGTAAGCTCATCAGCATTTACAACTGGTGCTTCTTCCTTAGGGGCTTCTACCTTTACAGGTTCCGGAGCCTTAACAGTTACGGCTGCATTTTCCGCAATTTTAGTTTCCGGTACCTCTACGCCTTTTGGCCATCCTCGTCATCTTCAGCTTCTTCTTCCTGAGCCTTGAGGTCAGCAAGTGGGATTGGGTTAACAATCTGTTCACCAACTTCAACGTGTGGTCTAGGAATTACGTGCTGAGTGACGAGAGCTCTTTCGCCAAGTCTAGCAGCTGCAGCTGCGCCTGCATCAACTGATGCCTTAACAGCAGCAACGTCACCAGTTACAGTAATTGTAACCAGGCCTCCCTTAACAAAAGTTCTTTCAAGAAGTCTTACTTCTGCAGCCTTAAGCATTGCATCAGCAGCTTCTATGGAAGGTACGAGACCGTAAGTTTCTATCATTCCTAATGCTTCCATTAGTGTCCCTCCTTAATTAGTGTGTAGCGTAAAACGCCTTTGCCTTATTTGGTGAAGCAAAGATAAGGTCAGCATCCTTTTCGAAGAAGATAACATCGCCTTCGTTAGCTGTGTAAACCTTGCCTTCGTTCTTGTTAGTGATCTGAACAGTACCTTCAACAACATAGTACAGTTCATGACACTGAGTTACCCAGTCGAATGAGCAGTGATCAATTGTGATGAAGCCAGCGCCCATTGATGAGCCGTCTTCAGCTGATACCAGTTCATTGTAGAATACCTTGTCAACGTCTGGGCCTTCTTCCAGTAATGGTAACCACTTAGCTGTATTGCTTCTTACGAACTTAAGCAGTCCGTCTGAACTCTTTTCTGAAACGTATGGAACGTCTTCGCCGCAAGCTCCCATGATTTTGTCGAGCATACCCTTTTCCATAAGTGCCTTCAGTGCTTCGTAGATAACATTGCTGTCAATTCCGCCGCCAGCTGTAGGTCTTGCTGCACCGCATACTGGACAGAAGTTATCTGTCAGTGTTCTGCCACAACATTCCCAAGTATCGCCAGCTTCTGGAGCTGGTGCAGGAGCTGCTGGAGCAGGAGCTGCTGGTGCAGGAGCAGGTGCTTCGCAAGCTGCAGGTGCACAGCCTACCTTGATTTCGATGTCTGCTTCAGCTGCTGCATCGCGAGCCAGTGAAGTGATCAGAGCATCAGCGTCAACGTAGAGTACCTTTTCGCCTCTTGCCTTTACTGCTTCAACCTCTTTTGCACAAATCAGTGTTTTCATACTTAAAATCCTTTCATTTGTACTAGAGTGTTAATTTAACTTCTTAAATTCCTTTGCTCTGTAATAATTACAGGAGTGAAGGAATTAATAAATCTGATGGTGAAGGGATTACTTCTGCATTTACAAGAAGTCCCTTTTTCTTTGCCATTTCCATACCTGCTTCTGTACCTGACTTTACGGCAGCTACATCGCCAGTGTATGTGAAGTATGACTTACCGCCAAGACCATTACCGAGACGAAGTTCGATAGCCTGCAATTCTGCAGCCTTAAGGATCTGGTCGGCACAAATAATCATTGTAGCTAAGGAGAAAGATTCCATGATTCCTATTGCTTCGATTCTATCTGGCATTGTAGCTCCAGTGATTGCTGGAAATACGCTAGGTTCAACGTTAGGAATAACAATAGAGTCAATAAAGAATTCCTCAGCCATACGTTCGCCGATTCTGACTGAATCTTCAACAGCTGCTACATCACCAGTTACGATAGCAATGTACTTACCTGGGCAAGTAGTTGCTGCTGTTACGATTTCTACTTCTGAAATCTTAACCATCTGGTCTGCACAGTAGATGCCTCTAGCGATGCTGTTAAATTCAACCATTCCAATTGCTTTCTGCATTCTTTAGTTCCTCCTTATCTCAATATAGTCAGCTGTTACATCTGATACTGTTCCGTTGATACTTGAGTGAATTGCTGCACCCAGAGCGCCTTCAGGAATTTCACCGATCTTCTGTCCAGCCTGTACTGCCTGTCCTACTGTTACGCATGGACTTGCAGGTGCACCAACGTGCTGTCTAGTTGCAATTCTGATGCAATCAGGATTGAAAGCGATAGTTTCATCCATAGGTGCTGGCTGATCAAATGGCTTCAGGCCGATTCTTGCAACCAGTCTCTTGCTAGGCACCATACGGATAGGTCTAACTTTTCTTGCTTCGAATTCCTTCTGATCAGTTGTGTACTTGATGCCCTGTTCTGCGAGCAGTCCCTTGAAGTACAGGTTGGCCATTCTAGGATGGAGTCCTGCAGGACATGCGAACAGTTCACACATGTTACACTGACAGCAAAGTGCTGCGATTTTCTGGCTTTCCACATCGCCAATGTTGTAGTTCATAACACGCATCATCTTATGTGGCTGTGTGTTATGTCCAAGTAAGTATCTAGGGCAAAGGTCAGTACACATTCTGCACTGTTCGCAAGTTGCCTTATTTACTCTCTTAGCCTGGTCCATTGTTACTGTCTTTTTCTTGATAACATAGTGATCCTTGCTTAAGATAAGGAATCCCTTGTCCTTCTTAGTAACAAAACCGTTAAGGTCTGCCAGAACAGGTCCCATCATTGGGCCGCCGCCGATTACTCTGTAATCTGAGAAATCTTCAATGCCGCTTAACTTAAGAACATCCATAACAGGTGTTCCTACTGGAACCTTAACTGTAACTCTATTAGGAACATCACCAGCAACAGTGATGTACTTTTCAGTTACTGGAATACCCTGTGTAGCTTTATATACGTTGAGAGCAGTTTCACTGTTCATTACAACGCACCCAACCATAATAGGGATTCCTGCTTCTGGAACAACTCTTCCAGTAAGCTGATATACAAGTACCTGTTCATCACCTGCAGGATATACGTCTGGAAGTAAACCTACTTCTACGAAATCACCAACGCCCAGAGCATTGATTCTTTCATTCAGAATATCAATTACATCGTGATGCTTTTCCTTGATACCAATAATTGCTTTTTTAGCACCAACAGTTCTACCTGCTATTTCAAAACCCTTGATGATTTCATCAGGATAAACAGCCATGAGCTGCTGGTCAACTCTCAGGAGCGGTTCACATTCTGCTCCGTTCATGAGAATATATTCTGCCTGTGATGTGAGTTTTGCATGGGTTGGGAATCCTGCTCCGCCCGCACCGATTATTCCGGCTTCTTTAATCTGGTCAATAAGACTCATTCTCACACCTCACTTTATTCAAAATCGCAATCTTCATCGATAATACCAACTACGACTGCGTCAACCGGCATGTTATCATCACCGAGCATTCTTCTAGCGGAAGAACCAGTAGTTACTACTACTCTATCGCCAATACCTGCACTAATTACATCGACTACAATAATCTTCTTACCAGTTTCGATTCCTCCACCGATAATTTCAGCCTGCATAAGCTTAAATCCATTAAGCTTCTCTGCTTTTCTAGTAGCCCATATGTGTCCTGTCAGTTTAGCTGTAATCATAAGTACTTACTTCCTCCTTCCACTTCTTCTTTGATTTGAGTCAGTGCTGACTCAACTGATGCTGTATCTCCGAATATTGCCAACAGAATCATATTCTGAGGACATGATCCTTTGATATCCTCAACAGTGACACCAACGGCTTTTTCTGCAATATCCGCAGCTACAACCATTTCTATCATTCTCCCCTGAACGAGACCGATAGCATCCAGGTTATCAGGGATCTGATCTTTAGCTGAACCCTTTCTCCTGAGTAATATGTCTATCGTTCCCGGAGAAGGTGATTTAATGATTCTAATATCCACCTTGTGCCTCCTGTCTACATCTCCTCAGCTGTACAGCTGAGCGCTATGCCCAGCGGTGTTACGAACATAGGATTCCTTGGCTTATGAGTAGGGATCCCAGTTCTCTTTTCGATAACATCTTCGATTCCTGTAAAGCAGCATGTACCACCAACGAGTACAACCTCGTCAACCTTGTGACCTTTCACATGATTGCTAATGATTGATGATACCTTATCAAGTACAGGCTTTATAACCGGCATCAGTTCTTTGTGGTTCTTTTCATCTCTCTTGTAGAGTTCAGCCTCTTCAAAAGTTTTGCCGTACGCTCCGGCAATAACCAGTGAGAAATGTGTACCACCTGTCGGTTCATCTGCAACGTACGCTACTTCGCCGTCGCTCAGAATGGAGATACCTGTTGTACCGCCACCGATATCAACTACAGCTCCGTCTTTCATCTGTAAAAGCTGGTTTGCTGCGTTTGCTTCGTCGAGCATGTTTGTACATTCAAAACCTGCACCCTGGATTACGTTCTTAACTGCGCCGCCGTCAAGTGAGTCAGTTCCTGGTGGAATTGCTCCAGCTGCCCAGATAAGTTCTTCGACACCCAGTTTTTCTTCTAACTGCTGTTTGAGTTCTCTTACGATTTGAACGGCACCAATATAATCAACTACCATTCCGTCTCGAACTACATCTGCATACCTGTATGCGCCAGCAACAGGTCTTCTGTTTTCATCTAAAACAGCCAGTACTACGCAAGCTGTTCCCAGATCGACACCTGTATAATATACAGATGATTTTTCTTTTATAGGATGATCAATAACGTTTTCAAAGTCAGAGACCATTTTTTCACAATATTCGAAGTTTAAGCTCTCTGACATTCGCTACCTCCCATCGCACTGCAGATCATCTGAGATAATCTGTTAATAATCTGGTTAAGTTTGCCTGATAAGCACTGCTGTAATTTAACATCACTTACAAGCTCTTCTGTTTCAATATCGAAAACTTCAAGCTCACTTCTAAGCTGAAGAAGCATGAGCATTTCTTTACCCTTAGGCATCTGCATGTGGAACTCCGTAATATCGAAGCATCCTCCGATGCAGCATGAGAAGTTTTCTTCTGTGATACCTGTACATTGAGTTAATGTAAGGTCTGTCGCAACGCATTCGCCATCTGCTACTGAAACAAGTGTTTTGAACTGCTTATACAGGTTTGTAACCTGCTGTGACATCATTACATCTATTGTCAGTAACTCTTTAGCTGTAAGAAGGAACTTTGTTTCCAGCACTCTGAATTTAGCGCCGTACATAGCTTTCTTCTTTTCGCATAATGGCTTGGCTGGTTTTACTTTGCTTTCATTTCCTGCATTTGAAGTAATGTTCGCGAAAGGATCGTTCCTATCATATAAATCAATACTTCTGTCCAGCAGAAATTGCCTAGCACCAGGAGTCAGCCTTTCTCCTTCCTGCAAATCGTAGTCCGTAAAGGGCTGTGTCTTATATAAGTCCCTTAAATCTTCTTCAGTTATGAACTTCATCTAAGCCCTTTCCTTTCTTTATTTCCAGTAAATATTCTTTTAATTCATCAATTCCCTTGCCCTCTGGAACACAAATTTCGAAATACGGCTCTCTGACGCCAATGAACTTGAATTGTTTAAGACATATTTCCCTGTTTTCAGGTTTAAGATCGCTCTTAGTAATTACTCCTACTACCGGACATCTGAAGTTTCTCGCAAATCCATGTGAGTAAACTTCTGTGGTTCTTGACTGATCAAGGAGAAGTAATATTACCCAGGAGTCCTGAGCAAGTGCAATTATATGCTTATACATCCATGCGTTCTCAATGTAAGCACTGGGAACGTCTATCGTCAGGTCAGTGTATATTGTGTCTTGTGTCTTTCTTAGAGGACCATCGTAGTCATTGATTAAATTGACCAAGGTTGTTTTTCCACATCCTTTTGGTCCAATCACCATAATTCGTTTCTTCCTCATAACTATGTTCTTGTAATTGGAACAACTGTAAATTCCAGTAAATCTCTAAGTGTATCAGTTACTGCTTTAAGCGCAGTTTCAACACTTTGGACATCTCCGGATATAACAACAGATCCTGTGAAACGATCGAGAAAACCAATTTCCACGTTTGCAGCCTTTGTAGCAATATCCGCTGCGATGATCGCAGTTTCATATGGTGACAAAGTCAGGATGCCGATAGCACCAAGGTCTTCAATACCGAGTCTTTCATAGATGTCAAACGTTGGTGATGCAATGCAGTGAGCAATGGTCACCTGTTTGCCCGGTACTGATTCTTCAATTATTCTACCTACTGAACCCAGCATTTCCATAATTGATTTTACCTTTCTACATAAACGTTAATGTCTGATTACAGACACTGGGAAATCGTATTCCTTGATCCAACCTTCAATTCGGTCAAGATCTTCTTCACTAAGGCTTGGGTCTCCTTCGATAGGATATTCCATTCCCAACTGCAGGTATTTATTAACCCCCAGCTTGTGATATGGCAGAAGATCTATTCCCTTAAAGTTCTTAAAAACTCTGAAAGGCTTAAGGAATTCTATAACTCCTTTTATCTCGGTTTCACTATCATTTATCCCCTTAAGCATTGGCATTCTTACTTTGACATTTTTGTTTTTCATGATCAGTTCTTCGAGATTTTCGAGAATCATTTCATTTCTTACACCGGTAAGTTCAAAATGTCTGTCTGAATTAATATGCTTCAGATCAAATAAGAAGAGGTCAACATACTCTGCGAATTTCAGAACTACGTCTTTCTTCGCATAACCGCATGTTTCGATTGCTGTGTTTATTCCGGCCTGCTTACAAGCCTGAAGAAGGCTTATAGCTGCTTCTGGCTGAGACATAACTTCTCCTCCGCCAAGAGTAACACCACCGCCAGACTGTTCGTAGAACATTCTGTCCTGTTCGATGTATTCCATCAGCTCAGAGATAGGTACTTCCTGACCTGCAACTTTAAGCGCATCGCTTAAACAAGCTTCAACACACTTACCACAGCCAATACATTCGATGGACTGATCAACTAAATGTTCGCCACCTGGGGACATGCTGTGAATATTCTGTGGACATACAGGAACACAAGCGCCACATGAAACACAAGCTGTTGGTCTAAGCATTATCTGATACTTTTTGTAAAGTCCTTCAGGGTTTGAACACCACTTACATCTAAGTGGGCAGCCTTTGAAGAAAATCAGGGTTCTAACACCAGGACCATCATACATATTGTATTTCTGCTTATTGAAGATGAATGCTTTTCTTTCTAATATATTGCCACTCATTTTCTTATTCCTGTCTCCCATCTGTTGCTAAATAATTTAGTTTAGAAACTATGCAGCATTGTTCTACTGATAATTTCGTCCTGTACATCCTTACATAATTCTGTGAAGAATGCACTATATCCAGCTACTCTAACAACGAGGTCCTTATACTGTTCAGGGTGCTTCTGAGCTTCGATAAGAGTATTGTTGTCGATGTAGTTGAACTGCATTTCACCATTGCCGAATGCGCATGCTGTTCTCAGCAGAGTGATAATGCCGTTTTCACCTTCTGGTGTATCAAGAAGTCCAGCCATGAGCTTGAAGTTATGAACCATACCGATGTTCATGTTGTCGTTTG
>JAQXGH010000032.1 GCA_029006195.1 Bacillota bacterium
AATATGAGAAGTTGTTTCCCTGACCATCGGAATCGTCAAATGTCACAGGGTAGCCGTTTTCAACAACCATTACTTCCTTACCATATTTCTTGATTATGTTATTGAGATTCTTCTTAAGGTTGGCGAATGTTCCGCTAGATGCATAGAACGGATAATATGATGCGCCAATGATATCGTAGTCGATCTTTTGTTTTTTGAGGTTTTTGCAAAAACCATCGTACTTAGATACGTTTCTGCTTCCGCCAAACTGAATCATGATTTTGACGTTTGGATCAAACTCTCTAACAGCCTTAGTTCCTGCCTTGAAATACTTGGCCATTGTTGACCAGCTTCTGGATCCGAGGAAATAACCTGAAGTTTCGTTGCCGACCTGAACGATTGTAATGTTAGCACCTGTAGCAGACAGTTCCTCTAGTGAATTTGTAGTAAATTCGCCTAGAGCAGCGGCTGTCTTAGAAACTGAGAGGCCCTTCCAGGCTTTTGGCTTTTGCTGTTTATTTGGTGCCGCCCAGAAATCTGAATAATGGAAATCAACATAAAGGTCCATATCATTTTCTGCAGCTCTCTTAGCTATTATCTTAGCAGTCTCTAAATCGTTAGCACCGCCGCCATAAGAATTGCCGTTAGCATCATATGGATCGTTCCAGATTCGCACTCTTATGGTATTTACGCCTGAATCGTGAAGGATCTTAAAGATGTCTTCCTCTTTACCAGCCTGGTTATAGAATTTAACACCTGCATTTTCAAGAGCGATTGCTGATGAAACATCAACGCCGCGCATGAAGTCAGGTGAAAGTCCTTCAACTGGAGCGATTTTAACCTTGTTATATTCTTCAGCTGGATCTTCAGCAGGCTGGTCATTATGTGCAGCAATGCTGAGATCATCTATGTTGCCCCAGCCGCCAGAAGCGCAATCGATATCGATATGTAATGTGTATGTGCCGGCTTCTTTGATTTCAAATGTTTTTTTGTAATTAACCCAGTTGCCCCAGCCTTCGAGAGTCACAGCTTCGTCAAATACGCACTGCTCGCCCTGATAGATGGAAATGTGAGGAGTGGAATCAGCTCCATGGAAGTAACCAGAAAAATCAAAAGTTCCTTCTGGCAGAGCAACTTCCTGGCTTAAGTGAGCCCAAGTCGCATAATCAAACCAATAATGGAATGAAGCGGAGCCGCTGTGAATGTTGTTACCATCGCTGGCAATTACATTGCCGCCATCCCATGAATCAGCTGATGGATTCCATAGTGTAGAATCTGCCCAGATGTCGGATTCAAATCCGCCGTTTGAAATATATTCTTCTGCGGGTTCTGCAAAAGCTGCAGTCGGAACCGTAAAAGCAAATGCACATACAAGTGCGGTTAAAGAACTTAGGATTTTTCGCTTAATCATTTATAGTCCTCCATTTAATTCATTTAAGTAATCCAAAAAATCTTCGAAATCATCGAAATCGCTGGAAACAAACTCAAATAAAATGGATTCTCTGAATTCGTATTTTGCAGTCGGTATCATATAAGGCCCAAGCAGTGAGTCCTTAAGTCTGTTTTCCAATTCCCAAATATCAAGCAGGTCGTATGATGCCAGAATAAGCTGTCCGAAGTCAGTAAGGAAATATATACCTTTGACATCATTACTCAGCATGAATGTACGATTGTTAACGTGATCGTTAGTGGGCTTAAATGCCATGAACATTGTGCCGTTTTCGTGTTCAGACATAATAGTATCAAGGCCGACAGTAAGCTCACTAATGTTATTATCCATGTCCTCATCAGAGAGAAGAACTTCATATACTGTGACATATTCAGGTTTGGCAAGCATCATAGCCGCTTCAGCTGCACTTACGTGGAAGCCGGAACAGTGTTCGAAGCCAATAACCTGCATATCCTTAACGACTACCTTAGAAATTACCGTATTATATTCTCCGTTCATTTCAACGAGTGACTCGCATACATAAGAAATCGAGCCATCGCCGTATTCTTTCTCAAGATCGATAACGTTCTTACAGAAAGTCGCCTGGACATATGAGTCGTAAATATCTAATGGAAAATCATTCTCAAGCGGAATGCCTCTGGAGTTTTCCGGAATAGTCATTGTTTCAGGACTATTCATTTGATGCCATGAGGCCGTCAGATATCTGGCTCCCTCGTAGTCTCTGCCGAAACATCTCATCAGGAAGTAGTTTACAAGCTGACAATCGGAAACGATTTCACCACAAATTGAAGTCATAAGAGTGTGCTCTTCGACTAAAGTAAGCGGCATTGTATCTTCAAAAATAAATTCGTATTCCGGGAGATTGTTCGGAAGTGGCAGATTATGAGTCAGGTTAAAATCGCGGTACTTTAAGAGAAGGCCTCTTAATGCTCGCTCTGTTATATCTATCTTAACAGAACCGAGGCCGCCGATAAGAGCTTGCTCAACCATTTCCAATTCCTGCCTGTCGCATCCAAAAACAGATTTATAAGTTTCAAGTCCTGCTTCCTCACAGTCAATGTAGAAGAACTGATGGAAATCTGAAGATGGGTGCCCAAATTCAGGGAGTTCATCGATATGCCATCTGGCATGTATAGCTAGAACGCCCATAAGTCTGGTATTAGTGACATACGCTGAAACGAAATGTTTAGGCATGTCATTTATGCTGGAGGGTAGCCCTCCTTTTATTACTTTTAATTGTGGCTTAAACATAAGAGAAGTATACACGAAAACGATTGAAAAACCAACACTTTATTAACTTAATAATATTGACTTGAAATTTGCAAAAGCCTATAATTAATAAGACTATGGATAACTGCGCTTGTTAAGAGACTTTACAGGTAAAATATAGATATTAAGGAGATAAGAGATGAGAAAATTATTCACTTCTGAATCAGTTACAGAAGGGCATCCAGATAAAATCTGTGACCAGATTTCAGATGCTATCGTTGACGCTATTCTTGAGAAGGATCCAATGGGCCGTATAGCGGCAGAAACAACAGTGAATACAGGATATGCGATGATCATGGGAGAAATCACAACAGAATGCTATGTTGATATCCCTAAGATCGCTAGACAGGTAATAACAGAAATCGGCTATGACAGAGCCAAGTACGGTTTCGATGGAACTACATGTGCTGTAATGACATCAATTGATGAACAGTCACCTGACATCGCTCTTGGTGTAGACGAATCAACAAACTCAGAACACGATATCGGCGCTGGCGACCAGGGCATCATGTTCGGTTATGCATGTAATGAAACTCCAGAACTTATGCCAATGCCTATTTCACTGGCTCATAAGCTGGCAATCAGACTTACCGCAGTAAGAAAAGACAGAACATTAACTTATCTGAGACCAGATGGTAAGACTCAGGTAACAGTTGAATATGATGATGATAAGGTTAAGAGAATCGACACAGTTCTGATTTCAACTCAGCATGCTCCAGAAGTAACAGTTGAACAGATCAAGGCTGACCTCATCGAGAACGTAATTAAGCCAGTGATCCCAGCTGAACTTATGGACGCTGATACTAAGATCCTCGTTAACCCAACAGGCAAGTTTGTTATCGGCGGACCACAGGGTGACTCAGGCCTTACAGGAAGAAAGATCATCGTAGATACTTACGGCGGATATGCACACCATGGCGGCGGCGCTTTCAGCGGCAAGGACCCTACTAAGGTTGACCGTTCATCTTCATACGCAGCTAGATGGGCTGCTAAGAACATGGTAGCAGCAGGACTTGCTGATAAGTGTGAAGTTCAGGTTGCATATGCTATCGGTGTAGCAAGACCAGTATCGATCATGGTTGATTCATTCGGAACTGGTAAGCTGCCAGATGAACAGCTGGCTGAAATCGTTGATAAGCACTTTGACCTGAGACCAGCAGCAATCATTAGAGACCTGGATCTGAGAAGACCTATCTACAGACAGACAGCTGCATATGGTCACTTCGGCAGAACAGACATCGACTTACCTTGGGAAAAGCTTAATAAGGTTGATGAACTCAGAGCCGAATTAAACAGATAATAATAAAATAAATATATGGTAGAGTGGGAGGCACCGGAAATGGGATTAAAAGTTGCTAAATTTGGAGGATCATCTGTAGCAGATGCCATTCAGATCAACAAAATCAAGGACATTGTAGAAGGAGATGATGCGATCAAGTATGTAGTAGTATCAGCTCCTGGTAAGAGATTCAAGGACGATAGTAAGGTTACAGACCTGCTTTATCTTTGCAAGACTCATATCGAACACAAGATCCCTTATGAACAGATTTTTCAGGTTATCAGCGACAGATACATCGCTGTAGAAGCTAATCTGGGTGTTGATGTTGATGCTAAGGGAGAACTACAGGAAATCAGAAGAAACATCGAAGCTGGAGCATCAGTTGACTACATTGCCAGCAGAGGCGAATACCTTAATGCTAAGATCATCGCTGCAGCATTAGGCTTTGACTTTGTTGATGCCAAGGAAATCATTAAGTTTAGCGATAAGGGCAAATTCCTTGAAGATATCACAAATGATTCAATTAAGAGAGTACTCGCTGAACATGAAACAGCAGTTATTCCTGGATTCTATGGCGAAAGACTTGACGGATCAATCAAGACATTCTCAAGAGGCGGTTCAGATATCACAGGAGCACTCATCGCTAGAGCGGTAGGTGCTGATGTTTACGAAAACTGGACAGACGTATCAGGCTTCCTGATGGCTGATCCTAGAATCGTTGACAACCCTAAGCCGATCGAAGAGATTTCATATAAGGAACTTAGAGAACTGTCATACATGGGAGCATCAGTTCTCCACGAAGATGCAGTATATCCTGCTAGAATCGAAAATATTCCTATTAACATCAGAAACACAAATTCTCCACAAGACCCTGGTACAATGATCGTTGACAGACCACATGCCAACATCAACAACGTTGTTTCAGGTATCGCTGGAAGTAAGGACTTCACAGTAATCAATATGTTCAAGTCATCAATGGCAACAGAACGAGGATTCATCCGCAGAGTTGCAGGTATAATGGAGGACCATGACATCGCTATTGAACATATTCCTACAGGAGTAGATACAATTTCAGTTGTTATCGATAACGAAATGCTCGCAGGTCAGCTGGATGACATCATCGAAGAATTCAAGAACCAGCTCAAGCCTGACAGCATCGAAGTGACAGATGATATTGCTATGATCGCAACAGTTGGCGCAGGTATGTGCACACGTACAGGTACTGCTGCTAAGCTGTTCACAGCACTGGCAGAAGCAAACATCAATATTAGAATGATTGACCAGGGTTCAAGCGAAATGAACATTATCGTCGGTGTTGATAACACTAAGTTCGAAGATGCAATCAGAGCAATCTATAACGCATTCGTAGAATAAACACAAATAACGGAGATAATGGGCAATGGTCTTAGGGCCATTGCCCGATTCGTATATTTAATGCAAATTATTTCAGGAGAAAATAGATGAGTCACGAAATAATCGGTCAGATTATAGCTGTAGTGGTACTGATAGTCTTTTCAGCATTCTTCAGTGCAACGGAAACGGCATTTACATCACTGAACAGAATAAGGATCAAGAACATGGCCGGCGACGGAAATCGAAAAGCGCAGCGTGTACTTGAACTATCTGAGCAGTACGATAAGCTGCTGACAACTATACTTGTCGGCAACAACATCGTAAATATCGGAATGACAGCCATTGCTACAGTAATGTTCGTAAGCCTCTTTAAGGCGTACGGCGCTACGATCGCTACTGTTGTAATAACAATAGCAGTACTCATTTTTGGCGAAATAACACCTAAAAACATAGCCAAAGAAAATGCCGAAAGCTTTAGCATGTTCGCTGCGCCAATAATTAAGCTCCTGATGGGTGTGCTTACTCCAATAAACTTCATTTTTACTAAGTGGAGAAGTCTTGTGAGCCGAGTTTTCAAACTCGAAAAAGAAGACACTATTACAGATGACGAACTTCTGACAATGGTCGAAGAAGCCGAGACAGGTGGCGGGATTGACGTTGAAAGAAGCGAACTCATCCAGAATGCCATTGAATTTGATGAACTCACAGCTGAGGATGTAATGACACCGCGTCCTGAAATGAAGGCTGTAGACATTGACATTGATAAGGAAGAGCTTGCGGAGCTCTTCGAAACAACAGGTTATTCCAGATTGCCTGTATATGAAGAGGAAATAGATAAGATAATTGGTGTAATAAACCAGAAGGATTTTCACCTTCACATTTGGGGTAAGGATAAGAAAATCGCAGATTATGTGTCACCGGTCGTATTCGTAGCAGAAACGATGAAGATATTCGACCTGCTGAGAAAGATGCAGCAGCTTAAGACACATATGGCCATAGTAATAGACGAATATGGCGGAACAGAAGGCCTCGTAACAATGGAGGACATTATAGAGGAACTTGTCGGTGAAATCTATGATGAACATGACGCTATAGTTAATAAGGAAATAATGCCTTTGCAGAACGGTAGCTTCAGAGTTCAGGCGAGCGCCAGCATCTCGAAAATTTTTGACTACTTCGAGATCGATGAAGATGTCCAGGAGGTTAACACTGTTAACGGATGGGTATCAATGCAGCTGGACAAACTGCCTAAGAAGGATGACAGGTTCGAAACTGAAATTGACGATAAGAGACTTAAGGTCAGAGTAACTAAGGCTGACGAGAGAAAGTCTCTGGAAATAAATCTTACAGTAGAAGATATTGATAATAAGGATGAAAGAAAAGAGGAATCCAAATGAGTCTAATGGAAAAAATATTTGGAGATCTTAACTCCAAGCAGGTTAAGAAGGTCGAGAAGATTGCTGATAAAGTAATGGCTCTTGACGAAGAAATGCAGAAGCTGACTGACGAAGAGCTCAGAGGCAAGACTCAGGAATTCAAGGATAGAATTGCTGCAGGCGAAACTCTTGATCAGCTGCTTCCGGAAGCTTTCGCTGTATGTAGAGAAGGTGCATGGCGTTCACTGGGAATGAAGCACTTCAAAGTACAGGTTATCGGCGGCATCGTTCTTCACCAGGGCAGAATTTCAGAAATGAAGACTGGTGAAGGTAAGACTTTAGTAGCTACACTTCCTGCATACCTGAATGCTCTTGAAGGCAAGGGCGTTCACGTTGTAACAGTAAATGACTACCTGGCAAAGAGAGATATGGAATGGATGGGTAAGCTCTATACATTCCTTGGCCTCACTGTTGGATGCGTTATCCACGGAATTTCAGAAAGCGAAAGACGTGCAGCATATCAGGCCGATATCACATATGGTACAAACAATGAATACGGTTTTGACTATCTGAGAGATAACATGGTTACTTACAGAGAACAGATGATGCAGCGTGATCTTAACTATGCCATCATCGACGAAGTTGACTCCATCCTCATCGATGAAGCCAGAACTCCACTGATCATCTCAGGTAGAGGCGATAAGTCAACTGATATGTATAAGAGAGCTGACCAGTTCGTATCAATGCTCCATAAGGATGATGACTTCACGATCGAAGAAAAGGATAATCAGATCGCTCTTACTGAAGGCGGTGTTGCTAAGTGTGAAGCTCACTTCGGCATCGACAACTTCTCAGATCCTGAAAACATGGAAATCAACCATCACGTAATGCAGGCTCTGAAGGCTCGCTTCATGATGAAGAGAGACGTTGACTACGTTATCCACGAAGGTGAAATCGTAATCGTTGACGAATTCACTGGACGTATGATGTTCGGTAGAAGATATAGTGACGGTCTCCATCAGGCTATCGAAGCTAAGGAACGTCTGCTTGTTAGATCAGAATCAAAGACTCTGGCTACTATCACACTGCAGAACTACTTCAGAATGTATCAGAAGCTTGCTGGTATGACTGGTACAGCTAAGACAGAAGAAGGTGAATTCACAGAAATCTACAACATGGACGTTGTAGTTATTCCTACAAATAAGGACATCGCTAGAATCGACCAGAAGGATGCTGTATATGCTACAGAAAAGGGCAAGTACAAGGCTATCGCTGACAGAGTTATCGAAGCTCACGAAAAGGGACAGCCGGTTCTGGTTGGTACTATCTCAATCGAAAAGTCAGAACTCATCGCTGACCTGCTTAGAAAGCGCGGTGTTAAGAAGTTCAACGTACTGAACGCTAAGCACCACGAAAAGGAAGCTCAGATCATCGCTGAAGCGGGTCGTGAAGGCGCTATCACTATCGCTACTAATATGGCAGGTAGAGGTACCGACATCATCCTGGGCGGTAACCCTGAATTCGAAGCTAAGAAGGAAATGGAAAAGCTGGGTTATACTGAAGCTGCAATCAGCTTCGCTACAAGTTTCGTTCAGAGTGATGACCCTGAACTTAATGAAGCTAGAAAGACTTTCCAGGAATTACATGAAAGATTTAAGGCGGAAAGAGCTCCCGAACAGGCTAGAGTAAGAGAGCTAGGTGGACTTTGCATCATCGGTACTGAAAGACACGAATCAAGACGTATCGATAACCAGCTCAGAGGTAGATCAGGTCGTCAGGGAGACCCTGGTTTAACTCAGTTCTGCATCTCAATGGAAGACGAACTCATGAGACTGTTCGGAGGCGAAAGAATGCAGAATATCGTACAGAAGCTTGGAGTAGAAGAAGACGAAGCTATCGAATCAAGCATGATCACTAAGCAGATCGAGAATGCACAGAAGAAGGTTGAAGGCAGAAACTTCGGCATCAGAAAGTACGTTCTCCAGTACGATAACGTAATGAATAAGCAGCGTGAGATCATCTACAGCGAAAGAAAGAAAGTTCTCTTCGGTGAAGATCTCAGAGAAGACTTAGACATGATGACAAGAAAGCTCATCGATGAAATCGTAGACCCTGTTGTTATGGCATCAAAGTATGCTGAAGAATGGGATTTCGATACTATCAACAAGGGCCTTGTTAGAATTACAGATAGATTCGAGCCACTGGTATTCGATCACGAAGACCTGGCAAACATGGATGAAAATTCACTTAAGGAAGGTCTCTATGAAGAATTCAGCGAACTCTATGATGAAAAGGAAGCTGAAATCGGCGTAGACAGATTAAGAGAAGTTGAAAGAATGATCCTTCTCAGAGTAGTAGACAGTAAGTGGATGGATCACATCGACGCTATGGATCAGATGAAGAGCGGCATCGGTCTCAGAGGACTTGGCGGACAGGATCCTGCAGCAGCATATGCTCACGAAGGTTTCGCAATGTTCGAACTGATGGTAGCATCAATTCAGGAAGAGTTTGTTAAATTCTGCTACAACATCACTATGCAGACTTCAACTGAAAGAAAGGATGTTATCGGCGTAGGCGTTTCACATAAGGATGAATTCGATGACAGTGAAATGAGACAGCAGGCAAGGGATCAGGGTGCTGATATGGCGAATGCTCCAGCGGCTGCAGCTGTTCTTAAGAGAGAGTTCAAGCAGGAAACTGTTAGACGTGAAGAACCTAAGGTAGGAAGAAACGATCCTTGTCCATGCGGCAGCGGGAAGAAGTATAAGCACTGCTGCGGAAGAAATAACTAGAATACTCCTGCATTACCAGCAATTGGCAAAATATGGTTACAAATTCAGAAAAATAGGAAAAAACGGAATCGAAGGTTGTGTTTTTTTTCACAAAAATATTTACATTAAATTATCAATTAAATATAATAACCACTGGTAAAAAAGAATTAAATAATGGATAGATATATATAGACAGGAGGTCTAAAATGAAAGTTGCAATTAATGGTTTCGGAAGAATCGGGAGATTAACATTCAGACAGATTTTTGGATCAGACGATGTTGAAGTAGTAGCTATCAACGATTTGACAAATCCAGAAATGCTGGCATATCTGCTCAGAAATGACAGTGTTCAGAAGAGATATGAGAAGTCTGTAGAAGTTGGCGAAGGATGCATCATTGTTGATGGTACTTCAATTCCTATTTATAGCGAAGCTGACCCGGCAAACCTCCCTTGGGGTGAACTCGGTGTTGACGTAGTTGTAGAATGTACAGGATTCTTCTGCTCAAAAGAAAAGTCACAGGCACACATCAATGCTGGCGCTAAGAAGGTTCTGATTTCAGCACCTGCTGGCAACGATGTTCCTACAATCGTATACGGAACAAACCACGAAACTCTGACTGCTGAAGATACAATTGTTTCAGGTGCATCATGCACAACTAACTGCCTGGCTCCTATGGCTAAGGCTCTGAACGATTATAAGCCAATCACAACAGGTTTCATGACTACTATTCACGCTTACACTGGTGACCAGATGATCCTTGACGGTCCACACAGAAAGGGCGACTTCAGAAGAGCTAGAGCTGGCGCTATCAACATCGTACCTAACAGCACAGGTGCTGCTAAGGCTATCGGTCTTGTTATTCCTGAACTGGCTGGTAAGCTCACAGGTTCAGCTCAGAGAGTTCCTGTTCCATCAGGTTCAATCACAATCCTTGATGCAGTTGTAACAGACGAAACTAACAGCATCACAGTTGAATCAATCAACGAAGCAATGAAGGCTGCAGCTACAGAAAGCTATGGCTACACTGAAGAACCTATCGTATCAAGTGACATCATCGGTATGTCATACGGCTCACTCTTCGATGCTACTCAGACAGTAGTAATGCCTTGCGGCGAAAACATCTACGAAGTAAGAGTTGTATCATGGTACGACAACGAAATGAGCTATGTATCACAGCTCGTTAGAACATTCAAGCATATGGGCACGCTCCAGTAAGGACAATTTTGATACACACTTAAGCGAAAGGCGGAATCATCTGATTCTGCTCTTTTGCGTTTTTGGGTAAATAAGGGGCTGCAGGAGTTTGTCGGATTGAAAAAAACACGAATAAAATATATAATAGAGGACGGCTTTGCGCTGTCTTTTATAATGGTGTAAAGGCTGCAATTGTTTGTTAAATAAAGGAGAAAAGATGATACTTTTAGATGAATTAAAGGGCGAAATGCCGGCTCTCAGAGAGATGCTGCGTGAGGCAGGTGAGTCCCTTTGACCTGGCTAGGTTAAAGAAGGAACTCGAAATGATAGAAGAAGATGTTTCGATACCTGGATTCTGGAATGACCAGGAGAAGGCTCAGAAGAAAATGAGGGAAAAGAAGCGCATAGAAACGAGTCTGGATGAATACGAAACACTTTCGGAAGGAATAGATGAATTAGAAGTAATGATAGAAATGGCAGAGGAAGCAGAAGCGGATTCACCTGACGAGGCTGAAATGCTGGCTGATGAAGCGGTTGAAGCTAAGAACGAATTAAACAAGAAGCTGGAAGCCCTCGTTCTGAAGACTTTGCTTAACGATAAATACGATCAGAATAACGCTATCATATCCGTGCACGCGGGAAGCGGCGGAACTGAAGCCATGGACTGGGCTGAAATGCTCCTCAGAATGTACACCAGATGGTGTGAGAAGAGGGGATTCAAGATTAAAATCCTGGACATGAACGATGATACTGAAGCGGGCATTAAGAGCGCGACACTTTACGTTGAAGGTGACTATGCTTACGGCTACCTTAAGAACGAGAAGGGCGTTCACAGACTGGTTCGCATATCGCCGTTTGACTCTTCGGGCAGAAGACATACGTCTTTCGCATCACTTGATGTAACGCCTGAAATCGATTTTGATACGACCGTTGAGATCAATCCTGAGGACATCAGAATCGATACGTATAGAGCCAGCGGTGCGGGCGGACAGCACGTTAACATGACCGATTCAGCCGTTAGAATCACACATCTTCCTACACACATTGTAGTAACATGTCAGAACGAAAGATCGCAGATCCAGAACAAGGAATTTGCCATGAAGATGCTCATGTCAAAGCTGGTTGAACTGAAAGAACAGGAAGAGAAGGATTCACTGAACGAGCTTAAGGGCGACTACAGCCAGATCACATGGGGAAGCCAGATCAGATCCTATGTTTTCCAGCCATATACAATGGTAAAGGATCACAGAACTAACGCTGAAGTGGGTAATGTTCAGGCGGTAATGGATGGCGATTTGGACTATTTTATCAACGAAAAACTGAAACAGAAAGATTAAGAAAACATGGATATAATTAAAAAACTGGCCGAGGAATTCGGCCTTGCCGAAAAGAGAGTTGAAGACACAGTTAATCTGATTGATGAAGGTAACACAATTCCTTTCATCGCCCGTTACAGAAAAGAAGTGACTGGCGGAATGGATGACGTCACACTTAGAGGTCTTGATGAGAGACTTACTTATCTCAGAAACTTAGACGAGAGAAAAGAAGAAGTTAAGAGACTCATCGAAGAACAGGGCAAGCTCACTGATGAGCTCAAAGCTCAGATCGATGAAGCTCAGGTGCTCCAGAGAGTAGAAGACCTCTATAAGCCTTTTAAGAAAAAGAAGGCAACTAGAGCTTCAAAGGCTAAGGAAAAGGGTCTGGAACCTTTGGCTGACATTATTTGGGCACAGGGCGAAGAGGCCGCAGACATTCTCTCAAAGGCTGCAGCCTTTGCAGACGATGCTACAGGCACTGAAAACGGCGTTGAATCAGCTGCGGACGCACTGCAGGGAGCATGCGATATCATCGCTGAAAGAATCTCAGATGACCCTGAAATCAATGCGGCAGTTAGAACTGAGACTGCAGAAAAGGGCATAATAACAACTGAAGCTGTAGATCCTGAAGAAAAGACAGTATATGAAATGTACTATGATCACAGCGAAGGCATAGCTAAGATCCCTAACCATAGAGTCCTCGCAATGAACAGAGGCGAAAAGGAAAAGAAGCTGAAAGTAAAGGTAGTTACTGATACAGATAAGATGGAAGCTCTCATCGCCGGTAACATTGGCGAAGACAAGAAGGGCATCCGCGAAAGCAGCGGAGTAGCTCAGCTTCTTGAAGACACAGTAGCTGACGCATATAAGAGACTGATCGCCCCATCAATCGAGCGCGAAATGCGTAACATGCTTACCGAAAGAGCTGAAGCTGAAGCGGTTAAGGTTTTTGCGAAGAATACAGAGAAACTGCTGATGGTGCCACCGGTTAAGGGCGCTAGAATTATCAGCATCGACCCAGGCTACAGAACAGGCTGTAAGGTCGCAGTTCTCGATGAGACAGGTAAACTTAAGGCATACACAACAGTATTCCCTACAGAACCTAAAAAGGACATCAAGGGAACCGAAGCTACTCTGAAGAAACTCGTAGATAAGTTTAATATCAACACAATCGTAATCGGTAACGGTACTGCTTCCAGAGAAACAGAAGAAGTAGTTGCTAACTTCATTAAGAAGTACGAAGCAGCAGTTCCTGGTGCTTCACTTAGATACACAATAGTAAATGAAGCGGGCGCTTCAGTATACTCAGCGTCAAAACTTGCTGCAGAAGAATATCCGGATCTTGACGTAACTGTCAGAGGCGCAATGTCACTTGGCAGAAGACTCCAGGATCCACTGGCTGAACTGGTTAAAATCCCTACTAAGAGCATCGGCGTTGGTCAGTACCAGCACGATATCAACCAGACACTTCTGGAAGGTGCACTGGATAATGTAGTTGAAGACGTAGTAAACAGAGTAGGCGTTGAGCTCAACACAGCATCACCATCACTTCTGGCGCACGTTGCAGGTATCAATATGGGTATCGCCAAAAACATCGTAGCCTATAGGGAAGAAAACGGAGTATTCACTAAGAGAAGTGAACTCAAGAAGGTTCCTCGTCTGGGTGACAAGGCATACGGACAGTGCGCGGGCTTCATCAGAATCGCTGACGCTAAGAATCCGCTGGATAATACAGCGGTTCATCCTGAATCCTACGACATCGCTAAGGCAATGCTGGAAAACCTGGGTTACGACATGAAGTCTCTCTCAACTGAAGGCTTCGCTGATATCGAAGACAGAATCTGGGCAAAGTATGGAGAAGAAGAAAAACGAGCAAAGTCTACAGGCGCTCCTGCTCAAAAGGGCGATAGAATCCGCGGGTTTGCTGCATTAAATGAAATCGCCAAGGCTCAGGCAAAGGCCGATAAGAAGGAAGAAAAGCCTAAGAGAAATATGAAGAAGGCTATCGAAATGATGGCAAAGAGTCTGGATGCAGGTGTTCCTACTGTAAGCGATATCGTTGCAGAAATGAAGAAGCCTGGACGTGACCCTAGAGAGGACGCTCCTGAAGTAATCTTTAGAAATGACGTAAGATCATTTGATGATCTTAAGGTGGATATGGAGCTGGAAGGAACTGTTAGAAACGTAGTTGATTTCGGCGCTTTTGTCGATATCGGTGTTAAGCAGGACGGCCTTGTTCACATCTCGGAAATCAGCAATAAATTTGTAAAACATCCTATGGACGTTGTCTCAGTTGGCGACACTGTTAAGGTTAAAATCATTAACATCGACTACGATAAGCAGAAGATAGGACTTACCATGAAGTTCTAGGAGACAATCATAAGCAACGAAAGAAATTAACAAATATGATTAGATGTGTTTATATATGCTCAAAGGAGTGAAATGTTATGAACACAACAAACATCACAAACTATAAGCCAAAGGATTTTGCTGAATTATTAGGTGTGTCTGTTAAGACCCTGCAGCGTTGGGACAGAGAAGGAACTCTAAAGGCTAACCGAACACCAACTAATAGGCGTTATTACACTTATGACCAATATCTTCAGTTCAAAGGCATAAATACCGAAAACGATCAGCGTAAAGTAGTTATTTATGCCAGAGTTTCAACAAGAAATCAAAAGGATGATTTACAGAACCAAACTGCATTTTTGCGACAATATTGCAATGCGATAGGCATTATTGTCGACCAATGCATTGAAGATTATGGAAGCGGTCTTAATTACAATCGCAAAAAGTGGAACGAATTATTAGATGAAGTAATGGAAGGGAAAATCAAA
>JAQXGH010000033.1 GCA_029006195.1 Bacillota bacterium
TTCCCTGAGTCAGCAGGTTCTTGAAAGGTTCTTCAGTGCTTACAAGTCCCAGGTCGTACAGAGCCATCTGGAAGAATCTAGCATACATCAGGTGAAGAATAGCGTGTTCAACCCCACCGATGTACTGGTCAACGTTCATCCAGTAATCAGCCTTTTCCTTTGAGAATGCTGCTTCTTTATTTCTAGCATCTGTATATCTTAAGAAATACCATGATGAGTCAAGGAAAGTATCCATTGTATCAACTTCTCTTCTTGCTGGCTTACCGCAGCATGGACAAGTTGTATCAAGGAATGTCTTGCTTGTTGCGATTGGTGATTCACCCTTACCAGTGAATTCAACATCAGTTGGGAGCATTACTGGAAGGTTTTCTTCCTTTTCTGGCTGCCATCCGCAATCTTCACAGTAGATCATTGGAATTGGAGTACCCCAGTATCTCTGTCTTGAAATGAGCCAGTCACGGAGTCTGTAGTTAACAGTCTTCTTACCAATGCCCTTAGCTTCTGCTGCAGCTGCGATCTTTTCGATTGCTTCCTTATTGTTCAGACCATTATATTCGCCCGAGTTGATCATTGTACCTTCTGCTGCAAAAGCTTCAGTCAGGTTATTTACATCAATGCCTGAACCTTCTGGTGGAGCGATTACTGGGAAGATATCGATACCGAACTTAGTAGCGAAATCAAAGTCTCTCTGGTCATGAGCAGGAACGCCCATAACAGCACCAGTACCATAACCCATAAGTACATAGTCTGAGATGTAGATAGGCATTTCAGCACCTGTGAATGGGTTGATTGCATACTTACCGATGAATACACCAGTCTTTTCGTTAGTAGTTGAGGTTCTTTCGATTTCGTTCATGTGAGCACATCTATCGATGTATTCAACAGCTGCTTCTTCGTATTCAGTGCCCTTAACCATATCCATAACTGTTGGATATTCAGGAGCCAGTACCATGAATGTAGTACCATGAATAGTGTCAACTCTTGTTGTATAAACAGTCAGAATTTCATCTGAATCCTTAACCTTGAAGTCTACTTCTGTACCATATGATCTGCCAATCCAGTTTCTCTGCATTGTCTTAACCTTAGTTGGCCATCCTTCCAGGATATCCAGGTTTTCAAGAAGCTTGTCAGCATAATCAGTGATCTTAAAGTACCACTGTGACAGGTTCTTCTTACCTACTGGTGACTTACATCTTTCGCAGCAGCCGTCTACAACCTGTTCGTTAGCGAGTACAGTCTGGCAGCTTGGACACCAGTTAACAGGGTTTTCCTTCTTATAAGCCAGGCCCTTCTTGTAAAACTGGATGAAGATCCACTGCATCCACTTGTAGTATTCTGGATGTGCAGTTGCTACAGCTCTATCCCAGTCATATGAAAGACCCAGTTCCTTAAGCTGTCTGTTCATTTCATCGATATTGTTCCATGTCCAGTCAGCTGGAGCTACGTTGTTCTTGATTGCAGCGTTTTCAGCTGGCAGACCAAATGCATCATAACCCATTGGGTGAAGAACGTTAAATCCGTTCATCTTCTTGAATCTAGCGATTACGTCACCGATTGAATAGTTTCTAACGTGACCCATGTGAAGCTTGCCTGAAGGATATGGGAACATTTCCAGTACGTAGTACTTTTCTTTATCAGCATCTTCAACTACCTTAAATGCACCAGTTTCTTCCCATCTTTTTTGCCATTTTGATTCGATTTCACTAAAATTATACTTTTCCTGCATCACAATCCTCCAATTAATTAACTTCGATTGTTTCACAATCGCCCCAAATCTTTTCAATATTATATTTTTCTCTCATTTCAATAGTCATAACATTTACAACAATATCGCCATAATCCATGAGAATCCAACCGGATGATCTTCTTCCTTCTACGCTCTTAGGAAAAACACCCTGTGGTTCCATAACATCTTCAACGCTGTCTACCAGTGCAGAAACCTGTCTTTCGCTTCCACCTGAAGCGAGAACAAAGTAATCTGCAAAAGCTGCCTTAGGCTGGATGTCAATGATAGTAACATCGATACCCTTCTTGTCACTCAGGGTCTGAGCAATCTGTTCAGCTTTATTTCTGATTTCACTCATTATTTTCTCTCCTTAAGTTTTAATTAAATAATCTCTAGCTTTAATTGTATCGGGATCCAGATAATAACCCTTTGAGCTAATATAATCAATCGTACGATTAAGACTGATAAGGCAGGCTTTATCAAGACTGGTTTCAGCCGCTTCTCTTATTGTATCCACCCCTGGATAAGTTCTTCCCGGTTCGATAGCATCAGCTAAAAATACGATTTTTTCTACACAGCTCATATTCTCACATCCGGTTGTGTGGTAAGAAACCGCTCTTAATAGCTCTTCGTCTTTGATTCCAAACTTTTCTTCGATCATGAAAGCTGCAAGTTTGCCGTGGGCCAGATTGGGATTACCGTGATATCTTGACGGAATTCCATACTTATCGATAAGTCTATCCATTTCCTCATCGCTAAGATTCTTAGCCATATCATGTAGAAGCGACGCGATAATGACTTTCTCTTTATCTGCACCAAATCTTTCGGCTAACTTAATACCTTCATCAACCACTCGTAAAGTGTGCTGCTTTCTTGATTCTTTGAGGTTCTTATTTATATAGCTTTCTGAAAGTTTCCTTAGTTCTTCGAAACTCATTTCACTTCCAAAGGCTAAAGCCTCGTTATTATCTGTATAATTCATGATCTTCTATATATTTCTCGACTGCCAGTGGAACAACTTCAGATATTGAATGTCCTCCTGCAATGAGTTCCCTGATTTCAGTAGCTGAAATATCCCTTAATCTATTATGAATATTGATGGATTCAGTGCCGAATTTTTCTCTTATTCTATTCATTGTTTCTTTAAGTTCGTCCTGTTTATAACCAGGTCTTGAACCTATTATGAAAGAGTAGTTTGTAAGAAGTTCTTCAGCGCTTTTCCAGTACTCCAGCTTAAGGAAACTGTCTGTACCGCAGAGGAAGTAAATTTTAAGTTCTTTACCCTGCTGCTTTGCAGCCTTTGCATAAAGTTCCTTCATGTATCTAAGTGTAAGATATGTGTAGGATACTCCAGGATGATCAAGTTCATATGAAGAAATCTTGAATTTATCTTCACCTTCAGCGGCTAGTCTCAGCATTTCAAATCTATGCTGGCTCGCCGTTGCTTTCTTATCCTGCTTAAAAGGCTGGATATAGGCTGGCACAAAAATCAGTTCATCAAGAGCTGCCTGTTTAACTGCATCCTGCGCCAGACATACATGACCAGTATGAACAGGGTCAAATGATCCACCAAAAATTCCTATTCTCAATTCATTTTTAGAACGGTTCACCAGAATCCTCCAGTTTATTTAAGAGCAATTCCCAGTTCATCAAGCTGTTGCTGGTCTACTATGCCAGGAGCTTCACTTACCATACACTGAGCGTTCTGGTTCTTAGGGAATGCGATTACTTCTCTAATTGACTTTTCACCAGTAAGAAGCATAACCAGTCTGTCAAGACCATAAGCAAGTCCGCCGTGTGGAGGTGTACCATACTTGAATGCGTCTACAAGGAATCCGAACTTTTCGTTGATTTCTTCGTCAGACATGTTAAGTGCTCTGAACATGTCTTCCTGCATTTCCTTATCGTGGATTCTGATTGAACCGCCGCCAAGTTCAACACCGTTAAGAACGATGTCATAAGCATTTGCTAATGCTTCATGAGGGTTAGTCTTAAGAAGCTGAGCATGCTCTGCCTTTGGTGAAGTAAATGGATGATGCATTGCTGACCATCTATCTTCCTTTTCGTCATATTCGAAGAGTGGGAAGTCAACGACCCATAAGAAGTTGAACTGGTTATCATCAAGCAGTCCCATTTCTCCAGCGATATGTCTTCTTAAGAAGCCTAAGCTGTCATAAACAACCTTGTTCTTATCTGATACGATGAGAATAAGGTCTCCAGCCTGAGCACCCATCTTGTCTGCGATTTCCTTAAGCTGCTCTGGAGTGAAGAATTTGTTTACTGATGATGAAACGCCATCAGCTGCAACCTTCATCCAAACCATACCCTTAGCTCCATAGCTCTTTACTGCTTCTGTAAGCTTGTCGATTTTCTTTCTTGTGTAGCTGTCTGCTGCGCCAGTAAGGCAAATACCTCTAACGCTGCCGCCTGCTGCAATTGCGTCTGTGAATACCTTAAATTCACAATCTTTAACCATATCAGTGATATCCTGCAGTTCGAATCCGAATCTAGTATCAGGCTTATCGCTGCCGTATCTATCCATAGCTTCCTGCCATGTCATTCTAGGGAATGGAGTTTCGATATCGATACCCTTCATTTCCTTCATAACTCTCTTAAGGAATCCTTCCTGGATTTCAATTACATCGTCCTGATCAACGAATGACATTTCAAGGTCGATCTGAGTAAATTCAGGCTGTCTGTCAGCACGAAGGTCTTCGTCTCTGAAGCACTTAACGATCTGGAAGTATCTATCAGTTCCACCAACCATCAGAAGCTGCTTGAAAGTCTGTGGTGACTGTGGAAGTGCATAGAAATGACCAAGGTTAACTCTGCTTGGTACCAGATAGTCTCTAGCGCCTTCTGGAGTTGACTTGATGAGCATTGGTGTTTCTACTTCTGTGAAACCTAGGCCTGAAAAATAGTCACGTGTCAGTGTAGTAAGCTTTGATCTGAATGCCAGGTTGTCCTGCAGTTTCTTCTTTCTCAGGTCCAGATATCTATACTTGAGTCTTAAGTTATCATCTACTTTGTCATCATCCTTAATGTAAATAGGAGGAGTATCAGCCTTTGAGTAGATAACCAGATCATCTGCAAGAATTTCGATATCACCAGTAGGCATATCAGGGTTCTTTGATTCTCTTTCTGCTACCTTACCAACAACACCTACAACGTATTCACTTCTAAGTGAATCTGCCTTGTCAAAGAGTTCCTGTGGGATCATATCATTGAATACTACCTGAGTAATACCGCTCTTATCTCTGATATCACAGAAAATAAGGCCGCCCAGGTTTCTTCTCTTAGCTACCCATCCGTTTAATACTACGTCCTGCCCGATGTTTTCGATTCTTAAATCACCGCACATGTGTGTACGCTTTAATACCATTGTGTCACCTTCTCCTCTATTTCATTAATACTTCAGCAAGTTCTTCCATTGCTACTTCTGTCTGCTCTGAAGTTGCCATATCCTTGATAGTGAACTTGTTTTCTTTGATTTCGTTTTCGCCGATTACTACAGTTTTCTTAGCGTTTACTCTATTAGCAAGCTTAAACTGGTTTTTGATGTTTCTGCCAACAACATCCATCGCAACTGAAAGGCCTTTACGTCTTAAATCAGCAACAAGACCTAAAGCAACAGCCTTAGCTTCATCACCCATGAATGCGATGAATACATCTGTAGCCTTTGGTTCTGGGAATTCACAACCGCATGCTTCCATTGTCAGAAGGATACGTTCCTTACCCATACCCCAGCCTACGCCAGGTGTAGCAGGACCACCGATCTGTTCAACCAGGCCGTCATATCTGCCGCCGCCGCAAACAGTTCCCTGTGCTCCGATAGTAGTTGTTACGAATTCAAAAGCTGTCTTAGTGTAGTAGTCAAGACCTCTAACGATCTTAGGGTTTACTACATATTCGATCTTCATAGCATCGAGGTTAGCCTTGAGCTGTTCAAAAGCATCTGCACATTCATCACAGAGGTAATCCAGCATCATTGGTGCTCCCTGTATCAGTTTCTGGTCTTCAGGTGATTTGCAGTCCAGGATTCTCATAGGATTTGTATCAAATCTATCCTGGCAAGTCTTACAGAGCTTGTCATACTTAGGCTTAAGGAATGCCTTAAGAGCGTCTCTATGCTTCTGTCTGCAGTGTGGACAGCCTACGCTATTTATCTGAAGTTCAACATCTTTAATTCCAAGTTCGTTAATGAAATCATAAGCCATTGAAATGATTTCAGCATCAGCCATCATATTTGAGCTGCCGAATGATTCAACGCCGAACTGGTGGAATTCTCTGAGTCTTCCTGCCTGTGGCTTTTCGTATCTGCAGCACTGAATATTATAATAGTACTTTGTTGGCTGTGGGTTAGCGAATTCTTTATGTTCAGTGAAAGCTCTTACTACAGGAGATGTACCTTCAGGTCTTAAAGTGATGCTTCTGTTACCCAGGTCGTTAAAAGTGTACATTTCTTTCTGTACGATATCAGTTGTGTCTCCTACACCTCTTTTGAAAAGTTCAGTGTGTTCGAAAACTGGAGTTCTAACTTCTCTGAATCCGTATCTTTCACATAATGAGTCAAATTTTTCTTCGATGTAGTGCCATTTGTGGATCTGATCTGGTAATACATCCTTAGTGCCTCTTGGCGCATTAGTAAGCATTTTATTCCTCCGTTATATATAAAATTATTTATTCTTTACAAAAAAGCCTTTTTCCTTACGTTCGATCATTTCCTGGATACGTTCAATATATATCTCATAGTTAGATACATTTGGAACTCTTTCCAGTCTGTTTTCATCAGGAAAATAGATTTTGCTTATACCACCAGCACCCAGCGCTAAAATTGACTGAGCCTCTTCCATAATTCTGATGTTATATATTGAAGCCTTATTATTAAGGCAGAAACCGGTATTTTCAGTGTTACCTGAAGTATGTTTCTGTCTATAGAGATAATAAGGTACAAAGCCGTTTTCAGCCATTGCCTTATGGCCAAGCCTCAGCATTTCTTCTCGGAGCTCTTCTTCTCTATAATTAAAAAGTTCATCCATTTCCTTAAGCCTTGAAGCTCTCTTAACAGCCAGAGTATGTACTGTAATATTCTCAGCTCCAAGTCTGATGATTTCGCTTAAGCTGTGCATGAAGTCATTTTCGTCTTCACCGGGGAGCCCAGCGATAAGATCGGTATTAATAGTTTCTATTCTGCACTTATCAGCTGTTTCAAAGGCTTCATAGACGTCTTTTACAGTATGGCTTCTTCCGATGATATCCAGAGTTTCCTGCTTCATTGTCTGAGGATTGATACTGATTCTATCAACACCGTGATCTCTTAAAACATTAAGCTTTTCACTAGTGATAGTATCAGGTCTTCCAGCTTCGACAGTAAACTCTCTAATTTTGCTAAGATCAAATGAATCATTCATTTCTCTAAGGAGTTCATCCATCTGCTGGGCAGAAATTGTTGTCGGAGTGCCGCCGCCAAAGTATACAGATTCGATTATCTGTCCTTCAGCCTTCGCCATTTCTCCACAGATTCTTATCTCGTGATGAAGAGCCTCCAGATATCTCTTTATCTCATCTTCACCAACCTGATTAGATGTAAATGAGCAGTATAGGCATCTTGTTGGACAGAATGGAATTCCCAGATAAATCGACATGCTATCCCTTAAAGGTTTGCCTGCTACCTTTCTCTGAAAATCCAAAGTATTGCTAACAAGATCGATTTTACTATCATGAAGAAGGTAATTGTCCTTCATTACTTTCTTGATATCTATATTATTATCATGTAATTCTCCAGCAAGCTTAACTGGTCTGATACCAGTTAAAATGCCCCATTTGGGAGACTTGCCGGTGATTTTCGAAAGGTCGTTATAAAGATTTCTCTTAAGTTCATCCTTGTCTGTAACCATTTCATAAGTATAATCAGCGGCTTTCTCTTCATCTCTTATTATTTCAAATTCAGATGGCTGAAGGAATATCTTGATAAGTTCTTCGTATTGATTTGTCTTTTCTATATTGTTAAATCTAAAGGTGTACAAATGGGTTATTCACTTTCTCAAATCCGATAGTTGTAGGTGACATGTGACCAGGTAAAACCTTAGTTTCATCTGGTAATACATAAATCTTATTTAAGATAGATTCCCTGAGGGCATCAAATGATCCACCTGGGAAATCAGTTCTTCCGATTGATGTATGAAAGAGTGTATCGCCACTGAATAAAGTAGCGCCATTCTTAACGTAGATAACCATTCCGCCAGGAGTATGTCCTGGTGTATCAAAGAACTGAAGATCCATGTTTCCTACACTCATTTCATCTCCATCTTCAACGAAAATGTCAGCTTCGACAGTAACGGCCTGTCCAAACTGTGCGCTCATATTAAGAGGAACGCTTTCAAGCATTTCCTTCTCAGCTTTAGCAGCTATAATTTTAGCATCGCCAAAATCATTCATGAAATCTTCAACGCCCATAATATGATCTGCATGTCCATGAGTTAAAATGATATATTCGATATTAACTCCAAGCTCCATGATCTTATCTGTTAAGTTCTTGCTGTAACCGCCTGGGTCAACGATGAAACCTTTTTTTGTTTCTTCATCGAATGCCATATATGTATTTGTACCAATACTGCCTAAAGGCATGCTATAAACCTGCATATTAACTCCAATCTATATATTAAAAACAGTAATTATGATCTGCTTCTATAAGCCTCGTAAATTCCCGGAATGCTCTTCATTGATCTGCAAATCTTCTCCAGCTGCTGTTTGTCAGAAACAGTAAGACTTAAATCGATTTTGATAGTGTCGTCCTTATTAGCCTGAGCATTTAGACCCTGAATATGAACATCAAGGTCATCACAGATCTTAGAAATCTCAGAAAGCATACCCTTCTTGTCCGCAGCCACAAGACAAATAGTTCCGTGGAAAGATTTGTCCAGAAGATTAGGTGCCCACTTTACTTCGATGCATCTAGCCTTTTCTTCAGGAGAAAGCGCTCTTAAGTTAACACAATCTGTACAATGAACTGTGATTCCTCTACCCTTGGTAATGTATCCGACAATATCATCACCAGGTACAGGTGTGCAGCAATTTGCCATCTTGAGCATAATGTTATCAACGCCTTCAACGATAACGCCTGTTTCAGTATGAGCTGATCTAAGGTGTTCTTCGCGTTCTGCTCTCTTCTGAGTTCTTTCGCTTATAACATTAAGGTCATCCAGGAGTGTTTTTTCTTTTTCTTCTAATTCTTTTTTCTGTTTCTCATCATCATACTTCTTAAGAAGCTGAGCTGTCTTAGTCTGAAGTGATCCGCCATAAGAAAGCTGAGTAAAGAGTTCATCAGCATCTGTGAATCCCATTTCCTTAATAGCCTTATTGAGATATGTATGAGTGAGTAAAACGTTAGGATCAAGTCCCTTTCTTCTCAGATACTGAGTGAAGAGGTCCTTACCCTTATCTATGGCATCATTCTTATTTTCCTTCTTAAGCCACTGTCTAATTTTATTTCTGGCAGAGCTGCTCTTAGCAATTTTAAGCCAGTCGATACTAGGTCCAGCAGCATTAGGTGAAGTGCAAATTTCGATGATATTACCATTTTCTAATTTATGGTCTATCGTAACCATCTTGCCATTTACTCTGGCACCAACACATTTACATCCTACGTCAGTATGGATCTTAAATGCGAAGTCAAGAGGTGTAGCTCCCGCAGGAAGTTCTATAACATCTCCAGCAGGTGTAAATACATAAACCTGATTAGAGAAAAGATCCATCTTTAGAGATTCCATGAATTCTCTAGGATCATTAACATCCTGCTGAATTTCGAGAGCCTGTCTTATCCAGGAAAGCTTTAATTCGTCCTGAGTCTTCTGAGTAACGCCTTCCTTGTATTTCCAATGAGCTGCAATACCGTATTCCGCGATTCGATGCATCTCATAAGTTCTTATCTGAATTTCAAAAGGTTTACCGAATTCACCAATTACAGTCGTATGAAGTGACTGATACATGTTTGGTTTCGGCATAGCTATGTAGTCTTTGAATCTGCCAGGTATAGGAGTATACATCGTATGAACAAGACCAAGAACAGCATAGCAGTCTCTAACTGAATCTACGATGATTCTAACGGCCATAAGATCAAAGATTTCATCCAGAGTCTTATGCTGGTATTTCATCTTCCTATATATGCTATAGAAATGCTTTGATCGTCCATAGATATCGAAATTAAAATCAAACTTATTAAGAGATGCCTTGATTTCTTCGACTACACTTTCAATGGCATCTTCTCTTTCGACCTTTCTCTCACTTACCTGTTCAGCAAGATCGTAGTATGCCTCAGGATTAAGGAATTTAAGAGCAATGTCTTCGAATTCCATCTTGATGGCATACATACCAAGTCTTGATGCTAAAGGAGCATAAATATCTAAAGTTTCCTGACACTTCTCGATAATTTTCTCGTGTGTCATGTAGTTGATGGTTCTGAGATTATGAAGTCTATCAGCAAGTTTGATGATAAGTACTCTGATGTCCTTTGACATTGCCAGGAACATTTTTCTCAGATTCTCCGCCTGCTTGGCTTCCTTACTCTCGACCTTTAACATTCTGAGTTTGGTTACACCATCAACAAGCAGAGCAACGCTTTCACCAAAATTGCTGATAAGTTGTTCTTCTGTATAATCTGTATCTTCGACTACGTCATGAAGAAGTCCAGCAACTATTGTTTCTTCATCCATTCCAAGTCCTGCAAGTATTTCTGCAACAGCAACTGGATGAATGAGGTATGGTTCGCCTGATTTACGAAGCTGGCCCTTGTGCATTTCTTCTGCAACATCATAAGCCATTTCGATGAATTCCATATCATAGTTGTTGTTAAACTCTTTAATTGTCTCAAGGAATTCTTTTTTCTTCTTCATAGTCCTTTGATTTAGCTCCTAATTATTAATTCTTAAAGTCTGAAAGTGTCTTCTTCTCTGACTTCAGTTTTTGGCTTATTGCCCTTAACATAACGCTTTGAACGCTTCTTGTTTGCAGCAATCTGATCAGCTTCACCGCTCTGTTCAAGCTTTAATGCCTTAGCTTCTGCTTCAGCCTGCTTAGCTTTAGCTTTTTCAGCCTTCTTTACTTCTGGATCAACGTAAGGGATGCCCTTTTCCTTAGCCTTTCTCTTAGCTCTCTTCTTAGCTTCTCTTACCTGCTTTTCATATTCGCTAGTTCTGCCGCTTCTGCCAAGTTCATAGTAGAGAGGTGAACATACGCAAATTGATGAATATGTGCCAGCCAGTATACCAACCATCAGTGGTAATACGAATTCTCTGATCGCATCACCTGCAATGATTACCATAGGAACCATTACGATGATAGTTGTGATTGAAGTCATTAATGATCTGCCTAATGTTTGAGTGATACTCTTATCGATTGTTTCCATGAGAGTACCCTTCTTCATATATTCAAGGTTTTCTCTAACTCTATCGAAGATTACGATAGTATCATTTATCGAGTAACCAACTACAGTCAGGATACCAGCAATGAATGGGTTATTAACAGTGATGCCGAATATTGCATAGAATGAAAGTACGATAAGTACGTCATGCAGTACACCGCACATAGCTGCTGTACCAAACTTCCACTGTCTGAATCTGATTCTGATATATATAAGCATACAGAGCGCAGCTATGATAATCGCCTTGATTGCATTATTTCTAAGTTCCTTACCAACTGAAGGTCCGAAGAATTCCTCTGCTACAATGTCATCATTTGTTGTACCAAACTCAGCGTTAATAGCGTCAATTACCTTAGCTCTATCTGCCTTTTCAAGTGATTCAATGGTTCTAATTACAACCTGTGAATTGTCTGATCCAGCATAAATGATTTCTGGTTCAAGATCGAATTCTGAAATAGATTTTTCTACATCGGCAATTTTAACCTGCTTATGCATATCCATCTGGATCATTGTACCGCCAGTAAAGTCGATACCATAATTCAGTCCTCTGATAAGGCCGAATGCCAGGCCAATAATAAGAATTACAGCTGAAATGCAGTAGAACACCTTTCTCTTATCCATGAATGCCAGAGCCTTCTTGATCTGGAATGTTGTAGTATTGTCGCTCTTAATTCCGAAGAATGACTTCTTGCTTAACTTATCGCTCTGAGCCATGAGTTTAACATAAAGCTGAGTAACGATAATAGCAGTAAAGATACTGAGGATAATACCGATCATGAATGTATAAGCGAAGCCCTTAACTGCACTTGTACCGATTTCATAAAGGATAACTGCAGCGATTAATGTAGTTACCTGTGAGTCGAGTACTGTAGTGATGGCTCTCTTTGAACCAACTTCTGTAGCAACTCTTACTGTTCTGCCAAGAGCGATTTCTTCTCTGATTCTCGAGAAGATAACTACGTTTCCGTCTACCGCCATACCTATTGAAAGGATGATACCTGCAATACCAGGAAGTGTTAATACACTGCCCATTGATGCCAGGATGTTAAGATCCAGTGCTACATAGAGAAGTAATGCGATATCAGCAGCGATACCAAGTCCTCTGTAGATCAGCAGCATGAGGAGAAGTACGATTGCCAAACCAATAAGACCAGCATAAATACTCATTTCCAGTGCATTGTATCCGATACTAGCTGACTGTACTGATGAAGTTACTTCTGTAAGTCCGATAGGAAGTGCACCGCCGTTGATCTGTGCAGCTAACTGCTTAGCTTCATCCTGTGTGAAGTTACCTGTAATCTGACACTTACCACCAGTAATAGGTTCATTTACGTTTGGTGCTGAAATGATCTGATTATCCAGAATAATAGCAATTGATCTATCTCCTACTCCAGGAATCTGTGAAGTTACCTGTCCTGAGAATGCCTTAGTTGTTGCATCTGCAAAAGCCTTAGTTCCTACACTATCAAATGTGAGATTAACAGCATATCCTGTTGAATTTTCATCTCTGCCGTAGTCAGCCTTCTTAACATTCGCACCTTCAAGAACCTGTGTTCCATCTGCGAGTATGAAAGATAACTGAGCTGTCTTACCGATGAGTTCAATCGCTTCTTCAGGATCTTCTACTTCAGGGATTTCTACTCTGATTCTGTTCTGTCCTTCAATTGTGATTGTAGGTTCACCTAAACCGTTAGCATTAATACGATTTTCGATAACTGTCTGCGTTTCTTCCATTGCCTTACGCAGTTCGTCATCACTAAGTCCTTTGATATCCTTCTTGTTGGCTTCCATGATTACATAAACGCCACCCTTGATATCAAGGCCTAAACTTATTCTGTCCTTGAGCGATTTAACAGGTCCTATTCCGTTTACACTTACGACCCATCCAAGCGCTACAACTACTACAATCAATACAGCTAATACTTTTCTTAATTTGTAGTTCATATTGCCTCCGTTGTTGCCAATTTATTAATACCATTGACATGTTCACTTGAAAAATTATATAAAAATAGCCATTAAATCATAGAGTATATTTTACTACTTCTTACAAGTATTTACAAGCGTTACAAACACTTGGTTTTACAATAAATAATAAAAAAAACAGCGCTTATTACAAGCACTGTTAATTTCATTTATTATCGATTATTCTTCGTCTGCCTTTTCTGGTGCAGGAGCAGCTTCTTCAGTTGCAGGAGCTTCCTCTACAGGAGCAGCTTCTTCAGTTGCAGGAGCTTCTTCTGCTGGAGCAGCCTTCTTAAGCTTCTTAGGTTTAGCCTTCTTAACTTCTGGTTCTTCAGTTTCTTCAGCAGCAGCCTTACCATGTCCTGGGCCTGGCCTTTCTACCTTTGATACTGACCATCTCATCATTTCGAACTTAACCTTGTCAGCTCCAACCTGGATAATGATTGATTCTTCCTTAGTCTTAACAACCTTACCCTTGATACCGCCGATTGTGATGATTTCATCTCCTACCTGGATACCAGCTCTCATCTGATTAGTTTCTTTTTCTCTCTTCTTCTGAGGTCTGATCATAAGGAAATACATTACAACCAGTAATAATACCAGAAAACCGATAGACATAAATGAATTGTTCATACTTTTATCCTCCTAAACTTTACGATTAAAGCATTTAACTATGTTGGTGCCGGCTGTGGGGGTCGAACCCACACGGTGTCGCCACCACGGGATTTTGAGTCCCGCACGTCTGCCAATTCCATCAAGCCGGCGTAACGATAAAATTATATCATTACGCTGTTATGATTTCAAGTTCTTCATCCTCTATTTTTACCATCTTCTTTTTGGACAGAAGCCTATACATTATTGGAACTACAACAAGTGTAGTAAGTGTAGCATAGATAAGTCCGCCGATACAAACAATAGCAACAGGCTGTACCATTTCTGCACCGTTTCCGATTCCGATAGCTATTGGCATAAGTCCCAGAACTGTAGTTGCTGCAGTCATCATTACAGGTCTCATTCTAACTGCGCCTGCAGTAATGATAGCTTCGTCTCTATCCATTCCGTTAAGCCTGAATCTATTGATTGTATCAACAAGTACAATAGCGTTATTAACGACTATACCCATGAGCATTACAAATCCCATCATGGCAACTACACTTAATACCTGATTACAGATAATCAGTGCCAGCATACCGCCGGTGAATGCCAGAGGAATTGTGAATATGATTATGAATGGTGATCTCAGTGACTGGAACTGTGCAACCATTACGAGGTAAACCAAAACGAAACCTACAAGCATGAGCAGAATCATCTGTCTCATTGCCTTCATGATTTCTTCGTTTTCACCACCGTAATCGATATCTACATCATCAGGAATAAGATTTTCGTTTTCGATAATCTCCTTAACTTCTCTTGTTACCTTAGTAACGTTGTATCCTTCTTTAACCTTAGCAGATACACTTAATGTTCTATTCTGGTTAAGTCGTTTGATTGTGTTAAGTGAAGCATCATCATTAATTGAAGCCACGCTGGTAAGTTTAACCTTTTCGGTTGTGCCATCCTTCTTTGATATAGTAAGCCTCATGTTTTCAAGGTCATTTCTAGTGAATTTATCCTTAGTAGTATTTTCGATGCTTACATCAACAGTTGAACCTTCCTTTGTCAGAGTTGTTGCTTTCTTCTCTTCTGCTAATTTAGCAGCAACCTGCTGGTAAACTTGTGCAACTGTGAGGCCTTTGCGCATAGCCTTATTTTTATTAACAACAATATGAAGTTCGTCTGTACTGTCTTCGTTAACGTCTGAAACCTCTTCAAGAGCTTCCATATGTCTCATTCTTTCTTCAAGACCAGCTGCTGTTGTTCTGAGTGTATCAAGATCATCACAGAAGATATCCATTGATACGCCTGCACCAGCCATCATTGAAGTCATATCTGATGAAGAAATTGTAACTTCACAGCCTTTCTCTTCACCGATTTGCTTAATGAGCTTTTCGACCTTTTTACTGTTTTTAGCCTTACTTACATCAAGTACTGCGTAGATTGTTGTCTGAGTTACATCTGTATTTGTTGAATCACTTGTCATTGTGTTAAGAACGCCGGATGAAAGGATTACACCTACTGTTTCAACACCGTCAACCTTCTGAATTTCATTTATGATTTCGTCGTTTACAGCAATAGTCTGATCGATAGTGCTGTATTCAGGAAGCTTAATACCTGCAGAAACCTGATATGATGACATTTCAGGCATGAATTCCAGACCCTTTACAAGAAGGAAGCCTGTTGATGCGATAAGCAGTGCCAGTGCACCTGCCAGAACTCTCTTCTTATGATCAAGTGACCATGCTGCAATTTTCTTATAAGTTTTAATTACTCTGCCGCCCTGACCTAAAACAGTCTTATGCTTTGAAGTTTTAACAAGCATTCCCTTAGCCATAGCAGGTACTAATGTAAGAGCGATGATAAGGCTGGCTACTAGCGAGTATGCAATTGTCAGTGCCAGGTCAGTAAAGATTTCTCTTGTCATTCCGCTTACGAATACGATAGGCGCGAATACACAGATTGTTGTAAGAGTTGATGCAGTAACTGCACCTGCAACCTGTCCAGCACCAGATACTGCAGCCTGTACTACGCTATATCCCATAGATCGCAATCGATATATGTTTTCGATTACTACAATGGAGTTATCTACAAGCATACCGATAGCGATAGCAAGACCAGAAAGGGATATCATATTTAACGTGACGCCTGTGAAGTACATAAGCGCTATCGCGAATATTACACTGACAGGAATACTGATAGCGGTAATAACAGTCGGTCTGATATCTCTTAAGAAGAACAGCAGGATCAGGATAGCAAGAATGCCGCCCAGAATCAGGTTCTTGATTACCGAATTGATAACTACGTGAATATATTCGCCCTGGTCGATCAGAGTGTCGAATTTAATTCCGTCGTATTCTTTAGAAAGCTGTTCAAACTTCTTTGTGATGTTATCTGCAACAGTAGCTGTAGCGTAGTTTGACTGCTTAGTTAAACTGGCAATAACAGCGTTTTCCCCATTGATCTTAGCATAAGTGTTTGAATCATCAGCTACGTAAGCTACTGTAGCTACATCGCTTACTCTGATAGGGTCGATACCATCTATATCAAGATCGAATAAAATAAGATTTCTGATTTCATCTTCATCTTTAAGCTTATCACCAACACTTACCAGAAGATCAGCCTTGCCATCTGAAACGTAACCAGCTGGCATTGAGAAGTTCTGTGCAGAAAGAATCGATGAAACATTTTCCATTGTAATAACGCCAGTCAGGTCAGCAGCGTCAATAGCCGCATCCTTAGCGTCTTCAACCTGAGTAAGTGAGCTCTGGAGCTGACTTAAAGTTGATTGAAGAGTAGCCTGAGTTGCAGAAAGATCTGAATATGTAGTGCCAAGATCAAATCCCATCTCATCCTTCTGATCTTCTAAACTATCTATAGCTTCAACTAAGGCATTAATCTGAGCTTTAACCAGAGCAATCGCTTCTTCGTCTCTAGGATCCTGTGCTTCCAGGTCAGCAAGCTGCTGCTCAAGCTGCTTCTTATTTGACTTCATCATTGAAAGAGAGCTTGTAATCTGAGTATAACCATCCTTAATATCCTCTTTGCCCTTCTTTATCTTTTTATCGCCACTCTTAACCTTGCTGATTCCGCCTTTGATTTTTGACTTAGCATCGTTCATTTCGCTCAAGATTTTTGAAGAAACTTTATTGTTAAGAGCATCAATTTTATCCTGTGATAAAACAATCTGAATACCACTATCAACAAGACCTGTTGGAGTAACTGATGCTACACCTTCGATACCTTCAAGTTTACTTTCCAGTTCTTCGTTATAGAGCTGTGAAGTCTCGACTGCTGACTTACCCTCAATTGTAATCGCAGCGACAACAGCCGGCATCATGTCCATACTCATCTTCATAACAACAGGTGTTGATGCTGATTCAGGGAAGAAACCCTTAACCTGGTCTATCTTATCTCTGATATCTACCGAAATCGCATCCATATTTACATCTGCATTGAATTCGATGAAAATAACAGAATAGTTATCTGATGAATTTGATGTGATATTAACAACATTTGAGAGTGTTGCAAGTGACTGTTCCATTGGGCCAGAAATCTGATTTTCGACTTCTTCTGCACTGGCACCAGGATTTGTTGTCATAACCATAACATAAGGTGTTGTAATTTCCGGGAATAAGTCAGGTGTCATTTTCACCATCGATACTCCACCAAAAACAAGAACAATTATGGCGCATACAAACACTGTGAATGGTTTTTTTACACTGAATTTAGATAACATATAAACTCTTCACTCCTACTATTTTAGCAATCTTAAATCCCACTTGGAGCCGTTAAAGACATCCAAATCAACCTTCTTCTCTCCTCCAGCAATAGAGTCTGAATATCCATCAAAAGTATACTGACAGAAAGTCCAGTCTCTTCCATCCGGCAAGTTGTCACTGACATCAAAGTCACTGATCCAGATTCTATAATCATCATAATGACCGGAAATATATTTGCTGTAAATATATTTATTTGTATATATTATTGGCTGCATACCATAATGATCTTCGAGTTCGGTGAGCATTTCGTCTAATATCTCATGCATCTTATCTTTTGATGGATGATCATATTCATAACTGCCATAAAACTCGACATCGATACATGGAGGCAGCATTCCCCACGTTCTTTTAACTGTAGAAATATAATTCTGAGCCTGATCATGGCCGCTGCTATCGTAGCTTAAGAAGTGATAAGCACTTATCCTCATAGGCGTCAGATTAGCAGCCTTCCAGTATCCTTCAAAATTTCTATCTACATAATCGGCTCCTTCGGTAGCCTTTATAAATGCAAAATCCAAACCTTCAGAATGGAGTCCTGACCAATCAATTTCTCCCTGATATAGTGAAACATCAATGCCTTTGACATCATAATCCGTAGACTCACCCATATATATGAATGAATAACGGATAGCGATAGCAAAGGCAAATGCCAGAATAACCATCAAAACAGTTAGAATTATCTTCTTATGTTTCTCTCCCAAAATATCCCCTTATCAAACCCTTGAATGGATTTATCAGAATCAGCCATTTCAAGTCTCTGCTCAGCCCAGATACAATACCTTGGATCCTTCTCGATTCCAACATAGTTTCTTGCGAGTTTTTTAGCAGTAACAGAAGTTGTTCCAGAACCCAGGAAAGGATCGAGAACAATATCTCCTCTATTCGAACTGGCTAAAATAAGCTTAGCAACTAATTTCTCAGGTTTTTGAGTCGGATGTGCAGTATTCTCAGCCATTGACCAGAACGGAACTGTGAGATCATCCCAGAAATTTGATGGACACGTATCCCTGAATCTTCCATCATCAGTTTCTTGCCAGTCTTTAGGCTTACCATCCTGCTTATAAGGAGCAATCACGCGGCGCCTTACCTTAACATCATCAAGGTTAAAGGTATACTTTTCGCCATTAGTGGCGAACCAGATATCCTCCATACTGTTCTTCCAGTTAGCAGATGCTCCGCGTCCCTTTTCTCTTTGCCATGTGATCCTGTTTCTTAAATTGAAATATTCACCTAAAACGCGTCCTATAATGAGGCTGCTTTCCCAATCACAGCATACATAAATGGACCCATCTTTCTTAAGCAAAGGCTTCACAGCTTCAATCCATTTCCTTGTATAGTCCTCATATTTATCAGAAGACATTTTAGAGAAAGAACTATCGTTAAAATTCTTATAAATGTTATATGGAGGATCCGCGATAATAAGGTCAACAGACTCTTCAGGAAGCTCTCTTAGCACCTCCAACATATCTCCATTAACTGTTTTATTTAACGGCAATTCGTTCTTATATTCTCTTTTTAACGAAGATAAAGTTAAACATCTGCTTAGATATTTCATTCCATCTTCTAACTTAGTATCTATAGTTTTATTACGTGTTGATTTAGTCATTTTATTCTTCTCACACAATGTTAAATTGTAGCACGCCAAAAGATGTGATACAATATTCTCACAAAATACAAGTCAAATTTTGGAAATACTGTATCACTTTATGAGGTAATTATAATGATTCATGTTAAAGATGACAAGCGTTCAAAAAAATCCGCCAGCCTTTTAGTTGACGGGTTAGCTAAGTGTCTTAAGGATAAACAGATAGAAAATATAACCATATCTGACATTCAAAAAGCAAGCGGCGTTTCTCGTGCAACTTTTTATAGACTTTTCGATACTGTGGAAGATATACTGGCATACAAATGCGAAGAACTTGCTCATGACTTAAAAACAAGATTCATGAATAAGGATAAGGATCCTAATGAAGATTTTCTGCTGTTTTCAATAAAATACTGGATCGAAAACAATGCATATATCGAAGCCATGTATAGATCAAACAGATCGGACATTTTCCAGGATGCTCTTATTAAAGAAACAGAAACAGATGATTTCACAATCGGTAGTTATACTTATAATCAGCAAGTTGAGAGCGATGACATTACGATAAGGCTAAAAAAAGAATATATCCTCTCTTCTTTAATAGGAAGTCTCAGTTCTATACTTATGTGCTGGATCAAAAACGGTCGTAAGGAAACACCAGAAGAATTATATTCAACATTCTTTGAGTTTGGTCATTTCATGGAAACCCTAAAAAACTCTAAATAACAAATAAAAAACCGAAAACAAAATGTTTCCGGTTTATTTATGGTGCGGCCTGCCGGACTTGAACCGGCACGGTCTCCCACACGCCCCTCAAACGTGCGCGTCTGCCTATTCCGCCAAGGCCGCATATTTGTGTTCTCGTGAGCACTATCTTATAATACTTGAATTGCTAATATTTGTCAACAACTATTTTATATATTTCTTCTAACTGCTTATGTAGATTATCGAGATCAGATGAGTTATCAATTATGTAATCAGATTTCTTTATTTTCTCGCTGTCATCAAGCTGTTTATCTATTCTATTCTTCACATCTTCTGGAGTAACTCCATCTCTTTTGCACACTCTTTGGATCTTAGTATCCTTATCAGCAGTAATGAGAACAACGCTGTCGCATAAAGTATCAACACCAGCCTCAAAGAGAAGCGGAGCATCAAGCAGCACTGCATTAACGCCCTGCCCCTTCATAGTGTCAAGTTTCTCGTGAATATCAGCTATTATTTTACTGAACATTATACTGTTTAGTTTATCTGTCTTTTTGCTGTCCGTAAATACAACCGAAGCCAGTGCCTTCCTGTTCAGATTGCCATTCTCATCTAATATAGCTGTACCGGGAACACCCATTTCACCTTCAGGCCCAAACACTTCGTCTAAAGTCTTAAGAACCGGACTTCCATCTGCAGTAATTTCAGTACCGATTTTATCTGCATCAATATGAGCAAAGCCCTTATCAACCAGGTATTTAGCCGCTGTTGATTTACCTGTTCCTATTCCGCCTGTAAGTCCAATTACTTTCATTAGTGTCCCCTACTTCATTTATTACTTAAGATCGTACCAGTTAACACCTTCATTAAGGTCTGCCTTTAGATCAACCTTCATTTCCAGTGCTGATTCCATATTTTCTACCAATAATTTCTTAACGATTTCCTTTTCATCAGGATAAGTATTGATGATAAGTTCATCGTGGATCTGTAAGATCAGCCTAGATTTAAGATTATTTTCACGAAGAGCCTTGTCCACCTTTATCATAGCGATTTTGATAATATCAGCAGCGCTACCCTGAACAGGTGTATTCATCGCAAGTCTTTCTCCAACCTGCCTAACCATATACTGAGAAGCCTTAATTTCCTTTATGAAGCGTTTTCTTCCCATAATAGTGGTTACATATCCATTAGCCTTACAGAATTCCACAGAATCATCCATAAACTTTTTAACAGCTGCATGTTTAAGGAAATATGTTGAAATGTAGTTTTCTGCGTCTTTTCTTGTTATATGAAGCTCAGTTGATAAGCCAAAAGCGCTCATGCCATATATTACGCCGAAGTTTACAGCCTTTGCACGACTACGTTCTTCGAGAGTGATCTGATCTTCAGGCACACCTAAAACGTTAGCAGCTGTAGCTCTATGAATATCTTCGCCGTTATTAAATGCATCAATAAGGACCTGATCGCCTGACATGTGCGCGAGAACTCTAAGCTCGATCTGTGAATAGTCGGCGCCAAGGAGCACGCATTCTTCACTTTCTGGAACAAAGGCCTTACGCAGCTTTCTTCCAAGCTCTTGTCTAATAGGAATATTCTGAAGGTTCGGCTCTGTACAGCTGAGTCTACCTGTAGCAGCTACTGTTTGCTGGAAATGAGCATGAATCTTACCATCCTGTGAATTGATAAGAGGAATCAGTCCGTCAATATAAGTACTCTTAAGTTTAGAAAGTGTTCTATATTCCAAAACTGCCGGAACGATCGGATGATCGTTTTTGATTTTTTCCAAAACTTCAGCGCTGGTTGAGTATCCCCTCTTTGTCTTTTTGCCATGAGGAAGCTGAAGTTTTTCGAAAAGAATATCTCCGAGCTGTATAGGTGAGTTGATGTTGAATTCTTCACCTGCCATTTCATGAACAGAAGCAGCCAGCTTATCGATTTCTTCTGAAAGCACCTTACCAAATTCAGTTAAATAGCCGCTATCAGCCTTGAAGCCTTCCTTCTCCATTCCGGCCATGACTTTGATAAGAGGCAGTTCGATTTCATATAAAACTTCTGTAAGCCCTTCATCTGAGATTTTGGCCTTCTGAATCTGTGCCATATTAAGTGAAGCAGCGCATAACTTTTTGCCATATTCTGCAAAAGCTGCAGAGTTATCATCAAATAAACTTATCTGACCATTTGCAGCCAGAATATCCTTTTCACTTTCTATAGAGATGTGAAGATATTCGTTAGCAAGTGCCGTAATATCATAATTACTTCTACCTGAATCCAGGACGTACTGTGCTATAGCAGTATCAAAAGAAGTATCTAACTTCTGAGCGCCAAGAGACATAAGCATAAAGTAATCATCTATGAGATCATGACCTACAAATGAAATATCCAGATCATCAAGCCATTCGCCAGCCTTAGCTACAGCTTCTCCCTTAATATAGTAGAAGTTCTCATTATTTATAAGTGCAATACCGTCAATTACAGGCTTATCAACATGGCTGTTATCGCCAAAAACTTTGATCGCAGTGTCTCCTGTAATTGAAATGCTCTTAAGGCCATCTTCATCTGAAATAATTGTTTCGGTAAGCTTATCCACGTCACAGATAATTTCCATCTCTGCCATTGGCTCAGCTTTTACTGAATTCGAAACACCGCTCTTACTTAGTTTACTTAAGAAACGATTGAATTCAAGCTTAGTATAAAGCTCAATAAGCTTATCGTAATCAGGATCTTCAATTTTATATTCTTCAATATCTATGTCCATAGGAACATTAACATTGATTGTAGCCAGCTTCTTGCTGAGCATCGCCAGCTGCGCATTGTCCTCAACTTTCTTCTTGAGACCCGCTGGCTTAACTGTATCAACATCCCTGATAATATTCTCTACGCTGCCGTACTGCTGAATAAGTTTAGTCGCAGTCTTATCGCCAATGCCTGGAATACCAGGAATGTTATCCGATGAATCACCAGCCAGCCCCTTGTAATCGATAAGCTGAAGAGGTTCGAAACCGTAAGCCTGACAGAATGAATCGTGATCATATAAATCAAAATCTGTCACACCACGTTTAGTGTAAATGATTTTAGTAATATCAGTAGCAAGCTGCAGCTGGTCTCTATCTCCAGTTACAATTATAGGTTCCAGGCCCAAAGCTTCGGCCTTTCTGGCAACAGTACCGATTATATCGTCTGCTTCAAAACCTTCAAACTCTGTTCTGCTAATCTTAAGAGCATCGAGCACGTCCTTAAGAAGCGGTATCTGCATAGCGAGTTCAGGTGGCATTTTCTTACGCCCAGCCTTATACTCTTCGTAAGCCTTGTGTCTGAAAGTTGGAGCTTTCATATCAAACGCTATGAGCATATATGAAGGTTCGTAGTCTTTCTTGATCTTTTCGATCATATTGATAAAACCAAAAATTGCATGAGTGTATATTCCCTCATTTGTTATCATAGGGGTCCTCATTGCATAAAAAGCTCTATTGATTAAACTGTTACCATCTATAATTGTAATTCTTTTCATTATTTATCTCTTTCTGGTTTAAGAACAAATCCCATAGGCATTAATTCATCAAGTGATCTGATGTTAATTACCCCGTTATTTTTTGTTATAACAGCAATGTGTGGTGAAAATTCTAACATAAATTGCCTGCAAATTCCACAAGGAACAGCTTCTTCATCACCTGCTGAAATTGCTATTGCTGCAAATTCGAAGCCTCTATTAATTGCTCCATCTGATATAGCGCATGCGAAAGCAGATCTCTCAGCACATATAGTTGCACCGTATGATGAGTTTTCGATATTTACGCCTGTGTAGATTTTTTCGCTGTTATCTTTAACAGCTAAAAGAGCAGCGCCTACATTAAATTTAGAAAAAGGCGCATAAGCGTTTTTGCGAGCGCCTTCAGCCTTTGCATATAAATTTTCACTTATAGCTTTAATATCCATAATATATCCCTCTAAAAATGCTAAGCTTTTCTATGGATAAGCCAATAGAACATTGCAACAAAACCGCCACCGCCGACAATGTTACCAAGTGTTACAGGTATAAGATTTTTGACTACAAAGCCATAAACATTAAGCCCTGAAGTGTCCAGCGAGAGCAAATTAACATAGGCGTCGTTTTGTGCAGCGAGAATTCCGGCAGGAATAAAGTACATGTTAGCAACACTGTGTTCGAAACCGGAAAGTACGAATACCATAATTACGAACCACATTGCCAGAATTTTGCCTGCAGCATTGTCAGCACCTGTTGCCATCCAGACAGCCAGGCATACGAGCCAGTTACACAGAACGCCAAGGATAAATGCTCTACCGAATGAAAGATTACATTTGCCAATAGCAGCTTTGACAGTCATTGCACCCAGAAGTCCATCGCCAGTGTCGAGCTGACCTGACCAGTGAATGCAAAGCACAATAATCATAGCCCCAACGAAGTTACCTAAATATACAATAGCCCAATTCTTGAAAACACCTGATAATTTAATTTTCTTATCAGCAACACCAGCAAACATCATACAGTTGCCAGTGAAGAGCTCAGCGCCGCAAAGTACAACAAGCATAAGGCCAACCGGGAATACCATGCCAGCTACAAATTTACCCAGGCCAACTGTTGCCGGATTTGAAGTAAGGTTGAATGAAGCAAGTGTCGAACCTTCTGCTCCAAAGGCTATAAACGCTCCCGCTAAGACAGCCAGTAAAAATAGTTTTGTTACGCTTGAGTTTGCTTTCGCGATGGATGAATCTGATACTTTCTCAAGAATTTCACTAGATGTAAGAACTTTCACTTTATTATTTCTCCTTTAAAAAATAATTCCCGACGTGCCGTTAGGGATATAATTCACGCCCTAACCTAAGTTAGGTGGGTACCCTGTCTTTGACTTCTGTCTTCCTGTACAAGCAGGCCTGACATATTTCAAATGAACAATCGGATTCCCTATGTGATAATGTAGGTTGAATTATATTACCCATTACGAACACATCAGGAGATGTTGTACCTATATTCTACATCTATCTTTTATTCATTTCAACAACCGTAGCAAAAAAATAAAAAGGACTGATTAAAACAGTCCCTTATATTATATCTTATTCGATTTCGTCTAAATCAACACTGCAGTTGTGATGAACTTTCTGAACGTCATCATTTTCTTCAAGGATGTCAATCATCTTCTTAAGTCTCTTAAGATCCTTTTCATCCTTAGGTGCAGCTTCCATTGATGGAACGAATTCAACTTCTGCTTCTACGAAAGCATAACCTGCATCAGTAAGTGCTCCATGAACGTCATTGAATGCTGCAGGTTCAGTATAGATTACGAAGCTGTCTTCGTTAACTTCCATATCATCAGCGCCTGCTTCGAGAGCTGTTTCCATAAGTGCATCTTCGTCGATTTCGTCAGTCTTTTCGATTACGAGAACGCCCTTTCTTGAGAACATGTATGATACGCAGCCCTGAGTACCCAGGTTACCACCGTGCTTATCGAATGATGATCTTACTGCAGCCGTAGTTCTGTTAGTGTTATCTGTAAGTGCTTCTACGATAACAGCTACACCGCCGATACCATAACCTTCGAATGAAAGTTCAGTATAAGTAGCGCCTTCGAGTTCGCCAGTACCCTTCTTGATAGCTCTCTTGATATTTTCGTTAGGCATACCGATAGCTTTAGCCTTTTCTATAGCAACTCTCAGTGTTGCGTTATATTCAGGATCACCACCTGCCTTAGCTGCAACTATGATCTGTCTTCCATACTTAGTGAACATTGCAGAACGCTTGGAGTCCTGCGCTGCCTTTCTTCCTGCAATTGTACCGTGTCTTCCCATGGAGACACCTCCTTCTTCGATATTTTATTTGATAATTAACGCAACTATTTTACACGAAAAATCACAACATTTCAATAGGAGATTGTCTTACTCTTGATTCTTAGACTTTTCTTCAAGGTTTTTGTGTGCTGTAGTCATCATCAGCTTGATTCTATTAAGCTGATTTACGTGTGAAGCACCTGGGTCATAGTCGATAGCAACAATGTTTGCCTGAGGGCTGAATTTTCTCATTGCCTTCATCATGCCCTTTCCTGTTACATGGTTTGGCAGACATGCAAAAGGCTGCAGACAAGCGATGTTTTCTACGCCATTGCTGATCAGTTCAACCATTTCACCTGTAAGGAGCCAGCCTTCGCCGCACTGATTACCAAGTGAGACTACCTGAGATGCAGCTTCAGCAGTAACCTCTATGTAAGCAGGTTCTTCGAATCTCTTTGATTCTCTAAGAGCCTTTCTGGCAGGTGCTCTCATGCTTTCAAGAACCTTAATTGAAATCTTATTGCCAACCATTGACTTCCATGTTCCTGAAAGATGCTGATAATTAAATTCCTTATTGTACATTCCATAAAGCAGGAAGTCCATAAGATCGAGTACTACAGCTTCGCCGCCTTCTGATTCGATAACATCAACGATATCGTTATTTGCTGTAGGATGATACTTAACCAGAATTTCTCCAACTACACCAACCCTTGGCTTCTTGATATCTCTAAGCTCAAGTTCGTCGAAGTCCATGCATATACCCTTGCAGTTCTTCTTAAATTCTTTCCAGTTACCGTTAATTACATTCTCAATAGCGATCTTATTCCACTTTTCATAGAGAGCGTTAGCAGAGCCAGGCACGACTTCATATGGTCTTGTTGAATAAAGAACTCTCATAAAGAGGTCTCCATATACAATGGCCATCATACCTCTCTTGATAAGTTTAGGTTCCAGAAGGTTAAATCCAGGATTGCTTTCAAGTCCTGCAACGTTAACTGATACTACTGGAATCTGAGGCATTTCCAGATCCTTAAGAGCCTTTCTCAGGAGTGCTACATAATTTGATGCTCTGCACTGACCGCCTGTCTGTGACATGAAAATTGCTGTCTTATTAAGATCATAGTCTCCTGACTTAAGCGCAGCGATAGTCTGTCCAAGTGATACGATAGTTGGATAACATGCATCGTTATTAATATACTTAAGGCCTTCGTCTACAGCGTGAACACTTACAGGAGGAAGCTGTTTACAGTTATATCCAACTGAGCTTACAGCAGCTTCTACCAGATTCCAGTGAATTGGTGACATCTGAGGCATGAGAAGCGTATAACCGCTGTCTCTCATTTCTTCTGTGAAGTATGCTCTTTCGTATGGTGAATTGTCAGGCTTAGCCTTAACCTCTCTCTTATCTCTTTCTGAGATAGCAGCCTTAAGTGATCTGATTCTGATCTTAGCTGCACCAAGGTTAGAACCTTCGTCGATCTTAAGAACTGTATAGAGTTTATTGTTCTTATGACAGATTTCTTCAACCTGATCTGTAGTAACTGCATCAAGGCCGCATCCGAATGAGTTAAGCTGAATGATCTCAACATCATTTCTTGTTCCTGCGAATGTTGCAGCTCTATAAAGTCTTGAGTGATACATCCACTGGTCAAGTACTCTGATAGGTCTTTCAAGCGTAGCTCTATGTGCTACCGAATCCTCTGTCAGAACAATCATTCCAAATGAATTGATCATCTTATCCATACCGTGATTAATTTCAGGATCAATATGATATGGTCTGCCTGCTAAAATGATGCACTTGATGCCGTGCTCCTCAGCAAATGCTAAGGCTTCATCGCCGGCTCTTCTAATATCATCATGGAATCTCTGATCTTCCATTCTAGCCAATTTAACGGCAGTTCTGATTTCAGTCCTTGTAACCTTAATTCCTGAATCCTGCAGAACTGTTAAGAGCTCCTTCATCAGTCGTTCGTCATCATCATATGGAAGGAACGGATGCAGAAATTCAACATCATTTTCATCGATAGTTTCATCCATATTGTTAGCGATTACTTCAGGATAAGTTGCTACGATAGGACAGTTGTAATGATTAGGCTGTGACTTATCTTCTACTCTTTCATAGTTAATGCTTGGATAGAAAATAAGCTTATGACCATCATCTATAAGTGATTTAATGTGTCCGTGAACAAGCTTAGCAGGATAACATGCTGTATCTGATGAAATAGTATCCATTCCCTTGGCATAAAGCGACTTCTTTGACTGTGGTGACAGGATTACTCTGAAACCAAGCTGTGTAAAGAAAGTGAACCAGAACGGATAGTTTTCGTACATGTTAAGTACTCTAGGAATAGCAATAGTACCTCTAGTTGCCTGTTCTTCTGTTAATGGTTCGTAATCAAATACTCTCTCATATTTATACTGGTAGAGGTTAGGGATATCGTTAGTAATTTCAGTCTTACCTTCACCCTTTTCACATCTGTTACCAGTAATGAGTCTAGTACCGTCTGCGAACTTATTTATAGTCAGAAGGCAGTTGTTTTCACATGCCTTACATCTTGTTGTTGAAGTTTCAACGTTGAAGTTATCAAGTTCTTCAAGTCCAATGATACTTGATTTGTGATTTTCGCCAAAATGTTCTTTAGCTATGAGTGCAGCACCATATGCTCCCATATGTCCTGAGATATCAGGTCTAACTACTTCCTTGCCAAGGATTTTCTCGATGCTCCTTAATACAGCATCGTTAAGGAAGGTGCCACCCTGTACAACGATTTTTTCGCCTGCATCATCAGGATTTCTGAGTTTGATAACCTTATAGAGTGCATTCTTGATTACTGAATATGATAAGCCGGCAGAAATATCGCCAATTGTTGCGCCTTCTTTCTGTGCCTGCTTAACCTTAGAGTTCATGAATACTGTGCATCTAGTACCAAGGTCAACGGGGCCTTTTGCAAAAAGTGCTTCCTTAGCGAAGTCTGGAACGCTCATTTCTACTGACTTGGCATATGTTTCGATAAATGATCCGCATCCTGATGAACATGCTTCGTTGAGCATAATGTCATAAAGTGCATTATCCTTGATTTCCATACACTTCATATCCTGTCCACCAATGTCCAGGATAAATTCAACGCCAGGAAGGAATTCTTCAGCAGCCTTGTAATGAGCCATTGTTTCAATTTCGCCCATATCGACTTTAAATGCTGCCTTGATGAGATTTTCGCCATAACCTGTTACAGCTGATCCCCCGATATATGTGCCTTCTGGCATATGCTCATAAACTTCACGGAGCATTTCCATAATAGGAGCAATCGGCTTACCTCTATTACTTCTGTAGAATGAGTACAGAATGTTTTTATCATCATCCATAAGTACAGCCTTGGTTGTAGTTGAACCAGCATCTATACCCAGGAATAATCTACCTGTAGCTTCTTCAAGTGGCTTTCTCTTTACTTTAGCCTTATCATGTCTAGTCTTGAATTCTTCGTAATCAGCTTCATCCTTAAAGAGCGGTTCGATTCTAGCTGTATCACTGAGCTCAGTCTGATCAGCATCCTGAAGCTTTGTCATGATTTCTTCGAGGTTTGTATGTTCATACTTTTCTGCTAAGAATGCTGCGCCCATTGCAACGAAGAGTTTACCGTTTTCAGGGAAAATAACATCTTCATCAGCAATGTTGAGTGTTTCGATGAATCTGGCTCTAAGTTCTGAAAGGAATGAAAGCGGTCCGCCCAGGAATGCAATCTTACCCTTGATAGGATGACCACATGCAAGTCCGCTGATAGTCTGGTCTACTACAGCCTGGAATATTGAAGCGGCCAGGTTCTCTATCTTAGCGCCATCATTAATAAGCGGCTGAATATCTGTTTTAGCGAATACGCCACATCTTGCCGCAATTGGATATATAAGCGTATGCTTCTTTGACGCTTCGTTAAGTCCGTCAGCATCAGTATTAAGAAGTACAGCCATCTGGTCTATAAATGCACCTGTACCACCGGCACAAGTACCGTTCATTCTCTGTTCTATAGTCTGTCCATAGAATGTTATCTTAGCATCTTCTCCGCCAAGTTCTATGGCAGTATCGGTTTCTGGAATAAGTGTTTCAACAGCCTTGCTGCAAGCGATTACTTCCTGCTCAAATGGAACACCGATCAATTTGGCAATTGACAGACCGCCTGAGCCTGTAATAACAGCCTGGACATCCTGTGAACCGAATTCTTCATGAGCTTCCTTAATGAGCTCCTGAACCTTCAGAAAAGCATTAGACATGTGTCTTTCGTATCTGCTGTAGATAATGTTATTGTCGTCATCTAAAAACAGAAGTTTTACAGTTGTTGACCCAACATCTATACCTAATCTCATAGATTCTTTATCTCCTCTTCTTCTTACATATATATTTGATATAAATTAATTAATTATATCACCCAAAATTTTTGATTGCTACATATTATGTGTTATAATCAAACAAAAAATAATAACCATAACATTAGATTTATTGATTAAAAAGGCGGTAAGCTAAATTGAAAAGCACAATTACTAAAGAGAAATACCTGGAAATTTATGAAATGCTTAACAAAGTCTCACCTGTAGATTATGACTGTGGCAGATTATGTGAAGCGGCATGCTGTACATGTAACTTTGAACCCGATGACATAGAATTCACTGCAGAAGGTGACGAAAATGCCGATAACTATATGGGCCTCTATCTCCTTCCCGGCGAAGAGAAGGTTTATGAGGACGACTTCGGTTCAAACGAAGCTCACGATAACTGGATAAAATGGGGATCTATCAGAGCTGAAGATTATGAATACCCTGAAAGCTGGACTGGACGCGTTTACTTCATTGAATGTAAAACGGCACCTAAGTGTAATCGCGAATATAGACCTATTCAGTGTCGCACTTTCCCTCTGGCTCCTCACATATCCGAAGACGACACCTTCCATGTAATAGTTAATTGCGACCTTCTCCCTTATGAATGTCCGCTTCTTGAAAGTGCTTTCAATGATGACGGAGAATATGAACTCAACCAGGATTTTGTTGATGTAACATGGCAGGCTTGGAACGAGCTTGTTAAGGACCCTCTCATTTATGATCTAATAAAAATGGACTCCGATTACAGGATCGAAGATGATGCTGAAATCATAATCATGAAATAATAAAAACCTCTTGTTTCTAAGCCGAAGCAAGAGGTTATTTTTTAATGATGTGCGTTTAATGAAGGTCCTTCTTCACCTAGATGCTTAAGTTCTCTTTTATAAAGATGCATGAACGCGCATACGATGAAGAGTGTACCGATTATTTCTGCAAGCGGGAATGCAAGCCATACACCTGTAAGCCCTATAATCTTACCCAGAATAAATGCTACTGGGAGAATACCGATGAGCTGTCTGATCAGTGAACCGAAAAGGCTATAGAATCCATGTCCTGTTGCCTGGAAAACTGATGAAGTCATTATTCCATATGCTGCAGGCAGGAAGCACCAGCTGATAGTTCTCATTGCAGGTACGCCCATATCGTACATGTCCTGATTATTCTGTGCATTAAATATTGAAATAAGTTGGTAAGGGAATAACTGGAATACAATTACACCGATTACCATGATTGTAAATGCAAAAATGAACCCCTTCTTATAAGCTTCAAATAATCTCTTCTTATCTCTAGCACCGTAGTTAAATCCTAAAATAGGAAGAACGCCTTGGTTAAGGCCGATTACAGGCATAAAGATGAATGACTGGATTCTTCCGTATATACCCATAATGGCTACAGCTGTTTCTGAGAATGTACCCAGTATCATATTCAGGCAGAACTGCATTATTGACATAATGCACTGCATAAGGATAGCAGGGAAACCTACAGCGTAGATATCCTTAGCAATTCTATTTTCCCATTTCCATCCTCTGAGTCTAACCTTAACTACATGATTCCCCTTAAAGAGCAGGAACTGTCCTAAAATCATTGAGAACAGCTGTCCGATTACTGTAGCAATTGCAGCTCCAGTAACTCCCATTTCAGGGAAAGGTCCAACGCCGAATATAAGAAGCGGATCAAGTACGATGTTTGTAACAGCTCCCAGGATACTGCAGAACATAGGGAACATCATGTTTCCTGTTGCCTGAAGAATCTTCTCTGAGATGATCTGAATGATAACAAAAATTGAACCTATCATTACTATTGACAGATACTTGGTACCTTCAACAACTATATATTCAGTATTAGTCATTACGTTCATCAGCGGACCCGAACCGAAAATACCGAAAAGACAGAATGCAATCCAAGTAAAGAACGCAAGTCTGTAACCGTGGCTTGCTGCCAGGTTAGCTTCATCGATTTTCTTAGCTCCAAGTCTCCTGGCAATAAGTGAATTAATACCTACGCCTGTACCGATGGCACATGACATCATAACCATCTGGACTGGGAAAATATAAGTTATAGCTGCCAGAGCATCTTCACCTATTCTAGATACAAAGAAACTATCTACTACGTTATACATGGCCTGTATAAGCATTGAGATTATTGCAGGCCATGACATTGTTAAAATTAATCTACCAACGGGCATTGTGCCCATCTTATTTTCATGCATAAATCTTCACCTCAAGTTATGCATTATACCCCTATTGCTATAATTTGTAAATGTGTAACGTAATAGTCTTACTATTCTGTCATAAGCTTGCAGACTTTGTTTGAAAATTCAACAGGATCCTCAACAGCCATTCCTTCAATCATAAGTGCCTGATTGTAAAGAATATAAGCATATTCATCAAGTGATCCGTCTGCTGCCTTATGAGCCTTCTCAAGAGCGTCTAAAATAGCATGATCAGCATTGATTTCAAGAACCTTATCAGCATGCATTCCACCTTCAGTTACAGGCATCTGGTTGAGAACTTTTTCCATTTCAA
>JAQXGH010000034.1 GCA_029006195.1 Bacillota bacterium
AGCTGATCGATAGCAGCAGGTCTATATATATCGCATGCGCACAGCATTGGCTTCTTGCCATTCTTCTTTAACCACTTAGCCAGCTTACCACAAGTAGTAGTTTTACCAGTACCCTGAAGGCCGACCATCATGTAGATAGTGAAACCCTTAGGAGAATATGTAAGCTTACTGCTTGTACCGCCCATCAGTTCGACCAGTTCTTCATTAACGATCTTAATTACCTGCTGAGCTGGAGTAAGGCTTGCCATTACTTCTTCGCCAAGGGATTTCTCCTTAACGTCTGCAACAAATTCCTTAACAACCTTGAAGTTAACATCGGCTTCTAACAGCGCCAGTTTAACTTCTCTCATTGCTGCATTTATGTCTGCTTCGGTAAGACTTCCCTTACCCTTAAGTCCCTTAAAGACTCCCTGCAGTTTATCTGATAAACCTTCAAATGCCATCAGCTTATTCCTCCAGATTATCTATAATCGATTTCACTTCGTTTAATTCTCTAATAACATCTTCATCAGATGTTCTATCTATTATAGTGTCCAGCTTCCTGTCTATCTCATCTATAGCTTGGCTGCTGGCACTGAATTTCTTAACAAGGCCTAGCTTTGATTCATAATCTTCCAAAGCCTTCGCGCCGTTCTTTAATGCGTCATAAACACCCTGCCTGCTGATTCCAAATTCTGAAGCAATTTCCGCTAGAGAGAGGTTCTCGTCGTTATAAAGTTCCATAACTTCTCTCTGCCTCTTAGTAAGAAGCGCTCCATAGAAATCATATAAAAGGCTCTGTCTGGCAATGTCATTAATTTTCATATTCATTCTCCTAACCAGACGGTTCTTTTAATTTAATGTGACAAGCAATATAACTTGACACCATGATAGTATAACCCCTTGCAGTATGTCTGTCAAGGGGTTTTACTTGTCACTTTTAATGTTTATTTTTGAACGTTTACACGCGTTTTTGCACCCAGATTCTACCTTCTTCATCGACGCCGATCACTTTCTCTCCCTGCTCCCTTAGCGAAGCAATATAAATGCAGTCTTCTACGTCGATTTTTTCTCCAGGGCAAATGAGCGGTATTCCAGGTGGATAAGGTATAACAGATGCCGCCGCTATTCTGCCGCCACACTCTTTGAGCGAAACCAGTTCACGCTCATCGCTTAATGCAAACAAAGCCCTCTTTGTGGCCCAAACATTGCTATCGTTCTTAAATGTGCCCTTAAGAGTTGAACCAGCAGTGCTTTTAGCCTTTGCACGCTGCGCGATCTGCTTAAGAGCACTATAAAGTTTCTTGTAATCAGATTTAGTATTTCCAATGCCGCTCATGCACATAACAATGCTTCCCGTCACAAGTTCAGGGAAAATATTGTAGCTGATGAGAATCTCCTCAAGTTCAGCTCCCGAAATTCCTACCGCACTAAGATCAATATTAATCTTAGTAGTGTCCAGGTTTTCGGTATTCATTATTTTAAGTTCTTCAATAGACGAAACTTTATTATAGAACCATCTGATATTTTTTCTCCAGCCATTAAAAAGTTTCCTGCCGTCAGATTTAATAATGTCAGCATTAATATCCAGCGACGCCATAAGAAGATATGAAGGACTTGTACTTTCTACAGCCTGAAGTTTATCTTCAAGTACGTTCAAAAGCTCCATACCCCTGTCTGTACAAACATTAAGCACAGCACTTTGAGTAAATGAAGCCAAAGTCTTATGCGTACTGTTTATTACGAAATCCGCCCCGCAGCTCTCGGCAGATTTAGGCATAGACCACACTTTGCCCCTTGAATGCTTATGTTCTTCAAAGAACTTCAGGTGCGCTCCATGAGCCTGGTCAACGATAAGAATTTTACCATGTTCATGAACTGTTTCTGCAATAGCTTTAATATCACTGCAAATACCATAATAATTTGGGCTAGGGAGAATCACAGCCTCTGCATCAGGATTCTCATCAAGAAGTCTTCCTATCTCAACCGGGGAAACCGCACCGGAAATCTCCTGATCTTCAATCAGATCAGGATATGCATACACAGGCTCTATTCCGCCTAAAGTCATTGCATTGAATACTGATTTATGACAGTTTCTTGCTAGAATAAGCTTTTTTCCTTTAGGAACCGATGTCATAACCGAAGCCAATATACCACCACTCGTTCCATTTATAAGCAAATACGATTTTCTAACATCATAAAGCTTTTTATACTTATCAGCCGTTTCTTTAATAATACTTTCTGCCTGAAAAAGATTATCAGCACCTGGAATTTCTGTAATGTCATAATCCGCAATATTTTTCATGAAGCTCGCGCATCCCGTGCGCTTAAAAAGCCCGGAACCTTTGTGGCCGGGCATATGAAACGATACAGGTTTCAATGCCGAATGTGCTTCAAGGAACTGCATTACTCCTTTACTTCTTTCCATTAAAATCACCTCGCATTGTTAAACTCTATCTAGCATATTATCTTTTGTTTTTATTTCTGCTGTAACGTCTTCTTTCGGCGTTTTTCTCAGCTTCGTATCTTTTTCTTGTCTTTGGTTTCATCACGGAATAACCGAATCTTCCTATTTCTGTTCTCTTAAGAGGGAAATAGTGTCCGTGATTATAAGCAACAAGTTTCGCTCGATCAAGTCTTATCGCATTTTTCTCATCGACTATGCTCTCATCTGCAGAAATGCTTACGATTTCAGCCAGAAACATATCATGTGATCCCAGTTCGATTATATCCTTGACCTTGCACTCAAGACTTAGTGGAGATTCCTTGATAATAGGACATTTTACTACGCTAGCTTCCGCTTTAGTTAGCTTCTGCTCCTTCCACTTATCAAAATCCCTTCCTGACTTCACTCCGCACCAGTCAGCAGCGAAAGTTAAGTTCTCATTCACAAGGTTTATTACGAATTCGCCTGAGTTTTTTATTATATCGTAGGAATGTCTTTCTTTTCTTACAGATATATATGTCATAGGCGGATCAGAGTTAACTATACCTATCCACGCTATTGTAATTATATTTGCATCTTCACCGCTGCCACAGCTAACCATAACTGCAGGAACAGGGCTCAAGATCGTACCCGGATTAAATACCTTTTTTGCCATAAATATAAACCCTTATTCCTCAACGATGATTTCTCTCCACGCATCTTCCTTGCCTTCTCGCAGGTCATTAAGATCATATGGAACCGCCTGATATACATAATAATTGAGCCAATTACTGAAAAGCAGGTTAGCATGGCTTCTCCATCTAAAAAGTATTTCTTCTTCCGGATCATCATTTCTGAAGTAGTTAGCCGGAACATCAATATCAAGTCCCTTATTTACATCTCTGAAGTATTCATGTGCGAGAGTAGCCTTATCGTATTCCTGATGTCCAAGCACGAAAATCTGTCTGCCGTTTTCTGTTGAAACGATATGAGGTCCAACTTCGCTTGAATCAGCCAGAATTCTGAGGCTCTTACAATTCTCGATATCTTCTCTTCTTATTTCAGTATGTCTGGAATGAGGAGCAAAGAAGAGTTCGTCAAATCCTCTAACAAGCGGATTATGAGGTCTGATTACTCTGTGCTCGAATACTCCGAACACCTTAGAATCAAGTATTCTCTTCTGGATACCATAATAATAGTAAAGAGCTGCCTGTGCACCCCAGCAAATAAACATATTACTGTATACATGAGTCTTAGCAAACTCTAAAAGCTCGCAAAGTTCCTTCCAGTAGTCTACATTTTCAAAAGGCATTTGTTCTACAGGCGCACCTGTGAGAATCATTCCGTCAAAATATTCTTCTTTTATTTCTTCTACAGTCTTATAGAACACTTCCATATGTTCCTGTGAAATGTTCTTTGACTCATGTGAATCCATCTTTACAAGTGTCATCTCTACCTGCAGAGGGCTGTTTGCTAATACTCTGGCAAGCTGAGTTTCTGTAGCGATCTTTGTAGGCATAAGATTAACGATAACTATCTTAAGCGGACGAATATTCTGCTTTGATGCTCTCGCCCTTGCCATAGTAAATATATTCTCTTCTTTTAATGTTCCTGCTGCAGGAAGTTTATCTGGTACAATAAGTGGCATTTATTCCTCCCTAAATCAGTAAATAATATATATATTATGTAGCAAAAATTCTATACGCCCAAACTCTTCCCAACAGTATGTTCATAATCAACATGCATGAAGCATCCTGTTGACATGGCAAGAAGCTTACCTGTATCTTCATCATAAGCTTTAGCGGACAATCTGATAACTCTTTTACCAACCTGCAAAGCCTCTGATTCAATGATAAAGCTTCTACCCATAAATGGTCTTATGAAATTAATGGATATATCAGTTGTTGAGATTCTGCCTTCAGTAAGCGCAATGGCGTTGATTCCCATAGTAGTGTCCATCATTGCTGAGATAACACCACCATGCGCTTCACCTCTGCCATTGTCTTCCCAGTTAAATTTCTTATATTTAATTCTGCATGACATCCTTTCGGGATCGCAGTCAACATACTGAGGATCAAGCATATCATTTAACATACCAAACCCATACTGCTTAATTTCGCTAATTATATCCTGTAATTTCTCTTCGAAACCAATTGCTGTTTTCTTTTTACTGGACATTTTCCCAACTCCTTTTTGATATAAATTTTCACTAAATATCTTTAGTCTGCAAATATGAATTATACCCTAAATCACCTAAAAAAAGCAACCTTATGCATAAAACGGTTGATTTGAAATACATTTCCTGTGCTAATCTCACTTGCGAGACAGTCCCTAATCAATATTAAGAATACATAATCAACAATTGACAACAATTTTCAGAAAATTTATAATTAATGAGCAAATAAGCTGGCAAGCTGTTTATGCAATTATACTTCTTTTGTTATATTAAAGTTGCCAGCAAAATTGTTACCATGTTCTATACATGGGTGTGTGTGCTTATTTTTGAAGGAGGAAAATTATGTCAGATGAAAAAGTAGTAGTAACTACTGAAGAAAACAACGAAATGCAACGTGGCATTAAGGGCTGGCAGGTTGCATTCATCGGTCTCGGTGGCGTAATCGGATCATGTTACTTCCTGGGTATGGGTATCGTTATCCATGACATGGGCCCAGCAGTTATCATCGCATTTGGCGTTGTAGGCGTTATCGTATACGGCCTCATGATCGCTTACGCAGAATTACTCGTTAACTTACCTAGAAAGGGCTCGTTCGTAGCGTACACCTCGGAATTCCTAGGACCAACAATTTCAACTGGTTTTGGTTGGGCGTTCTGGTTCAACTGGGTATGCTATGTACCATCAGAAGCAATTGCCGTTGCTACAATCGTAACTGCACTGTTCGGTACAGATAGCGGTATAGTATTCGTAATCCTGGCACTTGCTACAATGGCAGCTCTTACAGCTATCAACCTCGCAGCAGTAGACGCATTCGCTAAGATCGAATCAGGTCTTGCAATCACTAAGTGCTTCATAATCATCATCTTCATCCTGCTTTCTATCGGTATCTGGATCGGTATCATCGGACACAATGCAGAACAGATCGATGGTTTCTTAGGCGGAAGCGTAAACTTCGGTTCAGGTCAGGGCTTCTTACACGACCTCTTCCCTGCAGGTGTTGGTGTAGTTGTTACTAACATGGTAGTAGTTCTGGTAACATTCCAGGGTACTGAAATCGTAGGTCTGACTGCAGCAGAAGCTGAAAATCCAGACAAATCAGTTCCAGCAGCTTGTAGATCAGTTACATACAGAATCGTTCTGCTGTACCTGGTACCAATCATCCTCGTACTGCTGATCTATCCTTACTCACTTGCTAATGACAGCAACGCAGTATTCTCAGATATCATGTACTACTATGATATGCCAATCCTTGGTAAGATCTTCGGTGCTGTTGTACTGATTGCTGCATTCTCATGTGCTAACACTGGTTTCTATGGTACAGTTAGATGTATGTATGGTCTTTCAATCGAAGGTCTTGCTCCAGTTAAGCTTAGTAAGCTTACTAAAACTGGTAACCCTAGAAACGCTGTATTACTCACGCTGTTATTCATGTGGGTTGTACTCGTAGTTGGTCTCGTTTCACAGCTCACAGGCGCTCTTACATCACTGTATGACTGCCTCCTCTCACTGTCAGGCTTCACTGGAACTCTGGCTTGGGTAGGTATCATCCTTTCATGGGTTGTATTCAGAAAGAGATACACTAGAAACGGTTATGAAATTAAGGATCTGAGAGCTAGAGTTTCAAACGGTCAGGTTTGGATTCCTTGGTTCGCATGCATCGCTCAGCTGATCTGCCTCGTTATGATGGCATTCGGCGAAGGCCAGCTGGTAATCTTCATCGTAGCATGTTCCGCAGTATTCCTGCCAATGATCGTTAAGAAGATCTGCGACGGCAAGGGACTTACAAGAGACGTTAACGCTCTTGGTAATGGTGAATTAACATTCGACGAAATGTATCCACCAAAGCACTAATATAGTAGCAACTAATTAGTAACGTAAACATTCTCATAGGCTGAATTAGTTCAGCAAATGGCACACAAATATTACACAAAAGAAGGTTCCAACGAGCCTTCTTTTGTTTACTTTATGCGAAAAACATTGTAGAATAGTTTAATCGTTATTTTAATTAATCAACTATATTGGGAGCTAAAATGAAATTCAAACTAGAAGATCTTAAAGATATAAAAATTAGAAGAAAGCCTACTTTTAACGATATTCTTCGTATCGTTTTAGGAATCGGCATTATTGTTTTCGGCTTTGTGTGCGCTACCGGTGTCGTACCAGATACTAAGAAGAGTGCACCCGTAGGCCTTGTTATTTTCGGCATTTTGTTCATCTGCTGGGGCTTCTACCCTATGTGTTCTAAGAAAGAACCTTCATCAAGCAGAGTTTTAGATGCTATAGACCGTATGCGTGTTATGCCTGAATCACCAGGTCAGTTAAGAAAGGTAAGGATTCCTGGAACTGATATTCGTGCAGGATACACTAAAGAAGAAATGGCAAAGATGAATGGCGAAGCTATTGATGAAAATGCAGAAGAATAATATTTTATAAACACAAGAAATAAAGTGCACTTATGCGTGCACTTCTTTTTTATTCTTTTTATTAAAGACTTTTGTTACTGTACAGAATACCGGCATAAACACCGCGAATCCTAAAATTACATGCAGTATATAGATGTAAGTTTCTGCATCCTCCCAGAAGAATGGAAGTATTTCACATATTACACTACCTACAGCTGTACCTATTAGTACAAACCGTATGCACTTCCAATTAAGGATTTTCTTAAGCGGAACGTTAGGAAATGCAGTCTTAAAACAAATGGCCAAAGCTACCAGGATAGCCGCAGTGATAATCACCCACTTCATTATTATAACAAATATAGGTGCCAGAACGCTGCTAGCCAGCATTTCCCATGCCTTCATTAAAGCCGCTCCTATGGCATATAAAGGAACAGAGATAATCTTAGAGATAGTCTCCCTAACGCTGCTAGTCTTCACTACCTCCGCTTGCGCCTTCTTATCATCATCTGAATAATCCTGATTCATCTCTTCTATATCCTGTACAACTGCATTCGTAGTCTGGATATTACTGAAATCAGTATTTTTATCGTTCACAGCTACAGCACCGGTTGCCAGCGTTGCCGCTAAAGCTACAGCCGCAGCTGCTTTAGCCTTCGTTTTCTTGCCATCGCCATCAGATGAGCTAGAGACGTTTCTAAATTTACTTTTTAACTTACTTACACTAATACTCATTTGCCATTCTCTTTAACGCACCTATCTAAATATACGGAAGTTAACTCAGCCCAATCATACTGGCTCATGAATTCTCCCTTGTATTGTTTAATTGCCTGATTAACGCCGTCATTGAACTTATAGTAATCACATTCTATATATTCCGGCACTATGGCTATATCAGCCTTCTCTCTATAGAGAGCATCAGATGCATCAATGCTCTTAAGGCTCTTATTAAGATCAGAAACCAGATTCCTCATTTGACTCTGAAGTGACGGAGAATCATTCTTATCCTCGTATAGAACAGCTGCTATTTCCTTAAGGTTGCATGTTGAGCCATTTCTCATAATCAGATATGCCAGCATCTCCTTAGTCTTCTTGTACTTAAACTTTAATGGAGTATTATTCTGATCAAAAGCCTCAAAATTACCAAAACATTTTATGCGAAGAGGCTTACTCTCCTTCTTAAGATCAGGGATGTATTTAAGCTCTTCTAACACAGCTTCTTTGTTGATTGGTTTAGTCATATATGCATCAGCATGCACCCTGTATGCTTCCATAGCATAATCCGTAGAGCTGCTCACGAAAATAATGTGACAAGGCTTCTTGAGGTTTCTGATATTCCTGGCAAGTTCAATACCGTTCATATCATCCATAATAATGTCAAGAAAGGCTGCATCAACATCATTTGTCTTTAACCATTCCAGTGCATCATTTGAATTATCAAATGAAATAACTTCATCAAATACCTGAATATTCTCAAGCTGAACAGTAAGGATTTCAAGAGAAAGTTTGTCATCATCTACTGCAATTGCACGCATAATTTCTTATCCTTTTCAAGTTTTTTCCTTGAAATAATGATAAACCATCAGACCTCAAACCGCAACAAAAACGCAACACTATCAGGACTATAAACTCTTCTCGATCAGCACGAGTTGAACTCCCGGGATCCCGTTAAATTCACAAGGAACTATCCCAGCTTCCCTATACCCAAGTTTCTCATATAGTGATCTGGCCGCCAGGTTTCTAGCGTTAGTGTCTAACCTTAGTACGCTACATCCATCTTCTTTGGCAAATTCTTCATAGAATCTGATGAATTCAGTTCCTGTTCCTTTACCCTTAAAGTCAGGGTCAACTACTAGCGTATGAATAACCATGACCTTATCATCTTCAGCCTGGTATTCCCATTCACCATCAGCGTATGAATCCACCTGCACTTTATTTATGATGGCAGATGCTGTGATAATACCATCTTCATTTTCCAGCACAAACATATCATCTCTATCTAATGCTGCCATAACAGTATCCTTAGTTGGATAAACATCTCTTATCCATCCTATAGTAGTAATGCCAGCTTCTTCGTTTGCGTGGATCTTATCGTAGATTTCCGCCACTCTGTCAACGTCACTTAATTGTAGTTTTCTAATCATGTTCTTTTCCTCTTCTTATATGATACTTCATTCTATCATAATAACTAAAAGGGCAGACAATAAATGTCTGCCCTCTTAGTCGTTATTATTCATTTACTTTTGGAGAAGGTTTTTCAGCCCCGGTGGCTGAAGTTCTATGAAAAGAATTGTGGTCTGGTTCTTTTTCCTTAAGAACAATTATAGTATAGAGACACCATATGTAAGCTTTATGATTTCAATGTGTAGCATTTGTGAAATTATTCTTTAATAATAAAATGCGAACAATTATAATTATAGTAAGGAAAAAATAATCACAGGAGCTTTTATATTGAAAAAATCAAACACTAAACTAATAGCGTTAATTATAGTATTTGCTCTTCTCATCACAGGAGTATCTTCTGTATTTGCCATTGATAGGATGAGTCTGGCTTATAATTTGGAGAACTCAAACAGTAAGAGCATTTATGGTTTTTATCGCGAAAAAAGGGACTCACTTGACGGCATTTACTTAGGATCAAGTGCTGCCAATAGATTCTGGATCCCGCCTAGAGCTTTTGAAAATGAAGGCATATGCATTTACAATTTAGGCACCACTTGTCAGCCATTCGTTGTTACAAGAAACCTTATTAAAGAAGCTCTTTCTTCACAACCTAATATGGATGTTATCATAGTAGAAGTAAGGTGCCTTACCAGAAATCCTCAGGCAATAGAGAAAGAAAGATTCACTCAGATTTCTGACGTTATGCGTTATTCTTCTAATCGCAAAGAGATGATCGATAATTATATCGATTACTGCGATGGTATCTATGCTGATGTTGACCTGGGACCTATGGATTACTACTTACCCCTGCTTAGAGGCAAGGGAAAATGGCTTATAGGATACGATTTAAGCATACTTGATAGACTTTACGGAGACTCGGGTAAAATCTTATTTAAGGGATATTTCGAAAACTATGATATTGCTCCTCAGGATCCGCCCGAGATAGTATTGGAACAAAAGCAGATTGACAGTACTCTTGAAGGTATTCTTGATGAAACACTTGAATACTGTAAGACCCTTGATCAGGAAGTCATTTTCGTTTCAGGACCTCTTAAATCAGTTAACGGTCATGAACCGGAAATCAATTATGTCCTGAATAAATGCAGAGAAGCTGGGTTCAATACTCTCGATTTCAATAGTCAACCTTTAAGAGACGAACTTAACATCGATTGGGGCAGTCACTTCTATAACAATAAGCATCTGAATACTTTCGGTGCCGCTCATTTTACCGATTATATGTCAAAATATCTCGCCGAAGAATATGATCTTGAAGATCACCGCGGCGATGAAAGCTATAGCAGCTGGCAATCATCTGCAGATAAACTGGAAGACAGAATGGCTGAACATAGAAACACTTACTAAAAGGAGATAGCATTAACTAAGATAGTATGACAAAAAATAGCGCAACGATCATTATACTAATCAGCGGCGTACTCTGGGGAACAACCAGTATTTTCGTTAAGTGCATGACCCCTTTGGGTTTTTCACCTGCACAAATCGGGATAATAAGATGCGTTTTTTCTGCAGCCATAATGTTTTGCCTTATTTTGATAAGAAGGCCTTCTGCGCTTAAAATATGCCTTAGAGACATATGGATATTTATAGGTACCGGGCTTATAAGTAACAGTCTTTTTAATTTATGCTATTTTACAACTATCGCCAGAAGTGAAGCTTCAATAGCTGTTGGACTTCTATATACATCCCCTATCTTCGTAACCGTAATATCGGCGATAGTATTTAAGGATAAGATCACAAAAGCTAAGATAATCGCTGTAATATCCACAATGGTAGGCTGTATTCTTCTTTCTGGAATATTATCAAACAGCGGAGGCATGACTATAGGCATATTTATGGTCGGCATAGGAGCCGGTTTCTTTTATGGACTCTACTCCATTTTCGGCAGATTTGCTGTTAAAGACTATTCACCGCTTACCATTACATTTTACACATTCCTGTTTGCAGCCTTTGGATCAATACCTTACAGTAATGTGCCATCAATACCTGGCATCATAACCGCTTCACCGCAGCTTATTCTGTGGGGCATCGGCATAGCCATAATAGGCACGATCGGCCCGTATGTTTTATACACAATAGGCCTTAAATATATCGAATCATCTAAAGCTGCTGTATTCGCCACAATGGAGCCTCTTACCGCTTCACTAATAGGTATATTTATGTTCCATGAGCCGGTTACAACCCTTAAGATCATCGGCATACTGCTGATTATGCTATCAACAGTAATTCTTAATATTACACCACCGCCAATAATGATTAGACGAAAAAAAAGAAGCAGTCACTAGCTGCTTCTTTATTTTATTCGGATTTTTCTTCCTCTTCTGGGACCTTCTTAACACTTGTAAGAGATATCTCAACGAATATCTGTCCCCTGCTCCTTTGCCTTTCGTTCTTAATATATCCGCCATAAGCTTCAACGATTTCCTGAGCTTCATCAAATCTTTTCGTAGGGTCAATATCTGCCATTTTAGCCGGATCAATGCCGTACATTATCATCAGCGTCCAGTTAGCATAAGTCTTAGATGTGCCTACAGATATCCAGCCGCCGTCTTCAGTTGCCAAAACAGTGTAATCGATTGCCTCATCGATCAGCAGATCAAACAGGCTGATAATATCATCCAATTCCACATTAAGCGGAATATCTGTTACCTCTATGGTTGCGCTCACATCTTTATCGTCACATATGAGCTCCTTCTCATAGAGAACCTTATCGACAGCACGAAGTCCTGTCATCTCTCGTACAAAGGCTTCATCCTCTGCACTTGTTTGAATTTCTTCTTCAGCCTTCTTATTGCCGCCTATAGTTGAAAGCGCCCTCTTCATAGTCGTATTACCCCTAAGGGCTTTAACTACCATTACAGTAAGCCTAACGAAAATACATACAGCAACAATGGCACCTATTATCGAATAAGCATTACTACTCATTTATGCTGCCCTTCTGTACATTTCTCTATAGTTAAATTCTTCAACGTACTTCTTCTGTCTTAATGCAGCCAGAATCATAAGCACAGGAACGAATACTCCTGTCTGAAGTCCATTATCAAGTGACATGCAGATTACGTTATATGCTACTTCAGCAATAGCAAGTCCAAGACAAACGTTAGGAATAACATTAGGCTTAACCTTCCACATTAAACCCAGAATACCCATACCCATATTCTCAATAAAGAGTATCAGTCCGATAGGCCCAATATACAAAGTAGGATTTACAGGCCAATTAGCTCCGCCTTCACCATAGTACATGATACTGAAATAACCACTGATAACAGCGATAAGAATATAAACAACGCAAACGCCCTTAAAGAATGGGCTTTCTTTTATTGTGTCCTTTTTCTTGTTTTTCTTTTTACTCATAGCCTCTCCTAAAAAACAGTATTATTTACTTTATAATAATACACTTTATCAGAAGATATGCCAATGTAGTAATTTATTTATTCTCTGAACTTTCTGCCTGTAGGCCCCAGCACTTCAGCCTTTACCTTAATCATCTCTGCCGCAATGCTAACGCCTATTTCTTCTGGCGTTTCAGCCTTTATGGAAAGTCCTATAGGAGTATACACTCCCGCAAATTCTTCGTCAGTAAAGCCTTCTTCGCGCAGCTTGTCAAAAAGCAGTTTATTCTTTCCCTTACTGCCTATCATTCCAAGGTAGGCATGAGGCGCTCTTATGGCCTTCCTAAGCACGTCAAGATCACCCATATGGCCTCTTGTTACAATTATGATAAAACTCTCTTCATCAAGCTGAATGTCATTAAAGCTGCTCTCAAAATCCTGACATACTAAAACCTCCGAGTTAGGAAATCTTTCTTTATTAGCATATTCTTCTCGGTCATCGATTATAGTGCATTCGAAATCTATGTGTCTAAGCACCGGTTCAAGCGCTAAAGCCACATGTCCGCCGCCAAATATATATGCCTTATTGCTAAGTTTGAAATCTTCCACTATGGTTCCAGGGTTCCTATGATCTATGAATCTGACTTCGATGGTTGCATCACCGCCGCATCCCATAGCTAAAGCGCCTTCTCCCTGCTTCTTCTCATTTAGCATAAATTCATATCGCTTAGTCGGTTCCTTAGTTATTAAAGTCTTCTGGCAGATTTTCTCAGTCTCAGCTTCCAAAAGACCGCCGCCTACAGTTCCGTACCTGTTACCTGCCATATCCATGACCAGCACTGCTCCAGCCTTTCTTGGCGCTGATCCCTTAGTATCAACTACCATTGCAATTACATAATCCTTACCTTCTTCTATAAACTTCCTTACTATATATGCTATCTTATCAGCCATAATAAATTCTCCTTAATTAACGAACCAATTTTTACTCATATATTATATTCCAATAAATTTTTCTATATGTTGCTACAGCAACATATATATGATTATTTTATGCTATCATCCATTTAAGCAAGCTAATTTAACCATATGAATTTAATGAAATGTTTGGACCAGTATTACTATCATTAAGAGTTGCACTAATAGCAACCGTCATTGCCTTTTTCATAGGCATTTTTTTCGCATACATAATAACACGAAAAAACATACCGTTTAAGAACATTATCGAGACTATTCTCATACTTCCCATGGTGCTTCCACCATCGATCGTAGGATATCTCCTTCTTAAGGTATTCAGTAAACGCGGCATCATAGGCGCTATATTATATAACACCTTTGGTATTCAGGTTGTTTTCACCTGGATAGCATGCATAATTGCCGCAACAGTTGTCGCACTTCCGATGATGTACCAGAATGCCAAGGCTGCGTTTTTAAGTATTGATCCAATTTACGAAAACGCCGCCAGGACACTGGGAAGCAAAAGCCTCAAAGTATTTTTCACGGTAACTTTACCGCTGTCAAAACCAGGCATCATCAGCGGTATAGTTCTCACATTTGCCAGAGCGCTTGGAGAATTCGGTGCAACACTAATGCTAGCCGGTAATATACCAGGTAAGACTCAAACTATCCCAACAAGTATTTACTACGCTGTAGTAACAGGAAAAGAAGATCAGGCCATGACCCTAGTTCTCGTAATGGTTATTTTCAGTTTTGTCTTGATTTTCGCACTAAATCACTGGCTTAAGAAAAGAGAAAATAAAGGAATCATCTAATGAGTGTTAGATTTTGTGTATATAAAGAATTACCCTACTTCAACATAGACGTCAACTATGAATTCGGAGATGAAATATTGGTTATCGAGGGCCCTTCAGGTTCCGGCAAAACTACAATATTAAATTGCATCTCAGGAATCGTTAAACCCGATAAGGGAATAATCAAAATCGGAGACAGAATCGTATATAAGAGTTCAGAAGGCATAAATATAGAAACATCTGACAGGAACATAGGATACGTTTTTCAAAACTATGCCCTTTTCCCAAATATGAATGTTAAGAAAAATGTATTCTACGGCCTTAAAAACAAATATAAGCACATGGGAAAACTGGAGAAGCAGGAGCTTGAAGATTATGCCCATCAAGTTATGGATAATCTAGGTGTTTCCCACCTTATGGATAAATACCCTACTAACATTTCAGGTGGAGAAAAGCAGCGTGTAGCCTTTGCACGCGCACTCGTAACAAAACCATCCCTGCTTCTCCTCGATGAGCCCTTCTCTGCTCTGGATCAGGGAACAAAAGTTAAGGTATATGATGAATTTGCTAAGGTAAAGGAAATTTTTAAGATTCCTACCATACTGATTACACACAATCATTTAGAAAGCGAACTGTTCGCAGATAAGCTAATTACCCTAAAGAAAGGATTGATCGAATAATGAAAGAGATACTTGTTGAAAACGCTGTCGGCACTATGCTGGCGCACGACCTTACACAGATTATCGTGGGCGAATTTAAGGGAGCCAGATTTAAGAAAGGACATATCATAACAAAAGAAGATATACCGGTTCTTCTTTCAATGGGAAAGAGACACCTTTATGTTCTCGAAATGTGTGATACCGATGTACATGAAAATGAAGCGGCTTTTAGAATAGCTTCAAAGGCTGCTGGCCACGGTATTTCACTTAGTGAACCATCCGAAGGAAAAATTGAACTCAAAGCAGAAATCGATGGCCTCGTTAAAATCGATAGAGAAAGATTATATGAACTTGTTTCACAAGACGAAATCATGTTCGCTTCAATACATGACAACATATACATTAAGAAGGGACAAAAGCTTGCAGGCACAAGAATAATCCCCCTCTTTGTATCAGAAGAAGTATTACAGAAGGCCGAAGCCATTCTCGGTGATGAACCAATCATAAAAATCGTTCCACTCCCAAATCTTAATGTCGGTATAGTTACTACTGGGAGCGAAGTTTATAACGGAATCATCGAGGATAAATTCGGCCCTATATTAAAAGATAAATTCAGTGCTTACGGCAGCACGGTTGTAAAACAGCTTTTCGCCGATGATGACGAAAAAATGATTGCTGACTGCATCAAACAACTGAAGGCTGAAGGAATGGACGTTATTGGTATAACGGGCGGAATGTCGGTTGACCCTGATGACAGAACTCCTTCCGGTATCAGACTGGCTGGCGGTGAAGTAGTAAGCTACGGTGCTCCTGTTCTACCTGGTGCAATGTTTATGCTCTCCTTCATAGACGACACTCCAGTAGTTGGACTTCCAGGCTGCGTAATGTATGCGAAGAAAACAATTTTTGACCTTGTACTTCCTAGACTCCTCGCAGGAGAAAAGATCACGAAGAATGATATTAATAAACTTGCTATCGGCGGACTTTGCCTTAACTGTGAAACGTGCATCTACCCTAACTGCGGATTCGGGAAGGCTTAAAATAAGATAAGCACAAAGAATAAAGTATGTTTGATATCAAACATACTTTGCTTTTTTGCTGTTTTAGAATATGATTAGAATAATACTATTTACTTAAAGGAGGCAATCATAAGCAACGAAAGAAATTGACAAATATGATTAGATGTGTTTATATGTGCTCAAAGGAGTGAAATGTTATGAACACATCTAATATCACAAATTATAAGCCAAAGGATTTTGCTGAATTATTAGGGGTCTCTGTCAAGACGCTACAGCGTTGGGATAGAGAAGGAATTCTTAAAGCAAATCGAACTCCAACTGATAGGCGTTATTATACTTATGACCAATATCTTCAGTTCAAAGGCATAAATACCGAAAACGATCAGCGTAAAGTAGTTATTTATGCCAGAGTTTCAACAAGAAATCAAAAGGATGATTTACAGATGCAAACTGCATTTTTGCGACAATATTGCAATGCGATAGGCATTATTGTCGACCAATGCATTGAAGATTATGGAAGCGGTCTTAATTACAATCGCAAAAAGTGGAACGAATTATTAGATGAAGTAATGGAAGGGAAAATCAAA
>JAQXGH010000035.1 GCA_029006195.1 Bacillota bacterium
ACAGTTCACTGGCATGGAAGGTAAGTACGTTCCGATCAAGGAAACAGTAAGAGGCTTCAAGGAGATCCTGGAAGGTCTGCATGATGATATTCCAGAGCAGATGTTCCTGTTCGCAGGCGGCATCGACGAAGTTGTTGAGAAATACGAGGCAAGCAAGAAGTAACTTCAAGGCTTGTATCAGAAATGAGAAGGTTGCGATATGGCAGTAAAACCAGTACATTTAGAAATAATGACACCGTCCAAACTGTTCTATAAAGGCGACGTTGAGATGGTTATAGTTACTACCCTTGATGGCGACGAAGGCTTTATGGCCGGCCATGTGTGGGGCTGTAAGCTTCTGAAGGTTGGAGAACTCTGGGTTAAGGAAGTTGGAGCGGCCAAAAACGAGTGGAGAATTGCTGCAGTTGCTGGCGGCTTCATAGATTGCCAGGACAGTATCGTTATTTACACAGACGCCGTAGAATGGGCGGAAGACATTGATATGAAGCGCGTTTTAAGCGAAAAGGCTACAGCCGAGGACTGGATAGCTAAGCACGAAAAAGATGCTGATCCAGAGGAAGTGGAGGCTGCAAAGCGCGCTATTGCTAAAGCAGACGCCAGAGCTAGTGTTGCCGGCGGCGGAAAGAAGCGATAAATTGTATACAATGCTAATACAAACGATAAATTAATGAGAAAATCTCGAATGTGAAACAAAATGGTATCATATTCGAGATTTATTTTAGCTTTTTTCTCGCAAATTATATACAATTGTAATAGTTTTCAAAAAATTTAAAAACTTTTTTATCGACAAGAAACCTTGAAATTGCAACGTTTCGGAAATTAATTTCCGGTTAATTTTCAGAAAAATTCGATTTCACGTGCCAAATGGCACAGATATTGTATTATATATGGGCAGAAGTTATACCGATGCCGCTATTTTGGAGCGGTAAACAAATGTATAAACAAGGGAGGTCAATTATGACAGAAAGAAACATGCAGTTAGCATTAGAAGAAGCTAAGAAGGTTGTTAACTTAATCGAAAAGGATAGCCTTACTGAAGAAGAAAAGAAGATGATCATGACTGATTCAATTGCTAACTTCAACGAAAACGTTAACCCAGGTTGGCTCGAATACAGAAAGTCAGTATCAACAGACGCTGCATTCGTAGAATGGGAAGATGAAGGCGATGTATTCAGAGATCTGAACGGCGTTGAATTTATCGACTGTCTCGGCGGATTTGGTATCTTCGCTTGCGGACATGGTAACCCAGAAATCAGAAAGACTGTAAACGCTCAGTTAAACAGATATGCACTTCACTCACAGGAACTGGTTGACCCACTCAGAGGTTACCTCGCTAAGATTCTGGCTCTGGCTACTCCTGGAGATCTGCAGTACTCATTCTTCTGCAACGGCGGTGCTGAAGCAGTAGAAATGGCTCTGAAGCTTGCTAGACTGGCTACAGGCGGCAGATGGTACATCTCAACAATTGGCGCATTCCACGGCAAGTCAATGGGCGCTATCTCAATGGGCGGCAAGGGCGCTTACAGAGAAGACTACATCCCTATGGTACAGCAGGTACAGCACGTAGAATATGGTAATGCAGAAGCAGTAAGAACAGCTATCAAGAACTTACAGCACGTAGGCGAAAAGGTTGCCGGCATCATCGTAGAACCTATCCAGGGTGAAGCAGGCGTTGTAATCCCACCTATGGGATACCTCAAGGCTCTGAGAGAAATCGCTGACGAAACTGGCGTTTGCCTGATCTTCGACGAAATCCAGACTGGTCTTGGTAGAACTGGTACAATGTGGAGATGTGATGTTGAAGACGTATGCCCAGACATCATGACATTCGCTAAGGCTTCATCAGGTGGTCTGGTACCTATCTCAGGTATCATCGCTAGACCTTGGACTTATGAAAAGTCAGGCGTTGGCACAGGCGTTGAAGGTAAGATGTTCGAAAATCCATGGATCCTCGGCTCACCTACATTCGGTGGTAACCCACTCGCTTGCTCAGCATTCATTTCAACACTGAGATTCATGCTCGAAAACGATCTGCCTAAGCAGTCAAAGGAAAGAGGCGACTACTACCTCGCAGGACTCGAAAAGCTTCACCAGAAGTATCCTACAGTTCTGACTAACTACAGAGGTTCAGGTATGCTCATGTGCATGGAATTCCCTACAGACGAAATCGGCCACGAAGTAACTAAGGCTCTGTTCGCTAGAAAGGTTATGACAGCTGGTACTCTCGTAAATGCACAGACAGTAAGAATCGAACCACCTCTCATCCAGGCTTATGAAACTATCGATAAGGTTCTCACAGCTCTCGACGAAGCTCTGGCAGAAGTAAAGGCTGCTTTCAACCTGTAAGATAGAATTTCCTGAATGGGAAACAGTTATTTAGAAATTCAGAATATCGGTGTAATATTCATCTAAATACCAGAAAACCTCCAATCACCCTTGATTGGAGGTTTTCTTCTTGTGATTAAAGAACTTGTAATAATAAAAGAGCTTAAGGACAAATTCCTTAAGCTCTTAATTCTTTATGTTCTTATTTCTCAAATTTCTGGATGAGATCCAGTGCGCTGTCGGCGTTACCCAGAAGGATAGCTGCTGTCAGCTTGCCATTCTTAATATAATGCTTTTCGTAATTAAGGGTCAAAGGATTGAAGCGAGCCATTGTTTCGCAGTTCTGGGCTTCAGCACCTCTGATATCGCCGATGGAGAAGAGTTCAAGACCGAATTCAGTATAAGTAGTAGTTGATACCTCTGGAAGATATTCGAATTCGGCTCCTACAGCGTTATACGCGGCCGTTTTACCCATTTCTGTAGCTTGGCTCCAACGACCAGTGTTTACGCCGTCAAATGAAGCACAGTCGCCGCATGCGTATACATCAGGAATACCTGTCTCTGCCTTTTCGTTAATTTCAACAGCACCTTCAACGCCAGGCAGAAGTGAAGTGTTTTCGTTAATGCCTGAGCAAAGGATAACAAGATCTGTAGGAACAACTTCGCCATTTGAGTAGCGGATAGCCTTGATGTACTGGCCATTTTCGTCTGTATCGCTAATGATTTCAACTGCATTGGCATTACAAACAACCTTAATGCCATTACGTTCGAGAGCGGTTCTAACTATATCTCCAGCCTGAGCATCCAGATGACGCGGCATAAGGTTGGCAGTACCTTCTGCGATAGTGATCTTAAGACCGTTTTCGTCTGAGATTTCAACTTCATCCTTGGCCTTCTTAGCAGCCTTAGCAGCCTCCTCAATTGAGAAGTTGTATTTGATCATATCAAACGGTGAGTATGAATTTGATACCTTAGTGCGAGTCTTGGCAGATTCGTTATGGAGCTGAGCGATTACTTTAAGCGCCAGAATGCCGCCGCCGATAATAGTAACGTTGCTGCATTCGTGCTTCTTGATATAGTCATGCATATGCATTACATCTTCGATGGAGTGCATTGGATAAACGCCTTCGCTATCGATGCCCTTGATGTCAGGAATGTAAGGCAGTGAACCTGCAGCATAGATCAGCTTATCATAAGTACGAGTGATGCCGTCTGAGCAAGTGATCTTCTTAGCATCACAGTCGATATTAAGTACTTCAACGCCAAGAGTTTTTTTAATATTAAGCTTCTCGTACCACTTATCAGGCCTGATGCAAAGGCTATGAGCATCCGCATCTCCCAGAATGCCTCTACCGATAGCGATACGGTTATAGCAGTTGTATGGACGCTTATCGATGATCTCGATTTCACAACCTGAATCCAGTTTACGCAGATGCTGTGCAGCAGCTGTACCGCCAGCGCCATTACCGATGATAACGAACTTTCTGTTTGTATTGAAATGCGGCACTTCAGCCACAATATTCTTATTCTTAAAGTCTGAAATTTCTCCGTGAAGAACGCCTCTGCCGATGTGAAGACCAAAGTTAGTGAGAAGCTGCAGTGATTCTTCGTCAGGCTTAAATCTGACTGAAGCTGCTGGCTTAATTGTTCTCATGCTAAGATTTTCCATCTTATCCAGAATAATGTTAGCAGACTTGGCAGCATAGGAGTAATTTCCAAAGGCTGCACCCACCTTGCCGATAAAGCAGCTCTGTGGTACTTGAGCGAAGAATGAACTCATTGCTTTAGCACAGTTACCCTCGATAGTAGGAGAACCGGCAACTATAGCGCAGGCACGGTACATAGTTTGGATAATTTCTAATCTCTCTTCTAAGCTGTCTGTACCGTCAAAGTTTCCGTCAAATACAGAAACGTCAACCAATTTGGCATTCATAATGCCGTCTGATTCGATGCCTTTCGCAATTGTTTCGGCCAAAACCTTAGTAAGTCCTGAGTTTGAAACGTATGGAAGTGCAATCAGTTTGTCGTCAAATTTGGCTGCAGTCTCAAGCTCCTTATATATTGCGATGGCCTTTGACGCTTCAATCGGTCTGCCCTTGATAGGATATACTGTAGCGACGTCGAGCTTACTCATAACGTTGAGATTCTTGGCAGCATCTCTGTAGAAAGGAATGATGTTGCGAAGGAAGAATTCTCTAACGCCAAGGTATCTGTCATCGTCATTATCCAGCGTTGAGCTAAAGAGCTGACCGCTGTAGAAATCCTTAGTTTCTTCATCATAAACGTATAAACTGTCTGACCACTGCCAGTTTGGAAGCTGGAGGAAAGTGAAAGTCTTTCTCCATGAACGGTTCTGATGCTTGCTTCTATTGACGTTTGACGCCTTGATAAGCTGAATTTTTCTGCCACCAAGGTCAAGATCCATATTGAAAACAACTTTGACGTTCTCGATATAGACTTGAGTGTATTCCATAATAAACATAATGTCTCTGGAAATACCGTAGACTGTAATTTTAGGATTTAATGTCTGAAGTTCCAAAAGAGCATCCATCTGATTGACATCAATATTAGTGATGACAAGATAATCGATATCAGCGAGATCGGGAGTGATTTCGTTTGGTATTCCGACTAAAAGTGAATGTTCTTTTCCCTTAATAATGTATGAATTATTCATAATGCCTCTCTAAATAATATGTTGTTAATATAACTAAAGAAAATTATAATAGAAGATATACGTTAGCGTCAACGCGAACGTTAAGATGTTGTAAAAGTAAGACAAATAGGGCATAAAATGAATAATATTAAAGAGTTTTTGAATAACAATACACTGCTGTTTGACGGCGGAATGGGTACATATTTCCCCGAGAAATCCCATAAAGCGGGCGGTGGATGTGAGCTTGCGAATCTGAGTGAGCCAAAGCTCGTCGAAGAAATCCATAAAGAATACCTGGATGCTGGTGCCAGAGCGATCAAGACCAATACTTTCGGCGTTAACAGGCTGGCTTTTCAGGGCGACGAAGACCTTGTGGAAAGAACCATTAAAGCGGGCTGGGAAATTGCTGGCAAAGCGGCAGCGGAATATGCAAAGGCTTCAGGCGCTTCCCTGGACAACTACCCGTTTGTTTTCGCGGATATAGGTCCGGGACCAATGGGGGCTTTAGCTGATAATGAGCATGCAGCGAAAGAATACTGCTACATTGCTGATCTGTTCATTAAGCTGGGTGCGAAGAATTTCCTCTTTGAAACACATGGTAATATGGATGGCCTTCATGAATCAGCCCAATATATCAAGGACCGCGTACCTGATGCATACATTATAAACAGCTTTGCCATTTCACCGGACGGCTTCTCAAGAGATGGTATATTCGTAACTGAACTTTTAGAAGAAGTGATGGCTGATGAGAATATCGATGCTTTTGGCATGAACTGTTCCTGCGGCGCACGCCATATGCGCGAGCTTATGGATTATGTTGATACTGACAGAGTGACACTTTCTCTGATGCCAAATGCAGGCTATCCCGTTGTAATAAATAACCGTACATTCTACGAAGGCAACCCTGAATATTTCGGTGAACAGGCAGCTGCTCTTGTTAAGAACGGCGCGGCCATAGTTGGCGGATGCTGCGGTACTTCTCCGGAGCATATAGCCAAGGTCAAAGCTTATCTTGACGGGGATCTGGGGGTTTTAGGAGAAGAAGACAAAAGGGCTGAGAAGAAGGCTTTTGAAGCGGATCTCACTGAGACTAGATTCTGGAAGAAGCTGGCTGCGGGAGAGAAGGTGATCGCGGTTGAACTGGACCCTCCATCATCGATAAATATGGAGAAGTTCATGAGCGGATCATGGGAACTTAAGGGCGCTGGCGTGGATATTATCACCATCGCTGACTGTCCAATCGCTCGTGCGAGAATGGATGCCAGCATTTTGGCTTGCAAGCTTAAGCGTGAGCTTAATATAGATGTAATGCCCCACATGACATGCAGAGATAGAAATCTCAACGCGACTAAGGCTTTGCTTATGGGCATTTACGCTGAAGGAATAAGAAATGTGCTGCTAATTACCGGGGATCCGATTCCTTCTGCGGACCGAGATGAAGTGAAGAGTGTATATCAGTTCAATTCCAGAAAGCTGGCCGGTTTCGTATCGGCGCTTGGAAAGAAGGAATTGCCTTCACCGTTCCATCTCTTTGGAGCGCTTAATGTCAATGCACTTAACTTTGACGTTCAGCTTAAAATTGCCAAAGAAAAGGAAGAGAAGGGCATGATTGGATTTTTGACGCAGCCGGTTTTAACGCATGAGGCTTTTGAAAATCTCAAACGCGCCAAGAAGGAACTCAAAGGCTACATAATCGGCGGAATAATGCCGATAGTGAGCGAAAGAAATGCCAGATTCATGGATAGTGAAATAAACGGCATCAATGTAGATCCTGAACTTATAGAAATGTATGCGGGAAAGAGCCGCAGTGAATCAGAAAGCTTGGCAATCGAAATCTCGTCAGAAATCGTAGGAAGAATAGCTCCTTACGTTGATGGATATTATTTCATGACGCCTTTTGGCAGAACAGGGCTCATCGCGAATATAATAAAGAATACTTTAGATAAATAAAAGAAGCTGCGCCAAAGTGACGCAGCTTTTTGGTGTGCGAAATTAGTCCAGGAACTGAACGTGGCCATCTTCCAGGTGGTAGAGGGCGCCTTTGACAATGAGGCCGTGCTCTTCCATAAGGCGGATGTCAGTATTAGCTTCGATGACAGCGACGCTGTGCTTAACATTAAGACATGATGCCTTGTATTCGTCTTTTTCTTCGCCGATCGCTTCGCATATATCATCAGTGAGGTATTTGATGTGACCATCGGGATCGTGATGGATAGCGGCTTCAACCGCTCCGCAGTGGTCGTGGCCTAAAACGACGATGAGCTTACAGCCCAGGTGGTCTGCGGCGTATTCGATGCTTCCCAGCTGATGAGAGTCGACAACATTGCCGGCAACTCTGATTACAAAGAGTTCACCGATGCCTGCTGAGAAAATTGCTTCTGGAATTTCTCTTGAGTCTGAGCAGCAGAGGATAATGGCGTATGGTTTCTGACCGTTCTTGGCAGTGTCTGCTCTTTTGGCAGGAGAGATGTCACCAGGGTTAGTGAGGGCATTCATATATGTCTCATTGCCTTTGACAAGGCGAGCCATGGCTTCATCTGCACTGATGTTTTGGTCAATGTCAAATGAGTGTTTCATATTAATACTTCCTTTATTTTAATAATTTGCTGTAGTAGCTTTCTGTCTGATAGAGAGCTGCGACAGGGTTGTGGCAGAGGACGCGGTCCTTAGTCACAAGTGTAGTAGTCAACGCTTCTGAGTACTTATAGAAGAGACTGTCATGTCCTACGCAAAGGCCGATGACGATGTTTAAGTCGGTACCCTGTTCATTCAGGAGTTTGGCCTGAAGGATAGGGTTACACATGTTCTTGCCAACGACCTGGGATGTGAGGTCGATGCCTACTGCGCTCTTTGGCACAGCGCCGACCTTGCAGGCAACGCCGTAGACTTCGAATCCCTTGTGGCGGAAGATTTTGGCTGCGGTTCTGGCTTCTGAAATGAGGCCAACGCATGTTGCTATGCCAAGCTTTTTGGCCCCGATCTTTCTCGCAAATTCCGCAATCTCCTCAATACGAGTCATCTTACAGTAATTCTCGGCTTCTACTTCTGCTGCGGCTATGGTTACCGTGCTGTTTTGGTAATCTTCTATATATAAATCCAGTGCGGATTCAAATATGTCACTGTCTTCATTTAGTAATTTGGCAGTTGGACAAAACTCAGGATATTTTGACTGTTCATCTTCACAGTTTGTTACGTGGCAGTCTATGCAGCTTTTGCACTTAATTTCTTTAGTCATATTGCAGGACCTCCTTTTATCATTATATCAAAGATAATTGAAAAAAAGAGACCTAAATGATATATTAAGGTGTGACTCTAAAATTTTAGGAAGGTAAGAAAATGGACAAGAAATACATAGATAAATTCGTTGAAGCTCACAAGAATCTGGAAGTTTCACCTGCTAAGGTTGAATATACATGCTTAAGAATGCCTGTTGCTGAACAGCTGGCAGTTGCTTATCTGGATAGATCAGGAACTCCTGAAGAAGAAGAGAAGATCGGTCAGATCATCACAACTGAGGAAGATGGCGCTAAGCTGGTTGACCTCATGCGTAAACCAATGTCAGGCGGTAACAGAAGCGTTCTCAGACAGAAGCTGGTTGAGAAGCAGGCTGAAACAGTTGCTATTATTAAAGAAAAGGCAACTAAGGCTAAGCAGGATTCATTCATTGAAGATGCTACATATGTACTTCTGAGATGTGATGAAGACCCATGCGAATGGATCACTAGCGAATATGATAATCTGAGCTGTGATTACATGAAGTCAATGATGTGCCTGGTATTAGGCGTTAGAGGTAATAAGGATATGATTCCCTTCCTGATCGGTGAGGCAGAACGTTTGGAATCAACTTATGCAAACGAAATGTTTGAACAGGGTCCTGTAATTGCTGTACAGCACTTACTTGATCTCCTGAAATAGTAAGGAATAAGATGAGTTATAGAATTAAATTAAGTGTCTTTGAGGGCCCTTTTGACCTTTTGGTATATTTGATAGAGCATGCTCAGATGAGCATCTATGATATCAAGATATCAGAAATTACAAGTCAATATATCAAGCATGTGGAAGCACTTAAAGAAGCGGATATAAACGTAGCTTCAGAGTTTATGGTTTTGGCTGCGGAGCTTTTGGAAATCAAGTCAAAGATGCTCCTGCCTAGATCCCAGATGGATGAAGCGGGTACTGAAGTGTACGAAGATCCGAGAACTGAACTGGTTGAAAGACTGAAGGAGTATAAGAAATTCAAGGCAATTTCCGAAATGCTGGAAGCTCGTTTTGAAGAGAGCTCAGCGCACCTTGAGAAGCCGCAGGAAGACCTGACTGAATACACGGGTGAGCCTGATATTTATCTCTCTCTTGATATCGAGCAGTTCAGGGCAGCTTTTGAAGCCTTTTTACTTAGAAAGAAGAAGCTGGAAGCGATTAGACATCACCACGTGAGAACTGAGAAGCAGAGGATCACCACTGAGAAGAGAATGGTGGAGATCAAGGACTTCTTTAGAGGCCGAGATAGCCGCGAAGCTGACTTTAATGAGCTGGTCCATAGGCCAGATGACAAGTACGATGTCGCTGTAACTTTCTCATCTGTTCTTGAGATGATGAAGGAGAGAAGGCTTGACGCTGAGCAGCGCAGACTTTTTGGCGATATAACGGTCAAAGCTACAGAATATATTTATGAAGGAGAAGCGCCTGATGGCAGGGAATAAGAAGATAAAATCAGCAATCGAATCCATGCTTTTCGTATGGGGAGAACCGCTGAACGTCAAAGATATAGCGGATATCTTTAATGTGGATAAAAGTGAAATATATGAATGCTGCAGAGAGCTTCAGGATGAGTATGAGCAGGAAGGCAGAGGCATTGTTATCAGGGAAGTTAATAAGTGCTTCCAGTTTGTAACAAGAGCTGAAAACCTGGACTATATCGAGAGACTTTGCACTCCTGTGAAGCATAAGAAGCTGTCACAGTCAGCGCTGGAAACTCTGGCGATCATAGCTTACAAGCAGCCTGTAACTAAGGGCGAGATCGAAGCTGTCAGAGGTATTAGATGCGATAGGGTTATCGAGGGTTTGACAAAGAGAAACCTGATTGCTGAAGTGGGAAGATCAGATTCTGTAGGAAGACCGATTCTGTATGGAACAACAGACGACTTCCTGAGATATTTTGGCTTTAAGACTCTTAAAGAACTCCCTGAAATCGAGGATATCGAAGGCGTTCTGTCAGAACCAGAAGGAATGGTGGATGGTGATGATGTAATGGAAGGCCAGATGACTTTGGCAGATTTTACAAATTATTAAGATTTGACTTAATTAACGCGAGCTTTTGGGCATGCGTTAATTTTTTTATTGCAGCTTCACGTCGCATGGCTTCTGATTTGGTTTCTGAGTACTCCACGTAAACAGGAGTAACAGGCAGGCGGGCAGAAGTGTACTTGCTGCCCTTACCTGAATTATGTGATTTTATTCTCTTGTCCAAATCGTTTGTCCAGCCTGTGTAGAGCGTGTCATCTGCACAGCGCAATATGTATGTACATGGACGTTTAACTGCTTCCTTTGACATTTTACTGAATTACTGTCTTGTCATTGCGTCGGCGATAGCCTTTGCGAGCTGGTCTGCGCATGAAGTGTTCTTGAAACCGCAAGTGTTGCCGCTTAAAATGTTTACTACTTCACTTGCATCCTTGCCTTCAACTAACTTGCCGATAGCCTTAAGGTTGCCGTCGCATCCGCCAAGGAATGAAACGTTATGTACTGTATTGCCGTCAAGTTCAAAGTCTATCTTCATTGAGCAAACGCCCTGAGTCTTATATTCATATTTCATTGTTTTTCCCTTTCTTACAAATATGGTATAATATTGGTTAGCTCTTATAATAGCACAACTTTGCAAGGAAGGAGAAGTGTGCATAATGAAAAAATTGATAATCGGAATTGTGATTTTCGCTGTTTTGGCTGCAGGAGGCATGTTTGTTCTGGTAAATCAGGATACATTCTTCCAGGCTAAGGAAGAACCTGTACCAGAAGCTGAGCAGGTTATCTTTAATCCTTTGACTGGCCAGGAAATCGATGAGGCTCTGCCAGCTAGACCTTTGGCGTTCTCGATCGATAATATTGGTGATGCCAAACCTCAGTCAAATCTGTCACATGCAGATATAATTTATGAGTTCCCGGTAGAGGGTATGCAGACTAGACTTCAGGCTGTTTTCTACGGTGATATTCCGGAATTCTTTGGACCATGCAGAAGCGTTAGACCTTACTTTGTTGATATGGTAAGAGAACACGGCGCTATCTATGTTGCTCATGGATGGAGCGGCGCTGCCAAAAGATATCTCAGGAAGGATGTAGTTCCTTACTACAATGCGATGGAACACGGCGATGATTTCTATAGAGTAACTGATAAGGAATCTCCACACGATTCATACATTAAGTGGAGTACGCTTAAGGGCATAATCGACAAGAACGGCTGGCAGGACAGCGATAACGTAGTGCGCGGCTTCAAGTTCAGAACAGAGGATGGTCAGGGTGCGTCAAACGGTATGGCTAGAGCTATCGAAGCTGCCGCAAATGAAGTTTACGCTAATACAGGCGCTGGTTCGCAGAATCTCGATAACGCCAAGGATGCTACAAAGATCAACTTCCACTATGCATTCGCTGACTGCACTTTCAATTATGATGCTGAAACAGGCGAATATGGCAGAATGGACTATAACAGCGTATATATCGATAAGGAAACAGGTAAGCAGATCACTGTTAAGAACATTTTGGCTCAGACTGTTTCAAGTGAGGTTCTGGATGAGAAGGGCAGACTGGCTATCGATATGTGTGCAGGCGGTGACGCTTACCTCTTCACAGACGGTAAGGTTATCAAGGGCACATGGTCAAGAGATGACCTTGATTCAAGCACTATATTTGTTGATGACAGTGGCAGAGAGTTCAGACTTGCACCTGGTAAGACATGGATAGAAGTAATGGATCAGAATTGCACACTGAAGTATTAATAGAGTAATAAAAAATGCCGCAGATTTGCGGCACTTTTGTTTTTTGGTAAATTACTGACGGTCAAAATAGCTTTTGCCCGCATCAGGATTAAAGTATGTTCTGATGTGTCCGTCGGTTGAGACTACGACAAATTCGTTGGTTTCTTCGATGTAGTAAACATCATCGCCATCTTCGGCCTCCACTTTATGAAGCGCTCTGCTGTCGTTGACAACATCGGAAGCAGCCTGCTCATATTCTTCAGCTGAGCTGAAACCCATCTCGATGCCGTGCTTATGGTAATGGCTATCCAGATTGCCCTGATTTCTGAAGTAGTACTGATGATGGTCGCCATCGTGATGTTCGCTATCATGATGCTCTGATTCGTGATTTACTTCCTGTGTATACTGCGTATCCTGAGCACTGTTATTTATGTCATCGTCATTTGTAAGTGAAGGGATAATGAAACATCCAACTATGATGACTAAAATAACGAGGGCTGTTGCTAGAATTTTCTTCATTTCTTTTCCTCCATTGAAACTCCGGTTACATTTGTATATTAGGCACATAAACCTATCGTGTCAAGTGAATGAGGTGCGGGAGGGGAGCTTTTGTGATAACATAATAGTATTCGATAGGAGATATGAAAATGGAAAACACTTTGATAAGAGAAAGAATCGCTTCCCTGCGAAAGGAAATGCAGGCGGAGAATATAGATGTATATATCGTTTTGACAGACGATTTTCATGGCTCGGAATATGTTGGCTACTACTTCAAGTGCAGAGAGTTCATGTCAGGTTTTGACGGTTCGGCTGGAACGCTTGTGGTTTTGGCTGATGAAGCGGGGCTTTGGACGGACGGCAGATATTTCATACAGGCGGCTGCGCAGCTTGAGGGGACCGGCATTGATCTGTACAAATCCGGAGAACCGGGCGTGCCTGATATACCGGACTTTTTGACAGAAAAGCTTAGCCAAATGTCGGATCCGGTTATTGGTTTTGACGGCAGGACTGTAAGTGAAGCCTATGCCACTATGCTTTCAAGGAGACTTGCAAAGGCTACATTCGCCAAAACACAGGACCTTGTGGGACGAGTTTGGACGGATAGACCGGAATTTCCTCACGGACCTGCATGGCTGCTCGATGAGAAATATGCGGGAGAATCTGTTGCGTCAAAGCTTGTCAAAATAAGAAGTGCTATGGCTGAGCGCGGCGCAGATCGTCATCTTATGGCGGCGCTGGATGATATTGCCTGGACATATAACATGAGAGGGGAAGACATCGACTATAATCCAGTGGCACTGGCATATAGCGTTATAACTCGGGATGAGGCTGTAATTTATATGGATATGGCTGCGCTCTCAGATGAGGACAAGGCTATACTGGCCAAGGATGGTGTCTCAATTAAGCCTTATCTTGACGTGTATGAAGATGTTAAGGTCTTTGACGGTAAGGTTATGCTGGATGCTGGAACTGTAAACACAGGACTTGTGGCTGCTGTTTCGGATGCTGCTCAGGTTATCAGAGGTGGTAATCCCGCCAAGGCTCTGAAGGCTTTGAAAAACGAGACTGAACAGTCTAACGAGAGACTGGCACACATAAAGGATGGCGTGGCTGTGACAAAGCTCTGTTACTGGCTTAAAACTTTAGCCAATGGTCAGGATGAGATGCCGACCGAAATGGAAGTTGCAGCTAAGCTGGAAGAATTCCGTCAAATGGGTGAAGATTATATTGGACAGAGTTTCGCACCGATCATTGCGACTGGCCATCATGGTGCTATTGTGCACTATGAAGCGGATGAAAAGAGCAATGCTGTGCTTGAAAGAGGCAATTTTGTGCTTATGGATACAGGTGGACATTATCTGCAAGGCACAACAGACATTACGCGTACCCTGGCAATAGGGGATGTGTCAGAAAAGCACAAGGTTCACTATACAGCTGTACTTTGCGGCAATCTCAACATTGGAGGAGCATACTTCAAAGAGGGAATTACAGGAACTAACATAGACTATTTAGCTAGGTCACCACTTTGGGAGCTTGGCCTTGACTATAACCATGGTACAGGGCACGGTGTTGGGTACCTTCTCAATGTGCACGAAGGCCCGAATGCAATTAGACTCAGGAAGGCAGACGTGCCTTTTGCACCAGGTATGATTACGTCAAATGAACCTGGCGTTTATCTGGAAGGGGAGTATGGTATCAGACTGGAAAATCTGCTCCTCTGCGTTCCAGGGGAAGAAGGTTTCCTTGAGTTCGAAACTTTGACGATGGTGCCTTTTGACAGAGATGCTATTATGGCAGACATGCTTGACGAAAAACAAACCTTCATGCTGAACCTTTACCACCAGCAAGTGTACAAAACAATTTCGCTCTTCCTGACAGAAGACGAAAGAAAGTGGCTGGAGAAGGCGACAGCACCAATTTAATAAGAAAAAGGAGCCCTTTACTGGACTCCTTTGAATTCGTAGCCGGCCTTTTGGACGGCTTCTTTTATTGTTTCTGTTTCGACTGGTGCCGATAGTGTGAGCTTTACTGTGTTTGTTTCAAAGTCCGCACTTACAGCGTCTATTCCGTCAAGTTTCATGAGCGCCTTTGACATGAACATTTCACAGTGGTGGCACATCATTCCGCCGGTGAGGATCGTGAGTTCTTGTTCTGCGTCTTCTTCTGGGATTTCTTCTCTCTCAGGAAGCTTAGGGACGTCACGGCACTTGTCATGCTTATATGAGTGAACGTCCAGGAGATTGAGTCTGAGAGCGTTCATACACACACAGAAGCTGGATAAGCTCATGGCAGCAGCTCCGAGCATTGGACTGAGTTCCCAGCCAAATAACGGATACCAAAGGCCTGCAGCAATAGGGATGCATATAACGTTGTATATGAATGCCCAGAAGAGGTTCTGGCGAATGTTTCTGAGTGTAGCTCGTGAAAGCCTGATGGCAGCAGCAGCATCTACCGGACTGCTCTTAACAAGTACCGCATCTGCAGCATCGATAGCAACGTCAGTTCCTGCGCCTATGGCCATTCCTGTATCGGCGCTTGTGAGAGCGGGTGCGTCGTTGATGCCATCACCAATCATGCATATGTGAAGGCCGGCTTCTTTAAGGCGTGCGATTTCTCGCTCTTTTCCCTGAGGAAGAACGCCTGCGATAACTTCATCTATGCCGGCTTCAGATGCGATGGCTGAAGCGGTTTTGGCGTTATCGCCTGTGAGCATTACGACCTTGATGCCCATACCCTTAAGCTGTTTTATAGCTTCGGCTGAATCTTCCTTGATAACATCGGCTACAGCTATTATGCCGAGGAGTTTGCCTGCATAGGCGAAGTAAAGAGGGGTTTTACCTGTCTCTGCCAAAGATTCGCCTGTTTTGACCATATCTTCTGATACATCGGCAAAGGTCTTGATGAATTTCAAATTACCGCCGGCAAGAGGCTGATTTTCATACTTGGCCTTTAAGCCTTTGCCGGAAACAGCTGTGAAGTCGCTTGTGTCAAAGAGTGTGACTTCTTCCTGGCTGGCTCTATCTGAAACTGCCTTTGACAGAGGATGCTCGCTCTTGGCTTCAAGTGAAGCGGCCATAAGGAGGAGCTGATCTGCGTCAAAGCCTATAGCAGGAATAATATCTGTAACTACTGGCTGACCTGCAGTAACGGTTCCTGTCTTATCCAGTACTGCCACCTGAGTTTTGCCTGCTTCCTCCAGAGCAGCTGCGGTCTTAAAGAGTATGCCGTTTCGTGCACCCATACCGTTTCCTACCATGATGGCAACAGGTGTAGCGAGCCCCAGTGCACAAGGGCAGGAGATTACCAGAATTGCTATCGCTCTAGTGAGCGCGAAATTGAATTCTGCTCCTACCAAAAGCCAAATAATCAATGTCAAAAGTGCCAGGCCGATAACAGCAGGGACGAAGATGCCTGAAACCTTATCTGCCATGCGTGCTGCAGGTGCCTTAGTGGCTGCAGCATCTGAAACCATCTTGATGATTTGAGCGAATGTTGTGTCCTGGCCGACTCTGGCTGCCTGACACTTAATAAATCCGGATGTATTAGTTGTGGCTGCGCTGACGTTGTCGCCTGCACATTTATCCACCGGAATGCTTTCGCCTGTGAGGGCTGATTCGTTAACAGCGCTTTCGCCTTCTATGACTGTTCCGTCAACCGGGATGCTGTCGCCAGGGCGAACTAGGAAAATGTCGCCGGGTTTAACATCGGCGATAGGCGTTTCGACTTCCTTGCCATCCACTAAGACTATTGCCGTCTTTGGAGCCAGCTTCATCAGGCTCTTGAGAGCGTCGGTCGTGCGGCCTTTGGAGTAGCTTTCCAGAGTTTTACCGATAGTAATGAGCGTCAAAATAGTTGCAGCGGACTCGAAATAAAGGCCGTGCACATTGGTTGTGCTAAAAAGCACAAAAATACTCCAGATGAAACTTACGCCCGAGCCCATAGCAACCAGCGTATCCATATTAGGTGCACGGTGCACAAGACCCTTGAAACCGCTGGTAAAGAACTTGCGGTTGATTATCATAATAATGATACAAAGAATCATTTCTACGAGGCCAAGAGCCAAATGCCTTCCTTCGAGAAATGAAGGGATAGGCCAATTCCACATCATGTGACCCATCGAAATGTACATGAGCGGAATCAAAATGATAACAGATGTGACGAGACGCCTAACCATCTTTGGCGTTTCTGTATCCTCAAGATCAATTGCTGGTGCGTCATCTTCGCCTGAGGCGAGTGGCTGAGCACCATAACCGGCATCAACTACCGCTTTGACGATAGCGTCATCTGATGCGCTTCCTTCGACGCCCATTGAATTTGTCAAAAGAGAAACGCTGACCGAATCGACGCCGCTGACGGCGGAGACAGCCTTCTCTACACGAGCTGAGCAGGCAGCACAGCTCATTCCTGTAACTTTATATTGTTTCATTTGTCTACCTCATTAATTTCTGCAAAACCTTCATAAGCTCATCAATAGTTTCATCTTTTCCTGCGCGAATGTCGTCAGTAACGCAGCTTCTGATGTGGTTCTCAAGAAGCACGCGTGAGAAACTGTTAAGTGCAGATGTAACTGCAGATACCTGTGTCAGAACGTCTGTGCAGTATGCGTCCTTCTCCAGCATCCTCTTGATGCCACGAACCTGCCCTTCGATGCGGTTCAGTCTCTTGATTAAATCGTTATATTCTTCAGCACTGCGTTCCTTAGTTTTAGCTCCGCAGCAGCAATCCTTCTCCATTGTCATGTGTGATCTCCTTTTCTTAACTCAAAATATCATATACCCCCATAGGGTATATGTCAAATGAAACTGTTTCTATATCATACTCTTTGGCAGGTATTTGTCTCAATTGAATTAAAGTAGCTTCATTATATGTTTGAAAAATGGGTAGTTTTGAGTATAATAATTAAATGGGTGTTATGAAAAGAAGGGCATTCTATGAGCTTTTGTAACTGCGCTTGACTATTGTACTTGTCACGGCTTCAATCATATCACCGGTTTGGAAGGCAGTAAGAGAGACTTCACGCAAACGATTAAAATACAAATTGATATAAGGAGGCTTAAAATGAGTGAAATTGATGAAAGACAGGCAGAAGAAGCTTTAGAAGAAGCTGGTTGTACACATGATTGCAGCACATGCCAGAGCAAGGGCAGCTGCAGTGATCCTGCAAGTTTTTTAGAAGAACCAAATGAAATGAGCAATATCCATAAGGTTATTGGCGTTGTCAGCGGTAAGGGTGGCGTAGGTAAGTCAAGCGTTACATCACTGCTCGCAACAAATATGAAGAAGAGAGGCCACACAGTAGGTATCCTGGATGCCGACATTACTGGTCCTTCAATCCCTAAGGCTTTTGGTTTAACAGAAAAGTGCTTTGCTAACGAAATGGGCATGTTCCCAGTAGATACAAAGATGGGTATCAGAACAATGTCAATCAACAACCTGCTGGAAGAAGATACTGATCCAGTAGTTTGGAGAGGTCCAGTTATCGCAGGCGTTGTTAAGCAGTTCTGGACAGACGTAATCTGGGGCGATGTTGACTATCTCTTCGTTGATATGCCTCCAGGAACTGGTGACGTTCCGCTCACAGTATTCCAGTCACTGCCAGTTGACGGAATCGTTGTTGTAACTTCACCACAGGATCTGGTTTCAATGGTAGTTTCAAAGGCTATAAAGATGGCTGAAATGATGAACATCCCAGTTATCGGTCTCGTAGAAAACTATTCATATATTGAATGTCCTGACTGCGGCACTAAGATTTCAGTATTTGGCGAAAGCAAGGTTGACGCTGTTGGTGAAGAATTTGGTTTAGACGTTCTGGCTAAGATGCCGATCGATCCTGAACTCGCAAAGGCTTGCGACACAGGTATGGTTGAATTCTTCGAAAACGACTGGCTCGATAAGGCCGCAGAAAAAATCGAAAACATGTAAAGACTACACGTGGTGCGCCTTGTGCGCACCACTAATTTAATGGAGACATTATGAGTAATAAGGAAAAGAAATTCTCAAAATCAGGTATTCTGATCGTATCGGCAATGGTAATTGCATTTGTTATAATCCTGGCGGTTGCGCTGCCGGGCGGTTTTGGTTCGCTCTTTGAAAAAGACTCCAAAGATCTAAACGATGATGGCGCGCCAAGCTTTTCAGATGTAATGGATAAGGGATCCCCGATTATGATCTTTGATAAGCGCGATGAAACCAAAGCGCTTCTCGCGGCTTACGATAATGATGAAATCGTTTCGGTCGATTTCCTCGGGTCAAACGGCGAAGGTAACGGAAGCGAAAGCGATTCTGCTATAGTTGATGCGTATCGTGCGCTGAAGAATATAATTGTTGGCGAGAAAATCGAAAAGCCTGCAAAGGCAGCCATATATGATGTGAATTTTGTTTTAGCTGATGGAACTAAATGTCCGTTTGAATTTGCTGAGGACGAAGACGAGTGTGCCGTAAACCTTGATGGCGTTTGGTATCAGGTTGCCGGATTTTCGGACCTCTTAGAAGTAATTATGGATATGTAAATTTATTTAAAAAATACTGTTGACATAACTTCTCCATTGCCGTATAATGCATATTGTTCGCAACAGAACACCGAACAATATCATATGCACCTTTAGCTCAGCTGGCAGAGCACCTGACTCTTAATCAGGGTGTCCAGGGTTCGAACCCCTGAAGGTGTACCAAAATAAAAACGAGTACCAAAAGGTGCTTGTTTTTATTTTTTGAATTATCATTCTTCAGGGGTTCGAACCCGTAGGTGTGACGCCAACCGCGAAAAATAGGAAATCCGTCACACCTGCATACAGTCGATTCCCGCGACGCGCCGGTAGGTGTGGCGCCAGCCGCGAAAAATAGGAAATCCGTCACACCTGTCATGTGCCGATTCTCGCGACGCGCCGCCAAGTGTGACGCCAACCACGAAAAATGAGGAAATCCATCACACCTGTCATGTTTCGATTCTCGCGAATAGCCGCAAGGTGTGACGCCAGCCACGAAAAAAAGGAAATCCGTCACACCTGTCATGTGCTGATTCTCGCGAATAGCCGCAAGGTGTGACGCCAGCCGCGAAAAATAGGAAATCCGTCACACCTGTCATGTGTCGATTCTCGAGATGCGCCGGTAGGTGTGACGCCAGCCGCGAAAAATAGGAAATCCGTCACACCTGCATACAGTCTCAAAACTTAGCATATCGATAACTAATTATTTATTCGAGAAACTCAAGAAGCGACAGATAGAATAAAATAGCAAAGCCAGACCTCTTCATGGGATCTGGTTTTATAGTGAAATATAATTCATATGCTCATGAAATATCATTGTCTTGATTGAAACATAATTCATAAATATACTTAAGCAAACAGAAGATGTAAGGAAGTGAAGCAGGAGGTAATTATGAGTTTTGCTGAAAACCTTAAAAGAAGACTGGCTGAATTAGGAATGACAATGACAGCCCTTTCTCATGAGACAGATATTACATATAACATGATAAAAAAATATTGCGCAGGTGAAGCTGACCCAACAATCTCATATGCGCTTAAAATTGCAAAAGCCTTAAACATTTCAATCGATAAACTCGTTGATTACGAAGCAGAAGAAGAAAAGACAATGTTCAAAGAAGTCTTCGAAAGAGACTTCACATACATCGAAGGATTCTTAAAGACAGTAAGAAAGTTCAGAAACAAGGAAGCTCTCGTTGACCCGCTCGCAGGCAAGACTTGGACTTATACAGAACTTAACGAAGATGTAAACAGATTCGCTAACGCACTCCATGACTTTGGCGTGACAAAGGGCGATATCATCACATATCAGCTGCCAAATACACCTGAATTTGTTTTCACATATTTGGCTCCACAGAAGATAGGTGCGGTAAACAATCCGGCAAACTTTAACTTCTCACCAGTTGAAACAGCGCACATCATAAACACAAACAAGCCAAAGGTATACATCTATGATGCATCAATCGCAGGTATGGCAGTAAAGGCATTGGATAGAGCAGAATTCAAGCCTGAAGTTAAGATCATGGTTGGCGACGGTCCGGCACCAGAAGGCCACATCCGTTACGAAGATTTTGTCAAAGGTTATCCAACAAAAGAACCAAGCACAGGATACATCCCACATATGTATGATGAGGTTATGAGACTTTGCACATCAGGTACAACAGGAATGCCAAAGGGAGTTCCTCTCTATCACGCGAATGAAGTCTTTACAGCACATGATGTAATCATGCATTTCCCAATGAACTCAACAGACACAACTATGAACACAACTCCTTGGTTCCATAGAGGTGGCATTCACTCAGGTGGTCCGGCACCTACATTATATGCAGGCGGCAGAATCGTAATAATGAAGAGCTTCAGCCCGCAGCTGGCTCTCAAGTATGCAGAAAACTACGGTGTAACATTCCTCATCGGTGTTCCAGCAATCATGAAAATGCTGGTTAGACAGCAGGAACGTTTCAGCGCAGATCTCAGCAAGCTCAAAGGCATCGTAACAATGGGTGCTCCATTTGAACGTGTTGACTGCATCAAAATCCACAAGCTTATGACACCAAATATCTATAACGGATATGGTACAACAGAAACATTCTGGAATACATTCCTCAGACCTTATGAACTGCCGGAAATGGCTGGAACAGCAGGTCGTGCGTGCACAGACGACGAAGTAAGAGTTGTCAAAATCTACGAAGACAAGAAGGCACTTCCTGACGATCTCGCAGCGCAGGATGAAGTTGAAGTCGGCGAAGTAATCATTCGTACTCCAAAGTCTTCATACTGCTACTATAACAATCCTGAAGAAGAAGCTAACAAGTTCGCAAACGGCTGGATGTACACAGGTGACCTGGCAACTTGGGACGAAGATCAGTTCATTACAATTTGCGGCAGAAAGGATGACATGATCATCTCAGGCGGCGAAAATATCTATCCGCCAATCATCGAAGAAGCACTTAACTTATGTGAGAAGGTTAAGGCATCAGCAGTAACAAGCGTACCTGATAAGGTTCGTGGCGAAGCTGTTGTAGCATATATCGTTCCAGAAGACGAAAGCCTTACAGTAAGCGAAATGGTAGACTTCTGCAATAACTCAGACGTGCTCTCAGCATATAAGCGTCCTAGATACTATCGTTTCGTAAAGGAACTGCCAATGACTGCAACTGGTAAACTGCAGCATTATCTTGTAAAGGAAATGGCGCTTTCAGATCTGGAAGCAGGCTTCCTCAAGTTAGCAATGAAGAGCAGTAAATAACACATAAATCTTCATATTATAAAAGCTGAATCGCTGATGCGATTCGGCTTTTTTTAAAAAATTTTATTTACGTCAGGAATTTTTTTGAGAAGCCACTTTCCAGATCCCAGATTTCGAGCATTCCGAGAAGTGAAATGAAAATTGTATAAACGCCAATCAGATAAAGCAGTGCACCAGTGACCATAAGGAATACAGGAACGCCCCATATCATATTATGCTCAAAGGCACGTGAAACTACATCTTCGGTTTTGCTAAGCGTGTCAATAAAATACTCGTTTGCGGCAAACGTTGTGTGGAGCACAACGATAGCGATACACGCGATAACTCTAAGGACAGACAATTGGTAAATGAGACTGTGAAAAAAGTCCATAGCGTAAAATATTTGTAGGAAATAATAAATAAGAAAAGAAGCACCAAGAGTGTTAAGATTTAATAACCAAAACAAA
>JAQXGH010000036.1 GCA_029006195.1 Bacillota bacterium
ATTTTGGTAATTCAAAGGGTTTAACTTTTAAGCATGTAGTTATATATCCTACGAAACCAATTATGGAATGGTTGGAAGATAGAAAAGTTATATTAAAGGGTCAAAGTAGAGCGAAGTTATACGTTGCAATAACTAGAGCGCAATGCAGTGTGGCATTTGTAACGGATAGTAACAAAAGTATTTATATACCGGATATACCATTTTGGGATAATGGAAAAAGTAAGTGATTTGGTATATACAACGACAACGATAATTAAGGTTAATTCATCAGCAACAAATTCAAATAGAGAATACTTATATTAGTGACTTGAAATTACTCTCTGACAACTCAACAACCAATAATTCATAAAAAAAATAATTCCATAAAATCGCTGTCAATCGCTTGACATCTGCGGGGACTGGCAAAACATATGCTTCTGCGTTTGCGATGAGAGAATTGGGATTCAAAAGAGTGTTGTTCCTTGTCCATCGTGGAGAATTAGCTAGACAAACAAAGAAGTCATACAGTATAGTCTTTAATGATAATGTAAAGATGGGAATCGTAGGTTCAAATAAGTATGAGCCATATCACTTCGACTGTATTATTTTAGATGAAGCTCACCACCGTTCCGCAGATACGTATCAAAAAGTAATGGCTTATTTTAAGCCTAAACTTTGGTTGTGAATGACTGCTACACCAGATAAAAGGGACGATAATAAAGCTGATAATACGTTAATTGATAAGTTGAAAGAATTAATGAAAACGAGGTATTTATGTCCCACATCACCCACCCATTCCCACCATTATTTAATAAGGATTCTGAGGTTCTGATTCTCGGCAGCCTCCCATCAGTTAAGTCCAGGGAGCAGATGTTCTTTTATGGGCATCCGCAGAATAGGTTTTGGAAGCTGATTGCGAAGATTTTTGATGAGGAAGTGCCACAGACGATAGAGGAGAAGAAGGCGCTGCTGGAGAGGAATCACATTGCGCTTTGGGATGCGATTTATTCCTGCGATATTGAAGGGTCAAGTGATGCCAGCATAAGAAATGTTACACCGACGGATCTGAGGCCGATCATCGAGGGGTCGAAGGTTAAGAGGATTTTCTGTAACGGGAAGACTTCTTGGAAGTATTATCATAAGTACCAGGAGAAGGAGCTGGGGCTTGAAGCCTTTGCACTTCCGTCAACTAGTCCGGCGAATGCGGCGTGGAATTTGGAGAGACTGGCGGAGGCTTGGCAAGTGATAAAAGAGGGGCGTTAGGGTGTTTTATAACAAAGAGAAGAAAGGTAACCTTCATATATGAGAAAGGATTTCGTATAATGAGATTAAAAAATTTTCTTATAGTCGTTAAGGATATTGAAAGAGCCAGGAAGTATTACGAGGACGTCTTTGGGCTTGTTACTCTGCGCGATTTTGACGGGAATATGATTATGACAGGCGGGCTGGTGCTCCAGCAGGAGAATTACTGGCGCGATTTTCTGGACGCTGATGTGGTGCCTAGAAATAACAGCTGCGAGCTTTATTTCGAGCACGAAGATGTTGAAGTGTTCGTATCACGCCTTAAGAAGCTCTATCCGCAGACGGAGTTTGTTAATGAGCTAATGACCCACGACTGGGGTCAGACGGTCGTTAGATTTTATGATTTAGACGGGAATCTCATCGAAGTGGGAAGCCCTTTTTAGACAGGAGACTATAAATGACAGAAGGCACACAGGCAGCGACGGGCAAAGGCTTCAAGCTGCTGACTATTAAAATGATTGATCTGGATGAGGACCAGATGCCAACTAATGTGCAGGAAGCGACCGGGGTGCAGGTGGTAAGCACCGATGCTCTGGAACAGATCCTGGAGCATACAGAAAGCCAGTTAAGCGATCTTGTCAGAATGGATCTGACTTTAGGAAGCGCAGGGGCTTTGGACATCTTCCTCGGTAACCTGGAATATATTCTTATAGAGAAGGCTGGCCTTGATATCGAGGGCCGCGACATCGAAGTTGAGATGGACTTCTGGCTTGTTGATAATGATACGATCATTGCGGAACTTAACGCTGCGCTTCTCGAAGAAAGTCTGGAGCAGTTCTGCATTACAGATGATAGCGTCTGGGATAAGATCCGTTTCGCAGAGGAACTGGCGCCGCTGCCGGTAAGAGACCACTGCATCGATCTCATCAGAGACTTAAAGGGAATCATGGGAAAAGCATAAAATGGAATTCTACTACAATAACTTAACTAAAGAACAGAAAAAAACATATTACGCTATGAAGGAGGGGCTTTTGGCGATGGTTCCTTCTTTCGTTGTACCAGCGGTTTCACGCAAAGAACTCAGCGACATCTATTTCCTGATCAGACTGGACAACCCGCAGATTTTCTATACGAACACTTTCAAGTATCGTCAGTGGGAAGGCTCCGATAACGTGGAAATCATGCCGACCTACATGTTCGAAAAGAAAAAAATCATGGAACACCGCCAGGCTATGGAGGCCCGCGTGAAGAAGCTGTCTCGTCAGGCGGAAAAACTGGGCGAGCGCGAGAAGCTCCTCTTCATCCACGATCTCATCTGTACAAGTGTAACTTACGATAAATTAAAAAAAGCCTATTCTCACGAAATAATCGGCGCTTTGGGCCACGGCGTTGCGGTATGCGAAGGAATCGCCAAGGCTGTAAAAGCCCTCTGTGACGCTTTAGGAATCTGGTGCACTATAGCCATTTCCGGTGCTAATCCGGAAAAGGGCATTAAATATCGCCACGCATGGAATATCGTGAAGATCGGAAAGAAATATTACCACCTGGATGCTACCTTCGACAATTCAGTAGGTAACGCGGAAGCTATCCGTTACGATTATGTATGCCTAGGCGATAAGCAGATTTTCCGCGACCACGAGCCGGTTATCTGGAAGGTGCCGGAGTGCACGGATGGCGGTGCTTCATATTATCAGGAGAAGAAGCTTTCATTCACTAAGATGGAGGACGTTGCCAAGAGGTCGCTGCAGGCGGCTAAGAAGGGGCGCGTGTTGACTTTTCACTGGAGAGGCGGATACCTGTCAAAAGAGGTGTTCGATGAAATCGTTTCGAACCTTAAGGAGTCGGGCGCAGCTCGCGAAAAGCACGCTGTCGTTTCAGTAAACTGGCCGCAGGCTGTATTTAGAGTTGAGTACAAAGAAAACCGCGTAGAAGACGAAGTATTAATGCAGGAAGCTAACGAAGGCGAATTGTACGATACTGAAGGTGAGAATGTTGTTATATTGAAGGGAGGAGAAAATTATGCCACATATTGACGTAAGTTTATATCCAGGCAGAGGTATGGAAATTTCACAGAGGACGTTCTGAAGAAGGTTTCAAAGGAAAACATCATAATCGAATCAGATTTGATTAAGAAATAAGACTATTAGCGCATAAACATACAACTGATTGCAAGTATATAAGCTCTTGATAAGGCGAGTAGCCCAGGGCGCTAAATGTGTAGATTTTGAGGATGTCTGTAGCTTGAAAAATCTACACTTTCTGGAGCATTGACAGCTATGATTGAGCAAACTGGCACAAATTTAGGACAGGTCATCGGATGACAGCTGGCAATCGTGCGAAGTCGCAAGCCCATTCACATCATCCAGCGAATAATGTCCGAAATATCACTCGATTTTGCACTGTATGGAATATTCATGTAGATTCTTGCCCTCAAATTCCAAGCAATAATCTACAATCCACCAGCACAATTAAAAAGGTTCTTCACGGATTTCTCGGGGTTAATTAATCAACAAAGTAAAAAGCATCTAATCACAGCACATATCACATGTGATTAGATGCTTTTTTAGTTTTGGTATTGAAATAGAGCGGTATATGACCCAAGGTAGTTAATAACCACAAAAACTTCCAGAAAGGGCTCAAATATCGCTCTATGAATAACAGTATATCATTTGATTTCCAATTCTCAAACTTTTATTGCAATTCATATTCATTCGACGAATTCACGTCCACATACTCCTTTGATGTTATCAGTAACAAGAAAACATCTG
>JAQXGH010000037.1 GCA_029006195.1 Bacillota bacterium
ATTCTTCGAAAATACCGATGGCTTCATCATACCTCTTCTCATCTTTTAAGGCGCAAGCTTTATCGTACTTGCAATCCAGAAGTTTGACATTTGAATCTTTGTAGCCTTTTAATTCCTCAAATTTCGCAATCGCCTCATCATATTCATTTAATTCGTAAAGGCTACAAGCTCTATTATATTGAATTTCCGGAAGGACAAACTTAGCTGCTATAACCCCTAGCAAAATAACTCCCACTATCAGTGCCACAAGCTTAATGCTTTTGTTTGTTCTATCCTTTCTTATTTTATCTGCTTTTGCCTTTTTTTCTTCAGCGATTTGCTTCATTGTGCTTTCGGAGCATTCATCTATCTGGGAGCTGAAGCCTCTGAAAACACCCTGTTCCTCCAGTTTATAAACCTCTTCGTATTCATTTACTGCGCAGTATGTGATAAGGCCGGTTATAAACTTAATGCTCTTATCGACGTCAACCTTCGAATTATGATTTGTTCCTGCGAAAGCCAAAGCAAGCGCCCTGACCTTCTTTAGCAGTTCATCTCTGACTTCTGTTCTCTTGCCATAGTCCTCGATGGTACTATAAAATGCGAAAAATAAGCGTCTGTCCACCAGAAGCTCTTCGGTGCCTTTGTAGCCTTTGCACCCTAAGAGATTTTTTTCTGCGCTCTTCAGTATTTCAGTCTGTAAATGCGACTTATGGTCATCAATGCGCCTCATCACTTCGACGGAAATCATCGGAATTCCGAAAGCAACATAAGATAAAGTGTTTGCGTCAAGAGCGTCTTTATTCTTTTCAAGAATCGTGAACATATACTCGCTGAGCTCTCTGCAGCGTTCCTTCACATCAAACTGATCTGTCTTCTTTAATTCACTCACTAGTCTCTGTCTCCCCAAAAGCTGTCAAAATGTGATTCAACTTCAAATTCTTCAAAAGCATCATTAAACGCCAGGTCACCGTCCCCAGGCCCATAATCGCTAGGATCATAGCCGTTGCTTATAAGCATGTCACTGACAAATGGATCCATGGAATAATCCCCATCATCGTCCAAAAAGTCGCTGTCAAAATCAAAGTCTCTGTCATAATCATCAAAATCTACAGACCCTACGTAACCTGAATATCCGCCTCCGCCTGTGTTTTCATAAACATACTCGTCATAAAAAGCTTTCACAGATCCTCTGGCCATTGCGATTGCTTTCGCTTTCTCTTTAGCTTCTAAATCCTGATGATATTTGCAACACATATTGTAGTAGATTTCCATATTCGGATTTGTCTTGTACTTTGTTTGTTTCTGGACCATGTTTAGGGCTTTTGCATAATTCATTGCATTCGCAAATTTATCCTCATCGTCAAAAGCGAACACCTCATCTCTTAAACCCGAAATCTCCTCAGCTACTTCTTTCGTGATCACATCATTAATCAGCAGCGCCGCGAAATATTTATCCAAATTCAAAAAATCCGTATTACCTTCGCAGTCAAATTTGATATATTCCTCCAGCGTTCTATTTATTTGTTCTACTGTCTTCTTATCACCCTTTTCTGTAATCACCATCTTATATTCCGGCGGCTCAAAAAAGTCACGTATGTAAAAGAAAACAGCGCCCCCGCAAAATAAAGCTAACGCCGAACCAAGCATACCAATAAACAAGCTCAAAATACCGACGATCGCTATAGCTGCTAATCCTGCTAAAACGGCTGCAAAGAGCTTAATAACATATGCAAAACCGCTCTCTATATACTCTTCTTTTTCATATAATTTTTCCTGATATTCATATAAAAGCATTTTTTCACCTTCTATAATGTCTAAGCTTCAGCTGTCATTTTAATGCTACCAGTTATTGCGAGGTTGGGCAAGGTAACACACAATCGTTTGTCATCATAATTTTCATTTCAACCACCTATATATGCCTCACAAATTATCTCTATGGCTACATTTTAGAGTATGTAAAGACTACAAGCGGTGACTATAATGGTACTAAAAAACAGTGCCGAAGCACTGTTTTCTTTAAACTCTGTTTTTAGGAAATCGAATTTGCCTATTTCACTTTACTCCCAATATACTGCATCTCCTCTGCGCTGAGTTCACTCACGCCATGCCTAATGCAGATTTCTCTGAGGTCGTCGTATCCAGCCTCGCCTGGGACGCGATTAAGATCATTTGCGATGGCGTTGAGCTTGCCTCGTCTAGTATCAAGCAGTCCCTCCTCTTCAGCCATGAAACCCATATAAGCGATATCCATTGGATCCATAATGTTCACCTTTCTGTATTTAAAACAGACACTTTTCGATTACTTCTTTACCTCTCAGCACTTCCATCCATTCAGCTGGAATACCTTCGATGCCGTAAACGATTCCAGCCAGCCCTCCAGCCACAGCACCAACCGTGTCAGTGTCGCTGCCAAGGTTTACTGCCAGAAGCATGGCATCTTTGTAATTATCAGAGTTAGCCAGTGCCCAAAGCGCCGCCTCAAAAGTGTCTCTGACGAAGCCTGTAGATTTTATATTATCGCAGCTGCGAGTTGCGATTTCGCTCGGAATTACGCTTTCCAGACTTTCGCCGTCAATAAGCCTTCTAGCAATTTCAACATACTTGACGCAGAGTCCAGTCGAAAGGTCGTGCGCGTGAGTGATCGCTGAGCACGCTCTGATTTCCTCTTCGCTTGCATCAGTAAATGCCAACGGCAGGATTCTCATCAACGAACCATTCCCGTTATCGTATTCTCCATCGAGGCCTTTACCCATATCCAAAGCCCTCATAACTGTGATTCCACGATCGAACACGTCGTTATCCACTGTGTATTCAGCGTCGTAAAGCCATGCCTTGAACTTCGCCCTCATATCTTCGATGTCGATTTTGCCATTCTCCCTGATCGAGTCACAAGTTGCCAGAGTCATGCTTGTATCGTCACTCCATGTTCCCGCTTCCTGATTGTGTGTTCCGTGACCCATCATTTCAGTCACTTCGTAGCTGTCTCTATCCATAAATTCAACTGGCACTCCCAGTGCATCACCTACTGCAAGTCCGTATATTGCATCTCTTAATGTTCTCATGATTATCACCGCCCTTGTTTTTTATCTTGGTTATATTATAACGCCTTTTGTTTGATAAAGGTCACCTGGGAGGTGACTGGCAAATCTCCGCACTTGTCCAGAATCCAGCTAACATAGTATTTTTTCAAGTTTTTCATCACGAAACTTGTCGAATTACAGCATTATGCCTAATATTGCTACGTCCCACTTGTCTTTTGCCCTTATTATTTATGTACCCGACAAGAATACTTGCCATTTAATCCCAATATACAAGATTCCGACAAGTTACAGATTCGAGTCTAAAAAAGACAAGCTGCATGCTAATTTAGATATAATAATACAGAGATTCATAAAAATCTCAGTCGATCAATGAGCTTTAACCTTTAATAATTGAACTAACTTCTTCAATTGCTAATTTGGTGTATGTTGCAATTTGTTCAATTGGCATTCCGTTTTTGTGCATTTCAATTATTAGCTCTGATTTGCCTTTCTCGATGCCTACTTCGATGCCTTTCTCGTATTCAATTACCATCTTGTCCTCTAGAGTCATCATTTTCGCGAGCTCCTCTCCTGTGTTATGCATCTTGATCGCTTCATCCATGATTTGGAGCTTCTCGTCACCCTCCGGTACTTCTTGTGTCAGCATGTAGCTGAAAAGATTTTTGAGGCCTTCGTTGATTCCAAGCTCTTCGGATGTTGCATTTACAATGACAGTATAACACTCATCGCCAAGGTAGCGGTCGTCCTTTTTGCTGTATTTTTCAAAAATCGAAACCGCGCTACCGGTTTTTAGGAAATCAAAGCAACAGATGAATACGACGTAGCTTTTCTTGAGGTTGTTATATGGCTCTCCTGGTTTCAGGCTAAAGAAGTCCAGGCGGATCTGCTTGGAGTCGATGCCGGCGATTATTGTTTTTCTGTGTTTCATTTACAAATTCAATATCCACTTAATGCCTTTAGCCTTTTCTATGCCCCAACTATAACACCTTGCAACAAAAAAACAGTTACCTGGGAGGTGACAGCTAAAATTTCCTCACTTGTCCATAATCCAGCTAACATAGTATTTTTTCAAGTTTTTCATCATGAAACTTGTCGAATTGCAGCATTATGCCTAATATTTCTACATCACACTTGACTGTCAACTTAATTTTTAATGTATCCGACAAGAAAACTTGCTAGTTGACACCGATATACAAAATTCCGACAAGTTACAAATTCTGAAAATAAAATGCTATACTGTTACTATGAAAAAGATACTAATGATAGCAATTCTGTTCGCCATTTTGTTTGGCGGGTATTACATTTTTAACGGTTATAACGGCGGTCAGGCGGCCAGCACGCTGGATGAGATTCCGGAATTTGCAGGACAGCCTTACACCGAAATAAATGGCGGCAAGGCAGCCTTTGGGGCAGACCAGGTGACAAGTGAGTCGTTTGAGGAGTACGGGGAGCTTGACAAGCTGGGTCGCTGCACTGGTGCGCTGACCTGTCTATCGGAGGATACGATGCCGGCCGATGGCGAGGTGCGCGAGGACATTTCGCAGGTGCACCCTTCTGGCTGGGTCAGCGGCCAGGGCTGGGAGCGATGCCATTTGGTGGGCTGGCAGCTTGGTGCGGAGAATGCGAACGAGCGAAATCTGATTACCGGAACGCATTATTTGAATGTGACGGGGATGCTGCCTTTTGAAAATCAGGTGGCGGAATACATTCGTGAAACAGGCAATCATGTGATGTACCAAGTGACGCCGATTTATGATGGCGATAATTTGGTTGCGTCGGGTCTAGTGATGATGGCCTACTCGGTTGAAGATAAGGGCGAAGGGGTCAATTACAATGTTTATTGTTTTAACGCGGCACCGGGGCTTGAAATCGATTATGCATCCGGTATTGCCCTTTCCGGCGAGGACAAGTCGCGCCAGGACGATGTGCGCCATTTCGTGCTGAACACAAGCTCGATGAAATTCCACTATCCGTCCTGCGACTCGGTGAAGGATATGGCCGAGCACAACAAGAAGCACGTTAAGGACAGCAGAGCTAACCTTATTCGCAAAGGCTACCAGCCTTGCGGAAACTGTGAACCGTAGGAATAGAAATAAAGGGGCTGTCGCCTTATACCTCTATTATCTTTTTAGAAAGAACAGTTTCCAAATCAAATTTCTTCGTAACACCCGAATCAAATTTGATTGTTGCAATACTGCCCTGCCTGCTGATGATAGTGCCGGCACCTTCACTTCTGTGCTTCACGCGCGTGCCCTCCTGACATTTGGCTATGAGGCAGGCGCTTACTTTTGGCATCTTTCTCGTCTTATATCCGCTGCCAACCTTGATCCTCGTCTCCTTAACTGGGTTTTGCAAAAGCTTCACAAACGTGTCTTTGCAGCTTTTGTACGAGAAAATCGTTAATTGTTCTTTGGCACGAGTGATGGCCACATAGAACATGCGGCGCTCTTCTTCCAGGTCACCGTCCGGCGATGGCAGGATGCCCTCGATGGCGTCGATGACGTAGACATTATCATATTCCAGGCCCTTGCTGGCGTGGATGGTGCTCAGGGTTATCTCGCTGCCTGGACTTCTTATGCCGCCTGCAAGCTGCGCTTCCAGGCTATCAAGCTTGGCCAGATAGGATTCGATGCTTTCGCCTTTTTCGGCGATTGCCCTTAGGATAAAGAACTTGTCGTGCTCCAGCGCGTTTGTCTGTCTGATGTCATATTCTATGCGGGCGAGCGCTTTGTCAGCTGTGTCCCATTTCATTTGGCGAAGCTGGCTGATAGAATCGTTTGACCAGCCTTTGACTTTTTTTGGTTTACCAAAGCAGCGAATCAGCGCGTCAAAGAGCGAGTAATCCACATCCGGATCGAAGTTACGGATTGCCGCGATGGCGTTTTCTCTCTTTATTGCCATTCCCATTTTGAAATAGATTCGCATGAAGATGTCTTCGTCCGCAGGATCTTTCGCAAAGGCTATAAAGTCTTTGACGTCACGGACCACCTTGTGCGAGAAGAACGTAGCGTCAACGCCCCTGATGTTAAATGGAAGACCTGCCTTTTGGAAATGATAGACCAGCGGGATAGCGGATTCATTGTTTCTATATAGGATCGCGGTTTTGGCATCGCAGCCCTCAAGAAGTTTGAGCAAATAGGCATACTGGCCAAATCTGCTGGTCAACTGCACGTATCTTATCGGCTGGCCGTCAGTTTTGTCAGTTCGCATCTGCTTTTTCTTTCGCTTCTTATTGACATCGATGAAGCCGTTTGCCGCATTCACAATCTGCTGAGTAGATCTATAGTTTTCCTCCAGTAAAAGGATTTTAGCGCTAGGATATACGTTTTCAAATTCCAAAAGCGCCTCCGGATAAGCGGCACGAAAACCGTAAATACTCTGATCCTCGTCGCCCACCATGAAGATGTTCTTATACTTGCTCGCCAAAAGCTTTATGATTTCATGCTGGACCTTGCTCGTATCCTGCGCCTCGTCAACCAAAATATACCTGTATTTTTCCTGGTAATATTCTAGGAGCTGGCCGTGCTTCTTTAGGATGTTCAGCGCATAGACCAATTGATCGTCAAAATCCATCAGACGCTGCCGCCTCATGAGCTCATTATATGCATCGTAAAGCGGTTCTATGCTGTGCTCCCCGATTTTCAGTTTCTTGATTTCGGCCTTTGGGAGCATCATATTCTTAATGTATGCGATCTGGCGAACCGCCTCATTTCGCTCGAGTTCGCTAGGAAACTCCTGGTAAACTTGACGGTAGATCTCGGTGATTATCCTGGCGTTTTCCTTCTCAAGTTCGAACGCGTTTCTGCCGTATCTTGTCGCATAGGTTCTGATGATCCCATTGCAAAGGCTATTGATCGTCCTAAATTCAACCTGCTTCTCATCACCGAAGAAGGATTCGAAGCGCTTTCTCATATCCTCCGTTGCGGCATTTGTATATGTTAGCGTTAGGATACTTGCCGGATCGATGCCAAGATCAAATATCATATGACCAAGACGGGCAACCAGCGTTGTGGTTTTGCCGCTGCCAGGAACCGCTAAAAGCAACGTAGCGCCATCTATACTATTGACGGCGCTCTCCTGCTGTTTATTAAGTTTGATGTTGTAATCTTTAATCATTATCTGTTACTTGCTTCCAGCATCTTCTGCTTAAGCTGATTTTCGATGTTTGTCAGCTCCAGTTCTGCCTGCTGGCGCTTAGCTCTGCCTTCACTCTGGATTTTCATGAGATCATCGATAGTTGCGATGAGCTCTTCGTTAGTGTGCTTTAATGTTTCGATGTCAACGATTCCTCTTTCGTTTTCATTTGCGATTGCTACTGTGCCCTGGTGGAGCATTTCTGCATTCTTCTTGAGGATTTCGTTAGTTGTATTTGTTACCATCTGTTGAGCCTGAACAGCTTCCTGGCTGTGTGCCATACCCATTGTGATAACCAGCTGGTTCTTCCAAAGCGGAATAGTGTTCAGCAGTGTAGTCTGGATCTTGTCGCTGAGAACAACTGCGTTGCTCTGAATAAGTCTGATCTGTGGTGCATTCTGCAGGCAAACAGCTCTAGTCAGATCCAGGTCGTGCAGCTTCTTCTCAAACCTTTCGCACATTGAAGCGAAATCTCTGGCATCCTGCGCATCTTCAGCAAGGCCAGTTTCAGTAGCTCTAGCCTTCATCTGCGGCAGTTCTTCCTCCAGAGCCTTCTTCAGCGCAATCTTGCCGGCAGCGATGTACATTGTCAGTTCTTTGAAATATGTCTTATTATTTTCATAGAGCTTATCGAGAACAGTGATGTCCTTAAGCAGAAGATCCTGATGCTTTCCCAGTGATTCCGCAATGGAATCAATGCTCTTTTCTACCTTGGTATAGTATGCTCTAGTTTCTTCAAGCTTGTTTGTAGCCTTTGAGAAAATACCAAAGATACCCTTCTTTTCTTCAGGCTCATGCTTGAGGTCTACCATGAGCTTGCTGAGCAGCGGACCAACCTCATCCAAATCCTTATTTCTAACGTGCTTCAGAGTTTCTTCGCTAAAATCCGAAAGTCTCTTCTGCGCACCAGCACCATAAGTTATGATGAGATTTGTGTCGTGCAGATCGATTTTCTCAGCGAAATCGTTGATCTGATCGATTTCTGAATCGCTGAACTGCTGCATGCGAAAACTCTCAGCGTCCTGCACCTGCAGCTCGTTAACAACAGGATCGTCTATGCTCTCAAGTTCCAAAGTTGGCATGATCAGTTCAATATTCTTATCTTTTTCCTGTACCATTACTTCGCTCATTTTTTCCTCCTTATTCACCCAGATCAAAATCCGAATTCAGAAGCCCGTCCCTTTCGAGCTTTCTCTTCATTACTTCTATATCGATCTGCATAGCGTCTTCGCGCTCTTTTCGTAAATTCTTTTCAATATTGTCAAAGGCAGTCGCAATGTTTGCCAAAACCCCCACAATCTCACGTTTAATAGCCTGTGAAGTTCCTCTGTCTTCGTATTTCCCGATGAGGTCTATAGCCTTGGGAAGATAATTGGACTCGAGATTCTTAACATTCTGCTTTTCTTTGATTGAAGGGTCCTGTTTCATTAATACTTGAATGCTTCTGATGGAGTTGTCGATGCTTCTCAAGTAGCAACTCGCCTCCGCATCATTGGTGCTAGCCAGCGCATCTGCTATCACGAAGAGCGCTCTTTCTTCTATAGTGTTAGCCGCTTCTCTTCTTTCGGCTTCTTCCTGTGCCCTCTTCCTCGCAATTTCTTCCTTCATAGTTTCCTCGATCGGAACTATCGGATGACCGTTTCTTGTCATAACGATAAGGTCGTATTCGCCGTTGATATATGCACCTATGTTCTGCTCAGGTTCAGCCAAAAATCCGTTACTGATAAGGTTCTGGATCTGCGTCCTTACCTTTAGCGGCTTGATTCCAGTCTGCTCAGCAATATAGCTGATGCGAGTGTTGCCCCTGTTATTTATCAGTGATTCATAAAGTGAAACCCTCTTTACCCTGTTTTTGTTGACGCCAAGAAGCAGTACGCCCGCGCCCGTGCAAACTGCGCCGGAAACCAAAACTGTCAAAACGTCCTGCAGGTTAGTGCTCTGCGATGCCGAAATCAGAATAAGCACGCCAATTATGGTCACTATAATTCCAGCTTTTTTTCCGCCGCCCGACTTCGAAGTCTTCTGCTTAAACTGAACCTTCTGCTCTCTTGTCATGTTCTTATATCTGTCATTTCTGTAAAGCCTAAGCGCCAGCAGCACGATTCCAACCGGGAAGAAAAATACCATCATTAATATGATGAACCAAGTGGACTCGTAAAAGTCCAGATTTCTCTTGCCGCTCAGCGGATCCACTGTCACGTTGCCATCAATAACACGGAATATCTTGTCAATGCTGTCGTTCAGCAGTTTGTCCATATCAGCAAACTGATCAGCCGCACCAGCGCCATATCTGTTATTGCGCTCGACCTTGCTATTTGTCTGATACTTGCCTTGACCGTATGACTGACCTTGGCCCGCCTGGCTGTAGTCACCCAAAGGCGTAAAACCGCAATTCGGACAAGCTGTCAATTTATCATAATACTGAACGCCACAATTTGGACATTTTATCATTCTATCTATCCTTTTCCTTTCGCTGCGAAAAATTACATACATTCGACTAATTATATCATTAAACAGACTTGAATTGTTATGGTCAAGCAAAAAAGCAGCCCGAAGGCTGCTTTCAAATCTCAAACTCTAAAATCAAAATATAATATGCGCTATCGGACAAACTATCAGCAGGCTGATAATAGTTCTTTCCAGGAAGATGACAAACAGCTCAATCAGGTTTACCGGCAGTTTTGACGCCATAATCAGGCCGCCGATTTCTGACAGATAAATAACCTGCGTAACAGAAACAACCGCAACGATAAACTTAGTCATCGCGCAAACTCCAGCTCCTGAAATCAGAATCGATGGAGTAAACATATCAACAAAGCCAATAATCATAGTTGAAGCCGCAGCGTTCACATCCGGAACCTGCAGCATAGCAAAAAGCGGTCTAAACGGAATTCCCATATACTCGAAAATCGGCGTAGTATTGGCAACCATCAGCGCCACAGTACCAATGCTCATAACTGTAGGCAAAACACCAAACCACATTGAAGCCATATTCTTAGTGCCGTTTTCCAGGAACTCGGCGATGCCTTTGTGCTTTTGCACGCGACGCATTGCCAAATCCATTCCGTATGCCCTTGAATTTGCAAAACCTTCAGGAATCGCCTCAGGCATCCTGTTACCCTCAACCAGGTAAGTGTCCTTCTTGAGCCTAAGTGGCGGGATTCTTGTACAAACCAGCGCACAAGTAAAACCAATCAAACAAATCGTCAAATAATAAATGCCAAAGTAATCTACAAGACCAACCTGGTCAAGAACGACCAAACTGAAAGTGATTGAAACAGCTGAGAAAGTTGTTGAAATAATCGACGCCTCGCGGGCTGAATAATAGCCTCTCTCATATTGGTTGCAAGTCAGCATAACGCCCAGCGTGCCGTCGCCGATCCATGAAGTGATGCAGTCAACAGCCGCACGGCCAGGTACATTGAAGAGCGGTCTCATGAGCTTCGTCAAAAGTGCTCCGATGAATTCCAGTAATCCAAAGTCCAAAAGCAGCGGCAGCAAAAGCCCCGCCATTGCAAATGTGATTACCAGCGTGCACAAAAGATCATTCAGAATAAATCCACCCTGGTCTGGGCTCGCTATCAGATAAAGCGGATTCTTTTCATCGCTAACAAACATAGTGATCCAGCAGAATACTGCGCCAAGAACTCTAATAAAAACCCAAATCGGTGAAGTCACAAAAGAATCCTCAAGCAACTTGTTATTAATAATAAATTTCGGATTTCCCAAAGCGATAGTCGACATTATTGCCGAAATCGTCAAAATCCCCAGAACCAGATACGGCAAAAATCCACCAAGGAATCCGCCGATAAGATCAGAAATAATTTTAACTATAATAGTCCATCCACCATTAAATTTGACAGGTATCATGAAAATCAAAATACCAACAACAGATGGAACAATAAACAAAGCCTTTAATTTAGTCTTATTCTCCATATCTTACCTCCATTGTGCCTTTCAGGCTCAGTGTCGATAATTATACCAGATACCGCATATTTATTCAAGTATCTAAATCAAATCATTTTTCTGAAGCCAAAGAAATTCGTTCCACTTTGAATTATAATATTCATGCTTTTTCTTATCCACGATCCTATCCCTATCGCTTATAATCGCCAGCATCTCATCGGTCACATTCTCAATTGTCGGCGGCTCCTGAAAATGTTTCAGGTACCCCATCATCCTCTTCGCCGTAAAATCCGTATGAAGTTCCTCTGCAATTAGCCGGCTGAAGTCCTTTGGATAACCCATGCCTTGCATCATTTCATAAAGTTGTTCGTTCATTTCTTTATTATGTGTTTTTTCGACCTGGCGCCGAAAAACAAGCTCGACACCCCTCAAGTTTTCGACCAGCAGCAGCTCGCCGTCGAAAATTAGCCTTAATTACATCTATTTCTTCGACTCCATCAACCACTAGTATCGAAAAATCACCTATTAATCAACTTCTACAACAACATCAGCTTCCGGATGCGCTTCAGTTCCTGTTTCTGCAGCTTAGTTACATCTTCAGATTAGAAATATCATTCTTACTCTTATCAAAGAATGACCAGTCCTGTGCAAGCAACAATAAATTATTCTCTTATGCCCTGCTCTTTCTGCCATTCAACGTATTTCTGCAGATCGCTGTCTAACATGGAAAGCACCAGTACCACTGCTCCGGCGTCATCCAGGAATCCCACTACAGGAATTGCGTCTGGGATTAAATCGATAGGTGTTACAACGTAAATAACTGCAGCTATCGCCAGAAGGATAGTCGCAACAGAAACTTCAGTGTACTGTTTCTTGGCGTAGGCTCTGACCATGGAAGCCATGATTGCTATGTCGGCCAGTTTGTCGCCGATCTTTGGCACCAGTTTGAGCTTATCCTCGAAATCTCTGAAGAGCTTCTCCATTTTCACGTCATCGTCCAGATAATCCTGGGCTTTGTCCATATTTGCTTTTAACGCGTCCATTAATTTTTCTGGAGTTATATCTTTGATATTCATACGCTACCCTCCTTTTTTTCAATTATATCATAACCCCCTGCCAAAAAATATAGTAAACTAATAATCAGAAAGGACAAGAAGAAATGATCGAATACATAAACGAAATTACAGTCGAAGATTACAACGAACTTCGCGCATCTGTTGGCTGGAAAGTCTTAAACCATGACCTTGCCAAGCGCGGCCTTGACGGTTCGGCCTTCATCACAGTCGCTTATGATACCGTTGCAAAGTCCCCCGTAGCAATGGGACGCGTAATAACAGACGGCGGCTACATGGCCCTGATCGTTGACGTCATGGTTGCACCTGAATATCAGGGACGCGGTATAGGTGCGCAGCTCATTAAAAACATGAACAAGTACTTCGAAGAAATCACGTCAAACGGTAACACACTTATGGTTAACCTTATGGCGACAAAGGATAAAGAAGGTTTTTATGAGAAGCTGGGATATACAGTTCGCCCTAATGAATCAATGGGCGCCGGATTGTGCAAGTGGTACAATAATTAGGCTAATTTTTTACTTTTCACCCACAAAAATGCAGCGTATAATATAAGTGGTATTAGGGGTAAAATGATATGGAGAAAAATGTATTATTTAACTGTATTTTAAACAGCTATCAAGAGAACTACGATATCATCAGGTTCGCTGAAGAAAATACGGGTGGTCCTGCACTTTTTGCAAAGGCTACCATGCACCTTCGCGAGTCTGGTTATATTATGTCCAGAAAAGCTGAAATGTGGAGTGCTAACAGCGACGAACACGTTTGGTTTTATGATGCCGATAATCCATCGGAAGAGCAGCTTAAAAGTATAGTCGATGGACTTTACGAGAAGTCTCTTACTGAGATCGATTTATCGGGAAACCATATGTGTACGAGGGTTGTGGCGTTTTTTATTTGTCAGAATCTTGATGAAGGCGCTCGCAATTACATTAAAAAATGCAAATTACGCAAAGACTTCATGTTCTCCCTCAAAGGCTGGCTGGAGGTTCACGTAGTGGCTATCTGCTTAGAGTCACAGGAAGCCATCGGGAACAAGGCTGCTAAGGAGACGGTGGAATTTGCTGACAATATTCTTCACCCTAAAAAAACAAAATCGAGCTTATTATTTAATATTGGAAAGAGGGTATTGAAATGAACGGTTTATTGCTTCTTATTATTGCAATCGTTGTTCTGGCAACCGGCTACATTCTTTATGGCGGCTGGCTTTGCAAAAAATGGGGCATAGATGTTTCTAAGGAAGAAACTCCTGCTCACACTATGGAAGACGGCATCGACTATGTACCGGCTAAAGCACCTGTTCTGATGGGACATCACTTCTCATCAATCGCTGGTGCAGGACCTATCACTGGTCCAATAAGTGCCCTGTCACTGGGATTTGGATGGCTCCCAGCTACACTTTGGATACTGATTGGTGGTATCTTCGTAGGCGGCGTACATGACTTCGGTGCACTGATCGCATCAATAAAGCACGGCGGCAAATCCATCGGCGAAATTATTTCAGCCAACATGTCAGTTCGTGCCAAGAGATTATTCATCATCTTCTCTTACCTGACTCTTATTCTGGTTGTTGCAGCCTTTGCATCAATCGTTGCCGGAACTTTCGGCATTACTGACGCAACTGGCGCAGCTGTTCCTGACGCTGTAGTTGACACTAATGCTTCAGTAGCTATGGTCAGCCTCCTGTTCATAGTTATCGCAATCATATTCGGTTTCACTGTTCACCGCAGAAACTCACATATGCTTGTAGCATCAGGTCTGGGAATTCTGGCAATCATCATCTGTATGGTTATCGGTATGAATTTCCACCCATTCTATTTCAGCTACAATACTTGGATGATTATAGTTGCAATTTATATTGCAGTAGCGTCAGTAACACCTGTATGGATCCTGCTTCAGCCAAGAGACTATTTAACTAGTTTCCTGCTCTATGCTATGCTGGCACTGGCATTCTTCGCTGTAATCGTGAACCATCCTTCACTGGATGCAGTTCCTCTCGTTAAGAGTGCTGAATGTACAACTCCGGTATTTCCGGTTCTGTTCACAACTATCGCCTGCGGTGCATGTTCAGGTTTCCACTCACTGGTTTCATCCGGTACTACATCTAAGCAGCTGAATAAGATCAGCGACGCTAAGCCTATCGCTTACGGCGGCATGCTTCTGGAATGCGTTTTAGCTATCCTGACTATCTGTGCTGTTTCATTCGCATTCTCATACAATGCAACTGCAGAAACTCCATTTCAGGGAGCAACAGCAATCTTCGCTGGTGGTATCGCAGGTATGGCATCATCAGTTGCTGGCGGAATGGGTACTCCGCTTTACACAATTCTGTACACTCTGATTGTGCTGACATACTCAGCATTCTGTCTGACTTCACTGGACACTGCTACCCGTCTGGCAAGATTCATGTTCCAGGAATTCTGGCTTGACTCAAAGAAGGGTGAAACACCTCAGAACGTTGCTGGTTACAAGAAGGTTTTAACTAACCCATATGTAGCAACAATCATCACTGTTGTACTCGGCGTACTTCTGGGTATGACGGGTTACACAAAGATTTGGGCTCTGTTCGGTTCAGCGAACCAGCTCCTGGCAGCTCTGGGACTCCTGGCAGTTGCTACTTGGCTCGGAAACGTTGGAAAGCAAAACAGAATGGTTGTTTACCCAATGTACTTCATGCTTTGCGTAACTATCGCTTCACTTGTTATCAACACTAAGACTCAGCTGGGCATCATCTCCGCTGGAGAAGCTCTCGACTGGGGTCCTTATGCTCAGGTTATTATCGGTATCCTTCTTGTAATCATGGCACTCGTGCTGGCATTTGAAGGCGTAACTACTCTGGCAAAATCAAAGAAAGCGGCTTAAATAAAATAGAGCTCTACTACAAGTACAGCCAGGCAGGTTCCTGCCGCTACTTTAATGAGGCTTGTAGTCTTCGAAGATACTATTATGGCTGCCACGAAGCCCGCTGCAGCTGACAATACATGGTTAGTGGCAAAGAACATAGCCGGGAACGTCATAGCCGTCAAAACAGTATACGGTACGTAATACAGGAAGGATTTGACGAATCTATTCTCGATCTTATGTCTTATGAGAATAAATGGTATTACACGAACCAGGTATGTTGAAAAAGCCATTACGAAAAGGTAGATCAGAAATACTTTATAATTCATTATTCCGCCTCCCCTTCTTCATTATCATCGTCAATTGGGAAAAGTACTGCGCCGATCACTGATGCGATTACTGCACTGATGATGATGGCAAATCCCGATGAGATGAAATTAAGCTGAGGCAGGAAATAGATAAGTGAACTGATGCCCATAGTGATGGCTACGATTATACCTGTCTTCTTGCTTGTCTTTACCTGCGGAACTACTATAGCGATAAACATGCCATAAAGAGCTACGCTAAGTGATGTTGTTAGTATTTCTGGAAGAAGTGCTCCAGCAATACCGCCTACTATGGTTCCAGCTGACCAGCCTATGTGAGGCAGGCATGCCAGGCCCATAAAGTATTTGATTTTTATTTCCTTCTGGCCGATGGCTACTGCGAAGATTTCATCAGTTATCATTGAGCCCAGGAAAAGTCTAGGTACTGTTGTGAATTTAGGTTCTACCTTCTGAGAAAGTGATATGGCCATAAGAGCATATCTGGCGTTGATCAGGAACTGAGTCAAAGCCATCTCTACGTAGCTGCCTAAAGTCGCCATTACTGTAACTCCCGCGAACTGTCCTGCAGATGTTACACAAACCATACTGATCATCATTGCCTGTACCGGTGAACAGCCCGAGTCTACGGCAATTAAACCGAAAGCGATAGCAACACTGAAATATCCCAGTGCTATAGATATGCTATCCTGCATTCCTCTCTTAAAATCCAAAATGAAAACCTCTTTCTATCCTTATTCTAGCCGTCCCATTATATCACACAGTTTTCAACAAAGAAAAAGACAACCAAGCGAACTTGATTGTCTCTAAGTGGTGCGGCCTGCCGGACTTGAACCGGCACGGTCTCCCACACGCCCCTCAAACGTGCGCGTCTGCCTATTCCGCCAAGGCCGCATATTATAGGCATTGTTATTAATGAGGAAAAAAATTGGCGAGCCCACAGGGATTCGAACCCCGGACACACGGCTTAGAAGGCCGTTGCTCTATCCAGCTGAGCTATGAGCCCGCAATTGGAGCGGAAGACGAGATTCGAACTCGCGACCCTCGCCTTGGCAAGGCGATGCTCTACCCCTGAGCCACTTCCGCATATCCATATAAAAGGTTGGTCGAGGGAGATGGATTCGAACCATCGAAAGCTCAGCTAACGGATTTACAGTCCGCCCCCTTTGGCCACTCGGGAATCCCTCGACAATATTGGAGCTGGCGGAGGGAATCGAACCCCCAACCTGCTGATTACAAATCAGCTGCTCTACCGTTGAGCCACGCCAGCATTTGTTGCTATTAAGAAGATGGTGGGCGATACAGGGCTCGAACCTGTGACCCCCTGCTTGTAAGGCAGATGCTCTCCCAGCTGAGCTAATCGCCCTCAACAGCAACG
>JAQXGH010000038.1 GCA_029006195.1 Bacillota bacterium
GGCGAAGAAAAGGAAGTTCGGCTCACAACATTCGCAGGAGAAAGAAAACTCTACGGATTCCAGGGATGGACTATGGGATGCGTAGATGATCCTAAGGTTAAAGAAGCAGCTATCGCGAAAATGAAGGAAGCGCTGAAGGAGGATTAAAATGGCAGTAAAGTTAACACGTCAGGAATACTGTGAGCTTCACGGCCCTACAGTCGGTGACAAGCTTCATCTTGGCGATACAGGTCTAATCGCTGAAATTGAGAAAGACTATTGCGCTGACACTTATGGCGATGAAATGACATGGGGCAGCGGAAAGACAGATAGAGACGGCATGGGTCAGCAGGCAGGTCTTCCTGTCGAAGGTACTGACGTACTCGACGTTGTCGTAACTTGTGCGACTATTATCGACCCTATGCTCGGTATCATTAAGGCTGACATCGGTATCAAGGATGGCAAGATCGTTGGCATCGGTAAATCAGGAAATCCAGACACAATGGACATTACTCCAGGCCTCGTTGTGGGCGTTGGTACAGAAGAAGTTTGTGCTGAAGGCCTCATCGTAACTCCTGGCGGAATCGACGTACACATTCACTTCGAAAGCCCGGGACAGGCATGGGAAGCTCTGGCTAATGGTATCACAACAATGCTGGGCGGCGGCTCAGGGGCAAAGACTACAAGCGTAGAAACTCCAGGCCCTGCACATCTGAAAATGATGATAGCAGCTCACGAGCAGGCTCCGGTAAATGTAGGTTTCATCGGCAGAGGTAACTCATCACTTCCTGAAGCTATCAGAGAACAGGCTAAGTGGGGCGCTATTGGCATGAAGATCCACGAAGACTTCGCTGCAACACCAGAAGTAATCAGATGCTGCCTGGACGTTGCTGACGAAATGGACTTCCAGGTTCAAATCCATACAGACACACTGAATGAATCAGGCTTCGTAGAAGATACGATTGCAGCTTTTGGAGGAAGAACTATTCACACATACCACTCAGAAGGCGCAGGCGGCGGACATGCTCCTGACCTCCTCAAGGTAGTTGGTGAACCTAACGTAATTCCATCATCAACAAACTGCACTAACCCATATACAGTAAACACAATTGCTGAACATCTGGATATGATCATGACAGTTCATGGACTTAATCCTAATCTTCCAGAGGATGTAGCTTTTGCAGGTTCAAGAATCAGAGGCGAAACTATCGCTGCCGAAGATATTCTTCACGATATGGGCGCTATCTCAATCCACGGTTCAGACTCACAGGGTATGGGCCGCGTAGGCGAAACTGTCCTCAGAACATGGCAGATGGCATCAAAGATGAAGATGCAGAGAGGTCCGCTTCCTGAAGAAACAGGCGATAACGATAACCAGAGAATTTTAAGATACATAGCTAAGTACACAGTAAATGCTGCTAAGGTTTACGGTATCGACGAATATGTTGGTTCACTCTTACCTGGCAGACTGGCAGACTTCTGCGTTTGGGATCCATGTTTCTTTGGTGCTAAGCCTTGGCTTTGCTTCAAGTGTGGTCAGAACGTATACTCAGCATCAGGTGACACTAATGCCTGCATTGAAGTTGCAGAACCTATGCTCTATAGACGTCAGTATGCTAGTTATGGCAGAGACAACGGACATCTTAACAAGGTATTCGTTTGTCAGGCTGCTATCGATAATGGTATCGAAGAAAAGCTGCCTCATTCAAAGGGCAAGTTCCTGCCGGTTAAGAACACTAGAAATCTCACTAAGGCAGATATGGTGAGAAATGATTACCTGCCAAATATCACAGTAGACCCAGAAACATATAAGGTTTACGTTGATGGCGAACACATTACTTGCGAACCGATTGAAGAAGTTTGCCTTTGCCAGAAATACTTCTTCAGATAGTGAGGCTAATTAATGATAGTAGAGAAAATAATTGCGAACATAAATGAACGTCATACAGATGGCAAAATCATCGACCGCGTTCTTATGGATCATCACGATTTAACTAAGCCGCATCAGAAGGTAAAGTCAGAATCAGGACAGATAATTGCAATTTCCCTGGAGCATGGTGAAAACCTGGCTCCAGGTTCTATTCTTTATGAGGATGAAGAAAGAATTGTTGCAATCGATCTGCTGCCTGAAGACGTGCTCAGAATCGTTCCTAATGGAAATATAGAGTGGGGCAGAGCGGCTTTTAATATCGGCAACATGCATCAGGCGGCATACATTCACAAAGACTGCATCCTGGTAGCTTATGATGCCATTATGGAAGGCATCATCAAAAAGCTGGGGATCAAGTGCGAAAGGGTAGAGTGCAAGCTCGAAGGCATAAGAGCCAACGTTTCACAGACTGATGCGCACCACCACCATCACCACGGAGATCATCATCATGAATAAAAAGGGTTTTTATTATCTCATGCAGCTTAACGGTGGGACTTTCCCGACTGGTGGATTCAGCCAGTCCTGGGGTCTTGAGACATATGTGGCGGATGGCACTGTGCATGACAGGGATACTTTCAGGGCTTTTCTGGAAACTTATCTTGATGCTGCCATTGGCAGGTGTGAAGGGCCAATTCTTAAGAGAGCGTATGAGCTTAGTCAGCCTTTAGACGCAGATGGACTTACTAAACTTGAAGAACTGTCAAATGCATCTAAAGTTACTAAAGAAAGCCGTGAGGCTGGTATCAGAATGGGAAAGGCATTTCTCAGACTGATGGAGCCAATTATCGACAGCGAGGAATTAAATGACATTTCGAAATTATTTAAGGTCCGTGAAGTAAGCTACCCTGTAATTTATGGCGCGGTCTCGAGGTTGCTTGACCTGGACGTGGAAGATGCTGTGAGGGCCTACGTCTACAGTGCGGCTAACACACTGGTGCAAAGCGCTATCAAACTCATACCGCTAGGTAATACCGAGGCGCAGCAGGTGCTATTTGAAGCGGCTGAGATGATGGAGGAAGCTACAAGACACAGCCTTGAAATTCCAGTAGATGAAATAACTAATTTCTGCCCGGGAATGGATATTGCCAGCATTAAACATGAAACATTAAAGGTTAGACTCTACATGTCATAGAGGAGAAATAAATGAGAAAACCAGTTAGGATAGGAGTGGGAGGACCTGTAGGTTCTGGAAAAACTGCTCTGATCGAGAAGCTCTGTAAAGCGCTTCGTGACGAATATGAAATCGGCGTTGTAACAAACGATATTTTTACTAAGGAGGATGCGCTCATTCTGACAAGAGCGCAGGCGCTTCCTGAAGAGAGGATCATTGGCGTAGAAACAGGTGGATGTCCACACACAGCAGTGCGTGAAGACATATCTATGAATCTGGATGCCATCGATATGCTCAATGAACGTTTCGATAATCTTGATATTATTTTTGTTGAAAGCGGCGGAGATAATTTGGCGGCAACATTCAGCCCTGAGCTCGTTGATGGGCTTATCTTCGTGATCGATGTTGGCGAGGGCGAAAAGATTCCTAGAAAGGGCGGCCCTGGAATAACAAAATCCGACCTTCTTGTAATAAATAAGATAGACATTGCACAGTATGTTCACGCGAGCCTTGAAGTAATGGACCATGATACTAAGCTTCAGAGAGGCGATAAGCCATACGTGTTCACTGATCTTTATGAGGGCGTGGGCCTTGATAGAGTAATAAAGTGGATAAAAGAAGACGTGCTTTTCGAAGGAATGTAGTTTTTATGACTGAAATGAAACCAAACGGTAAAATATCCATCGTATTCAGAAGGAGAAGCGATGGTAAAATATATATGGCGAAGCAGTATTATAAGCTGCCACTTCAGATTCTCAAACCCCATTACTATGATGAGGATGGGACGGCTTTTGTATACTCGCTCAATCCGGCGGGAGGAATTCTTCAGCACGATAGACTTTTGACCGAAATAGTGAGTGAGCCTGGAAGCGATGCTGTGTTCACAACGCCAGGAAATAGCAAATACTATAGGATGGATGAAGACTACGCCAAGGTAGTGAATAAAATCACAGTTAAGAGCGGCGGTATCCTGGAATATCTTCCGGAGCACAACGTGCCTTTCGCGGAGGCAAAAGTATACCAGGAAAATGAATTCAGAGTAGAGAAGGGAGCTGTACTCTTCGCGTCTGACATGGTTACATCTGGACGTGCTGCAAACGGCGAAGTTTTTAAGTATGATATCTATTCTTCAAAAACTAAAATCTATGTAGACGACAAACTCGTGCTATATGATAACTGTAAAATGGAACCGGCCAGAGAGAATCTAATGAAGCTGGGGCTTATGGACGGCAAAAAGTCAAACGGCTCCATGTATGTCTACGCAGATAATATGGACTCTGGCCTGAAAGAAGAGATAAATAAATTGAGTTCGGAATCTGTTAGTCTGGCAGCGGGAAACATTACTCCGGATCTCTTAGTGGTTCGGTTCATCGGCGACAGCATCATGGATATGGTTAAAGTAACATACGATGTATGGGACCTGTGCAGGCGAAGCATACTTGGCAAGCCGGCGGTCAGATTAAGAAAAGAATTTTCAATACTTTAAGAGACCTTAACTGGTCTCTTCTTTTGTAGCCTTTGCAAAAACTTCATTGCGTTAAAAGACAAAAATTTGTAATATAACAAGGTACGAAAGGGAAAATCCATGTGGGTATTATTTATAGTATTAGCTGTGTTTTTCCACGTTTGGTTCACACAGTCATATAAATTGAATACTGCAAACGCCAAGGATATGGGCGCACTAACGGTGCTTCTTCAAATCGCCGGCGGCATCTGCGGGCTTATGATGTGCCCGATATTTGAATTCAAGCTGTCGACTGACTGGCGTGTATATGCACTGCTAGCTGCAGCCTGCGTATTCTATGCGATATCGGACAGGTTGGGCACTACAGTTAGAAAAGGCGTTGAGGCATCGACCTATGCTGTTATACAGCAATTGTCTACTGTTTTCATGGTGCTGGCGGGGCTCATGTTCTTTAAGGAACCTTTTGTTTGTAAAAAGATAATTGGAGCAGCTCTGATAATATTCAGTAACATTATGGTGTTTCATAAGAAGAGAACGAACAAAATCGACAGATACGCCATGCTTGGCGTGGTCGCATACATGCTGTTCTCTGTAGCGTTGTTCCTGGATGTAAACTTGTGCTCGAATTTCAATATGGCGTTCTATACTGCACTTACACTGCTGTTACCGGCTTTATTCCTTTCTATAGGGCAGAGAATTAAACCGGCAGCGGTAATTGAAGAATTAAAGCACGCTAATAAAAAAATGGTGTTTGTTACAGCTATAAGCTGGCCTGGTTTCATTATATGCCAGCTGTCGGCTTATCAGGAGGCTGAGGCGACAACTGTAGCTCCGCTTATGGCGCTTACGGTAATAGGCAATGTAATAGCGGGATACATTTTTCTTGGCGAAAGAGAGAACCTGCCAAAGAAACTGGCGGCAGGACTCATCATATTGGTTGGCATATTCTTAATAAAAGGATAATTCCGAAGCTCATGCAAAGGCTCCAATGCCAAATTAGTTCAAAAATTAAACCAAAAAACATTTAAAAACAGTGTTGACATTAGGCAGGTCAAATAGTAATATATAGAAGCTGTCGCACGGAGCGAAGCGATGACAACTGAAAATGAAACTTTGAAAAAAGTTAAAAAACATGTTGACAAGCTGAGATTCGCGTGATACTATATAGAAGTTCGCTGACGCGGACAAGAACATTGAAAATTTCATAGTG
>JAQXGH010000039.1 GCA_029006195.1 Bacillota bacterium
ATATACAGCATAGCATAAAAACGCAACTGTATATATGTACCGATGGCTAGTCGGGAATTTACGACTGTGGACTGTGCATGAACCTGCGAGTAGTGTAAGGCTTAGCCTTTACAAAAGCACACAGGTTGAAGCAGTAATAATCTCGACATGGACACTTTTGTCTATGTTTTGAGTAGCAGGCATCAAGTATTTCAGGGAGCTGCTTAGAGAGATTGCGAAAGCTGAACTTGAAAACGCTAAATTTGTTGAAAATGAACTTGCAAAACTGCCTGATGGTAAGCTTGCGGTTACACGAAGGAAAGATAACTATTATTTCACAGATTATTCAGGAGGGCGTAACAGGGGGATAACGAAAAATTCAGATCTGGTGCATGCTCTGGCAAGAAAAAGATATCTAGAGTCTTTAAAAAGGGAATCTAAAATGGACCTGGCTTTGGCGGGTAAGGTTTTGAAGACTTTGGGAGAAGAGAGAACGGAAACTTTGAAGCTTTTGGAGTTGTTTCAAGATGCGGGGCTAGATGTGATGAGGATTACCTGCACCGAGGAGCAATATAAATGGTACAAGGCACCATACAGGTCTAATGAGATGTACAAGGACGAGTTGTTGCATGTGACGAATGGTGGGGTGCGAGTTCGTTCGAAGTCAGAACGCAGCATTGGCAATCTGCTAGAAAAGTATGGAATACCTTACAGATACGAGATGGAGATGCGTGTAAACGTTTCGTGGATGCAGGGCGTTGAGATATATGATGGAAGCGGGTATAAGTCTTACTATCCGGATTTTACCATTATGCTTCCGAGTGGGCGGCTTGTGATTTGACCAGCTTATAATGACTTTTGAGAGTGACGTGTATGATGAGCGAGAGCTCGATAGGATTATAAGGGAGCGGTTGTTGGTCAAAATGTATGTTTAAGGGGCGATTTTCGACAGCTCAGCAAAGAAAAGTCGAAAATCGAAAGCGATACCCCTTACATATCATCCACATAATTCTTAACAAAATACAGGGCCGCACCTACTGCCGAGGCGGATTTCTTGTACTGACAGGGGCGGATATAATCGGCTTCCGTCTCGAATGGGTTGAGGCGGATGGCTTTTTCTTTAAGGACGTCGATGTACTGGTCCAGGTAAGCGCCTACATTGCCGCCGATGATGATGTCACAGTCGTAGCAGATACGGAGCGTGTTTACAATCAGGGACAGGTGGTAGAGGTAGGAGTTCAGGACGTCCTGGAAGCCCGGGTTGTTTGGGAGCTCTTCGAAAAAAGTCTCCAGGTTGCCATCGGTGAAGCCAGTCAGCATGGTTTCGGAGCAGTAGGCGTCGACGCAGCCTTTGCGTCCGCAGTAGCAGCGACGGCCGCCGGGGACGATGGTTACGTGGCCGAACTCTGAAGCGCGGTTGTTGTTGCCGGCGCTGATGTCTTTGCCATTTATGGTCGCGCCGCCGATACTAGGATTGAGCGCCAGGTAAACTGCAGGCTCTGCCTGACGGGTTGCCCACCACTCGGCCAGGCCGGCGGAGTTGGCATCATTATATATAAGGAAAGGATATTTGATGAATTTAGCCATGCGGTCGTAGCTATCGTAGGATATGTCGATTACCTTGGCATAGGTTATGTGTTTCTGGTCTTCCGCCATTATTACCGGGAGCGAAACGCCGACGCCGAGTAATTTGTGGCGGTTGATGTTGTTTCGATCCAGGATGTTCTCGATGGTACGAGCTACTCCTGCGTAGTATTCATCGGTATCGGAAAATGGAATTCGAGTTCGATCACTATCGATGATGCTTTCGGCAAGGTCAACGAGAACTACGTTACAGTGGTGCTTTGTGATGTCGATGCCGATTGCAAAACCTGCAGTAGGGACGATTGTGTAGGCGTTGGGCTTACGTCCGCCTGTGGAATCGTGAGTGCCGTCGATGTAAACAAGGCCTTCGCTCATGAGCTGCTGCAGATAGTTTGTAACTGTAGGAAGGCTCAGGTCCAGTTCTTTACTGATATGCTTTCTCGATGATCCGTTTGAATAGTATATGAGTCTATAGATGTCTCCGAATAATGGATTTCTTACCGCCATAGATAACCCCACTTAGCTAAAATAGCTTTAAAAAGATTTTTTATAAATGTTTTTTTGTTATTTTTGATTATATTGATTAGTTTTACTTTAGTCAATGTTTTACGATAAACTTATGCAAAATGCTTTATGAAAGTTTAAGAAAAAACAGCACAAAAGGCAATAAATTTAAGCAATTTTCGAAAAATTTACAATACTTTTGTATGCTTTGCTCAAATTATTGACATAAGATTTGGTGAATGATACTATGAAAAAAATTATGTTAGTAATGAAGGGAGGAGAACTGTATATCAATGAGCGAATATAAAATGCGAGTTTCTGGCATTGAGAAATCTTTTCCAGGCGTTAAAGCTTTAAGTAACATTGAGTTTGCCGTAAGAAAAGGTACAGTTCACGCCCTGTGCGGCGAAAATGGAGCGGGTAAATCCACTCTCATGAAAATCATTATGGGGCTGTACAAGGCAGATAAAGGTCAGATTTACATTGACGAACAGCCTGTCGATATTAAGAACCCTATTCAGGCTAGAGAATTGGGTATCTCAATGATCGCACAGGAATTGAACTACGTTCCAGAATTGTCAGTAGAAGAAAACTTATTCCTCGGTAGACTTCCTGTCAACAAGATAGGAAAGGTAGATTGGAAGAAAGTAAGAAAGGACACTAAGAAGTTCCTTGAACAGGAGAAGCTTCCATACTCACCAACTCAGAAGCTGAAGACACTTACAGTTTCTGAAATTCAGATGCTTGAAATTATCAAGGCTGTAACTAATAACGCTCAGATCGTAATCATGGACGAACCTACATCATCCATTACAGATAGAGAAGTTAAGCAGCTGTTTGATAAGATCAACGAATTAAAAGCAAAAGGGGTTGCAATCGTATATATTTCACACAAGATGGACGAAGTTTTCCAGATTGCTGACGATATTACAGTTCTTCGAGATGGTACTGTTGTTTCAACAGACAGAGCAGAAGATATCGATATCGATACTGTAATCCACCGCATGGTAGGAAGACCGCTGTCAAATGTATATCCTAAGGAAGAAGTTGAATTAGGAGAGAAGGCTTTAGAGGTTGAAGGATTTGCTGCTGACGGAGTATTCAAGGACATTAACTTCTATGCTAGAAAGGGCGAGATTGTAGGTTTTGCAGGGCTTGTAGGTGCAGGACGTACAGAAGTAATGAGAGCGGTATTTGGTCTTGATGAACATAAGGAAGGTGTTGTTAAACTTCACGGTTCACCTATGAAGATCAAGTGCCCAGAAGACAGTATCAAGAACGGTCTCGTAATGCTCAGTGAAAGTAGAAGAGAAGACGGTATCGTTCCTGTCAGAAGCATTTCGGAAAATGCTGTTTTGGCTTCACTTAAGAGCTATATCTATGGCGGTTACTCACATAATAAGAAACAGAAGGATGAAGTTTCCGCTATGTTTAAGAAGATGAATGTTAAGGCTCCTGGCCTTGACACTGAAATCGGTAAGCTCTCTGGTGGTAACCAGCAGAAGGTATTACTTGCTAGATGGATGCTGTGTAAGCCTGATGTTATGATTCTTGACGAACCAACTAGAGGTATCGACGTTGGTGCTAAGTTTGAAATTTACAAGCTTATGACAGAAATCGTTAAGGAAAACAAGGCGGTTGTCATGGTTTCATCAGAACTTCCTGAACTCATCGGCATGTGCGATAGAATTTATATCATGTGCCAGGGTATGATTACAGGATGTATCACAAGAGACGAGTTCTCACAGGAACTCATCATGAGATACGCAACAGGCACACAGATTTAATAATTAGGAGGAAAGAATATGCTTGGCCAGAATAATGTTTCTGAATTAGCGCGTAAGTACAGTATCTTTCTCGTATTAATCGCGTTATTCATTATTTGTAGTTTTGTCAGCCCATACTTCATCCAGAGCTCTAACCTGATCAACGTATCAAGACAGCTCTGTGTAGGTCTTTTAATCGCTTATGGTGAAATGATCCTCATCATCAGTGGATTCCTTGACCTGTCAGTTGGTGCTGTACTCGCACTCTCAGGTGTAATATCCGTTAACGTTTTCAAAGCAACTCAGTCAATCATCTTAGCTGCAGTAGCAGCTATCGCAGTTGCAGTAGCTTGTAACCTTGTAAACGCTCTCTTCGTAGCAAACTTCAAGGTTCCAGCATTTATCGCAACACTGGGTATGATGCAGGTAGCCCGTGGTATAGCCCTTTATTATACAGGCGGCCAGAACATCCTGCAGCTGGGTTCATACGTTAATATCGGTCAGGGTATGGTTGGCCCAATCCCTGTACCTGTAATCATTGTAGTCATCATTACTCTGATTCTTTACTACATTATCAACCACACTAGATATGGTCGTGGCATTTACGCTATCGGCGGTTCAAGAGAAGCTGCTGAAGCAAGTGGTATCAACTCAAAGAAGAGCATTTACACTTCATACATCATCAACGGTATCCTGATCGGTTTCGCTGCTATGATCTTCATGGCTAGAAACAACGCAGGTCTGCCAAACGGTGCAATCGGTTACGAAATGACTGGTCTTACTGCTGCTATCGTCGGTGGTACTTCATTTACTGGTGGTATCGGTACACTTTCAGGTACAGTTGCTGGTGCATTCATCATCGGCTTCCTCGAAAACGTAATGAATCTCCTGGGCGTAAATTCATACATCCAGTCAGTAGTAGAAGGTGCTATCATCATCCTGGCAGTAGCATTTGACGTAATGAGCAAGGCTAAGAGAAAGACTAAGGTTATCCTCGTAGAAAACGACAAGGTCGATGATGAGAAGGAAGACGGTGACGGAGCCGCAGGCACTGCCGCCGGGGATGCATAGCCTTTGAACAAGGCTATAAATCCCACACAAAAGGGTTACAACAACAAGAACGTGTTGTACGAATATAATGATCTATCTTTTTTTAAGGAGGCGAAACAATGAAACTGAAGAAATTATTAGCAGTAGTTTTAGGCGTTATCATGGCTCTCGGCATGATCACTGGTTGCGGAAGCCAGAGTGAAGAACCTGCTGCAGATGGCGATGCTTACAAGGTATGCTTCGTAGCTAGAGCATCAGCTGACACTTTCGCAGCTTGGCTTACTGACGAAATCAAGTCTCAGGCAGCTAACTATGATGATATCGAACTCACTTGCGTTTCAGGTGAAGGCGATGACAACACTGAAAACGGACTTCTCGAAGACTGTATCACTAAGGGTTATGACCTCGTAATCGTACAGTCAAACAACAATGCAGCTCAGGCTCCATATGTTCAGAAGTTACTGGATGCAGGTATCCCTGTAATCACAACTAACCCTACAACTCACCAGTGTGACCTGGACGGATCAGACAGCCTCGAAGTAATGGCTGGTACTGGTACTGTCGATGCTGACCCTGTAGAACAGGCTTCAGTAGGCGCAAACAGAGCTGTTGAAGAACTTCCAGAAGGCGCTAACGTAGTAGTACTGAAGGGACCTTCAGGCAACTATCACGCTGACAAGAGAAGAGAAGGTTGGGAAAAGAACTTCTTCGAAAAGAGACCTGACGTAAACATCGTTGGTGAAGACTTCGCAAACTGGAACTCAGACGAAGCTATGGACCTCATGGAAGCATGGGTACAGAAGGGCACTCACATCGATGCTATCATCTCAATGAACGATAACATGGCTGCAGGCGCAATCGAAGCTATCAGAAACAACCCTGAATATGTTAAGGAAGACGGAACTACTACTTTCTATGCATACGGTGTTGACGGTACAGCTCAAGGCTGCCAGCTGATCGAAGAAGGTCTCCTGACTTGCACAGCACTTCAGGCTGCATCAGACATCGCTAAGATGAACATGGAATATGCAGAAAAGGTTCTGAACGGTGAAATGGATGTTACAGAAGTACGCGACAACGTTCCAGCTCCAGAAATCAACAAGGACAACGTTGCTGAATACATCCAGATGTACAAGGACAACGGTCAGATCAAGTAATTGACCCTTTGATCTAATCAAAAACAGACTAAATCTTAAAATAATTCTTAAATAGTATAAGTATTGGAAGGAGAGACAGATATGGCTAGACAGAAAGCCGCTTTTATGGACGGTCTCGACAAGATGGTTATCGGCGAAGTCGATATCCCGGAAGTATCAGGAAAGAATGTCTTAGTTCAGCTTGAATACGTTGGTATTTGCGGATCAGACGTACATTATTTCCATTCAGGACAGTGTGGTCCTTATGTTGTAGACCTTAACGAACAGTTTATGCTCGGTCACGAATGTGCCGGTACTGTTGCAGCAATCGGTGATGAAGTTACATCATTAAAGGTTGGTGACAAGGTAGCTCTTGAACCAGGAATCACATGTGGTACATGCGAATTCTGTAAGAGTGGTAAATACAACTTGTGCCCAGATGTTGTCTTCCTGGCAACACCTCCTGTACAGGGCTGTAACGAAGAATATATCGCGTTCCCTGAAAACATGTGCTTCAAGCTTCCAGAAAACGTTTCAACTATGGAAGGTGCACTCATCGAACCACTTTCAGTTGGTTTCCATGCAGCAAATCAGGGCAACGTACAGGTAGGAGATACTGTACTTATCCTTGGCGGTGGATGCATTGGTCTGGTTACACTGCTTTCATGTAAGGCACACGGTGCTGGTACAATTATCCTGGCTGACGCAGTTGATGCTAAGCTTGAAATGGCTAAGAAGATGGGCGCTGAATATGTAATCGATGTTAAGACTCAGGATACTCTTGAAGAAGTAGCTAAGATTACTGGCGGCCGTGGTGTTGATAAGGTATTTGAATGTGCTGGTCATCCTGCGACAATTGCACAGACCCCTTTTGCTGTTTGTAAGGGTGGTACAATTGTCCTGGTTGGTCTCGCAGCTCAGGAAGAAATCAACTACAACTTCGCACAGATTATGGATAAGGAAGCAAAGATCGAATCTGTTTTCCGTTACAGAAATATTTATCCTAAGGCTATTGCAGCAGTTGCTAGTGGTGCTATTGATGTTAAGCAGATCGTTACTCACGAATTCGAACTGAAGGATATTCAGGCAGCTTACGAAGAAGCACTCAACAATAAGACTGATCTGGTAAAAGCAGTTATTAAGATTAAATAAGACTAATTAGTTATGGGCGGCCGGATTATATTTCTGGCCGTCTGTTTTTATTAAGAATTAAGAATCAGGAGGAACAATATGTTATATATTGGTGTTGACCTTGGTACTTCAGCAGTGAAGCTGCTGGTTATGGACCAGAATGGAAAAATCGTTAAAATCGTTTCAAAAGAATATCCACTGTTTTTCCCTCATCCGGGTTGGTCAGAACAGAATCCTGAAGACTGGTACGAGAAGTCACTTGAGGGCCTCGAAGAACTTCTCGAAGGCTGTGACAAGTCAGAAGTTGCAGGTATCAGCTTCGGCGGTCAGATGCACGGCCTGGTAACTCTGGATGAGAATGATAAGGTAATTCGTCCAGCGATCCTCTGGAACGACGGACGTTCTACTGAAGAAGTGGCATATCTGAATGAAACAATCGGTAAAGATGTAATTTCTTCATATACAGCGAATATAGCTTTCGCAGGTTTCACTGCACCTAAGATCCTGTGGATGAAGAAGAACGAACCAGAAAATTTCGCAAAGATAAGCAAGATCATGCTGCCTAAGGATTATCTGGCTTATATGTTATCCGGCTCATTCTGCACTGACGTATCAGACGCATCAGGAATGCTTCTTATGGACGTTAAGAAGAGATGCTGGTCACAGGAAATGCTGAAGATCTGCGACATCACAGAAGATCAGCTCCCTAAGATTTATGAAAGTTATGAAGTGGTTGGCACACTGAAGCCTGAAATCGCAGCTCGCCTGGGCGTTAGCGAAGACGTTAAGGTTATCGCAGGCGCTGGCGACAACGCAGCAGCTGCAGTTGGCACTGCAACAGTTGGCGAAGGCATGTGCAACATCTCACTTGGCACTTCAGGAACTATCTTTATTTCAAGTGAAAGCTTTGGCGTAGACGAATATAACGCTCTCCATTCATTCGCACACTCAGACGGTAACTACCATCTGATGGGATGCATGCTCTCAGCAGCATCATGCAACAAGTGGTGGAGCGAAGACATATTAAAGACAGCTGATTTCGCAGCTGAACAGGCAGGCATCACTAAGCTTGGTGAAAACAATGTATTCTACCTGCCATACCTGATGGGTGAACGTTCACCTCACAACAATCCAGACGCACGTGCTATGTTCATCGGAATGAGCATGGACACAACTCGTGAAGATCTGACTCAGGCAGTTCTCGAAGGCGTAACTTTCGGCCTGCGTGACTCACTGGAAGTTGCAAAGAACCTGGGCATCAAGCTTGAACGCACTAAGGTTTGCGGCGGCGGCGCTAAGAGCCCTCTGTGGAAGCGCATGATCGCAAACATCATGAACCTGAAGGTTGATGTAATCGAAAGTGAAGAAGGCCCAGCTCTGGGCGGCGCAATGCTGGCTGCAGTTGGCTGCGGTGAATACCCAGACGTTAAGACAATCGCAGATAAGATTGTTAAGGTTGTCGAAACAATTGATCCAGAACCTGAACTCGTTGCTAAGTACGAAGAAAAGTACCAGAAGTTCAGAAAGATTTATCCGACTGTTAAGGAGCTGTTCTAGGTAATGATTTGATTTGAAGCCGCGCCTGCCGCGCCTCTTGAGGGAGGCGCGGTTGTTGTTTTTGTGGAAAATATAGCAATTCTACTGCAATCCAAACAACTATCACAACCAGCCAGCATCAATAAGTCGAAAACACAGCCCTAAACACTGCAAACCTTCGACCATGCTCATTCGAAAGACCCCTTGGCTTGATAATAACGACAATTTGTACTACAATTATTAAGACATTATAATGAATGACCCGAAATGGAATGGGAAGGTAATATTATGAATAAAAAAACATTTAACCTGTTAGGTGTAATAACAGGTGCTTTATCTATCGTGTTTGGTATCGTCGTAATTGTATTGAGCAGATTCCATGGAAACACATATTATTCCGACGCAACTATCACATTTGGCGCAGATTATTACACAGAGAGTTACCAGGCAATGGCGAAGACAGTCAATGCAGTATCATCAAACACTGAAGCTCTCAATCATCTGCTTACAGTAACTGGCCTGGGAATTGGTTTCCTGCTTATCATTATCGGCCTTATCGCAATTTGCAAGTTCGGTAAGAGTATGGCTGACGCTCCGGTAGTGCTTGAGGCAAAGCCTGAACCAGAGCCACAGCCAGAGCCAGAACCAGAGCCACAGCCAGAACCAGAAAGACTCACCGATGGGAAAATCAGAAAGCTTCAGGTGCTTAAGAAACTCTATAACGATGGCAGAATCAGCCAGGAAACATTTGACGCTAAGAAGAAAGAAATCTTAGGTCTTTAATCAAAAGATCATAAAGCTAGGTCATTCGGCTTGGCTTTAATTTTATTTATAAATGAATTATAATAAGAAAATTGATGGTATAATTAGAGCTACATATAAGGAATATGTAAGTGAAAGGTAAAATTCTTTATGAAGAGACTTTGGGGTCAGATAGTTAAGAGGAACAGGCTGATAGAGGATAGGACGGTGGAGCTTCACGGTGAGATGGATGAGGCTGACATGTTCGTGGACGTTATCGGTACTGGGCAGGAGGGGCTTTATAGGCTTTGATTATTTGCAAATCGAGATTATAGAATAGAGGTGGCAATATGTTAAGAAATAAGAAGATTATCGTAGTTTTAGCAATGGTTATGGCAGTTTTTGCTTTTGCTGGATGCAGCACTAAGGATGGGGCAACAGACATTACTGAGAATGAACCTACTCAGGCTACTGAAGAAGCGGTAACTGACGGCACAGACAATGTGGGAGAGTCAGGCGGGGCTGATTATCTGGTTATCAATGATGAACCTTACTGCGTGACACCTGCTGACTGCGATGCCAGCGGTTATAAGGCAATCATTTGCGATCAGACTTGCGAGCTGACTTTTACTGCTAAGAATTCAGGCGATGTAGAGTGGAAGGTTTACCTGCTTGAAGAACAGTTCGGCGATGACACTAGATACATAAGCCAGGCAAATGAGCCTGTACTTGAAGGCGACGGCACAATTCCGGTTGGCGAAAATATGTATATGTATGTATTCTGCAGCGCTAATGAATTCACAACAGGCGGCGAAGATGGAATACCAGAAGGACCAGTTCTCGAAATAACTAGAGCGGAATAAGTAGAAATAGGAGATTATTTTAATGAGAGATAAGAGAACTCAAATCATCAAAGGCGCAGTGGTTCTGGCGGTTGTTTGGGCGATAATAGCGGGTGGCGTTTTTATTTTCACTAAGTACGACGTGACTGCTACAGAAACAACTAACGTTGACCCTGATATGCAGGCAGCTGTTACTGACCTGCTTGACGAGAACCTGACAGTACCTTACGACTTTAGCGACCAGGCTAAAGAGTACTGGCAGCTGATCCAGGCTGACTACGCTGACAGAGGTGCGCAGGTGGTTAAGGAAAACCAGAACCGCCACGAAGAGTTTAAGGAATACATTATCAGCGAGCTTAAGGCGGCAGGCTTCGCAGATGAAGACATCGAGCTGGATAAGCACACTGAAACTACAGTAGCTAACGATGACCTGCACGCTGTAAATATCATAGCGACACTTGAAGGCAGCGATCCGTCAAAGGAAATCGTTATTGTCGGCGGATACGACGGCATGTACGACCCGACAAAGGTGGATTATCTGGATGCAGATGACGGTTCATCAGCTGCGATCATGCTGGCTGAAGCAACTGGCATCGCGAAGTCAGGAGACAAGCCTAAGTGCACTATCAAGTTCGTATTTGGCGACGGCGAAGCTAACAGCTTCAGAGGTTCCGAGTGGTACGCCAGAACAATGACTAAGAAGAAGGTTGAGAAGACTCTCATGACTATCAGAGTTCTTTCTAGTCCGGACAAGATTTACGGTCAGAAGACTGGCGAATGCGTGGTTACTGGCGGCATCATGGACGGCGACGATCAGGTTGCTACTGAAGCCCTAGAATATGCAAAGGCCTCAGCCTCCGCCAACGGCATTACTGTGAAGGAAGGCAAGCTTGATAAGAAGGCAAATAATCCGTTCGCATATTACGGAATGGAATACGTTGATGTAGATACAGATATGAATGGCTACGCAGTGAATATGATAGCTGCGATGCTGATGTGCGCGAAATAGGAGGAAAAAATAAGTAATCAATAATAATGGCAAAAGTGAGCGAATGTGTTAAAGTCTACTCGGAGGAGTAAATTGTTATGAACATATCAAACATCACAAATTATAAGCCAAAGGATTTTGCTGAATTATTAGGGGTCTCTGTCAAGACGCTACCGCAGGAAGAACTCGTGCAGGATATTGTTTCAATACTACACGTGCTCTCCTGCAGATTGCATGGACTTCGTAAGTATAAAAAACGAATAGAAGGAGATGAGGAGCTTGCTAAAGAGTTACAAGACAGAAATAGATCCGAGTGATGAGCAGAAGCAGAAA
>JAQXGH010000040.1 GCA_029006195.1 Bacillota bacterium
TTTCCGTTCCCTTCTCTTCTTGTAGCCGGAACCTCTATCTTCTTCTTGCCGCTGAGGTACTGTCCAGTCATTGACTCAGGGCATGCCTTGATATCCTCTACGCTGCCTTGTGCTACCAGTCTACCGCCGTGTACACCTGCACCAGGACCTATATCTATGATCTGGTCGGCAGCATACATCGTATCTTCATCGTGTTCTACGATAATAAGAGTGTTTCCGATATCAGTCAGTTCACGCAAAGACTTCAGAAGCTTCTCATTATCCTTCTGGTGGAGCCCTATACTAGGTTCATCCAGGATATATGAAACGCCTACTAGCCCCGAACCGATCTGAGTAGCAAGTCTTATTCTCTGTGACTCACCGCCAGAAAGAGTCATTGCAGCTCTGCTTAAAGTCAGATAATCAAGACCAACGTTTGCCAGGAATCTCAGTCTGCCTTTTATCTCCTTAACAACTTCTTCTGAAATCTTAAGATCAGTTACTGACAGCTTATCAGGAAGTGTATCCAGGAATTCCAGTGCCTGGCTTACTGACAGGTCGCAGAATTCCATAATGTTGATTCCGCCTACTGTAACAGCCAGAAGTTCAGGTCTGAGCTTCTTACCTTCACACGCGCTGCAGGTAGCAACATTCATATACTGCTCCATCTTTCCCTTAATGTACTCGGAGTTTGTCTCTACGTATCTCCTCTCCATATTAGGGATGATGCCTTCGAAAGTATGCTTTCTGTGCTGTACCATTCCTGCCCTGTTTGTATAGTCATAAACAAGCTGTTCATCGCCTGTACCATAAAGGAGCACCTGCTTGAACTCTTCAGGCAGATCCTTATACGGTAACGTAACATCAGCATCATACTTATCAGCCAATGCCTGTATTACCTGCCAGTAGTAGCTTGTGTATTCCATTGTAGCGAATGCATTACCAAGTGCCTTATCCGGGATGCTGAGGCTTTGATCTGGAATAAGCAGGTCTGGATCTATCTTCTGTATGAATCCCAGACCCTTACATTCAGGACATGCACCAAGCGGGTTATTGAATGAGAACATTCTTGGTTCAAGCTCATCTATGCTTATCCCGTGATCCGGGCAGGCAAGTGATGTACTGAAAGTCTTCTCCTCTTCACCGCCATCCTTTGCTACTATTACCTGCACCAGACCTTCACCATGCGCTATGGCGAGCTCACATGCTTCTGAAAGTCTGGACTCAGAGCCTTCCCTTACTTTGATTCTGTCAACGACGATTTCTATGGTATGCTTATATGTCTTCTCGAGCTTTACTTCCTGCTCATCCAGGAGAACTATCTCTCCATCTATTCTGGCTCTTCTGAAGCCTTCTCTCATGATTCTATCGATGATCTTCTCATGCTGGCCCTTTCTCTGTCTGATTACAGGTGCCAGGATAGTGAGTCTAGTACCTTCACCTTCGCTCATGAGAAGCTCAACTATCTGGTCAACAGACTGACTTGTTATTTCCTTGCCGCATACCGGGCAGTGAGGAACGCCTATACGGGCATACATCAGTCTCAGATAGTCGTATATCTCAGTTACAGTTCCTACTGTTGATCTAGGGTTGTGGTTAGTAGTCTTCTGGTCGATAGATATAGCTGGTGACAGACCTTCGATGGATTCTACATTTGGCTTTTCCATCTGGCCAAGGAACTGTCTGGCGTAAGACGATAGACTTTCCATATACTTTCTCTGTCCTTCAGCATATATTGTATCGAATGCTAATGAAGACTTACCTGAACCTGAAAGGCCGGTAAGCACAACCATAGAGTCTCTGGGAATCGTTACATCGACGCTCTTAAGATTATTCTCTTTAGCACCTTTAATTACTATGTTCTTTCCCATTAAATATCTCCTTAATTACATATGTGCCTTATATTCAAATACAAGGTCTCTAAGCTGCGCAGCTCTCTCGAACTGAAGGTCTGCTGCAGCCTGTTTCATTTCTTTTTCCAATTTCGCCACATAATTTGCCAGTTCCTTCTTCGTAAGTTCCAGCGGGCTTCTTCCTTCCAGGAAAGCATCATATCCTTCTGCTTCCTCAGCTGACTTAGTGGCTTCAATTACAGCTCTGATGCCCTTATTAACACTGTGCGGTATAATTCCGTGTTCTTCATTGTATTTAGCCTGGATGGATCTTCTTCTGTCTGTTTCATCTATTGCTGCTCTCATGGCCTTACTGATTCCGTCACAGTACATGAGAACGCGGCTATCCACATTTCTGGCAGCTCTGCCTATAGTCTGGATCAGTGACGTTTCTGTTCGTAGGAATCCTTCTTTATCAGCATCCAGGATAGCAACAAGTGAAACTTCAGGAATATCAAGACCTTCTCTTAAGAGGTTGATACCGATAAGAACATCAAAAATACCAAGTCTAAGGTCACGAATGATTTCCATTCTCTCCAGAGTATCTATTTCAGAATGCAGGTATCTTACCTTAATACCTACGCCCTTGAGATAATCCGTCAGACTCTCAGCCATCTTCTTAGTGAGAGTTGTTACCAGAACTCTTCCGCCCTTTTCAGTTGTCTTGTTTATCTCTCCAATCAGGTGGTCCATCTGATTTTCTGTCGGATGAAGCTCGATTGGCGGATCCATAAGACCTGTAGGTCTAATAATCTGTTCAGCGGAAACGCCACCTGATTCCTGTCTTTCGTATTCCGCAGGCGTAGCGCTTACGTAAACGATCTGATTTATCAGAGAGTTGAATTCTTCAAACTTCAGCGGTCTGTTATCCAGTGCCGAAGGAAGTCTGAATCCAAAGTCTACAAGCGACTGTTTTCTCGCTCTGTCACCATTATACATTGCGCGAAGCTGAGGAAGCATAACATGCGACTCGTCAATGATGATAAGGAAGTCATCCGGAATGTAGTCGATGAGTGTATATGGTCTTGAACCAGGCTCCAGGCCTACAAGGTGTCTCGAGTAGTTCTCTACGCCCTTGCAAGTACCAACTTCACGAAGCATTTCTACATCGTAACGGGTTCTCTGCTCGATACGCTGAGCTTCGATGAGCTTGCCCCTGTCCTTAAACCACTGTATTCTCTCAGCCAGTTCCTCATTGATAGTCTGTGCCGCCCTCTCTATCTGCTCCGGTGTTGAAACATAGTGTGATGCCGGATAGATGGCAACATGATTTCTAAGTCCCAGTATTTCACCAGTAACAGGATTTATTTCCTTGATAGCATCTATCTCGTCACCAAAGAGTTCTATTCTAACTGCGTTTTCTGCGCCTGCAGGATGAATGTCTATAGTATCTCCACGCACTCTGAAATTGCCGCGTTCGAATGTCAGGTCGTTTCTTGTGTACTGGATATCTACCAGTTTTCTCAGAAGCTCCTGTCTATCCTTCTCCATTCCAGGTCTTAATGATATAACCTGATTTTCGTAGTCTATAGGGCTACCCAGGCCGTATATGCATGAAACAGAAGCTACTATAATAACATCACGTCTTTCTGAAAGCGCCGCAGTGGCTGAGTGACGCAGCTTCTCAATCTCATCATTTATATCTGAATCCTTCTCTATATATGTATCAGTTGAAGCCACATATGCTTCAGGCTGATAGTAATCGTAGTATGAAACAAAGTATTCAACCGCATTATCAGGGAAGAATTCCTTGAACTCACCGTGAAGCTGAGCAGCCAGCGTCTTATTATGTGAAATTACGAGCGTTGGTTTCTGCACCTTCTCAATGAGCTTAGCCATAGTGAAAGTCTTACCTGAACCAGTAACGCCCATAAGTGTCTGTGAGCGCTTACCTTCCATTATTCCCTTGGCAAGTTTATCTATGGCCTGGGGCTGATCCCCCATAGGTTCAAAATCAGAATGAACCACAAATCTCTGCTCTTTGTTATCCATTATTCTTTCTCCATTAATCGCAGGACCATCTTGCAGATGAGTTCTACTCCTGTAGCTAAGACGCTTTCGTCAAAATCAAAGTTGGAATTGTGATTAGGAGCGGCGCATTCGCATGGGAGCTGCATGTATAATGCGCTTCCCACCTTCTCAGCGAAATATGCAAAGTCTTCACTCCCGTTTCCAGTAGCTTCAAGTATCTCTACTTCTACGCCAAGATCCTTAGCCATTTCCACAAGTTCCTCGCTATTATTCATAACAGGAGCTGCACCCTTAACTTCTATATCAACGCTGCAGCCATGCATTGCAGCGGCACTTTCTGCCACTCTTACAGCGTATTCTTCTACATATTTATTAGCTTCAGTTGACCCGCCTCTTGTTTCTGCTTCCATATGGACCTGATCACACACAACATTTCGTCCTGTTCCAGCCTTAAGAATGCCAACATTGATATGCGTAGGCTCAAGGCCGTATCTAGGGATAGCATGCATGTTCATTATAGCAGTGCTCGCAGCCAGCAGTGCATTGCTTCCGTTCTGAGGGTCGATACCTGCATGTGCTGCCTTACCGCGAAAATCAAAATCAAGCTTAGTAGTAGCCAAACTGCCTCTGCCATGAGGCGACGTAAGTCTAAGTTTAGCAGAACTTCCGTTATGAGGGAATATGTGCAGTGCCAAAACGTGGTCCACATCATCCAGGTGTCCTGCAGCTACAATTGATTTAGCACCTCTAACACCTTCCTCTGCCGGCTGGAAGATAAACTTGATTTTTCCCCTAAGCTCATCTCTATGCTTATATAAGAGTTTGGCAGCAGCTATTCCCATAGCAGTATGACCGTCATGTCCGCAGGCATGCATAACTCCGTCAGTTACAGATTTAGGCACAACATCTTGTGTTTCAAAGACTCCAAGCGCATCCATGTCAAACCTGAGTGCAATCACCGGTCCCGGACCTAAGTCAAGCGTAAATATGGCGCCTGTAAAGCCGTCTTTAACAAGCTGAAGTATGTCAGGATCTGCACCATTTTTCATGGCCCACTCCGCATGTCTATCCAGCTCTTCCTTTGATGGAAGCCCCATTCTTGAATCCGCAGCGCAAACATCCTTTCCTAAGATAGCATCTATACCTAGGTCCTTAAGTTCATTTACTACACAAGATGTTGTGCGCATCTCCATCCAGCCTGGTTCAGCGAATTTATGAAGATCACGTCTCGTCGCTATGATTTCAGGAAGCATTTCCTGTATTTCTTTGTCTAACCAAAAATATTTTTCTGTCATTTTTATCGTTAAAAATTAATCATTTCCCCCAAGTTCTTCTGTTTTCAAGGCCTGTAGGTGTTGCATACAATTTGTGCCAAAAATTACCTACTAAAGTATACCATATTTAGTATTGAAAGAGGAATCCAAAGATTGTATAATCACTATGGTTTACAAGATATAGTATTAGAATTTATGGTTCACGCTATATATTGAAACAAAGGAAAAGAACATTTATGTAGCAATGATTTCAGCAGTTGTAACCACCGGGGTTGCGGGATGTACTGGCTGAATTTGGAAATGGAAGGAAGTGTTAGACGGAATGAAAGTAATTAAGAGAAATGGTTCTGAAGTTTTATTTGACATCACTAAGATTATCGCCGCTGTAACTAAGGCTAACGAAAGTGTTCCGGATGATGCGAAAATGACTGCACTGCAGATCAAGCGTATCGCAGAGAGCGTAGACTTTTCATGTAATAAGATGAACCATGCTCCTTCCGTTGAAGAAATTCAGGACTTTGTTGAATATCAGATCATGGCTCATGGTGCTTACGAAGTTGCCAAGAGCTACATTACATATAGATACACTAGATCCCTCGTTCGTAAGTCAAATACTACAGACGAGAAGATCTTAAGCCTTATCGAATGCAGCAATGAAGAGGCTAAGCAGGAAAATGCCAATAAGAACCCTGTAGTTAACTCAACTCAGCGTGACTACATGGCCGGCGAAGTATCAAGAGACCTTACTGAACGTGTACTTCTGCCACTGGATATCGTAGAAGCTCATAAGAATGGTATCATCCACTTCCATGACAGCGACTACTATGCTCAGCACATGCATAACTGCGACCTGGTTAACCTTGATGACATGCTCCAGAACGGAACTGTTATCACAGGCACTCTCATCGAGAGACCGCACAGCTTCTCAACTGCATGTAACATCGCAACACAGATCATTGCACAGGTTGCTTCAAACCAGTACGGCGGACAGTCTATCAGCCTTACTCACCTGGCTCCTTTCGTTGATGTCAGCAGACAGAAGATCAGGAAGAATGTAATCGAAGAAATGAACCTGGCTGACCTTGATCTTGATGAAGATAAAATCAACGCTATCGTAGAGAAGCGTGTTAGAGAAGAAATCAGCAAGGGTGTTCAGACTATCCAGTATCAGGTAGTTACACTTCTTACTACAAACGGACAGGCTCCTTTCATTACAGTATTTATGTATCTGAACGAAGCTCGTAACCAGCGTGAGAAGGACGACCTGGCTCTGATCATCGAGGAAATGCTCGAGCAGCGTATCCGCGGAGTTAAGAACGAAACAGGTGCATGGGTAACACCTGCCTTCCCTAAGCTCATCTACGTTCTCGAAGAAGATAACGTTAAGGAAGGTACTAAGTACTGGAATCTCACTAAACTGGCAGCTAAGTGCACAGCTAAGAGAATGGTTCCTGACTACATCTCAGAGAAGAAGATGATCGAACTCAAGGGCGGCGACGTTTACGTACCAATGGGCTGCAGATCATTCCTTACTCCTGACAGATTCACAGATGCAGGCGTTGGCAACATCGCTAATGCAGGAAACTACGAACCAGGCAAGCACAAGTACTACGGCAGATTCAACCAGGGTGTTGTTACTATCTCACTTCCTGACGTTGCATTATCCTCAGGCGGCAATATTGAGAGATTCTGGTCTATTTTCGAAGAACGTCTGGAACTCTGTCACAGAGCACTGAGATGTCGTCACGAAAGACTTCTCGGCACTCCATCAGATGTTGCCCCTATCCTCTGGCAGTACGGCGCACTGGCTCGTCTTAAGAAGGGCGAACCTATCGACAAGCTCCTCTATGGCGGATACTCAACTCTGTCACTGGGCTACGCAGGTCTTTATGAATGCGTTAAGTACATGACTGGTAAGAGCCACACAGATCCTTCAGCTACTCCATTCGCTCTGCAGGTAATGCAGAAGATGAACGACAAGTGCGCTGAATGGAAGGCTAACGAAAACATCGACTACAGTATTTACGGCACTCCAATCGAGTCCACTACTTATAAATTTGCCAAGTGCCTCCACAGAAGATTCGGAGTCATCGAAGGCATCACAGACAAGAGTTATATCACAAACAGCTATCACGTTCACGTAACTGAAGAAATCAATGCATTCGATAAGCTCGCTTTCGAATCACAGTTCCAGGCACTTTCACCTGGCGGCGCTATCAGCTACGTAGAAGTTCCTGACATGCAGCACAACATCGAAGCAGTTCTTTCGATCATGCAGTTCATCTATGACAACATCATCTATGCTGAACTGAACACTAAGTCAGACTACTGCCAGGAATGCGGATATGATGGCGAAATCGAAATCGTTGAAGAACACGGCAAGCTTATCTGGAAGTGCCCTAACTGCGGCAACACTAACCAGGATACAATGAACGTAGCACGCCGTACTTGCGGATACATCGGAACAGAGTTCTGGAACCAGGGACGTACAGCTGAAATCAAGGAACGTGTTGTACACGTATCACAGAGTTCCATGGACTGCTGCTAGTTAAAGGAGTTACTTAATGCACATCGGGGATATCAAAACTGCAGACTGCGCTAATGGCATAGGCATGAGAGTTACAATATTTGTCTCAGGCTGCACAAACCATTGCAAGGGCTGCTTCCAACCTGAAACATGGGACTTCGAATTCGGCAAGGAATGGACTTCTGAGCATGAAGATTATGTAATATCAGAGCTTTCAAAAAGCTATTACAGCGGCCTCACAATATTGGGCGGTGAACCATTTGAACCTTCAAGCCAGGAAGTACTCGTTGGCCTTATCAAGAGAATTCGAGAAGAACTCCCAAACAAGAATATCTGGATGTTTACAGGTAATGTTTACGAGAGGGATCTCCTCCCCGGTTGCAGGAAATACACAGATTACACAGATGACATCCTGGACAATATAGACGTCCTGGTTGACGGACCATTTGTAGAATCAAAAAAGAGCCTGACGCTCAAGTTCAGAGGCTCTTCAAATCAGCGACTTATCGACATGCCGGCTACTAGGGCGGCTGGAGAAGTTATTCTATTAGACTTATAATGCTAAACTGCACATTGAATGTGCAGTTTTTATTTTATTTTCTTCACTTTTCTTCCCATCCCCACCAGCATCTCGCGGTCTGACCTTATTGTTGCTGAGGCTACTGTTGTCAGCATATTGCCTGTAATCGTAGCTGATGCACCTGACTCAAATGCCAGCTTACCATCATTTGACATGAGTGCACGTCCTGCCGCCAGACGAATATGTGCAGTAGGATTGATGTATCTAAAGAAGGCCACTGTTCTAATGATGTCCTCCTCGCTTAGCTGAGGCAGTCCTTCAAGCGGCGTTCCCTTTATAGGCATAAGCGCATTGATAGGAATTGATGCAGCTCCTACTTCTGCCAGGGAAATGGCCATATCCAGCCTGTCTTCCCAGCTTTCTCCCATGCCGATAATTCCGCCTGAGCAAACGCCAAGGCCGGCTTCACGCACCTTCTTAAGCATTTCCATCTTCATATCATAAGTATGTGTAGTGCAGATAGATGGAAAATATCTCTTAGAAGTTTCTATGTTATGGTGGTAGTTTGTAACCCCTGCTTCCTTAAGACGGATCAGCTGCTCAGTATTAAGAAATCCCATGGATGCACAGAGCTTAATATCATATGTATCACGCATTGTTTCGAAAGCATGGATGGACTTTTCGAACTCTTCTCCGTCAAGAGCCTTTCCCGAAGTAACGATAGAGAACCTATCTACCCCCTCCTCAGCATTGAGCTTACAGAGCTTCAGTATTTCTGATTCCGGCAGGAAATCATAGATTTCGCAGCCTGTATCGTGATGTGCTGACTGCGCACAGTATTTACAGTCTTCCGGACACCTGCCGCTTCTTCCATTGATGATGGAGCAAAGATCCACATTATCTCCAATAAAATGCTCTCTTATCATATCAGCTCCCTGACAGAGCTGATCAAGTGAACAGTCAGTAAAGATGCCGAGATTATCATCGCGGCCTATCCTTCTGCCCTCAATTATTTCCTTAGCAAGTTTTATCATTAAACCATCCCTTCATAGTATCTACTACAATTTTGATTTCATCATCTGTTATAACATATGGGAGCATAGTATACATATACTTAAGAAAAGGCTTCACAAAAACGCCTCGTTCATATGCGTATTCCTTGAAACCGTCAAGATCCTTAGAATCGAACACTTCAATGCAAAGTGTAGTTCCCATTACTCTCACATCTTTTACTAAAGGATGAGCAAAACCTTCAGTTTCGCTCCTAAGGAGCGCTTCGATTTCTTTGATCCTATCCATATAGCCGCCTTCATCAAAAAGCTCGATGGAAGCCAGTGCAGCGCTGGCAGCCAGTGGATTACCCATAAATGTAGGTCCATGCATGAGGGCCTTATCAGGATCATCATCATAAAAAGCATCCCATACCTTCTGGCCTGCCACAGTTGCAGCCATAGGCAAATGTCCGCCAGTTAAAACCTTGCCCAACACAATTATATCAGGCAGCACTTCATCAGCTACGAATCTATAGCCTGTTCTGCCGAAACCTGTAGCTACTTCGTCAAATATAAGTATAACGTCATATTCATCGCAGAGCTCTTTCGCGCGCTTAAGGAAGTCAAGGCTATACATAAGCATTCCTCCAGCACCCTGAAGAAGCGGTTCAACAATAAAGCAGAACAAGTCATTGCCGCGTTCCTCAAACACCTTCTCCAGAGCATCTATTTCAGTAGGAACATGGAGCACATATGGGCTTTCTCCATATGCCTTTAATATAGCATGGTAATCTTCATCATCACCAGCTTCCATTGTCTTAAATGAATCGCCGTGATATGAATTGGTTAAGCTAAGAAGAACATTGCGACCTTCATATCCCTTATTCATGTGATACTGAAGCGCCATCTTAATGGCTACCTCAACGCCTATAGAACCCGAATCGGTAAAGAAAGTGTAGTTAAGATCACCAGGAAGCCAGTTAGCCAGCTTGTCTGCCAGCTTCTGTGCAGGCTCGTGGACAAGTCCGCCGGCAAGCATGATATGAGAAAACTTCTGCGCCTGATCTACTATAGCCTGTGTGATCTTAGGGTTTTTGTAACCAAAAGCGGTACACCACCATGAAGATATTGTGTCAATCAAGGCCTTCTCTTCTGTATAAATATATACCCCTTCCGCATCTACAACCTTAAGAGTTTCTTTCATTGTTTTCATCTGTGTATATGGATACCAAATCATTTCTTTCTCCTTTAATCAAACAGAGCTGTCAGAGTATCTTTATCAATATCTATTTCAGTATCTCCTTCCTTAACGCAGGCAATAACAGGAAGCCCTGTCTTCGCTTGACACATGAGGAGATTATCTTCTTCCATCTCATTTCCTGGATGCCAGTTATTAAATATAATAGCCTTTACTGGAAGCCCCTGACTTCTCATATAGTGAACCGTCAGTACAACGCTATTTATAGTGCCAAGTCCGGCATCTGCAATAAGGATGCTGCCAAGATCGAATTCCTTGATGAAATCTTCAAGCCAGATTTCGCTGCCGTCTTCATATTTGATTGGGCAGAGAATGCCGCCGCTGCCTTCCATAAGGATGTAGTCGTGGGAGTTTGAAGCCTTTGTAAATCCTTCTTTAACAACTTCCATTTCTACGAACCCGCCTTCTATTCTTGAAGCCAAATGCGGTGAATATGCCCTCTCGTAAATATATGGGCACATCGCCTCCAGCGGCTGAGGAATGCCGGACATAGTCTTAACGCAGAGCGCATCGCCCGGAATCAGATTGCCATCTTCATCTCTATCGTTACCGCTCATCGCAGCCTTATAGTAGCCGGCATCAAGGCCGTATTCCTTCATGGCCTTGAGCAAAAGCCCCGAAATATATGTTTTACCAACATCTGTACCAGTTCCTGTTACAAATACTTTCTTTGCCATAATTACAACCCCTTTACAACCGGTATAAGTCTCTTACCAAGATATGCGCTTATCAAACAGAGAACTATGTCGCCCGGCACCACCATAATGAAGCAGTACAGGATGAGCGGCCAAAAGCCAATTGGAGTTCCCAGCACATAATTACAAACAACGTAGTAATATGCCATACCTGTGAGATATACGATTATAAGATTTATGAAATTACAGATCAGAATCGATCCATATGACAGTCTTTCTTTCTTCTCAAGAAGAGTTCCCTCAACGTAAGTTCCGATAATAAATCCGATTATGTATCCGAAGCTTGGAACCAGGACATAACCCAGTCCGCCGCCGCTTGAGAACACCGGTACGCCTACAAGACCCAGAATCATATATACGATAACGCTAAGGCTGCCTAACCTGCCGCCCAGGAAGATCGCCGCCAGCATAGTAAACAGGAACTGTAGCGTAAAGGGCACCACCGGTACCGGAATCTTAATGAAAGCTCCTGCAATTATTAGTGTTACGAAAAGGCTGCAAACTGCCATTTTGTAAGTTTTGCTCTTGTTCTGCATAAATAAAATACCTCTCTAGTTTACAATCTAGCATCATTAGTTTACATTAACAAGGCTAGATTGTAAACCACAAGAGGTTAATTGTCTACCATTATTTATTCAGCCAGCTCACCACGTTCGATTTTTTCGGCCATTTCGCTTAAGTATTCCCAGCGATCCATCTTCTCCATGAGAAGTTCGTCCAGTTCGTCTTTCTTAGCAGCCAGCTCTGTCAACTTACCTGAATTTGATGCATTGGCCATGATTTCCTGATCCAGTTCTTCAAGCTGTCTTTCGATATCAGCGATAGTCTCTTCGATAGTCTCGTACTCACGCTTCTCGTTAAAGCTGAACTTGAGCTTCTGCGGCTTACTGTTACGTCCATCAGTCTTCTTAGCATCCTTTGATGGAGCAGCTGCAGCCTTCTTCTCATTTTCGGCATCACGCTCATCCTTCTCATTCATATACTTACTGTAACCGCCAGTATAGTGACCTATATGACCATTCTCTTCGAAAGCGAAGGTTCTGATTACCAGTCTATCCAGGAAGTATCTATCATGGGATACGATTATAACAGCTCCAGGGAAGTCATCAAGATAGTCTTCCAGAACTGTCAGCGTATCGATATCAAGATCATTGGTAGGTTCGTCCAGGATCAGGATATTAGGCGCCTTAATAAGGATAGAGAGAAGGTAAAGTCTTCTTCTCTCACCGCCTGAGAGCTTACCGATTTTAACTGAATGCATCATAGATGGGAAGAGGAATTTCTCCAGCATCTGAGATGCCGACAGATATCCATCCTTTGTCTTGATACTTCGAGCGATTTCTTCTATATATTTGATGATTCTAACATCTGGGTCCATCTCTTCTGATTCCTGTGAGAAGTACCCGATTTTAACAGTTTCACCTGTTTCGATAACGCCGCTATCCGGCTGTACCTGCCCCATGATCATCTTAAGGAGCGTAGTCTTACCGCAGCCGTTATTACCTACGATACCTATTCTATCGTTTCTTAAAATGTTATAGCTGAAGTTATTTATATATGTTGTGCCTTCGTAACTCTTAGTAATTCCCTTAAGTTCGATGATTTTCTTACCAAGTCTTGAGCTAAGAGCATCGATTTCCACCTGTGGGTTGTCAAAATCCTGTTTACTGTCAACCAACTGCTGAAAGCGCTGGATTCTGCCTTTGGCCTTAGTAGTTCTGGCTGGAGCAGTCCATCTGATCCATCTCAGTTCCTTATGGTAAATTGCCGCACGCTTACGCTCGCTGGCCATAGCCATTTCCAGTCTTTCTGCCTTTGCAGTCAGATACATATCGTAGTTACCTTCGTATCTGACGAGCTTTCCCTTCTCTATTTCGCAGATGGTATCTGTAACTCTTTCCAGGAAGTATCTGTCATGAGTGATCATGAAGAGTGCTCCCTTGTATTCGATGAGCTTTTCCTCCATCCACTCGATGATATCGTTATCCATATGGTTGGTAGGTTCGTCCAGGATAAGCAGGTTGGTATCCCTGCACATAACGGCTGCCAGTGCAACACGTTTTCTCTGTCCACCTGAGAGCGTACCCATCTTCTGCTCATGCATATCCATATGGAGCTTATTGAGCATTGATTTGCAGATGTATTCCTCTGCTTCTCCGTTTACGTATTCCAGCATCTGCTCCAGAACAGTCTTCTCAGGATCATATTCTGGATTCTGAGGCAGGTATCCGATTCTCAGATCATTACTTCTGAGGATTTCTCCACCTTCTTCTTCCAAAACTCCTGCTATTATCTTAAGGAGCGTTGACTTACCGCTGCCGTTAACTCCGACAAGACCTATCTTATCGCCTTCATCTATACTGAGAGAAACATCTTCCAGAAGCTGTTTCTCCGAAAAACTCTTTTTTATATGTTTAGCTGTAATTAAAACCATTATTTTATTAAATCCTTAATTATTTCCCCTGCAATAATGAGCCCTGAAACGGAAGGTGCGAAGGCAGTGCTTCCAGGGAGGCTTCTTCTAGTGGTATCCTCTGAAGTGTTTTCCACTGCTTCTACTGGAGGTTCATCAGAATAAACCACCTTGAGGTCCTTAACGCCCCTCTTCTTCATCTCTCTTCTCATTACCCTAGCCAGAGGACAAACTTCCGTCTTATATATATCTGCCACCTTAAACCTGCTGGCATCCAGCTTATTGCCCGCTCCCATAGCGCTGATAACGGGAACGTTTGCAGCCTTCGCACGCATGATGAGTTCGATTTTAGCAGCCACTGTATCCACCGCGTCCACAACGTAATCATACTGCTCAAACGGGAACTGGTCCGCATTCTCTGGCAGGAAGAAACAGTTGTGAATAGTGACATCTACATCAGGATTGATATCCAGCATTCTGGCTTTCATAACTTCTGTTTTATACTGACCGATCGTGGATCTTAACGCGATTATCTGTCTATTCAGATTGGTAAGGCTGACTCTATCACTATCAATAAGTTCAAAGGCGCCTACTCCGCTGCGAACAAGTGCTTCGCATACGTAACCGCCCACTCCTCCTATTCCAAAGACTGCAACCCTGGACTTTTTGAGCTTATCCATAGCATCTGCACCCACCAGCATCTGAGTTCTGGAGAACTGATTATCAGATGAAATCCACTCTTCCAGCTGGGCAGCAGCTTCTTCGTGATCTGTAACAACTATGCCGTTAAGTCCGCATTCTCTGGCAGCTCTAATGTTATCTTCTCTATCATCAAGGAAGATGCACTTTGACGGCTCTAGTTCATATTCATCTATTATAGCTTCATAGATAAGGTGATCAGGCTTAATGAGATGGACATCACATGAGAAGATGCCGCCATCCATTAAAGGAATAAAGTCCAGAACTTCAGGATTCTGCTCTCTCAGATACTTAGACCAGTTCGAAAGAAAGAGCAGTCTATATCCTCTGGCCTTTAAGTCTTCGAGCCAATCCTTAGTGAAGTCATACTGATAAAGAACGTTTTTCACCTGGCCCCAGAAATGTCTGATGTCTTCCTCTATCTCAGGATCAGTATCGATAAAAGCCTGCAGGACCTCATCATTAGTCCATACTCCCCTATCAAGTTCGTCCCAGATGCCGTTTTCGAAAACAACATCCTTCACTCTAGCTATGCGTTCCTCATCGCCTTCAAAGATGTCCCTAAAAAACTCAGGAAAGTCATATCCAACCAGAACCTTACCTATATCGAAAATTATTGTGTTAATCATTGATTACTTTTCTCCTAAAAATAACAATACACAGTAATAATACCTTAATTTAATTGACCTTTGAATCCCTTTTTACTAAAATGTTTTATGTGCGTGCACATATCATTTGTAAGGAGATAAGAAATTATTTTAGGAGTTAATAATGAATCTTAATGAGAAACAAAAGGCTATAATCTGCATAATATGTTCAGCGTTCTTTTTCGCTCTAATGAATATGTTCGTTAGACTTTCAGGGGACCTGCCGTCTATTCAGAAGAGTTTCTTCAGAAACTTCATTGCAGCCTTTTTCGCTCTCTTTATGATCATTAAATCAGGCCAGGGTGTCCATATTAATAAGAAGAATCTGCCTTGGTTCATAGGACGTTCAGGTTTCGGCACTATAGGTATCCTCTGCAACTTCTATGCAGTTGACCACCTCCTCCTTTCGGATGCATCGATCCTGAATAAGCTGTCACCATTCTTCGCTATCATATTCTCATTTTTATTATTAAAAGAAAAAACCACCAAGGTTCAGGCTGCTGCTGTAGCCATCGCTTTCGGTGGTGCTGTATTAGTTGTTAAACCGGGCTTTGCCGTTGCAGGCGCCCTTTTCCCATCACTTATAGCCGTATGCGGCGGTCTTTGCGCTGGTATCGCATATACTATGGTTAGAATACTTGGCCAAAAAGGCGAAAAAGGACCTGTTATCGTCCTTTTCTTCTCTTCATTCTCATGTCTTGTAACTCTGCCATGGCTGATATTCGACTATCACCCTATGACAATGGCTCAAATCATTACACTTCTCTGTGCCGGCCTTTCAGCTGCAGGCGGTCAGTTCACTATCACTGCCGCATACACTCACGCTCCGGCAAAAGAAGTTTCTGTATATGACTACACTCAGATCATCTTCTCCGCAGCACTCGGATTTATATTCTTCGCCCAGATCCCTGATCTTCTCAGCGTAATCGGTTACTGCATCATTGCAGGTGTAGCCATCTGGATGTTCATCTATAACAACAGGCGCTAATTACTTCATAGTAACTGATACCAAATCATCGCCGTGATATTCCAGACGCATGTTGATGTCAGGTTCTCCATCCATGATTTTCTGGAGGAATATGCGGTCACCCTCCCAGAGGCTAAGACCCATTACTTCGTCTTTATTTATCCAATGCATCACGCCTTCATCGCAGATACTGAAGTCGATGTCAACATCGCCCTCAAGATGTGCAGAGAAAAGATGCATGTTTTCGCTTTCCCACTTATCTGAAACGAATTCGATCAGGCCATGATAATGCCATGTTTCAAGTGTCAGGCCTGTCTCTTCGCGAACCTCTCTCAGCATGCATTCTACTGCTGTTTCGCCCTTTTCGAATTTACCGCCAACACCTATCCACTTACCGGAACTTGGGTCACAAGCCTTCATGCCTCTAAGCATCATCAGATATCTACCTTTATTTTCTATGTAACAAAGTGTTGTTTCAAACATGAGGCCGCCCCTTCCTAATCTTTTTTATTTAATACTTTGAGTCTCCATTTGATTAAATCTTTCTAGTTACTATTTCTTTTTCTTCGATCAGCTTAACAAATATTTCTGCAAGCTTAGGATCGAACTGAGTACCTGCACCGTCCTTTATCTGCTGTGCAGCATACTCAATCGAAAGGCCTCTTCTATAAGGTCTGTCAGTAGTCATAGCATCGAATGAATCGGCAATCGCCAGACATCTAGCTGATACCGGAATATCTTCACCCGCAGTACCTCTAGGATATCCTCTGCCGTCCCATCTTTCGTGATGACCGATGGCAGCTGGAATAAGGTAATCCATTGAAGGAAGATGTCTGATCATATCGATGGATCCATTTACGTGGCCACGCATAATTTCGAATTCCTCGTCAGTGAGCTTGCCTTCCTTCCCCAGGATGTATTCAGGAATGGAAATCTTACCAATGTCATGCAAAAGCCCCGCAGCGTAAACCATTCTGATCTGGTCATCATTCATGCCGTTGGCTGCAGCCAGAATAGCAGCATACTTCGCTACGTTCTTACTGTGCTGAGCAGTATAGTGGTCCTTGGCGTCGATGGCAGCGATGAGTGCGAATATAGTCTGTGATGATTCACCCAGAACTGTATTCTTATTCATCTCGATAAGTTTCTCTACCTTCTTACGCAGGTTGTATGTGATAGAATCGTTGCTCTTGAAAATAACGATATTATCCTTACCTCTGTTCTTAGCTCTGTAAACAGCCAGGTCAGTATTATCGATAAGTTCAGCGCAAGTTGAAGCTGCATGCGGTGCGACGCAGATGCCGCATGATGCAGTCAGTTTCTTATATGAAGATCTGATACCGAAGCTATTGATCTTAGCTATTTCTTCCTGAATGTGCAGAGCCATATTCTTAGCCATTCTAGCATCATATTCAGGGAGTATTACAGCGAATACCTTGCCGCTGTATCTGAATGCATAACCATTATCGCCAGCTACGTGCTCGATAAGTTTAGCAATTCTCTTAAGAACTTCGTCGCCTTCATTAGCGCCATAGAGCTGGTTGTATAACTTGAAGTCATCAATGTCTATGAACATAAGTGCCAGATTGTCTCTGTCAGGTCTATCAAACTCCTGCTTGATAACCTTAGTGAAGTATCTATAGTTATAGATCTCAGTCATGGCATCTGTTCTAGCTTCTCTAGCCACCTGTTCATAGAGGCCTGCATTCTTCATGGCGATAGCGGAAATTGAACCAACTGTTGCCAGGAAGGCCATATCACCTGCTGTGAACTGGCTGTTCTTTTCTTTCTTTGACATGAGGACAAGACCAACAACTTCATTCTTATCCATAAGTGCCAGGATACAGGCGATATCAAGCTGCTTGAACAGGAGCTTTTCGCTATCCCACATTGATAAGTATGAAGGGCTGCTCTCGAAGTCTCTCATAGTGAAACATGTTTCACCCATCTTAGCATAGTCAACGCATGGGTTATCATCTCTAAGTGAGAATGATGAAGTAGCCAGTGGACTTGAAACATATCTGAATTTATACTCATTACCTTCATGCAGGCAAATATAAACATTCTGAGTTGCTATTTCTGACTTGATAGTATCAGACATTGTGGACATTACATTCTGAGTATCCAGAGTCTGTGATACTTCCTGTGAGAAGGATTTGATCAGTCTGTTCTGCTGTTCTTCTCTAGTGAACATAGCATCGATAAGCTTTCTCAGGAGAACGTAACACAAGGCCGTCATTAATACAGTGCCCAGTACTACAACCGTAATAGCTATGTCAGTTGGCATATCAACTTTATTTGTCAGGAAACTTACGAACGGATGAACGAAGTTCATTGTTACGAAGAGACATAACAGCACTGAAACGCAGACTACAGCACCTCTTGAAACCAGGAGAGTGAGTCTGAACATTCTCTTTCTGTAGAGTGACCATACAAGGAATCCCACAGTGATGATACCCGAGAGAGTATCATATGGGAATGTGTTGTTAGGTATGATCTGAAGCAGATTACCAAGAGCTATGATAATACATCCTGCAGTCATGGAGTTCATTCCAGGTGAACTAGTTCCAGTCTCCTTCTTCTTATTTCTTATTACCTTAGCAATTGATACTACGATACAAGCGAAGAAAGCATAAGGGATTGCGATTTTCCAGTCCATATTATAGACAAATACGGTGCCTGCTTCTGTTTTAATAGGAACAGGAGGCTTAAGTATTACGCCCATAGCTGTAAGCACCAGAATAATAAGGGTGCCTATGGACCATACTATCTTAAGGAAACTACCCTTAGTCTTGGTAAATGAGCATACGAATATATACGTAAGTACAGCTATGCAGAACAGCGATAGTATCGATACATAGTACCAGAAACTAAGCCCTGGATAGATCTGCAGACGCATCAGAATAGAGCCGATAGTCCAAAGCATAAATGACGTGAGAAGCGCAATAAATGCCTTGATTTCTTCGGTCTTCTTGGCAGCGATAAACGAAATAAAGATTATCGCATATCCGCACATTGCTATTAAGTTGATATAAAGAAAGGGAACATTACTCATATCTGATATCTCAACATTGCGGAAACATCCATCATGCTGGCATTGATCTTAGGCAGCGTGCGGCCTGTTTCTCTGCAAAAGGCTTTCATTGTGCCGTGCTTAAGTACGGTTATCTTTAACGGTTCCATATTGAGGAGCTTCTTCAGGTCATCATAATCACTGTCAAATGCCTTGAAGTAAGTTGCCAGGTGTTCAGTAAGAACTCTCTTACTAACAACGTCTGACTCCTGTGCGTCCTCTGAGATTTCTATATACATGTGCATATAAGGATTATCATTTCTGTCGAATTCTTTCCTAGCGATCCAATCATCAATGCCAAGTTTAGATAATCTAACGGTTTCTGCAATAGCAGTTTCGGTGATACGTGTGAAGCTGGCAATATCAATTACGCTAGGGATTCTGTCATAGAATGAGAATCTAGGCAGTTCACCTGTTGATGCAGCGCTCACACAGTGATATACATCACCAATTCTATATCTCATGAATGCTCCTCCATGAAGAACACTCAGTACTATTTCATAATTCTCACCCTCTGTAACCTCGTTCATGAGTACAGTATTTGGCTTATATGAACGGTCCTTAAGATTCTTAAGGTATTCCTGTTCAGGAATGAATTCATAGAAGCAAGCATCAGGGAATAAAGTCATTCCCCTCTTCATGAGTGATTCTGAACCAATGCAAGTAGCTTCAGTACCTGCAGCTATTTCAATAGGATCGATGCCCCAGGCATTTGTCAGTCTTTCTCTATAGTGACTGGCATCAGTACCCGTACAAACGAAACCCTTAAGCTTAAATACATCCTTAGGATAGATAGGTCTGCCTTCCTTCTTAGAAGTGTATTTAGCCTTAATGAATCTGGCAATGAATATAGGTGAAATCGGAGTCTTGCTCTTACCTGATCCGCTGCTTGCAGAGCCTCCAGTCATATCGCTGAAACTCTCAGTTATATAGTTAGCGACTGCAGCATTTGCGAAAAAGTAGTCAGCTCCACCTGACATTGCCATCTTGAAGCCTTGCTTGATTCTCTTAGAAAAGCTGCCGATGGAAGCATCGTTACTAGGCAGCCATTCGAAATCAATGGCTTCATCAAGAAGCGACGGAATAAGTCCTGACATGTACGGAAGCGGTGCTCCGCCATAAAGAACCCTGTCGCCCTTCTTAACGTTTATCTGTCCCTTCTCCTTAGCCGAAATGAGGATAGTAAGTGCGGACAGATTGTGTCTATATGTATCAAGCATGCTTCTGGTATAAGGCGCAACTTTAACAGGCTTAAGACCGCCCTCCCATGTTGTCTGGATCCATATTACAGGTTCGCCAGGCAGCATGTCCTTACGCTTAGCCAGAAGGATATCCGCATAATCATCATATGTTGTGAGTGGGAAATTGTCTCTGAAGTCGTCAATAGACTTGAATTTTTTACCTTTTAACAGACTCTTGCCGAGGCCTGATTCAGACCAAACATTAATCTGTTCAGTCATGAGTCTGTTCTGGATGTTCATATACTCGTCAATATCCAAATCCATGAAACCACAGTATTCCTGCCATAATTGTTTGGAAGAATATTCTTTTAACTGTTGCTGAAATCTCATGGTTATTCCCTAAAGTCCTTTAAGCATTTAGCTATACTACTAGTGCTTGGGATAAGAAATGGAGTGTTTCTCTTATACTCGTCGTAACCGGAAAGAAGTGCCGGGAACACAAGTATATCTTCAAAGACTATAAGCAGAAAATTCAGTCCGCATAGAATCAAAGCGCCCATGGCTGTCATATGCGTACTCAAGAAAAGACATGCATAAAGCAAAATGAAAAACAGTACCCCAGGGTGTCTGCAAAGCGCATACATACGCGTAGTTGTAGCTACCCTGTCATTACCTGACGTGTTATTAGAGTAGGCCTCGTCCATATCGAACGAAAAGAATAGCGAATAAAATTCTGCCACTAGCATCAGCAGACAAACCAACCAAATCACTACCCTTGCTGCCAAACCAAAACACAGCTCACCGTCACCTCTAAAGCACTGCCATACAGTGGATACCAGCAGTAATGCGAATCCAACAGGGAAACAAATTTTCAGCCAAGCCTTATTAAGCTTCCAGTCATTAAAATCATTAATGAAGAACAGTGCAAAAGCAACGATTCCGGTAATGTACAACTTCAAATCCCCTCTAAAAATTTATACTAATGAGCACATCATATTATACATCACTAACTTACAGAATAGCAAGATAATTCAAACACATAAAAAGAGGGCCTAAACCCTCTTTTTTGTTGATTTTATCCTCTTTTTGGCATCTGCTGTGTGATGCAGTGAATGTTACCGCCGCCGTAAACGATTTCTCTAGTAAATACGCCAACAACTTCTCTTTCAGGGAACATTTCTTGAACCTGCTTAATAGCAAGTTCGTCATTAACATCGCCATACTGCGGAATAACAACGCCGCCATTTACAATAAGGAAATTCATGTATGATGCGATGCACACTTCACCAGCTTCACGCGGAATAGTGCCTTCAACATAGTCGATATCTTCCTCGCCAGTATATTTAACAGCTTCCTTAGGAAGATCAAGCTTATGAACCTTAAGTCTTCTGCCCTTAGCATCTGTCTGACGTAAAAGGAATTCATATGTTTCGTGTGCCACCTTGTAGAACGGATTGTTTTCATCTTCTGTCCAAATACAAGCAACTTCACCAGGTCTAACGAAACAAGCCACATCATCGATATGTCCATTAGTTTCGTCCGGATCAATACCATCCTTAACCCAAATTACCTTCTCAGCATTCAGGTATTCCTTCAGCATATCCTCGATTTCAGTCTTAGTCATGTGCGGATTTCTGCCCTTGCTAAGCAGACACATTTCAGTAGTAAGAACAGTACCTTCGCCATCAACATGAAAAGCACCGCCTTCAAGTACGAATCCCTTAGTCTTATATGAATCAACATTTTCAACTTCGCAAAGCTTCTGAGCTACCATTTCATCCTGATCCCATGGGAAGTAAAGGCCATCAACAAGACCTCCCCAAGCATTGAATTCCCAGTCAACAGCTCTAAGGTCACCTTCATCATTCTTAATAAAAGTAGGACCGCAGTCTCTAACCCAAGCATCATTACTTGTCATTTCAATTACTCTGATTTCAGGCGGCAGCCTCTTAAGAACATTCTTATACTGTCCAGGACTTGCCAGCATAGTAACCGGTTCAAACTGGCTAATCGCCATAGCCACATCACCAAAAGCCTTCTGAGCAGGCTTAGCTCCATTTCTCCAATTGTCGTTTCTTTCAGGCCAAAGCATGAATACCTGTTCCTGCTCTTCGAATTCAGCAGGCATTCTGTATCCGTCAGCCTTAGGTGTTGATTTTAATCTTTTAGCCATTTTTTCTCTCCATTTGTTTTTTTGTGTTTTCTCTCCACTTAATTTATATATACATTATTAACTTGAGGGGCGCAAGACACTTATTTGCTTTCTATTTGTTATTTGCAAGTGGTTGAAATGGCGCATAGAACCTCGGTATGAGCCAAAGTAGACCAAAAGTTTATATAGGGTGTACTTTAGTCTACTATCTAAAACAATCTACTTTGGCTCTTAAATAAAAAACTGCCGCACCTTTAATCAGTGCAGCAGCTTGAAAATACATTCTTCTATTTAGCTGGTGGCAGCTCCTTAGCCCAGTGGTAAAGATTTACCATAGCATCTACTCTTTCGAGATAGAACTTAGAGCCAGTAGTGTGTTCGAATCTGTGTCTCAGCACCTTCTTATCCTTATACCAACCTTCTGGCGGCTCTACATCAATAGCAGCAGATAATTCAATAAAGGCATCCGGCTCAACTTCATTGATCAGAATAACCTTTCTTCTATTCTTCTTAGCAGGCTGAATATCAATGCAGCCATGATAGCACATTGTATCTGCAAAGAACTGCTTCAGTTCAGCATCAGTCATCTCATTATCCTGTGAAACAAGGCATTCACCTTCAACCTTCAGTCCGATATGACCAATTGAACTCTTAGTAACGCTATATCCCTTCTTCATAAGCGCACAAACTGCAGGAGCTATCAGTTCTTCACATTCAAAGAAATCATACTTCTTCTGGTTACCAACTTCTTCCTTAGGTGCGTCTACGAAAATTGTGTAATCTACTTTTCTTATATATGCCATAATATCACTCTTCCTTTATCTAATACTTATACTAATGTATCATATTAAGGCTACTTATGGCAATTATTAATGTGCATTTCCTTATTTTAATATGCATCAGGTTTATAAGCGGTGCGGTTAAGATCGACCAGGCGCTTATGTTAGTCGAGAAGCGCCAGGTGTGATGGATTGCCCTATTTTCTCTATTTCCGTCACACTTCGGCAGCGCCCGCTCAAATCAGCAGCACTCAGGTGTGACGGATTGCTCTCTTTTTGCTATTTCCGTCACACCTCGCGGGCGCCCACGCAAGCAGACAGCACTCAGGTGTGACGGATTGCCCGCTTTTTTCTATTTCCGTCACACCTCGACAGGCGAGCGCCCACGCGCTCGCCGCCCCGCCTCAAAAAACAAAAAACACCGAGAACAATTTCTCAGTGTTTTCATAATTTGGCGATCCGGAACGGGCTCGAACCGTCGACCTCCAGCGTGACAGGCTGGCATTCTAACCAACTGAACTACCGGACCGCATTGCCTCGCTTAGTGCAGCGCGCTCAATTATATTAGCATAGCATACTGCCTAATGCAAGGCCTTTTATAACATTTTTTCTACAAATTTCTATATTTTTATAATTACCCCCTAACGCTGTACGTCAGCTGTCTGTAAGCTGTCCGTCAGCGTTACCCCTGCAACTTAGCTCTAAACTCAGGGTTAAGAAAATGATACTTATCATCGTCCTTCGCCTTAAGACCAGTAACCAGAGTCTGAGCCATCTCGCTAAGCATAGAATCCAGCTGCTCTTCAGTGAAATCCACCGCGCCGATCCTATACATAGAAGCGATGCCATGAGCGTAAAGCATCAGATTGTCAAACATCCACGAAGCCTGCTCTTCAAGTATATCAAACGTCCAGGAAATCACCTTAATGACTTCTTCTTTGTTGCCTTCACTTTCCAGCACACTTTCGTATGAAGGACCGCTTCCCTGCTTCATGAACACAACTTCATAAAGCTCAGGCTCATCTTTGGCGAATTTCAAAAGCTGCAAACCGTAGCTTTTGAATGCTCTTTCACCCTCCAGGCCGGCTAAAACGTACTCTTTATATATGGACTTTGCCTTCGCGACAACCTCAGCCGTCAGCTCATCCATTGTTTTGAAATGAGTGAAAATCGGACGGGTTGAAGTTCCCAGCTTGGCAGCAAGTTCGCGAGCCGTTAAGGCATCAAGACCATTTTCTCTTACAACTTCTAAAGCCAGTTCAACTATTTGTTCACTACTGAATTTCGTCTTCGGTGGCATATACATAACCCCCTTCTTCTAACAGATTTTCTTTATCCTTTTTAATATATTTCGCGTAGAAAGTCATTGTAAAGTATCCGATGATAAATAATACTGTTGCCAGCTTTACGATTCCTCCAACGTATGGGATTTCGCGGAGAATCAGGAGAACTACAACTCCGATGATAGTGCTGCCCCAAGCATTCATCTTAGGAACCAGCTTGCCAAATACAGCCTGGCCAGCTGCTGCGCCTGCGAATGGTACAGAAACCATAAGCATGATAGTGTAAATCACTCCTAAAATCAGTGAAAGCGGAATACCGATCACAGTTATGAGCAGAATAAGTGAGGCTACAGGAATGCAGATCATTGCTATAGCGCCGGTGCCAGCCATCTTTCCAGGCTTTGTCATCATGAGATCACCTGCATCTTCAACTGGCTTTTTGAAGAAGAGTCTCATAGCCAGCCAAATGAGAATCGATGCCAGAAACCACCAAATCGCAAAACCGTGACCTGAGCCAGAGGATGCTTCATCCGCACTAACTTCATCTGATTCAGTTACTATATCATAATTCAGCGCTCCGACCTTAGCACCTTCGGCAATAATAGGTTCGCTACCTAAATTACCTTTTACAGTGCCAGTAATAATAGCGCCTTCTTGAATCGATAAAGTATCAGAATTTATGATTAAGTCTCCATCGATTTTACCGGAAATAATTGCATCAGCTGCATTCACATGCAGGCACTTTGCCTGGCCATCGAATAATACGTCCTTACCAAAGAAGTAACCAGTATCGAGCTTACAGTCATTAAATCTAATGGTTTGCGCTGCGATTGAAGCATTTCTACTAATATCCACATCTGTGAAATCCACTGACTGACATGCTATTCTGGCTGCGCCATCTACCTTACCATTTGTAACAGTAATATTTTGTCCTGCCATAACCATATCATAACCGATATTGAAATTTGACTTCTCGAAGTCGTTTCCAACCCAGTAAAGATCCTTGGAAACTTTATCAACCGGCATATCTTCTACAAGGGTAACATTGCCTGATGAGTCTGTAGTAGCCGCCATTGCAACCGAAGTGGTTATTCCAAAAGCTACAAGCATTACAACACATAAACTTACAATTATTTTTTTCATTACTTTTTCCTCCAGTTTTCCAGCTTTCGTTATGCAACATCTGTTGCATAACATCTGTAACCATATGTTAACACATTCATGGATAATGTCAACACACAAACAAAAAAAGAAGCGCCGCCACTTGGCGATGCCCCTTTTGCTACATGTTCTACGCGTTCTTGTTACCTACTAAAATTACAGGTACTTTGCTCTGAGTTCTGCACACTTAGCCTGGTAAGTCTTATCCTGTTCTGCCAGGATTGCAGCCTGCATTACCTGATTCTTAACTGCTTCGTATTCAGCTTCCTTAGCTTCTGACTTAGCTGTTACAACGATGAGGTGCTGACCGAACTGAGTCTGTACAGGTCCGATAAGCTGATCTACTTCAGCACTGAATACTGCCTGATCAAATTCTGGAACCATCTGTCCAGGTGAGAACTGACCAAGGTCTCCGCCCTTTTCCTTTGATGGGCAGCTTGAATGTTCTCTAGCAGCGTCTTCGAAACTGATTTCGCCTGCTTCGATCTTAGCCTTGAGTTCGTTAGCCTTTTCTTCTGAATCTACTAAGATGTGCTTAGCGTTTGCAGTTGGCTTAGTCATGTATTCAGCCTTATGTTCTTCGAAGTATGCCTTAGCATCGTCTTCTGTTACGTTGATGTCTCTTAAAACCTGAGTCATACCGAGCTGGCTCAGAATATCTCTTCTAGCTGCTGCCATTGTGATCTTGAATTCGTCACTTTCTTCGAGACCGCTTTCTTCAGCAAGAACTGCGAATAAAGCGATTTCTTCCAGTCTCTTCTCACACTGTTCTCTGAATTCAGGCATCTGAGCATACATCTGCTGTTCCTGAGGCAGTCTAGCGATAAAAGTCTGTAAATCTACATCTGAAATTTCGAAATTTCCAATCTTCTTAGTTTCCATTTAATTTCTCCTATACTAATTAACTCATGCGTTACGCATCAAAAGACATTGTATCCGAAAAAACTAGTTATTTCAATGGTTTAGTCAGCATATATATGCTTTTTAAGATACTTAATGAAAGCATCTTATCTTTTATAGCAGCACTTGCAATCCGTTTGATGTTCTGACAAATAAGACCTCAAATGAATAATCTATAAAATAGGCTGGTAATTGATATTACCGCCCATTTTATGCTAATATCAACTAGTTGAATTAGTTGGAAAAAGAACATCAAATCAAAAAAATGACTCAAAAAAAGGACAAAACACTTTATTACATCATGGCCATCATGGCAGGCGTTTTTTATGGGCTGGCTGGCCCCTTCACTCGCGTGCTTATGGATGGCGGACTTGACAATTTCACATTATGCCTTCAGAAGAATGTGTATGCACTGGTTATATATTTTGTCGTGCTGCTTATCACCGATAAGAGCAAGTTCAGGATAAAACTTCAAGACATTTGGGTTTTGGCACTCAATGGGTTAATTGGGATAGCCGGCGTGGGACTGACGCTTTATGTGGCCTTTAAGCATCTTACATTGTCCTTTGCGACCGTGCTCCTATGCATGGCTCCAGTATTCGTACTGATTTTCTCCGCCATATTCTTTAAGGAGGCAGTTACCAGGGCCAAGCTGGGCTGCTGCATTGCTGCAGTCTTTGGATGCTATATGGTATCAAATATGCCTGGAATCATGACCGGCGCCAGCGTTTCATTTATCGGACTTATTGCGGGCATCGGTTCTGCGCTTTGCTACGCAGGACTCAGCCTCTTTAGCAAAGAAGCAACTCGCCGCGGATATACGGCTCTTACAGTCAACTTTTATAGTTTCATATTCTCAGCGCTTTTGCTCCTGCCTTTTTCGCATATCGGCCAAATAGTCACATATGCCAGCTCCCAGCCGCTGACTCACAACCTGGTGCTCATCGGCAACGCAGTCTGCATTACCTTCATTCCGTATATGCTGCAGACAACGAGCCTTCAGCACATCGAGGCGAGCAAAGTCTCCATACTGGGCTCCGCAGAGCCTGTGTCGGCAATGATTTTTGGCCTCATTTTCTTCGCCGAAGTGCCAACTCTGGTAATGATCGCAGGAATGTTCATTGTAATCTTCGCGCTCTTTATTGTTAGCAAACCGCAGTAATCTGAACATCTCTACGTTTGGCAGCTGTATCAAATATTATTTTAATCAGTTCGTCTTTGCTACCAAAGTTAGTAAAATTAAAACCAAGGTATAAATGCCGCTATGACGGCGAATACCAAAGCCGGTAGGACATTTGCCACCCTTATGGTCTTCGGCCAGACAAGATTTACGCCTACACACAGGATAAGCACGTTGCCGACAAGCGAAATGTTATCAAGTGCAGCTGTTGTCATTATAGGTGCTATGAGTCTGGCACATACTGTGAAAAAGCCCTGGAAAACGCCAACGGAAATTGCCGAGAATATGCAGCCTTTGCCCATTGAAGCTGTCATCATGATTATGATTATGAAGTCCAGTATAGCCTTTGTAAATAATGTATTATGATCACCCTCTATGCCGTCCTGAATTGAGCCGATTATTGCCATGGCCCCTACGCACACTGTGAGTGATGCTGTTACGAATGCGTCGATGAAGCGGGTATCGCCCTGGTTTCCTGACTTGACCTTAAGCCACGCACCGAACGTCTCGAACTTACTGTCGAGGTCGATAATCTCGCCAAAGAAAGCTCCAAGAGCCAGCGAAATAACCATCATCATTACGCCCTTTGTCTCGATACCGGTATCTGTTACTACCAGCATCTTAGCCATTACAGTGCCCAAAGCCATCATCATGCAGGCGAAGCCCAGCGTCTTGATTATCGTCTCCTGGTAGCGTTCTTTAATGGCCTTTCTAAATACCAGCCCGATCAGCCCACCGACTACGATCGCAGACACATTAACTATTGTTCCTAAACCTATCAATTCCCTATCTCCTTAGAAAGGTCGATCATGGTCCTCCTCAGATCTTCCCTGCAATTAGCAGAGATCTCAGCCATGTTTCTTCTTCCCTTCGATGTTTCATAAATCCTGCAGATGCCTATAGCCTCCCCATTACTAATTTCACTGGCTCCGCATACTGCAATAACAGGCACCCCCGCTGCGCCTGCACGTGAAGTTACGCCTGAAACCACCTTGCCTCCGAGGCTCTGTGAATCCAGCCTTCCTTCACCTGTAATTACCAGATCAGCTCCATCAAGAAGTTGGTCAAATCCTATAATATCAAGAATATAGTCTATTCCGCGCTTAAGGCTTGCCCCAAGAAAAGCCACGCTTCCAGCGCCCATTCCGCCTGCAGCTCCGCCGCCAGGTATCTGGCTGACGTCTACCCCAAGCTCACGTTTTATAATATTCGCAAAGGCTACAAGATTCTCATCAAGCACCTTAACCTGATCTGGGCTAGCGCCCTTTTGAGGTGCGAATACGTAAGCTGCGCCGCTTGCTCCATAAAGCGGATTAGTTATGTCACACATGCAGCTGATCTCAGCTCCAAGTGCAGGCCCTCTCTCGATTCGCTTAACCTTATCAAGATTTCCGCCTGCCGGAATGAAACACTGCCCTGCTTCATTATAAAATTTAGTTCCCAGTGCGGCTGCCATCCCTGCTCCGCAGTCATTTGTCACACTGCCGCCAAGGCCCAGTAGAATTTTCCTGCATCCTGAATCGATCGCATGCTTAATAAGCTGCCCAACGCCATATGTCGATGCGATCATCGGGTCTCTCCTGCTGTTAGAAACAATGCCGGCAACTGCCGCCATCTCAATTACGGCGAAATCATCAAAACGGCCATAAAAACCTGCCATCTCAGTTCCGAAAGCATCGCATACCGGAACGTGGACCAGCTGGCCCTTTAATGCACCCAAAAAACAGCTAACCGTTCCTTCGCCTCCATCAGCGATAGGACGTTTAACTACCTGACAGCCAGGAAATTCACTCTCTAGCACCTGTGCTTCTATGTCACAAACTTCTTTTGAACTAAGCGTTCCTTTGAACGAGTCCGATATCAAAATAATCTTTTTCATAACGTAATTAGTATACCCCAAACTATTGATTTTTAGTATAATTATTTGATAAGGCTGATAAGGGGTTTTTTATGAAAGACATGACAACCGGTTCGCCGGCTAAACATATAATTAAATTTGCAATTCCGATACTTCTCGGCAATATGCTTCAGCTTACATATAACCTGGCTGATACGAGAATAATCGGATCTTTTCTTGGCGATAGTGCGCTGGCTGCTGTAGGCGCAACTACTGTTCTCAGCATGCTGTACCTGGGCTTTATGATAGGCCTTGTAAACGGCTTCGCCATGATCACCGCCAGATTCTTCGGCAGTAAGGACATGCAGAGCGTTAGAGTTTCGTTTCTTACAGCCTTTGCACTGGGAATCGCTACTATGATAGTTTTCGCGGTTTTGACTTTGGTCTTCCTGGGTCCGATCATGAGTTTTCTCAATGTACCGGATGATCTGAGGCCTGAAGCTGCGGCATACATTAGGATAATAATCGCAGGGCTTATAATCAGCGTTACCTATAACGTTCTTTTGGCATCGGCCAGGGCTATCGGCGATAGCTTCACGCCGCTTCTGACTTTATTCCTGTCAGTTGGGCTCAACATTACAGGCGACATTCTGATGATAGGCGTGATCGGCACTGGCGTTTGGGGCGCTGCCGCTGCTACTATCGCATCGCAGTTTATCACTATGATCATCTGCGCCATATATATTCTTAAGAAGTACGAGTTCTATAGAATCAAGCGCAGCGATTTTCATCTTATGAGTTACGTAATGGCAAAGGACATGATGCTTACCGGCATTTCCATGGGCCTTATGAACTCTCTCATAGGTTTCGGCTCGCTGATACTCCAGACTGCCATCAATGGTCTGGGCGCTTCATACATAGTTGCTCAGAGCGCAGCCCGCAGGATTACCGATGTTCTTATGACTATTTTTGTTGCTATCGGTAACACTATGGCGACTTTCTGCAGCCAGAACTTTGGCGCAGGCAAATATGACCGCATCATGCAGGGCATGCGTGCAGGATACATTATCACTAGTGTTTGGTGCATTTTTGTTATCCTTATCGTTTATACGCTGGCCCCTGCCATGATACAGTTGATCACAGGATCAAGCGATCAGATAATGATCGATGCGGCTACACTTTATTTAAGAATAGACAGCATTCTCTATGTTCTCGTTGCGATCATCTTCGTTCAGAGATATTCGCTGCAGTCCGTTGGCGACCGCATTACTCCGCTGATTTCAAGCGGCATAGAGATGGCAGGCAAGATAATATTAACTGTTACTTTGGTCCGCGCCTTAGGCTACTTCGGTGTTATCCTAGTTGAGCCTATCGTATGGATCGTTATGATAATTCCACTGATTTGGAAGGTGAGGAAATGGGAAAAGCAAGTAAAGTAATATTTTTTGATGTTGACGGAACTTTATTCAGACATGACTGCAGGGTTCCGGCAAGCACTGTAGAGGCTATTAATAAATGTGCCGAAAACGGCCACTACATTTTTCTCTGCACAGGCAGAGGTGCCAGCACTATACCTAAAGAAGTAAGGGACCTCCCTCTTCACGGCGAGATCTGCTCATGCGGTACATACGTATCATTATATGACCAGGTTATAGTCAATAGAGGTGTGGAAGGTGCTGACTGTGATAAGATTTTGAAGATTTTGCACGACCTTAAGTGTCCTTCATTTGTTGAAAATCCGGATTATTTCTATTACGATCCAGATTATCTGCCTGAGGGTTTCCACAAGGTTATCGACACTATGCATGCTAACTATCCGGGCAAATTCCGCCCTATCGATATGCTGCCTGCCAGAATCAATAAGATGACCGGCTACCCTGAGGACAAGGCTCTGATTCCTCAGATAATAGAGGCTCTGTCCCCTTGGTTCGATGTTATCGTTCACGAAGAGTATTCATACATCGAGATAACTGTCCGCGGGTTTACTAAGGGCACTGGCGTTCATGCGGTTTTAGATGCGCTTGATATTCACCGCTCAAATGCTTATGGCTTCGGCGATTCTGCCAACGATATTCCTATGCTCGATGAAGTTGGCTACGGTATCGTAATGGGAGATGCTCCTCAGGCGCTTAAAGATAAGTACATCGAAACAGATTCACTTTATGCTGATGGCATAGCTAATGCGCTTAAGCGTTTCGGGCTTATATGATATAATGGGTAAAAGTTTGTAATTCCTAGATTAGAGGTGAAATTTATGATTGATAACAACCAGATTTATTTCGCTAGAAAGGGCAGTGAAGCAGGACTTGGCGATAAGCTTTATCTTAACCCTAAGATGGCTAACAGACACGGTTTCATCTGCGGTGCTACAGGTACTGGTAAGACTGTAACTCTGAAGGTTTTAGCCGAATCATTCTCAGCTATCGGAACTCCGGTTTTCGTTGCTGACGTTAAGGGCGACGTTGTTGGCCTGTCACAGCCAGGCGCTGATAACGAGAAGATGCAGGAAAGAATCGCTCGTTTTGAGATCGGTGATACTTTTAAGTATCAGGGCTACCCTGTTCACCTCTTCGACGTTTTCGGTGAGAAAGGCATTCCGCTCAGAACTACTATTTCTGAAATGGGACCTCAGCTCCTGTCACAGATTCTGGAACTGAACGAGACTCAGAGCTCACTGCTTTCAGTTGTATTCCAGATTGCAGACGACAATGGTCTTCTGATCCACGACATTAAGGACCTTAAGGCAGTTCTCCAGTTTGTAACTGACAACGCTGCTGACTATGAAACTGATTACGGCCACATCGCTAAGGCTTCTGTTACTACTATCATCCGCTCGATAGTTGCCCTTGAAGGCGAAGGCGCAAATGCTTTCTTTGGCGACCCTGCTATCGATATCAATGATTTCGTTGCCACTACAGAAGATGGCCGCGGCGTTATCAACATTCTTTCATCCGAAAGCTTAATAAATAAACCGAAGTTATATTCAGCATTTATGCTTTACCTGCTTTCAGAGCTTTTCGAAGTTATGCCGGAAGTCGGCAATCTGGATAAGCCTAAGATCGTCTTCATCTTTGACGAAGCTCACCTGCTCTTTAACAATGCCCCTAAGGCTCTGCAGGATAAGATCGAGCAGGTTATCAAGCTCATAAGATCAAAGGGCATCGGCATTTATTTCGTAACTCAGAACCCTTCAGATATTCCTGATGCAGTTCTGTCACAGCTGGGCAATAAGATCGAGCATGCACTCCGCGCTTTCACACCAGGCGAACAGAAAGGCCTGAAGGCTGCAGCTAATGCTTTCCGCACTAACCCTGAGTTCGATACTCTAGAGCTACTCCAGAATCTAGGTACTGGTGAAGCGGTAGTTTCACTTCTCGACGAGAAAGGCATCCCTGGCATTTCAGAGCACGCTTACATCCTGCCACCAGAAAGCTTAATGGCTTCAATCACTGACGGCGACCGCGAAGCCCTGATCAAGTCCTGCCCTCTCAATGAAAAGTACGCAGAAACTATCGACCCAGAGTCAGCATACGAAGTGCTGGCAGCAGCTAAGGAAGAAAAGGCTGAAGCAGAAGAGAAGGCTGCGAAGAAGACTGAGGTTGCGAAGAAATCCGAAAAGAAATCCGGCAAATCCGGCTCATCAGTAACTAAGAAAGAAACAAAGAAAAAGAGCACTATCAGCAAAGAAACCGAAAAGGTTTTCAGAACCGCTTCCGGAACTATCGGCCGTGAAATCGGCAAATCCGTAGGCGAAAAGGTGCTCGGCAAGAAAGGCAAAACTCTGGGCGGCAACGTAGGCGCACAGATTGCGAGAAGCTTGCTGGGAACTATTATGAAGAGATAGTTGTGATTTGGCCTAAGTGCCATGTTCCATGGCACTTAGGTTACTGATAATGCGAAAAAAATGTCCGCTTTTGCGGATATTTTTTAATGGTTCTTCACGGATTTCTCGTGGATTGGTTACGGGTAGCAGGTAATGACAAGTACTTTATCATCGTAAAAAAGTGCTCGTCATTACGGTATCCATAGCCAATCCTCTTTGCAACTTTGATTTTGTTGTTGAAGCCCTCAAGCTTACCCGTACTGATGTTATGTTGGGCATGCGCGATCAAACCAGGCAGCCTCTTTTCTTTGAGCTTAGCAAATTTCTGCAACTGAGGTATACCGCTCTG